>MESQ01000063.1:34061-34322 GCA_001771065.1 Burkholderiales bacterium RIFOXYD12_FULL_59_19 | reverse complement strand
ATGGTTGGAAACAGTTCACTGAATGGTCGTTGGGCTTGCCGCCCAGCAGGCAAGACCCCTGAGTGCGATAAGGCGACTTCTGCCAATCGCCGGGCCTCTTGCCAGTAAGCATTCAACGAGGTGGCTGGCCTGTCACAGTACTTGAAGATATCAGCGTTAGAGCCCACCCAGTCCGCCAGCACAGCCAAGCCAGCGATCCACCAAGATAGCGTCCGGCTGATGCGCTCGAATGCCTCTGCACTTACAGCGGCCGGTATGGCG
>MESQ01000063.1:33774-34044 GCA_001771065.1 Burkholderiales bacterium RIFOXYD12_FULL_59_19 | reverse complement strand
CAACAGCTCACGCATTGCATCCACAAACCCTTGGGCGGCAGCGACATCGCGGGGGCGAAAGTGCGATGCAAGGTGGTCAACCTGACTTAACGGAGGCTGCCCATGATGACCAGTCACTGCACGAACCCAGCATTGAATTCCATCGAAAACATCGAGGTCATCACCAAACCACGCCCCGTCTTCCGCTCTCCGTTGAACATGGTCAGTCCAGAACTGCATGCCCAGACTGTCATGGCGCACTCCAGCAAAGACGCTCGTTGGCGCTTCACC
>MESQ01000063.1:0-33763 GCA_001771065.1 Burkholderiales bacterium RIFOXYD12_FULL_59_19 | reverse complement strand
CCGCCAGATCAGCACGTTGCCCCTGGAAACTGATCGAAAACTTGCCCAGATCGTGCAAGGCCAGCCAAAACGCCACCCAGTCACATATAGCTTCGTTGTCTGTAACGCCAAGTTGATCGCTTAGCCAGGCCATCAGTGCTGGTGTACGTTGCAGATAAACACGTCCGACGGCTGCCACGTCGAGACTGTGATAGGGCAGCAGATGCAGGTCAGGTGCACCATCCGCCGGGCGAGCCTTGCCCCAATAGGCGAAGCCGTCCAATGTTGGTGCGGCAGCACTTGGTTTTTGATTTCTTGTGTTGATCATCTTTTCGCTGTGTCAAAGCCGCGAATCAGACATTTTCAACATAGATGACTATGTGCCCGAAGCGCGCCCACCAACTTGACAGCGGGAAAAGTTCGCGCGTTACCCAGCAAACTTCTGTATCGATACAAACGCATAATCTCGTTCATGCCCACCCCGACCTTTCTTGTGTTTTCTGCATCATATGCGATGAAAATTGCCCAACAGAGGTTTGGCGCTATCTTGATTTGACAACAGGTCAACCCAATATCTATGGGCAAGACAAGTTTCTTAGACATAGGGAGTAAATATGCACCCAATCCGCCCGCCTGCTGTCGCCGGGACCTTTTACCCGGGGGGCAGCCAAACCCTGTCTCACGATGTGTTGGCCATGCTGGCCGCTGCCAGGCTGGGTGCTGACCCCGCCAGCACGCCGACGCCAGCGCCCAAAGCACTGATCGTGCCCCATGCGGGCTACATCTACTCGGGCGCTACCGCAGCGCAGGCCTATGCGCAGCTCGCCGGTGTGCGCCAAACCATCCGGCGTGTGGTGTTGCTCGGGCCGGTGCACCGCGTGCCGGTGCGTGGCCTGGCTTTGCCCGGTGCTGACTACTTTGCCACGCCTTTGGGGCAAATTGAGGTTGACCAGGACGCGGTGGCAGCAATTCGGTCGCTGCCCCAGGTGGTGGTGAGCCCGGCGGCGCACGCACAGGAGCATTCTCTGGAAGTGCAATTGCCCTTCTTGCAGTTGGCGCTCGACCACTTCAAACTGCTGCCGCTGGCGGTGGGAGACGCCACGCCGGCAGAGGTGGCCCAGGTGCTGGATGCACTCTGGGGCGGTGACGAGACGCTGATTGTGATCAGCTCCGACCTGTCGCACTTTTTGCCCTATGCCGTCGCACGTGCCAAAGACAGCGAAACGGTGCAAGGCATCCTGCAGTTGCAGTCCAACCTGAACCACCAGCAGGCCTGCGGCGCCACCCCGGTCAACGGCATGCTGCTGGCGGCCCAGCGGCATCATCTGCAGCCGCAACTGCTGGGGCTGTGCAACTCAGGCGACACGGCGGGTGACAAGGGCCGCGTGGTGGGTTACGCGGCGCTGGCTTTTACTTCAGGAGAATCCCATGCACATTGACACCGACTTACCAAGCGCGCACGGCCAACTGCTGTTGCAGATCGCCCGCGCCGCCATCTCGAATGTGCTGGGGCAAGCGGTAGTACCGCCTGAGCCTGTCGGCCAGTCGGCCGATGTGCTGCAAGCCTCGGGGGCCAGTTTTGTCACCTTGAGCCAGCACGGGCAATTACGCGGTTGTATTGGTTCGCTGCAAGCACATCGACCGCTCATCAAAGATATTCAGGCAAATGCCGTTGCCGCCGCCCTGCATGACCCACGCTTTGCCCCGTTGACCTTGGCCGAGCTTGACATCACCACTGTCGAGGTCTCGGTGCTGTCTGCCATGCAGCCCCTGCCGTTTACCTCTGAGGCCCACGCACTGGCGCAGCTGCGCCCGGGGGTTGACGGCGTGGTGTTTGAGTTCGGGCGTTACCGCAGCACATTTTTGCCGCAGGTGTGGGAGCAATTACCTGACGCGGGTGAGTTCATGGCCCATCTGAAACACAAGGCTGGGCTGGCGCCTGATTTTTGGGCGCCCGGCGTTCGGCTGCAGCGTTACACCGTGAGCAAATTCAAGGAAGCCAAGGGCACATCATGAAGGTAGAGGCATCCAACTACCCTGCCCGCTATTGGCACAAGATCGAGGATGGTCGCCTGCAGTGCGACCTGTGCCCGCGCGACTGCAAGCTGCACGAGGGTCAGCGCGGCGCCTGTTTTGTGCGCATGCGCCAGGGTGAGCAGATGATTCTGACCACTTACGGGCGCTCCTCTGGCTTTTGCATCGACCCGATCGAGAAAAAGCCGCTCAACAACTTCTACCCCGGCAGCAGTGTGTTTTCCTTTGGCACGGCGGGCTGCAACCTGGCCTGCAAGTTCTGCCAGAACTGGGACATCAGCAAATCGCACGACATGGACAGCCTGATGGACCAGGCTTCGCCCGAGGCCATTGCCCAGGCGGCGCGCCAGCACGGCTGCAAGAGCGTGGCCTTTACCTACAACGACCCGGTGATTTTTGCCGAGTACGCCATGGACACCGCCGACGCCTGCCACGCCCTGGGACTCCAGACCGTGGCGGTGACGGCGGGCTACATCCATGCGCAGCCTCGGCGCGAATTTTTCGCCAGGATGGACGCCGCCAACGTCGACCTGAAGGCGTTTACCGAAGACTTTTACTTCAAGCTCACCAGTTCGCACCTGCAGCCGGTGCTCGACACCCTGCTCTACCTCAAGCACGAAACCCGGGTCTGGCTGGAACTCACCACCTTGCTCATTCCGGGGCGCAACGACTCTGCCGAAGAGCTCACGGCCATGTGTCGCTGGATCAAAAAAGAGCTGGGGGCCGACGTGCCGCTGCACTTCTCGGCATTTCACCCCGACTACAAAATGGGGGACGTGCCCCAGACGCCGGTAGCCACGCTGGTGCGCGCCCGCAGCATTGCCTTGCAACAAGGCTTGCACTACGTCTATACCGGCAATGTCCACAACACCCTGGGCGACACCACCTTTTGCCCCAACTGCAAGGCGCCTTTGATTGTGCGTGACTGGTACCAGATCAATGACTACCGGCTCACTCCCTCGGGCCACTGCCCGAACTGCGACAGCGCCGTGGCTGGCCGCTTCGATGCGACATGCGGCCACTTTGGCCGCAAGCGCATCCCGGTCATGCTGGGCTGATTGACCTCAATAACTTGCCAGCGGCACAGGCACGGTGTTTTTAAAGGTGTACACCGTGATCGGGGCCTGCTTCATGTTGCCCTTGTCGTCATAGGCGTAGGTGCCGGCAATGCCCTTGTAGCTGGCCTTGTAGATCTCGGCACCCACCTTGTTGGGGTCAATCGAGTTGGTTTTTTGGATCGACTCGCCAATGAACATGGTCTGGTCATAAAAAGGCGCGGCATACACATCGGGGTCCAGGCCAAAGCGCTTTTTGAACTTGGCCTTGAAAGCCGGGCCATTGGCGGCCTTGTCCAGGATTGAGCCGCCTTGGGCACAAAACACCACGTCATTGACCGCATCACCCCCGAGCTTGCCCATTTCGGGGCTGCAAAGCGTGTCGCCACCCAACAATTTGGCTTTCACGGCCAGTTGCTGCATCTGGCGCGCCATCGGGCCGGCCTGGGGTGCATAACCACCAAAGAAAATGGCCTCGGGCTTTTTGGCCTTCAGGCTGGTCAGGATGGCGGTAAAGTCAGTGGCCTTGTCGGTGGTGAACTCCTTGGCCACCACGTTCAACCCCAGTTTGTTGGCTTCCTTGGTAAATTCTTCGGCCACACCCTGACCAAAAGCGGTACGGTCGTCGATCACGGCCACGGTTTTCAGCTTGAGCACCTTGGACGCATAAGACGCCATGCTGGCACCAATCTGGTTGTCGCTGGCAATGATGCGGAACACATTGGCGTAACCGCCCAGGGTCACTTTGGGGTTGGTGCCCACGGTAGACATCATGGCGCCGCCCTGGTTGTAGAGGCGCGATGCCGGTACCGCCACACCCGAGCAGTACGGGCCCATGACAAATTTCACGTTGCTGTCCATCAGCTTTTGCGCCACCATGACCCCCGCACGCGGGTCGCACTGGTCGTCTTCGGACTGCAGCTCGAACTTGATCATCTTGCCGCCGACCGTGATCTTTTTGTTGTTGAGGTCTTCAATGGCCAGGCGCACGCCGTTTTCGTTGTCCTTGCCGGCAAAGGCGTTGGAGCCCGACAAGGGGCCGGTCAGGCCGATCACGACCGTTTGTTCCTGGGCATATGCCTGGCTGGCAAAAGCCAGCGTTAACGCGCCCATCAGGGGTAAAAGTGTGGAGCTTGGTTTCATAGGGGTTTCCTGAAAAAGTGAATGTTGGATTGAACACAGAAAATTACTGTCATGGCTTAACCGGTATTGGGCGGTTGTGGGGCGGACTTCAGTCCGCCATGGTCGACTGAAGTCGACCCTACAAAGACCCAACAAATTTCCGATAACTCATGGTGGTATCTTGAATATCATCAATGGCTCCTTTTTTATAAAAATCAACCCATCGTCATCAACTGCGCGTTGCCGCCTGCGGCTGCGGTGTTGGTGCTGATACTCTGCTCGTGCATCAAGGCGCTCAGGTCGTAGTGGGCACCGGCTGCCAACTGCGCGGGTGTCAGGCTTTCAATACGCACCAGGGCACCGGCCCGCTGTGCCACCTGGGGCAAGAGGGCTTGCAAGGCATCACCATCTCCCTCGAACAACAAGGCACTCAAATGGGGTTCGTTGTGCAATTGCCCTGCACTGCACAGCTGTACAAAGGCTTTGACTTCAGGCGGCAACGTGTTGAGCAAGCGCGCCACAACACTGTCTGCGGCCGGGGTCTCCAGCCAGCAGCGGTTGCCGCTGGCCAGGGCTGCCGCCAATTGATTCACCAGCCCAAGTGCGGTGCGTGGCACAGCCCAGACGGCTCCGCGCGGCAGCAACTGGTAACGGTTCGATTCCCCCGTTGGGCCGGGCAGCTTGAAGGTTTGGCCCAGCACGGTACAGGCCAGGTAGGCGTCGCAGGCGGCGCTGGCCTGCACTGCGTCAAAATGGCCCAGTTCAGCCACAGGTGTGACCAAGGCCATCCCTTGCAAACAGTCCAGCAGCAGCGCCAAGGCTTGCAGGCTGGCAGGCTCACTTTGTTGCCGCTCGCCAATCGCGGGCACGAGTACCCGACAAGCGGGCGAGTCTGCCAGTGCGCTGAGGGCCGGGTTGTTTTGCGTCTCGTCGGCCTGCAACAAACGGTACAAATACAGCGGGCCACCCGCTTTGGGCCCGGTACCCGACAGGCCCATGCCGCCAAACGGCTGCACCCCCACCACGGCGCCAATCACGTTCCGATTCACATAAATATTACCGGCCTGCACCTTTTTGGTCACTTGGGCAATGGTTTCGTCGATGCGGCTGTGCACACCAAAGGTCAGCCCATAGCCAGTGGCGTTGATAGCGTCGAGCACCTTGTCAAGGTCGTCACGCCGGTAGCGCAGTACATGCAACACCGGTCCGAACACCTCGCGCTGCAAGCGTGTAATGCCATCGATTTCAATCAGCGTGGGCATCACAAAATGGCCCTGGCCGGCGCTCTCGTCGCGCGCCATGCGCGTTACCGGCTGGCCGTCGGCCTGCATGCGGGCAATGTGTTGTTCGATCTGCACGCGTGCGTCTTCGTCAATCACCGGTCCCACGTCGGTGTGCATGTGGTCCGGGTTGCCCATGACCCACTCGCACATGGCCTGCTTGATCATGCCCTGCACACGTTCGGCCACATCTTCCTGTACACACAACAGGCGCAAGGCCGAGCAACGCTGGCCCGCCGAGTCAAAAGCCGACGACAACACGTCGCCCACCACCTGCTCGGCCAGTGCCGACGAATCGACCACCATGGCGTTTTGACCCCCGGTTTCTGCAATCAGCGGGATGCTGCGGCCCTGCCGGCTCAGACGTTGCGAGAGGGTTTGCGCAATCAGGCGCGCCACCTCGGTCGAGCCGGTAAACATCACCCCCGCTACCAGCGGGTGCGCCACCAGCGCGGCGCCCACCACGTCACCGGTACCGGGCACCAGTTGCACCGCATCCAGCGGCACACCGGCTTCGTGCAAAATTTTGACCATCACATCGGCCACCAGCGGCGTTTGTTCGGCCGGTTTGGCCAGCACGCAGTTGCCGCTGGCCAGGGCGGCGGCCACCTGGCCGGCAAAAATCGCCAGCGGGAAATTCCAGGGGCTGATGCACAGCACCACACCCAGCGCCCGGTGGGTCTCGTTGTCAAAGCTGGCGTCCACCTGGGCGGCGTAATAACGCAAGAAGTCCACCGCCTCGCGTACCTCGGACACCGCATTGGGCAACGACTTGCCCGCCTCGCGTACGATCAGACCCAGAATGGTTTGTGTGCGCTGCTCCAGCAGGTCGGCGGCGCGCCTCAAACAGGCGGCGCGCTCCTGTGGCGGTGTCACTTGCCAGATTTGGGCCGCACTGGCAGCGCGTCTGGCGGCCAGTTCGACCTCCGCAGCGGTGGCCGGGCGCACCCAGCCGACCCGGTCGCGCAGGTCAGCCGGGTTCAGCACGGCTTGCCAGCCGTCGGCCTGCGTGGTTTGTGGGGCGGACTTCAGTCCGCCATGGTCGACTGAAGTCGACCCTACAAACCCGCACGCCGCATCCGCCACGGTGGCGGATGCGGTGTAGCTGAATTGTGTGCTGCGCAGCAAACCGGCGGCAAGCGACGCCAGTTGCTGTTCATTGGCCAGGTTCAGGCCCGACGAGTTCAGGCGCGACTGCTTGCCCAGCTCGGCAAACATCTGCCGTGGCAGGGCGATTTTGGGGTGTGGCGCGCCAAGCTGGCCGCATTCCTGTTCTATGGCTTGTGCCTCCTGTACCGGGTCGGTCACCAGTTCGGCCACCTTCACCTTGGGGTCGCCAATGCGGTTCACAAACGAGGAGTTGGAGCCGTTTTCCAGCAGCCGCCGCACCAGGTAAGCCAGCAGCGTCTCATGCGTACCTACCGGCGCATAAATGCGGCACGGGCGGCCCAGTTTGCCCTCAGCTACGGTACCGGTCACCTGTTCGTAAAGCGGCTCGCCCATGCCGTGCAGGCACTGGAACTCGTACTGACCCGCGTAATAATTTTGTCCCGCCATCTGGTAAACCGAGGCCACGGTTTGCGCATTGTGGGTGGCAAACTGCGGGTAGACCGCGTCCGGCACGGCCAGTAACTTGCGTGCGCAGGCCAGATAAGCCACATCGGTGTAGACCTTGCGTGTGTACACCGGGTAACCGTCCAGACCGTCGAGCTGGGCGCGTTTGATTTCGGCGTCCCAGTAGGCGCCCTTGACCAGCCGGATCATCAGGCGGTGGCCGCTGCGCCGGGCCAGGTCGATCACATGGTCAATGACAAAGGGGCAACGCTTCAGGTAAGCCTGCACCACAAAACCAATGCCGTTCCAGCCCTTGAGCCGGGGGTCGAAACACAGGCTCTCCAGCAGGTCCAGCGACAACTCCAGCCGGTCGGACTCTTCGGCATCGATGTTGATGGCAATGTCGTACTGGCGCGCCAGCAAGGCCAGTTTGGTCAGGCGCGGCAGCAGTTCAGCCATGACACGGTCCCGCTGGGCGCGGCTGTAGCGCGTGTGCAGCGCAGACAGCTTGACCGAGATGCCCGGGCCTTCAAAAATGCCACGGCCGTTGGACGCCATGCCAATGGCGCGGATCGACTGCTCATAAGACGCCACGTAGCGCTCGGCGTCAGCTTCAGTGGTGGCCGCTTCGCCCAGCATGTCGTAAGAGTAGCGAAACCCCTTTTTCTCCAGCGCGCGGCTGTTGGCCAGCGCTTCGGAAATGGTTTGTCCGGTCACAAATTGTTCGCCCATGAGCTTCATGGCGCGGTGCACACCCTGACGGATGAGTGGTTCGCCACCCTTGCCAATTAGGCGTGTCAGGGCACTGGCCATACTTTTCTCGCTGGCGGTGGCAGTGAGTTTGCCGGTCAGCATGAGGCCCCAGACGGCGGCGTTGACAAACATTGAGGGCGAGTTGCCCAGGTGCGAATGCCAGTCGCCGTGGCTGATCTTGTCGCGAATCAGTGCATCGCGGGTGGCGTTGTCCGGAATGCGCAACAGCGCCTCGGCCATACACATCAGCGCCACCCCCTCCTGGCTGGACAGCGAAAACTCCTGCACCAGCGCCTCCACACCACCACTGTCCTTGTTGGCGCGCAGGCCGTCGACCAGCCGGGTGCCAACGGCTTTGATGGCTGCGCGCTGCGCCGGGTCGGTCACATGGGCCAGTTGCACCAGCAGCGGCAGGCATTCGGGCTCTGGGCGGTGCCAGGCCGCGGTAATGGCCGCGCGCATGTCGGTCTGCGGCAGCACGTTTTGCGCCCAATCCAGGAAGGGTTGCGGCGCAGAAAATAAGGCGGTGGCGGGTGGGCTCAACTCGTCGGGTAGATCTGGCTCAGGGGTTTCTATCGCATGGGTTGCACCTGTGATGACAAGTGGTTGCAACTGGCCTCGCTCGACGCTTTCCACATACTGCATGACCGCCTGTTTGATAAGCCAGTGCGGGGTTTTACCCTGCAAGGTGGCTGCTTCCTTAATGCGTATCCGAAGCGATTCATCCACCTTGATGCCAAGCGTGACAGTAGCCATGGGTGCAACTCTTTATAAAATAAGTTGCACTAATTCTATTAAAAGTGCAACCTATTCAAATCAGGGATAACCCTTGGGTTGTACTTTGATGCCTTGTGGGTTGAAACCCGCCCTACAAACGCACGCAATCGGCGTAGTAGTGCACCTGGCCATCGGCGCCCTGCTCTTCTACCAGGCCATGGATGTCGGTCTCAAAACCTGGGCACTGGCGGTTGAACTCGCGGGAGAACTTGAGGTAATCCACAATCTTCTTGTTGAACACTTCGCCCGGAATCAGCAGCGGAATGCCCGGCGGGTAAGGTGTCACCAGGCCCACCGTAATGCGGCCTTCAAGCTGGTCAATCTCCACACGCTCGGTTTTGCGCAGCGCAATGTGGGCGTAGGCGTCGCTCGGTTTCATGGCCGGGGTCAGGTCGCTCAGGTACATGTCGGTGGTCAGGCGCGCAATGTCGTACCTGGCATAGAGCTGGTGGATGTGCTGGCACAGGTCGGCCAGGCCCATGTTTTCGTATTTGGGGTACTTTTGGCAAAACTCGGGCAGGATGCGCCACATGGCCTGGTTCTTGGCGTAGTCGTCCTTGAACTGCTGCAAGGCGGTCAGCATGCTGTTCCAGCGGCCCTTGGTGATACCAATGGTGAACATGATGAAAAAGCTGTACAGGCCGGTTTTTTCCACCACCACGCCGTGCTCGGCCAAAAACTTGGTCACGATACTGGCTGGAATGCCGGTCTTGGCAAACTTGCCGTTCAGGTCCATACCCGGTGTCACCACGGTGGACTTGATCGGGTCAAGCATGTTGAAGCCGGTGGCCATCTTGCCAAAACCGTGCCAGTTGATGCCGGCCTTGATGGTGCGCGACTCGCCTTTGATGATCCAGTCATCGGCGCGGCCAATGCCCTCCTCCACCAGTTTGTCCGGCCCCCAGACCTTGAACCACCAGTCGGCGCCGTAGTCGTCGTCAATCTGGCGCATGGCACGGCGGAAGTCCAGCGCCTCGGCAATACTTTCTTCCACCAGCGCGGTGCCGCCGGGCGGCTCCATCATGGCCGCGGCCACGTCGCAACTGGCAATGATGCTGTACTGCGGGCTGGTGCTGGTGTGCATCAGGTACGCCTCGTTGAACAGGTGCTTGTCGAGCTTGACGGTTTGCGAGTCCTGCACCAGCACATGGCTGGCCTGGCTGATGCCGGCCAGCAGCTTGTGAATGGATTGGGTGGCATAGACCATGGCTTTTTTCGGCCGCGCCCGGTTTTTGCCCATGGCATGGTAGGTGCCATAAAACGGGTGAAACGCTGCGTGTGGTAACCAGGCCTCGTCAAAGTGGATGTTTTCCACGTAACCGTCGAGCATGTTCTTGACCGTTTCGGTGTTGTACAACACGCCGTCGTAGGTCGATTGCGTCAGGGTCAGCACGCGTGGCTTGATCTGGTTGACGTCGACGTCGGGCAAATGCGCCTTGATCAGCGGGTTGGCCTTGATCTTGGCCTTGATGGTGGCGGGTTCGAACTCGCTTTTCGGGATCGGGCCGATGATGCCGAAGTGGTTGCGCGTGGGCTTTAAAAACACCGGTATCGCGCCGGTCATGATGATCGCGTGCAGGATCGACTTGTGGCAATTGCGGTCCACCACCACCACGTCGTTGGGCGCCACGGTGTGGTGCCAGACCATCTTGTTGCTGGTGCTGGTGCCGTTGGTGACAAAAAAGCAGTGGTCGGCATTAAAAATGCGCGCCGCGTTGCGCTCGCTCTTGCCAATGGCGCCATCGTGGTCAAGCAACTGGCCCAGCTCTTCCACCGCGTTACAGACGTCCGCGCGCAGCATGTTTTCACCGTAAAACTGGTGGTACATCTGGCCCACCGGGCTTTTCAGAAAGGCCACGCCGCCGGAGTGGCCCGGGCAGTGCCACGAATAAGAACCATCTTCGGCGTAGTCGAGCAAGGCCTTGAAAAACGGCGGCTGCACACCTTCCAGGTAACTTTTGGCTTCACGGATGATGTGGCGCGCCACAAACTCGGGCGTGTCCTCAAACATGTGAATAAAGCCGTGCAACTCACGCAAAATGTCGTTGGGCAGGTGGCGGCTGGTCTTGGTCTCGCCATAAATGTAGATTGGTACATCGAGGTTGCGCCGGCGCACTTCTTCAATGAAATGGCGCAGATTCACCACCGCCGGGTCCAGGTCCGGCCCTGGCGTAAATTCCTCGTCGTCGATCGACAAAATAAAGGTACTGGCGCGGCTTTGTTGCTGGGCAAACTGGCTCAGGTCGCCATAACTGGTGACACCCAGCACCTCAAAACCTTCGGTTTCAAAGGCCTGCGCCAGCGCGCGGATGCCCAGCCCGGAAGTGTTTTCGGAACGGTAGTCCTCGTCAATGATGACAATCGGAAAGCGGAATTTCATGGCGGGCTCCAGCGACACAGGGAAAAAATGGAAATTGGCGCGAAGTGTAAGGACTTATCGTGTCAGGGCTGTTGCGAACACGCACTTTTACCGCAGAATGTGGCAGGTCTCATAACAAATGGAAACAAACATGGCTGAATCGACTATCTGGTGGCTGCTGGCAGGGGGACTGATTGCACTTGAACTGTTGACCGGCACTTTTTACCTGCTGATGCTGTCACTGGGCGTGGTCGGTGCCGCCATCGCCGCGCACCTGGGCGCGTCGGTGACATTGCAATTGGTGGTGGCAGCGCTGCTGGGTGGTGGTGGTGTGGTGGCTTGGCGCAGCGTCAAGAAGCACCAACCGCCAGCCCTGCCAGCCGGCGCCAACCGAGACGTCAACCTGGACATCGGTGAAACCCTGCACATTGACGCCTGGAACGAAGACGGCACCAGCAGCGCCCACTACCGTGGTGCCAACTGGACCGTGTCCTTGCGCACCGGCGCAGCGTCAAGCCCTGGTTTGCACCGCATTGTTGAAGTGGTCGGCAGCCGTTTGGTGGTTGAGAAAGTGTGAATTGGTATTTTTTAGGAGAATGAAATGGAAGTTGCAGTCATATTTTTTATCATCGCGGTGATCTTCGTCACGCAATCGGTCAAGGTCGTTCCGCAACAGCACGCCTGGGTGGTCGAGCGCCTCGGCAAGTACACCGGCACCCTGATGCCCGGCCTCAACTTTTTGATCCCCTTCATCGACAAGGTGGCCTACAAACACCTGCTCAAGGAAATCCCGCTCGACATCCCGAGCCAGGTTTGTATCACGCGTGACAACACCCAGTTGCAGGTTGACGGTATTTTGTATTTTCAGGTGACTGACGCCATGCGCGCCAGTTATGGGTCCAGCAATTACATCATGGCGATCTCGCAACTGGCGCAAACCTCATTGCGCTCGGTCATTGGCAAGCTCGAACTTGACAAAACCTTTGAAGAGCGCGACATCATCAACGCCCAGGTGGTGCAGGCCATTGACGAAGCCGCGCTCAACTGGGGTGTGAAGGTGCTGCGCTACGAGATCAAGGACCTGACGCCGCCCAAGGAAATTCTGCACGCCATGCAACAGCAGATCACCGCCGAGCGTGAAAAGCGCGCCCTGATTGCCGCCTCGGAAGGCCGCCGCCAGGAACAAATCAACATTGCCACCGGCGAACGTGAGGCGTTTATTGCCCGCTCCGAAGGTGAAAAACAGGCCGCCATCAACAACGCCCAGGGCGAAGCGGCGGCCATTTTGGCGGTGGCCGAGGCCAATGCCCAGGCCATTGAGCGTGTGGCAGCTGCCATTCGTCAGCCCGGCGGTGAACAGGCGGTGCAACTCAAGGTGGCCGAAAAAGCGGTCGACGCCTACAGCCGGGTCGCCGCAGATGCCACCACCACCCTGATCGTGCCCAGCAACATGACCGAAGTAGCCGCCCTGGTGGGTTCGGCCATGAAGATGGTGCAAGGGCAAAAAATTTCTGGCGGTTAAGCCATCTTGAACCATCCCGGATGACGCTGCGCTGCATCCGGGCTACCATCATTCGGGCGACGTGATTCTGTAGGCTCGACTTCAGTCGACCTGGCGGACTGAAGTCCGCCCTACAACCCCCAACAACGCCAACAACCCCCTACAACGTCAGCCAGGCGTCGGGGCGCTCTGGTTAAACTCTGGTGCATCTGATCACGCCTGTGGTCAAACCCGGTTTTTCATGCACCTTGAGGACACCCAAATGAGCACCATCCGCCAAGCCGACCTGATCGAATCCGTTGCCGCCGCCCTGCAATTCATCAGCTATTACCACCCGGCTGACTACATCGCCCACCTGGCGCGCGCCTACGAGCGCGAGCAAAGCCCGGCAGCCAAGGACGCCATTGCGCAAATTCTGACCAACAGCAAGATGAGCGCCACCGGCCACCGCCCGATTTGCCAGGACACCGGCATCGTCAACGTGTTCCTCAAGGTGGGTATGGACGTGCGCTGGGACGGCTTTACCGGCAGCCTCGACGACGCCATCAACGAAGGGGTGCGCCGCGCCTACAACGACCCCAGCAACACCTTGCGCGCCAGCGTGGTTGCCGACCCCCAGTTTGAACGCAAAAACACCAAGGACAACACGCCCGCGGTGATCTTTTCCGAAATCGTTCCCGGCAACCAGCTCGAAGTCACGGTGGCGGCCAAGGGCGGCGGCTCGGAGAACAAGAGCAAGATGTACATGCTCAACCCCGGCGACAGCGTGGTGGACTGGGTTCTGAAAACCGTGCCCACCATGGGCGCCGGTTGGTGCCCGCCGGGCATGCTCGGCATCGGCATTGGCGGCACCGCCGAAAAAGCCGTGCTGATGGCCAAGGAAAGCCTGATGGACGACCTCGACATGTACCAGCTGCAGGCCAAGGCGACCAGTGGTGCAGCGCTTTCCAACGTCGAAAAACTCCGGCTTGAACTGTTCGACAAGGTCAACGCCCTGGGCATTGGTGCGCAGGGCCTGGGCGGCCTGACCACCGTGCTCGACGTCAAGATCAAGATGTACCCGACCCATGCTGCGGGCAAGCCGATCGCCATGATCCCCAACTGCGCGGCCACTCGCCACGCCCATTTTGTGATGGACGGCAGCGGCCCGGTCTACCTGACACCCCCCTCGCTGGACACCTGGCCCAACGTGGCCTGGACACCTGATTACGTCAAGAGCAAAAAGGTTGACCTCAACACCCTGAGCAAGGCCGAAGTCGCCAGCTGGAAACCCGGCGACACCCTGCTGCTCAACGGCAAGATGCTCACCGGCCGTGACGCCGCCCACAAGCGCATCAAGGACATGTTGGCAAAGGGTGAAAAACTGCCGGTCGACTTCACCAACCGCGTGATTTACTACGTCGGCCCGGTGGACCCGGTCGGCGACGAGGCGGTCGGCCCGGCCGGCCCCACCACTGCCACCCGCATGGACGGCTTCACCGAGATGATGCTTAGCCGAACCGGCCTGATCGCCATGGTCGGCAAGGCCGAGCGCGGCCCGGTCGCCATCGAGGCCATCAAAAAACACCAAAGCGCTTACCTCATGGCCGTGGGCGGCGCCGCCTACCTGGTCTCCAAAGCCATCAAAACCGCCAAGGTCGTGGGTTTTGCCGACCTCGGCATGGAAGCCATTTACGAATTCGACGTGGTCGACATGCCCGTCACCGTGGCGGTGGACGCCGGTGGCACCAGCGCCCACATCACCGGCCCGGCCGAATGGCAAAAACGCATTGCCACCGGTGAATTCAAAGGCATCACGGTGGCCGGTGCCTGAAACGCCCCAAGTCAAACCCCCGATCGGGGTGTTTGACAGCGGTGTCGGTGGCCTGAGCATCCTCAAGGCGCTGCGGGCCGAGTTGCCGTTTGAAAATTTCATCTACGTCGCCGACAGCGGCTTTGCGCCCTATGGCGAGCGCGACCCCTGTTTTGTGCTGGCCCGGGCGCGCGCCATCACCCGGCATTTGCTAAAGCCACCCGACCTGGCCATCCAGGCACTGGTCATTGCCTGCAACACCGCCACGGCGGCGGCCATTCACCTGCTGCGCCAGGACCACCCCCAATTGCCCATCATCGGCGTCGAACCGGCGCTTAAACCCGCCATCACCCTGAGTCAGACCGGGCGCATCGGTGTCATGGCCACACGCGGCACCCTCAACAGTCAAAAATTCAAGGCGCTGCAGACCAGTTTGGCCGACCAGGCGCAATTCATCTGCCAGCCCTGCGACGGCCTGGCCGACGCGATTGAGCGCAGCGACACGGCTCAAATCAGCGCGCTGTGCACGCAATACACCCAAGCCATTGGCCGCTTTGGTACCGAGTTGGGCGAAGTAGACACGCTGGTCCTGGGCTGCACCCATTACCCATTTGCCAGCCAAATCTTGCGGTCTTTGGTTGGCCCCAAGGTCCATCTGGTCGACAACGGCGAACCCGTAGCCCGCCAGACCCGCCGAATGCTGACCCGCCCATCGATGGATTCCGAGCCAGGCCAATGCCAACTCTTCAGCACCGGTGACCCCGTGTTACTGCAATCCGCAGCCAAACGCTGGCTGGGGCTGGATGTCAGTTGTAGGGTGTTTGTAGGGTCGACTGAAGTCGACCCTACAACGGGTGCGATCCAAAGCAATGTATTACTCAACAACCTTGAGGCATGGTGATTGGGTTATGTGACCGGGCTTTGAAGCGAAAGGCGCGCGCAGAAAACATTCTGCAGACGTTAATGCAGCTTCGCGCGTGATTTCGCGCCAAAACCGCACGCACATGACCCAGTCGCCGTGCCGTGCGTGTAAGCAGCCTGTCAAAGCTGCGGAAACGGGCGGACTTCAGTCCGCCAGGTCGACTGAAGTCGACCCTACAACGGGTGCGATCCAAAGCAATGTATTACTCAACAACCTTGAGGCAGGGTGATTGGGCCATGTGACCGGGCTTTGAAGCGAAAGGCGCACGCAGAAAGCATTTTGCAGACGTTAACGCAGCTTCGCGCGTGATTTCGCGCCCAAACCGCACGCACATGACCCAGTCGCCGTGCCGTGCGTGTAAGCAGCCTGTCAAAGCCGCGGAAACGGGCGGACTTCAGTCCGCCAGGTCGACTGAAGTCGACCCTACAAACGACCCTACAAGTCGACAAAGGCAGGCACGCCAGACAAGGGATAATCGCGGCCCATGAATCCATTGCTTTCGCTTTTACAACCCTACCCTTTTGAGCGTTTGCGCCAGCTTTTTGCTGGTGTTACAGCCAACCCCGCTTATGCGCCCATCAGCCTGGGGCTGGGCGAACCCAAGCACGCCACGCCGGCGTTTATTCAGCAGGCCATGGTGGAATCCATCCATCGCACACCCAGCGGGCTGGCCAGCTACCCGGCCACTGCGGGCGAACCCGCACTGCGCGAGGCATTTGCCCAGTGGCTGCACACCCGCTATGGCCTGCAGGTGAACCCGCTCACACAAATGCTGCCGGTCAATGGCTCGCGCGAGGCGCTGTTTTCGCTCACCCAGACCGTTATCAACCCCGCCAAAACCAGTGCTTCTTGCCAAAAGCCGCTGGTGGTCTGCCCCAACCCGTTCTACCAAATCTACGAAGGTGCGGCGCTGCTGGCCGGGGCCGAACCCTATTACGTGGCCAGTGACCCGGCGCGCAACTTTGCCCCGGACTGGGACAGCGTGCCCGATTCGGTGTGGGCGCGCACCCAGCAACTGTTTGTCTGCTCGCCCGGCAACCCCACCGGCGCGGTCATGCCCCTGAGCGAATGGCAAAAACTGTTCTCCTTAAGTGACCGCTTTGGTTTTGTGATTGCCTCGGACGAGTGTTACAGCGAAATCTATTTCCGCGACGAACCTCCCTTGGGCGGCATGGAAGCGGCAGTCAAACTGGGCCGCACCGACTTCAAAAACCTGATCTCGCTGACCAGCCTGTCCAAACGCAGCAACTTGCCCGGCATGCGCAGCGGTTTTGTGGCTGGCGACGCGGCCATCATGGCGCAATACCTGTTGTACCGCACCTACCACGGCTGTGCCATGAGCCCGGTGGTGCAGGTCGCAAGCCTTGCTGCCTGGCGCGACGAAGCGCATGTCATTGAAAACCGGGCGCTTTACAAAACCAAGTTCGCCCAGGTCACCCCGGTGCTGGCCGAAGTGCTTGACGTGGCCCTGCCCGACGCCGGTTTTTACCTGTGGGCCAAGGTCAAGGGCAGCGACACCGATTTTGCCCGCACGCTGTACGCTCTTTACAATGTCACCGTTCTGCCCGGCTCCTACCTGGCGCGTGAGGCACAAGGCCACAACCCCGGTGCCGGGCGCATTCGCATGGCGCTGGTGGCCGACACGGCCGAGTGCCTGGAAGCAGCCCGGCGCATTGTCCAGTTTGTCGGCGCCCGCGCCCCTTAACCCGTTTTTACCTTCATCCATCAGACCCATTGCCATGACCCAACAACTGCAAGATATTTTGAACGCCGCGTGGGAAGACCGCGCCAACATCTCCGTCAACGCTGCCCCCAAAGAAGTCAGCGATGCGGTTGAGCATGTGATTCAGGGGCTCAATACCGGCCATCTGCGTGTCGCCACCCGCGAAGGTGTGGGCCAATGGACCACGCACCAGTGGATCAAAAAAGCCGTGCTGCTGAGCTTTCGGCTCAAGGACAATGCCGTCGTCAAAGCCGGCGACCTGGCTTTTTACGACAAAGTGCCCACCAAATTTGCCCACATGACCGAATCCGGCCTGCAAGCCACGGGCGTGCGTATTGTGCCGCCCGCCGTGGCGCGCCGGGGCAGCTACCTGGCCAAAGGCGTGGTGCTGATGCCGTCCTTTGTCAACATTGGCGCCTATGTCGATGAAGGCACCATGGTCGACACCTGGGCGGCCGTGGGTTCGTGCGCGCAGATCGGTAAAAACGTGCACCTGAGCGGCGGCGTGGGTATTGGCGGCGTGCTGGAACCCATGCAGGCCAACCCCACCATCATCGAGGACAACTGCTTTATTGGCGCCCGCTCCGAAATTGTCGAAGGCGTCATAGTGGAAGAAAACTCGGTCATTTCCATGGGCGTTTACATTGGCCAAAGCACCCCCATTTATGACCGCGCCTCTGATACCGTGAGCTACGGCCGCATTCCGGCGGGCTCGGTTGTCATCAGCGGCAACCTGCCCAAAGACGGCGGCAAATACAGCCTGTACGCCGCCATCATCGTCAAACACGTCGACGCCCAAACCCGGGCCAAGACCAGCTTGAACGAGCTCCTGCGGCCGTGAACTGCGTTTTGGGGTTTGGCATTTGTCGGGCTTGTGGGCCTTGTAGGGCTTGGGCGGACTTCAGTCCGCCGAACCCCGGCCGAATGAATTCGGCCCTACGGGGGTCACAAAGGCCGGATACATTCGGCCCTATAAACATCCAACACTGAAAGGGGCAAGCAAATGGCAACGACACCTACCATGGGCACCATGGAGCGCATTCTTCGGCTGATGGTCGAAAAACACGCCTCTGACATTTACCTGTCGGCCCATTGTGCCGCCCTGATTCGTATCAACGGTGAATGTTTGCCCATCAACAGCCAGATCTTGCCGCCCGAGGCCCCGCTCAACCTGCTGGCCGAAATCTTGCCGCCTGAGCGCATTCGCGAGCTGCAGGAAACGCGCGAACTCAACATGGCCTGGTCCTTGACCGACGCCGGGCGTTTTCGCATCAGCGCCATGATCCAGCGCGGCACCGTGGCGGTGGTGGTTCGGCTCATCGTCAACGACATTCCGCCGCTGGCCTCGCTCGGTTTGCCCGGCACGCTGGCTGACCTGATGCTGCAAAAACGCGGCTTGATGTTGATGGTGGGCGCCACCGGCGCTGGCAAAAGCACCACCCTGGCGGCCATGATCGACCACCGCAACACCAGCATGTCGGGCCACATCCTCACCATTGAAGACCCGGTGGAGTTCTTGTTTAAAAACAAGCGCTCGGTGGTGAACCAGCGCGAGGTCGGCACCGACACCGAATCGGCCCAAATTGCCCTGAAAAACGCCCTGCGCCAGGCCCCCGACGTGATCTACATTGGCGAAATCCGCGACCGCGAAACCATGTCGGCCGCCATTGCCTACGCCCAGACCGGCCATTTGTGCCTGGCCACCATGCACGCCAACAACAGCTACCAGGCGCTCAACCGCATCCTGAGCTTTTACCCGGCCGAGGTGCGCCTGACCATGCTGGGCGATCTGGCCGCCGCCATGAAAGCCATCGTGTCACAGCGCCTGCTGCGCAATGCGGCCGGCGGGCGCAGCGCCGCCGTGGAAATCATGCTCAACACCAAGCTGGTGTCCGAACTGATTCAAAAAGGCGATTTTTCCGGTATTCAGGAATGTATGGAAAAGTCCATGGCCGAAGGCAGTCAAACCTTCGAGCAGGACATTGCGCGCCTGATCACCGAAGGCATTGTTGACCGCAAGGAAGGCCTGGCCAACGCCGACTCGCCCACCAACCTGATGTGGCGCCTGCAAAACGACTTTACCGCGCGTGCCAAAGCCGCCCAACCGGTGGAGGACCCCGACGACGAGCCCACCTTTACCGAAATCACGCTTGACGTGTCCCACTAAGCCGCCACATGAACCCTACCCTCGCCCTGGCCTGTGATCTGATCGCCTGCCCCTCAGAAACACCCAGCGACGCCCACTGTCAGCAGCGCATCGGCGCACGTTTGCAGGCCATCGGCTTCCAGCTGGAAACCCTGGTCAGCGGCCCGGCTGATTTTGAAGTCACCAACCTGTGGGCCAAACGGCCCGCCACCCCGCGGCCGGGGCAAACGGCAGGCACCCAATTGCTGGTATTTGCCGGCCACACCGACGTGGTGCCCACCGGGCCGGTCAAGCTCTGGCACAGCGACCCGTTCAAACCCACGCTGCGCGACGGCAAGCTGTTTGGGCGCGGTGCGGCCGACATGAAAACCTCGCTGGCCGCGTTTGTGGTGGCCTCCGAAGACTTTGTGGCAGCCCACCCCGAATCGCCGCTGGCCATCGGGTTTTTGCTCACCAGTGACGAAGAAGGCCCCGCGCTGGACGGCACCGTCAAGGTCTGCGAGATGCTGCAAACCCGCGGCGAAGTGCTTGACTACTGTATTGTGGGAGAGCCCACGTCGGTCACACGCACCGGCGACATGCTCAAAAACGGCCGCCGCGGCTCGCTCAGCGGCAAACTCACCGTCAAAGGCACACAGGGCCACATCGCCTACCCGCACCTGGCCAGCAACCCCATCCATACGCTGGCCCCGGCGCTGGCCGAGCTGGTGGGCATGGAATGGGACCGCGGCAACGCGTTTTTCCCACCCACCAGTTGGCAGGTCAGCAACATCCACGGTGGCACCGGCGCCAGCAACGTGATCCCGGGCGAAGTGGTGGTTGACTTCAACTTCAGGTTTTCCACCGAATCCACGCCAGAGTCGCTGCAAAGCCGGTTGCAGGCGGTGCTGGACCGCCACGACCTGGCCTACGACATGGCCTGGACGCTCAGCGGCCTGCCGTTTTTGACGCCGCCGGGCACCCTGGTCGACGCCGTGGTGGCCGCCATTGCCACCGAGACCGGCCTGACCCCCGAGCTGTCGACCTCCGGCGGCACCAGCGACGGCCGTTTTATCGCCAAAATTTGCCCGCAAGTCATCGAGTTCGGTCCGCCCAACGGCAGCATTCACAAAATCAACGAACACATTGCCCTGGCCGACATTGAGCCGCTGACCAACATTTACCGCCGGGTGCTGGAAAACCTGCACGCGCAGTTGCTGGCATGAAAACCACATCGCATCACGCTGCTGCCATGACCCTGCTTGAGTGTGTGACCCAGTCCGCGCAGCAGTTGACAAAGGCCGGTGTTGCGTTTGGCCATGGCACCCAAAATGCATTTGACGAAGCCGCCTGGCTGGTGCTGTGGCAGCTAGGGTTGCCGCTTGACACCCCTTTGGCGCCCACGGCAGACGCCGACAACCCGGCCGCTGTGCGGCGGCTGACGTCCGACGAACAAACCAAGGTCAAGGCGCTCATACACACCCGCATCAACACCCGCAAACCCGCCGCCTACCTGACCCACGAGGCCTGGCTGCAAGGGGTGTCGTTTTATGTGGACGAACGCGCCATCGTGCCGCGCTCACTCATTGCCGAAGTGCTGGTTGAAGGCAGCCTGGACTACTGGCTCAACGAATCGACCCACCGGGTGCTCGACCTGTGCACCGGCAACGGCAGCCTGGCCGTGTTGGCCGCGCTGGTTTTCCCCGACGTGATGGTGCAAGCGGCTGACATCAGTGCCGAAGCGCTCGAAGTGGCCCACATCAATATCGAGCGCCACGGCCTGCACCAGCGCATCATCCTGCACCAGGGTGACGGCCTGCCCAACCACGGCGGCCCCTACGACCTGATCTTGTGCAACCCGCCCTATGTCAACGCCCAGAGCATGGCCACGCTGCCACCCGAATTCAAGGCCGAACCCGCGCTGGCGCTTGACGGCAACACCGCAGGCGGTGTCGACGGCATGGACTTTGTGCGCCGTCTGCTGCGTGATGCACCCGCCCACATGACCGAACAGGCCATTCTGGTGCTGGAAATCGGTAACGAGCGCACCCATTTTGAAGCCGCTTTCCCCGCGCTGGAGGTGATCTGGCTAGCCACCAGCGCCGGCGAAGACCAGGTGCTGCTGGTCTCGCGTGAGACGCTGTTGACTTTGTGATGACTTTGCTATGACTTTGCTATGACTTTGCTATGACTTTGAATTTGACTTTGACTTTGACTTTGACTTTGACTTTGACTTTGAATTTGTAGGGCGGACTTCAGTCCGCCATGCCCCCGCCATGGTCGACTGAAGTCGACCCTACAAAGACAAAATAACAAAAGACAAAAAAAACATTATCTAAAACATTAAAAACAAAAAGTAACCCATTGATTACATTAAAAAACGTTACCCTGCGCCGCGGCGCCAAAGTACTGCTTGACGGCGCCACCGTCACCATCAACCCCGGCGAAAAAGTCGGCTTGGTCGGGCGCAACGGCGCCGGCAAGTCGTCGCTGTTTGCCCTGTTCAACGGCAACCTGCACGAAGATGGCGGCGAATACTACATCCCGACCCAGTGGCGCATGGGCCAGGTCGCCCAAGACATGCCCGAGACCGACCAGTCCGCCACCGACTTCGTGGTCGACGGCGACACCAACCTGCTGGCAGCGCAACAGGAAGTCACGGCCTCTGAGGCCACCGACGACTACGACCGGATGGCCCATGCCTACATGGCGCTGCAAGACGCCGGCGCCCACGACGCGCCCGCGCGTGCCCAGGCGCTGATCCAAGGCCTGGGTTTCAAGACCACCGAACTTGACAACCCGGTCAACAGCTTCTCGGGCGGCTGGCGCATGCGCCTGCAACTGGCCCGTGCGCTGATGTGCCCAAGTGACCTGCTGCTGCTCGACGAGCCCACCAACCACCTCGACCTGGACGCCCTGGTCTGGCTGGAAGCCTGGCTCAAGAGGTACGAAGGCACCATGATCGTGATCAGCCACGACCGCGAGTTTCTGGACGCCGTGACCAACGTCACGCTGCACATCGACGCGGGCAAACTGGTGCGCTACGGCGGCAACTACAGCAAGTTTGAGGACATGCGCGCCGAGCAAATGGAACTGCAACAAAACGCGTTTACCAAGCAGCAAGACAAAATTGCCCACCTGCAAAAATTCATTGCCCGCTTCAAGGCCAAGGCCAGCAAGGCCAAACAGGCGCAAAGCCGGGTCAAAGCGCTGGACCGTATGGAAAAAATCGCGCCGCTGCTCTCAGAGGCCGACTTCACCTTCGAATTCAAGGAACCCGCCAACCTGCCCAACCCCATGTTGTCGATGAGCGGCGTGAGTTTTGGCTACCCGCCGCCCGACGACGCGCCCGAGGGCACACCGCCCACGGTCATCGTGCGCAACGTCAGCAAGTCGGTGCTGGCTGGTCAGCGCATCGGTATCCTGGGCGCCAACGGCCAGGGCAAATCGACCGTGGTGAAGACCATTGCGCGCGACCTGGCAGCCATCGGCGGTGAGATCACCGAAGGCAAGGGCCTCAACATTGGCTACTTTGCCCAGCAAGAGCTCGACGTGCTGCGCCCGGCTGACACGCCGCTGGAGCACATGATCCGCCTGGTCAAGGACATGACGGCAGCCGGCAAAATTATTGGCCAGCAAACGCGTGAGCAAGATTTGCGCAGCTTTTTGGGCACCTTCAACTTTGGCGGCGACATGGTCAAGCAGGCCGTGGGCAGCATGAGCGGCGGCGAAAAAGCGCGCCTGGTGCTGTGTATGATCGTCTGGCAGCGCCCCAACCTGCTGCTGCTCGACGAGCCCACCAACCACCTCGACCTGGCCACGCGTGAGGCGCTGGCCATGGCGCTCAATGAATTCGAAGGCACTGTCATGCTGGTCAGCCACGACCGCGCCCTGCTGAGAAGTGTCTGTGACGAATTCTGGATGGTCTCGCACGGCGGCGTCGAACCCTTTGACGGCGACCTCGACGACTACCAGCGCTACCTGCTCGACGAAGCCAAGCGCCAGCGCGAACTCATCCGCGAGGCCAGCAGTGCCGCCGCCAAGGCCGAACGCAAAGCACAGGCCGAAGCCGCAGCGGCGGCGGCCAAGGTCAAACACAAGCCCGCGCCCACCGGCTCGCTCAAGCGCAAACTGGCCGACCTTGAAGCCCGCATGGCCACGTTGCAAGCCGAAGGCACCCAGCTCGAAGGCCATTTGTGCCAGTCCCCCCCGCCCGCCGACTTTGCCAACCAGGGCAAACGCCTCAAAGCTGTCAACGAAGAGCTACAAACCCTAGAAGAACAGTGGCTGGCCGTGTCAAGCGAAATAGAAGCCGCGTGAGGGGGAAAAAGGGGACGCTACCCTTTTTTAAAGTCCCATCGCAGCGAGCCGCAGCTCCTACAGGGGCAAAATACCCTGGGTTACACTTTTCCGCACTAATGCAGAGCCGCCAGCGCAGCTTCCGGGGCCTTGTCCAGTATCTTTAGAAGTGCCTTTGCTGCACCTGTTGGTGAGCGCTTGCCTTGCTCCCAGTTACGAATCGTTTCGAGCGAGACATCAATGCGCTGAGCAAATTCAGCTTGGCTGAACTGCAGGCGCTTTCTCACCCGGCGCGCAAATTTTGCGGCATCTTGCATGGCATCGGCAACATCAGAAGCCTTGTGGCGTGCAATCTCCTGCTCGGTTGTGGCATTTACTCTGGCAGCATCAATACGCCCCACTGTCAAGGACGTAGCGTTCATCGGGTCAATCGTCATGCGTACGGTTTTCATAGTGCGTTACCTCTCGTTGGTTGGCCTTGCGCGCCGAAATAATTCGGAATACGTCTTGCCGCGGTGTGTAGACAACAACGAACAGCCGCTTTTCTATAGAGCAGCGTAGGCAAAATCAAACCCGCGTCCCTTAAAACATGCATCGCTCTTGGACTCATCCTATTCGAAGTTCATTGATTAAGTGTAGTTCAATGAACCACACCAGGCAAATGGAAGGAGGTGGTAAAAGGGGCTTCCCCGCCGTTACACTTCCTCAAGTCAAAAATTAGGGAAAAGCATGATCTTGGTCACAGGCGGCGCGGGGTTTATTGGGGCGAATTTTGTGTTGGACTGGCTGGCAATCCATGACGAGCCGGTTATCAACCTTGACAAATTGACCTACGCCGGCAACCCCGAAACGCTGCAAAGCCTGCAAGCTGACACACGCCACACGCTGGTGCAAGGCGACATTGGCGACACCGCGCTGGTTAGCCAATTACTGACCCAGCACCAGCCGCGCGCCGTCGTCAACTTTGCCGCCGAAAGCCATGTCGACCGCTCCATCCACGGCCCGGGTGAATTCATCCAAACCAACATCGTCGGCACCTTCAACCTGCTCGAATCGGTGCGTGGCTACTGGCAAATGCTGCCTGCTGATCAAAAAGAAGCCTTCCGCTTTTTGCACGTCTCAACCGACGAAGTCTATGGCTCGCTCAAAAAAGACGATCCGGCCTTTACCGAGACCAGCCACATCGAACCCAACAGCCCCTACAGCGCCAGCAAAGCCGCCAGCGACCACCTGGTGCGCGCCTGGCACCACACCTACGGCCTGCCGGTGCTCACCACCAACTGCTCCAATAACTACGGGCCCTACCACTTCCCGGAAAAACTCATCCCGCTGATGATTGTCAACGCGCTGGCCGGCAAAGCCCTGCCGGTCTATGGCGACGGCCAACAAATCCGCGACTGGCTGTACGTCAAAGACCACTGCAGCGCCATCCGCCGCGTGCTAGAGGCCGGCCGTCTGGGCGAAATCTACAACGTGGGCGGCTGGAACGAAAAAGCCAACCTCGACATCGTGCAGACCGTCTGCGCCCTGCTCGATGAGCTGCGCCCGCGCCTGGATGCCAAACCCTACCGGGACCAAATCACCTACGTCACCGACCGCCCCGGCCACGACCGCCGCTACGCCATTGACGCGCGCAAACTGGAGCAAGAACTCGGCTGGAAACCTGCCGAGACGTTTGAGTCCGGCATCCGCAAAACCGTGCAGTGGTACCTGGACCACCCCGACTGGGTGGCCCACGTGCAAAGCGGCGCCTACCGCGACTGGGTGCAAAAGCAATACGCCAGTGGCGCGTCGGATGCAGGTCATTGATGTAATATCCCACTGTGTTATCACGCAGGAGAATGCAATGACCATCACCGCCAAATTGTTCATGAGTGGCCGCAGCCAGGCCATTCGACTTCCGGCCAAACTGCGTCTGGCAGCCAAAGAGGTCCAAATCGAGCAAATCGGTACCGGCCTGTTGATCCGGCCGCAACCGGAACCCGATCAAGACATGGGCGTTTGGCTCCAAGGTTTTTACGCCGACACCGAGCCCCTGCCGGACGATTTTTTTGCCAAACGCAAAGACCCCCCCGCACAAGCACGCGATTGGTCCATAAGCTGACAGACCCCACCCCATGTTGCGCACGCTTGACACCAACATTTGCAGCTACGTACTGCGCCGCCGCCCGGCCGCCATGCTGGAGCGATTTGCCGGCCTAAACCGGCAACACCTGTGGCTGTCTGCCATCGTGGCGGCAGAACTGCGCTTTGGCGCCGCAAAGCTCGGTATTCCCCGCTTCACACACGCGGTCGAGACCTGGCTGGCTGGTTTTGACGTGCAAGCCTGGCCGGTGCAGGCCACCGACCACTACGCCCGGATCCGCGCCAAGCTCGAACGCGACGGCAACATCATTGGTGGCATGGACATGCTCATTGCCGCACACGCCCTGGCCAACGACTCTGTGCTGGTCACCAACAACGCCCGGGAATTCTCCCGGGTTCCCGGCCTGGCCGTTGAAGAATGGCAACTCACATGAAAATCCTCTTACTCGGTAAAAACGGCCAGCTTGGCTGGGAACTGCAGCGCAGTCTGGCGCCGCTGGGTGACGTGATTGCGCTAGACCGGCACAGCACCCACTTTTGTGGCGACCTCAGCAATTTGGCGGGTCTGGCGGACACGGTGCGCACGATTCAACCCACGGTCATCGTCAACGCCGCCGCCTACACCGCGGTTGATAAAGCCGAAAGCGAACCCGAGCTGGCACGCACCATCAACGCACTGGCGCCCGAAGTGCTGGCGCGCGAAGCCACGCAACTGGGCGCCTGGCTGGTGCACTACAGCACCGACTACGTCTTTGGCGGCGGCGGCGACCAGCCCTGGCGCGAAGACGACCCTACTTTCCCGCTCAATGTCTACGGCCAGACCAAGCTGCTGGGCGAACACATGATTGACTGGGTCTGCCCCCGGCACCTGATTTTCAGGACCAGCTGGGTCTATGCGGCGCGTGGCGGCAACTTTGCCAAAACCATGCTGCGCCTGGCCCAGGAGCGCGACCAGCTCAACGTGATCAACGACCAGTTTGGCGCCCCCACCGGCGCTGACCTCATTGCTGACGTGACCGCCCACGCCCTGCGCCAGGTGGCGCAAAGCGGCGCCAAGGCCGACACCCTGGCCGGCATCTACCACCTGGTGGCCAGCGGCGGCACCACCTGGTTTGAATACGCCCAACACGTCATCGCGCAGGCGCAGCAGCTGCAGCCCGCCCTGCACATCCAGGCCAAAGAAGTCAATCCAGTGCTCTCCAGCGCCTTCCCCACCGCCGCCACCCGGCCGCACAATTCGCGGCTGGATACCAGCAAGTTGCAGGAAATTTTTGGCTTGACATTGCCGCAGTGGCAGGATGGGGTTGGTAGGATGTTGGCAGAGACAATACCAATTCCAATACCGGCCGACTGAAGTCGGCCAGGTCGCCGCAGGCGGCCCAAACCACACCTAACCGAAACCAAAAAATGACACAACGCAAAGGCATCATCCTCGCTGGTGGCTCGGGCACGCGGCTTTATCCGGTGACGCAGGCGGTAAGCAAACAGCTCATGCCGGTCTATGACAAACCCATGATCTACTACCCCTTGAGCACACTCATGCTGGCGGGCATCAAAGAGGTGCTGATCATTTCTACCCCGCAAGACACGCCGCGTTTTGCCGACCTGCTGGGCGACGGCAGCCAGTGGGGCATGGCCATCAGCTACGCGGTGCAACCCAGCCCCGACGGTCTGGCGCAAGCCTTCATCATTGGTCGCGACTTTGTGGCCGGCCAACCCAGTGCCCTGGTGCTGGGAGACAACATCTTTTACGGCCATGACCTGGTCAAACAACTGGTCCACGCCGACGCCCGCCAGAGCGGCGCCAGCGTGTTTGCCTACCATGTGCACGACCCCGAGCGTTATGGTGTGGTTGAATTTGATGCGCACAAACGCGCCATCAGCATAGAAGAAAAGCCGCAGCAACCCAAAAGCAACTACGCCGTGACCGGCCTGTACTTTTACGACAGCCAGGTATGCGACATTGCCGCCAGCATCCAGCCGTCGCCGCGTGGCGAGCTCGAAATTACCGACGTCAACCGGCGCTACCTGGAGCAAAACCAGCTTGACGTCGAAATCATGGGCCGCGGCTACGCCTGGCTCGACACCGGCACCCACGACAGCCTGCTCGAAGCCGCCAGCTTTATAGCCACCCTGCAAAAACGCCAGGGCCTGCAAGTGGCCTGCCCCGAAGAAATTGCCTTTGCCCAGGGGTGGATAGACGCCGCGCAGATTCAAAAACTGGCTGCGCCGCTGGCCAAGAATGGGTATGGGCAGTATTTGTTGGGCTTGTTGAAATAAATACCATGGTCGACTGAAGTCGACCCTACAAAGACAAAGACCAAGTCAAATACAAATACAAATACAAATACAAATACAAATACAAACAATCTATAACAATGCCTTACACCGTCACCCCCACCACCCTCCCCGGCGTTTTGATTCTTGAACCCAAGGTGTTTGGTGATGCGCGTGGGTTCTTTTTTGAGAGCTTCAACGCGCGTGACTTCGCCCAATGCACCGGTCTTGACGTGCAGTTTGTGCAAGACAACCACAGCAAATCCGCCAAAGGCGTGTTGCGCGGACTGCATTACCAAATAGAACACCCACAGGGCAAACTGGTGCGTGTAACCCAGGGCGAGGTGTTTGACGTGGCGGTAGACATGCGCCGCAGTTCGCCCTACTTTGGCCAATGGGAGGCCGTGGTGCTGTCAGCCGACAACAAACGCCAGCTCTGGGTCCCGCCAGGGTTTGCCCATGGCTTTCTGGTGACCAGCGACAGTGCTGAATTTTTGTACAAAACCACAGACTACTGGTACCCCGAACACGAGCGCAGCCTGCTCTGGAACGATCCCACCGTGGGCGTGCAGTGGCCCACCACCAGCCAGCCGCTGCTGGCCGCCAAAGACCTGGCGGGGCTGGCGCTGGCCCAGGCGGCCAGCTTTGACTGAAAAAGCCTTCGGTTAGAATTCTCAGCCTGTCACACCCCCTTATTTCCTGACCATCACCCATGCTGAACCCCGTCTTTCGCCGCTTTTCTCTTATCTTGTTAGCGGCGCTGCTGAACGGCTGTGCCTTTGCGCCGGGCATGTATGTCGGCAAGGGGGAAGATTCTGACAGCGGCATAGCTGGCTGGTTTACCTCCAAACCACCCGCCGGCAGCGCAAGCCAGACGCAAACCGCCCTAGACGCGCCCCCGCCCGGCGGGCTCACCCCCATTACCGCCAGCCTCATCAGCCAGCAGCGGGCCAACCGGTCCACCAGCATTCCGGCCGACGTGACCAAGCTGTTTGGCGCCCCCAAACCCTACCAAATTGGCTCGGGTGACGTGCTCAACATTGTGGTCTGGGACCACCCCGAACTGACCGTACCCGCCGCCGGTGGCCTGGCCACCGACGCCGGCAGCCTGTCTGGTGTGGGCAATGGCTACAACGTCAGCCCACAGGGTTTGATCCAGTTCCCCTATGTGGGCACCATCAAACTGCTCGGGCTAACAGAGTACGAAGTGCGTGACCTGCTGACCGAACGCTTGGCCAAATACATCAAAGACCCGCAGGTGACAGTGCGTATTCAGTCGTACCGCAGTGGCCGTGTCTATATAGATGGCGAGGTACGCACCCCCGGCCTGCAAGCCGTGAACGACGTGCCCATGACCCTGCCCGAAGCCATTGGCCGTGCCGGCGGCTTTAGCGCCACCGCAGACCGGTCGGCCATTGCCATTACCCGCAACGGCAGCACCGTGGTGGTTAACCTGCCGCTGCTGACAGAGCGCGGCATCAGCCCCAACAACATCATGCTGGGCCATGGTGACCTGGTGCGCGTGATGGCACGCGAAGAATCCAAAGTGTTTGTCATGGGCGAAGTCTTGCGCCCCAGCACCCAAACCCTGCGCAACGGCCGCCTCACACTTAACGAAGCGCTGGGCGACTCTGGGGGCATCAACCAGGTGTCGGCTGACCCACGGCAAATCTTTGTCATACGGGCGGCCAACGCCACCCAGCCCGAGATTTACCACCTGGACGCCAGCACCCCGGCCGCCTACGCGCTGGCCGAAGGCTTTGAACTGCATGCCCGTGACGTCATTTATGTCGACCCCGTGCCCCTGGTGCGCTGGAACCGCGTGATCAGCCTGATGCTGCCCAGCGCCCAAGCCGTCAACACCACGCGTGACGCCATTAACTGATGAAAGTCATCTTGACGCTGTGTATTGGCAACATTTGCCGCAGCCCGCTGGCGCAAGGCCTGCTGGCGCAGCAGTTGCCCAAGCACACCGTGTGGTCGGCCGGCCTGGGTGCCCTGGTAGGCCAGGCGGCAGACCCACTGTCTGTGGCGGTGGCGCAAGCCAACGGGCTGGACATCAGCGGCCACCGGGCGCAGCAGGTGACCAGCTTTTTGTGCCAAAAGTCAGACCTGATTTTGGTCATGGAACAATCCCACAAAACCCAGCTGGAACAACAGTTCCCGCTGGTGCGGGGCAAGGTCTTCAGGCTGGGGCAATACAGCCAGTTTGACATAGCCGACCCGTACCGCCAGCCCCAAGAAGCCTTTGAAGCCGCCTATGCGGCAATAGCCCAGGGTGTGGCCGATTGGGTGCCGCGGATACGGAAGTTGTCCGGGGGGCAGGTCGAATGAATTCGCCCCTACAAAAGCCCAAGACAAAAGTCAAATACAAAACCTTCTAAATTGCTTTCCGCATGAATTTTCCTTCTCCTGTTCAAAACACGCCCCAGCCGGCTATACAAGCCATGCAACCCATGCAAGACGACGAAGACAGCATCAACTTGCTGGACTTGTTAGACGTGGTGCTAGACCAGCGCTGGGTCATTGCCGGCGTTACGGTGCTGGTGATGGCGCTGGGCGGTGCCTATGCTTATATGGCCACACCCATCTATGAAGCCAACACCCTTATCCAGGTAGAAGACAGCAAAAACGGTGCGGCGGGCTTTTTGGGCGACGCCGGCAGCCTGTTTGACATCAAGTCACCATCTACCGCAGAAATAGAAATTTTGCGGTCCCGCCTGGTGGTGGGCCAGGCGGTAGACAACCTCAAGCTCAATTTAGACATCAGGCCCAAGTACCTGCCCATCTTTGGCCAGTGGCTGGCACGCCGGGCCACCGAGCCGTCAACACCCGGGTTTATGGGTTTTGGCGGCTACGTTAGTGGTACCGAAATGCTAAATGTGGCCAAACTCACCATGCCGCCCGCACTGGAAGGTGTCCGCCTGCACCTGGTAGCCACCGCCGGCGGCTTTGATTTGCTGGACGCAGACGGTATTAAATTGGGCCTGGGCCAGGTGAATGTGCCCATGGCTTTTGGGTATGGCGGCCAGCCCGGCGAGCTGCTGGTTACCGAACTGGTGGGCCTGCCCGGTGCCGAGTTTTATGTGACCAAAATGTCGCACCTGGGCGTTACAGAAAGCCTGCAAAACTCTTTGGTCATTTCAGAAAAAGGCAAACAGTCTGGCGTGATCAGCTCCAGCCTGCAAGGCAGTGACCCGCTTAAAACCGCCACCATTCTCAATGAAATTAGCGCCTTTTACGTGCGCCAAAACGTGGAACGCAAAGCCGCAGAGGCCGAAAAGTCCATCAGCTTCCTCAACACCCAGCTGCCCGAGCTGCGCAAACAGCTCGAAGGCTCAGAAAACAAATTCAACCAGTTCCGCAACAAAACCGGCACCTTTAACCTGGGCGAAGAAGCCAAGGGCCTGCTGGACCAATCTGTCACGCTGCGCGTCAAGCTGCTGGAAGCCCAGCAAAAACGCCAAGAACTGCAAAGCCGCTTTACCGCCCAGCACCCCAGCGTGCAGGTGCTAGATGCACAAATCAAGCTGCTGAACACCCAAATTGCCGACATGGACGGCAAAGCCAAAAGCTTTCCCAACGTAGAGCAAGACCTGTTGCGCCTGACGCGTGACGTACGTGTCAACAACGAGCTTTACACCGGCCTGCTCAACACCTTTCAACAATTACGCCTGGTCAAAGAAGGCAAGGTGGGCAACGTGCGCATTATTGACGTGGCCGCCACGCCAGAGCAGCCCATCAAACCCCAACGCTCCATGATTTTGGCGCTGTCTGGTGTGCTGGGTGTGCTGGCCGGCCTGGGCCTGGCCTTTTTGCGCAACAGCCTGCGCCCCGGCATCAAACACGCTGACGACATTGAACAACATGTCGGCTTACATGTGTTTGCCACCGTGCCACACTCCAATGACCAGGCGTCGCTGAATATCAACAGCAAATCCAAGCTCAAAGGCATGCATTTGCTGGCCAATGTGCAACCCAATGACCCCTGTATTGAAAGCCTGCGCAGCCTGCGCACCGCGCTGCAATTTGCCATGCTGGACGCGGCCAACAACGTGGTGTTGATTACCGGCCCCACCCCCGGCATTGGCAAGTCATTTGCCAGCGCCAACTTTGCGGCGGTGCTGGCCGCCGGTGGCAAACGTGTGCTGCTGGTCGACGCCGACATGCGCAAGGGTCACATTCATGAGGCTTTTGGTCTGGACCGCGGCCACGGCCTGAGCGAGCTCATTAGTGGTACCCAAACACTAGACCAAGTGGTGCACAAAGAGGTGTCGGAAGGGCTCGACCTGATTGCTACCGGCCCCCTGCCCCCCAACCCGGCCGAGTTGTTGATGTCACCCGCTGCGGTGCAACTGTTACACACGCTGAGCGAGCGCTATGACGTGGTGGTGATGGACACCCCACCCGTGCTGGCCGTGTCAGACACCCAGGTACTGGCCCCCATGGCCGGCACCGTGTTTATGGTGGCGCGTGCCGAGGTAAGCACCCTGGCCGAGCTACAAGAATCTACCAAGCGCCTGGCCCGGTCTGGTGTGGCGGTGCGCGGCGTTATATTTAACGACCTCAACCTGTCCAAACGCCGTTACGGCTATGGGTATGGCTACGGTTACGGCTACAAATACAGCCGCTACCGCTATGCCCAATACGAATACGGTCAACAAAAATAGCCTTGAACTGGTACCTCATCCACACCAAGCCGCGCCTTGAGGTGTGTGCGCTGCAGAATCTGGAGCAACAAGGTTTTGCCTGTTTTTTACCCCTGATCCGGGTAGAAAAATTGCGCCGAGGCGCCCTGGTGCAGGTGGATGAGCCCTTGTTTCCGCGCTACCTTTTTATCCAGCTTGGCTCTGGCAGCACCGCCCAAAGCTGGGCGCCCATCCGGTCGACCAAAGGCGTGAGTCGACTGGTGTGTTTTGGCCAAGACCCAGCCAAGCTGGACGACGCACTGGTAGCCCAAATCCGCACCCATAACCAAACCCCCGTGCTACAAAAACGCCACTTTACGGCGGGTGAGGCGGTGGTGGTAAGCAGCGGCCCCTTTATCGGGCTAGACGCCATTTACCAAATGAACGACGGTGAAAGCCGTGTCATGGTGCTGCTAAACATCATGAGCAAACCCGTGCAACTGACCCTGGCGCCGTCAGAAATCAAAAAAGCTGTTTAATTCTTTAAAGGGGACGCTACCCTTTTTTTTATTCTTTTTTTAAAGGGGACGCTACCCTTTATTTTGTGGTTCTACACCGCCTGAGAAAAAAAGGAAAAAAAGGGAAAAAAAGGGGACGCTACCCTTTATTTTGTTATGCTCCGCTCATGCCCAGATTACCCAGAGCTGTTTTTGCCGGTTATCCGCACCACGTCACCCAGCGCGGCAATCGGCGTGAACCGGTGTTTTTTGACGATGATGATCGACGGGTTTATCTGGCTTGGCTCAAAGAATACGCCGACCAACATCAGGTTGAAGTGCTGGCCTATTGCCTGATGACGAACCACGTCCATTTGATCGCCATCCCCGCCACTGACGATGGGCTGCAACAAACCCTCAAACCGCTGCACATGCGTTATGCCCAGCGCTTCAACCGGCAACGACAATGGTCGGGCCATGTTTGGCAGGGGCGATTTTTTTCGTCACCCCTGGATGATGCGTATCTTTGGACGGCGCTGCGTTATGTTGAATGCAACCCGGTGCGTGCTGGTATGACCGAGCGGGCCGAGGACTACCGCTGGTCAAGCGCAGCCAGCCACTGCGGCTTGCGGGCGGATGCCTTGATCAAGCCAGACTCACCCTGGCATCAGCAACTGGCCACTGTGCCAAGCTGGTCAAACTGGCTGGCACAGGCAGATGATGAGCAAGCCCTAAACACCCTGCGTTTGCACGCGAACAAAGGCTTACCCTGCGGCGACGACGGTTTTGTCGCGAAACTCGGTGGCATGGTTGGACGTTCATTAGAGTCCAAACCACGCGGTCGCCCGAAGACAAAGCTGGAAGAAAATGGGGAAGAAAAAGGGTAGCGTCCCCATTTTTAAAAGGGTAAAAGGGGACGCTACCCTTTAATTCTGTACACTTTAATCATGCAAACCACCCTGCAACACATCCTGCAAGCCCAGTCCCAGCTCGGAGGTAAA
>MESQ01000062.1 GCA_001771065.1 Burkholderiales bacterium RIFOXYD12_FULL_59_19 | reverse complement strand
ATCGTCCTCCACGGTGGCCGGCGGATATTTGGCAAAGTAGGTGTTGGGCTCGATGGTGAGGTGGTAAATCGACAGGTGCCGGGGCGCCAGCGCCAGCGCGGTGCTCACATCAGTGCGCAATTGTTCCAGCGTCTGGCCGGGCAGGGCGTACATCAGGTCGAGGTTAAAGGTGTCAAAGTCAAGTGCCGCTTCTTCGACCGCCGCGATGGCCTGGGCGCGGTCATGGACCCGGCCCAGTGCGCGTAAAAAGTCGTCATTGAAGCTTTGCACGCCCACCGACAGACGTGTGACACCGGCGCTGCGGTAGGCCTTGAAGCGGTCTTTCTCAAAGGTGCCGGGGTTGGCTTCGAGCGTGATTTCGGCGTTGGGCGCCAGCCGCACCCGGGCCCGGATGCCGGCCAGCAATTGGTCGATGGCTTGCGGCGAGAACAGGCTGGGCGTGCCGCCGCCCATGAACACGGTTTGTACGCTGCGGCCCCAAATGAGCGGCAGCGCGGCTTCCAGGTCGGCCATCAGGGCATCAACATAGCGTTGCTCGGGCAGCTCGGCGGCGCGCATTTCATGCGAGTTGAAGTCGCAATAAGGGCATTTCTTGAGGCACCAGGGCAGGTGCACGTAGAGCGACAGGGGCGGCAAGCTGCCCAGTTGCAGGGTGCCGGGGCGCATGTAGTGCTGGATGTCGCGTGCTTCTTTGGTCACTTCTGACGCGGGTGAATCAAGATGGATCGGGATCATGTGGGGTCTGTGAAGATGACAGCATTCAGTGCGTTTGTGGGGCGCGCTGCGCGGCAGCCGGATGGGGCGACCGCCTCATACTGGGGTACCAGAAATCGGCGATCACCCCATCCGGCTGCCGCGCCGACTTGGTGGCTCGCGTGCCGTTTGGTCTGAATACCTCAATACCAACCGCCAAATACACATTGGTTAGATACACGCAACCGTCTAGCGAGGTAGGCCCTGTGGGGGGCTGACGATTTCTGGTACCCCAGTATGAGGAAGCCCGCCACAGGGCCTGCCTTGCGGGTTCAGCTAGAAAGGCTACAAAGGTCTCCGGCTTCACAACCAGCGCTCACGCATCAGCGCCACCATGGCTGCCGCTGCCCGTCCCCGGTGGCTGTTGGCGTTTTTCACTTCCACTGGCAGCTGGGCAAAGGTTTTGCCAAATTCGGGGATGAACATCACCGGGTCAAAACCAAAACCGTTGGACCCCATGGGCTCACGGGCGATCTCACCCACGACCCGGCCCACCGCCACCAGTGGCTCCGGGTCATCGGCCGAGCGCAGCGCCACCAGGGTGCTGACCATCGCCGCACGCCGGTTGTCGATCCTTGCCATCTGCTCCAGCAGGGCGCGCACATTGTTGTCGTCGCTCTTGGGGTAGCCGAATTGGGTGGCATAAAAAGCGGTTTGTACGCCCGGCAGGCCACCAAAGGCGTCCACACACAGGCCGGCATCGTCGGCCACGGCGGGCAGGCCACTGATCCGGGCGGCATGGCGCGCCTTGGCCAGCGCGTTTTCAATGAAGGTGTGAAACGGCTCTTCGGCCTCGGGAATGCCAAGCTGGCCTTGCGGTACCAGCGCAAAGCCCAGCGGCGCAAACATGGCGTGTAATTCGACCAGTTTGCCGACGTTGTTGGAGGCCAGAACAATTTTCATGAAGCTGACTGATTGGCAAGTGAGGCTTGTTGGAGTTCAACCAGTTCACGAATGCCCTGGTCGGCCAGTGCCAGCAGCGCATCCATCTCAACGCGGCTAAAGGCGGTGCCTTCGGCCGTGCCCTGGACTTCGACATAGTGGCCGCTGGCCGTCATGACCACGTTCATGTCGGTGTCACAGGCCGCGTCTTCGGTGTACTCCAGGTCGAGTAGCGGCGTGCCTTGGACGATACCCACCGAGATGGCGGCCACGGCTTCACGAATGGGCGAGCGGGTCAGCTTGCCTTGCGCCAGCAAGCCGTTGACCGCGTCCTGCGCAGCCACAAAGGCGCCGGTGATGGCCGCGGTGCGGGTGCCCCCGTCGGCCTGAATCACGTCGCAGTCCAGGTGCAGGGTGCGCTCGCCCAAGAGTGTCAGGTCAAACACCGAGCGCAGGGCGCGGCCGATCAGGCGCTGAATTTCCTGGGTGCGCCCGGACTGTTTGCCGCGTGCGGCCTCGCGGTCGTTGCGGCTGTGGGTGGCGCGCGGCAGCATGCCGTATTCGGCGGTGACCCAGCCCCGTCCGCTGCCTTTTTGGTGCGGTGGCACCTTGTCGAGCACCGAGGCGTTGCACAGCACCTTGGTGTGGCCAAACTCAACCAGTACCGAGCCTTCGGCGTGCCGGGTGTAGTGGCGGGTGAGGGTGACCGGGCGCAGGGCGTTGGCAGCGCGCGCGCCGGTTCTGGAAAATTCAGTCATGTCAGGGTTTGGGTTGAAGTGAAGAGGAGGCTTTTTTTATGGCGCTCAGACGGATGGTGGTGTTGATTTCTGCAACGGCGCGATCCATGCCTTGTTCGTCGAGTTCGATCGGTGCTTCTTGCGCGAACGCCGACTCGGGTGCTGGCAGGGTGGCGCCAAAGTTGCCATCGTGCGTGTTTTGGCTGGCGGTTGGCGTGTTCGTGGGCGCCAGCAGCCCGGCTGAGTGCCAGGCGAGGGCGAGACAGGTGACGTTATCCCCCCGGTCGCCGCCATGGTGCAAGGCATTGTTGACCAGGTCGGGCACCGCTTGATCGACCGGCTTCAGACTCAATTCGTTCACAATGTCTTGTTCTGGCAGACTCGCCCACAGGCCATCCGAGCACAGCATCAGCTTGTCGTCTTGCTGCAAGAGCAGGGGTTTATTGACACTGAAAACAGGTCGGGTGGGCGAGCCCAGACAAGTGAACAGCACATTGCGGTTGAGTCCGGCGGGGTGCTGCGCCTGGTGATGGCGGTGGCTGTGCGCCAAAAACGAATGGTCCTGGGTGCGCGTCAGCAGTTGCTGTTGGCGCACCAGGTAAAACCGGGAGTCGCCACAGTGGCTCCAGCTTACCTGGCCTGACTGGATCACGGCGACCACCAGGGTGGTCCGTGGTGAGTCGCTCATGGCCTTGCCAAATGCGTACTGCAGAATCTGGCGATGGGCAGCCATCATGGCATCTGACAGAAAATCAGCCACATCGGCCAGTTTGGGTTGTGCTCGCTCATTGAACAGACTGGCCACGGTTTCCATGGTCAGGCGTGCGGCAACTTCACCTTCCGGGTGCCCGCCCATGCCGTCGGCCAGCATCAATAAAACACAATCACGGGTGTAGCAGTAGCCCATGCGGTCTTCATTGCTCTTGCGTCCACCCTGACGGCTCACCTGGAATACCGAAAACTTCATGGCGCCTGATGACTCGGTTCAAACTGCTTGGGCCCTGATTTTTTAGAGCCGTCAAGTATGCTCCCGAGCTGGAGCTTGACTTTGTCGCCCATCGTCAGTTGGGTGTAGCGACGCACGCCAGCGCGGTTCAATTCCTTTTGCAGGGAAAAAACAGACTGCGGCCGCGCCATCGGATCCAGGGCCATGCACCATTGCACAATTTCCACCAAGTCGTCTGAATACACCCCGCGTAAGCGTTTCAGGGTCTGGACCACCTTGTCGTCGGCAGCGCGTTGCGGCGCTTCGCTGGGGGGAAAGCCGTGCATGCAAGCGTAGATGCAGGCTCCAATGGCATAGATGTCGGTCCAGGGCCCCATGGGGGTGTCGCGGCGGTACATCTCGGGCGCGGCAAAGCCGGGGGTGTACATCGGGCGAATAAAGTTGCCCTCTTTACTCAGGACTTCACGGGCCGCTCCAAAGTCGATCAACACGGCCTTGTTGTCGTCGGTGATGAAAATATTGGCGGGCTTGATGTCGAGGTGCAGCATTTTGTGCTGGTGAACAATGCGCAAGCCGCGCAAAATCTCGTCAAACAGCGAGCGGATGGTGGACTCGCGAAACACCTTGCTGTGCTTCAAATCCCGGGCCACCACAATAAACTCCTGCAAACTGGCGCCTTCCAGGTAGTTGGTCACCATGTAAACGGTTTCGTTTTCACGGAAGAAATTAAGCACACTCACCACAGATGGATGAGAAATTTGCGCCAGCGCACGTCCCTCTTCAAAGAAACTTTTCAATCCCAGCCGGTACAAAGACAGCTTTTCAGGCGGCACCTGGGGTACCAGCAGGCCAGGTTCGCGTGTGACCAGTGTGGCTGGCAAATATTCCTTGATGGCGACTTGTTGCGCGTCACTGCTGTCTGCCAGATAAACCACGCCAAAGCCACCCGCTGCCAGCCGCCGAATCACCTGATAACCCCCTATCAAGGTACCCGGCGGTAGCGGCGATGGTTTGGATTTGGACATACTATTTAAAGTGGGCGAGCGTGGGTAAGAACGGGAACCGGGTTATTCTTGAGGCCACGCAACACCACAGATGATTGATATGTCAGTTTATAGCATGACCGGTTATGCCAGCGCTCAGCGTAGCGCCGCCACAACGTCCCCCGCGGCCGAAAGCACGGCATCGTCAGCCGCGCGTCTGGGGCTTGAAATCCGCTCGGTCAACAGCCGTTACCTCGATTTGACCTTCAAGTTGTCGGAAGAGTTGCGCAGCTTTGAGCCCGCCTTGCGTGAGTTGCTGGTGCGCCGCCTCAAGCGCGGCAAGGTCGAGGTGCGTGCCGCGCTGGAAAGCAACGCCGCCAACCTGGTGGCCGAGCCTTCTGCGCGGCTGCTGCAACGTCTCAATACGATCCAGGACAACGTCAAGACCTGGTTGCCTCTGGCCACCCCCTTGAGTGTGGCGGATGTGATTCGCCTGACAGTGGGCAGCACGGGGGGCGAGCACGATTGGCAGGCCGACCTGCTGGTGCTGGCCGAGCAGGTGCTGGCGTCGCTGCTGGCCGCCCGCGAGCGCGAAGGTGCCCGCCTGGTTCTGATGCTGCAAGACCGCATGGCGCAATTGCGCAGTCTGGCAGCGCAGGCCGAGCCGCTGGTACCCCAACTGGTGGCGCAACAACGCCAGCGTTTTCTGGATCGCTGGCGCGATGCCATGGGCCTGGTCGAGGGCGGCGCTTTGCCCGAAGCCGCGCAGGATCGGGCGCTCGCCGAAGCCACCGCCTTTGCCATTCGCATCGATGTGGCCGAGGAACTGACCCGGCTGAGTTCCCACTTGGATGAGCTCGACAGGCTGCTGGCCAAGGGTGGCGAAGTCGGCAAACGGCTTGACTTTTTGATTCAGGAGCTGCACCGCGAAGCCAACACATTGGGCTCCAAGTCGGCGGCGCTGGAACTTACGCACATTTCGGTCGACATGAAGGTGCTCATCGAGCAGATGCGCGAACAGGTGCAAAACATAGAATAGGTGCCTTGCCGTCTTTTTAAAAGAGTCTCGCCGTGATCGACTACCCCGGAAATCTGTTTGTTGTGGCTGCCCCGAGCGGCGCTGGCAAGTCCAGTCTGGTGAACGCATTGCTGGAACTGGATGCACTGGTGCGGCCTTCGGTGTCGCATACCACGCGCGCACCGCGCGGCCAGGAAAAGCACGGCCGCGAGTACTTTTTTGTCTCCGAGCCCGAATTTGATGCCATGGTGCAGGGCAATGCCTTTGTCGAGTGGGCGCATGTGCACAACTACCGCTACGGTACCTCGAAAAAAGCCATTGAAGAGCGCATGGCGCAGGGCTCGGACGTCATTCTTGAAATTGACTACCAGGGTGCCCTGCAAATCAAGAAAATTTTCGCCAATGCTGTCACCATTTTCATTTTGCCGCCCAGTTGGGAGGAACTGCGCTCGCGCCTGGAACGGCGTGGCGAAGACGCCTCCGATGTGATTGACGTCCGGCTCGAAAATGCCGCCGCCGAGATGGCGCAGGTGGCGCAATTCGACTTCGTTATAATCAACGAGTTATTTGATCGCGCCGTGTTTGACCTCAAATCCATTGTGCATGCACAGCGACTCAAGTATCTGGCGCAGCGCCGCGCCAGAGCAGACACCTTTAAAGCACTGCATATTGCCTAGTGCGCCCCACCTGGTTTTGGAGAATTCATGGCCCGTATCACTGTTGAAGACTGCCTATTGCAGATCCCTAACCGCTTCCAGCTGGTGTTGGCGGCATCCTACCGTGCACGCATGCTGAGCCATGGCCACACCGCCAAGGTTGAAAGCAAGAACAAGCCTGGCGTGACGGCCCTGCGTGAAATTGCAGCCGGCAAGGTTGGCATTGAAATGCTGAAAAAAGTGCCTTTGTAAGCCGGGCTGGCACGGCATCAAAAAGCACCGCTTGCGGTGCTTTTTTGCGTGGGGTGTCCAAATACGCATTCGGCACGCTATATTCATGGCATGTGCGCCGCAACCAACAAGACCCCGTCAGATCGCCATCTGGGTGTGCCCACGCCCAAGGTGTTGAGTGCTGCCGAATCGAATGCGACGGCGGCCAGTTTTGCCGGGTTGACCAGCAAACTTGACTACCTCAGCGCCACCGATCTGCAAAGCGTCCGAATGGCTTACCGCTTTTCAGACCAGGCCCACCTGGGGCAGCTCCGCAACAGCGGTGAACCCTACATTACCCATCCGATTGCCGTGGCGGCCCAATGTGCCGAATGGAAACTTGACGCCCAGGCGCTGATGGCCGCCTTGTTGCACGATGCGATGGAAGATTGCGCGGTCACCAAGCCCGATTTGATCGAGCGTTTTGGCTCGCCTGTGGCCGAATTGGTGGACGGACTGACCAAACTCGAAAAGCTGCAGTTCAACACGCGCGAAGAAAATCAGGCCGAGTCGTTCCGCAAAATGCTGCTGGCCATGGCGCGTGACGTGCGTGTGATTTTGATCAAGCTGGCAGACCGCACCCACAACATGCGCACGCTGGCAGACGCACCGCGCGCCAAATGGGGACGTATTGCCTCGGAAACACTCGACGTCTATGCGCCCATTGCGCACCGGCTGGGGCTCAACCAGACCTATCGGGAGCTGCAGGACCTGGCGTTTCGCTATCTGCGGCCCTGGCGCTACGCAGTTTTGAGCAAGGCGGTGACCAAGGCCAGGGGGCGCCGCCGTGACTTGATTCAAAAAGTGCAAGCCGACCTGGAGGCCATGTTTGCCCGCCATGGCATGACGGTGCGGATTGCCGGCCGCGAAAAAACCCTGTATTCGATCTATCACAAGATGACCGACAAAAACCTGAGTTTTGCCCAGGTGACCGACATCTATGGCTTTCGGGTCATCGTGCCCGGCCTGATTGACTGCTACACCGCGCTTGGGCTGCTGCACCAGCTCTACAAACCGGTACCGGGCAAGTTCAAGGACCACATTGCCATCAGCAAGATCAATGGCTACCAGTCCTTGCACACCACACTGGTCGGGCCATCCGGCATCAATGTCGAGTTTCAGGTGCGCACCGAGGCCATGCATTTGGTGGCCGAAACCGGTGTGGCTGCCCATTGGCTGTACAAGGAAAGCCCCAACGACGTGAATGCCAACCCGGACCGTCTGGGGTCCAAGTGGTTGCAGTCGCTGCTGGACATTGGCGACGAAACCCACGACGCTGCCGAATTCTGGGAGCATGTCAAGGTTGACCTGTTCCCCGATGCGGTGTATGTCTTTACCCCGAAAAGCCGCATCATGGCGATGCCGCGCGGCGCCACGGTGGTCGATTTCGCCTATGCCATTCACAGCAGCGTGGGTGACCATGCGGTGGCGGCAAAACTCAACAATGAGCAGGTACCGCTGCGTACCGAGGTACATAACGGGGACGTGATCAAGGTCATCACCGACCCCGACTCTTACCCCAACCCGGCCTGGCTGGGCTTTGTGCGCACGGCGCGCGCGCGCTCCAAAATCCGCCAGCATTTGCGCACGCTGGCGCAGGACGACTCGCAAAACCTGGGTGAAAAAATGCTGGTGCAAGCGCTGCGCTCTGAAGGCATTGAACACTTGCCGGATGAGCAGGGTTCGATGGCGGATGTGTGGGACAAGTTGCTGCGTTTTAGCGGCAATCGCACCCGTTCTGATCTGCTGGTGGAAATTGGCCTGGGTCGGCGCATTGCCAGCATTGTGGCCAAGCGTTTGACCAAATTGCTGTCCGACGTGGGGGAAAAACCCAATCCCCTGCTGCTCACGCGCGAGCGTTTTACTGAAGGTGAGTCGCTGGCACAGGGCAGCGTGGCCATTGACGGCAGCGAAAACACGTCGGTGCGCTTTGCCATTTGCTGCCGGCCCATTCCGGGCGATGCCATCGTGGGCTACCTGGGGCGGGGCGAAGGCCTGACCATTCACAACAGTGACTGCCCGGTGGCCGTCAAGCTCAAAAACAAGGACAGTGAACGCTTCATTGCCGTGGAGTGGTCGGATGAACCCGTGCGCCCCTTCGAGACCGGCATTGTGGTCACGGTCAACAACAACAAGGGTGTGCTGGCCAAGGTGGCGGCGGCCCTGGCCGCTGCCGAGGTCGACATTACCCAGGTCAGTATGGCCGACGAGTCACCGCAGGGCGCCATTGACATGAGGTTCATCATTGCCGTGCGCGATGTGCATCAACTCGACAGTGCGTTGCGCAGTTTGCGCCATACCCCCGTGGTACTCAAGGCGCAACGAAGCAAAAATCACAACTGATCGGGTGGCGGCTGGTGTGCGCCAGGGTGCCGCCGCGGCACATGCTGGCGGTAGCGCCAAAATCGGGCCAGCAGCGGCTTGACGCTGGTGCCGTGCACAACAATGGACAGCGTGACCACCACCAGCGTCAATTGCATTAATTCCAGTGCCAAATCTTCAGTCAGGCCATGCTGGATGGCGTACATCAGATAGTAAAGCGAGCCAATCCCGCGCACGCCAAACCAAGCCACCAGGCCGCGCATGGTCCAGGTGGTGCGGGTGCCCAGCAAGCTTGTCATGACGCTGACCGGTCGCACCACGGCAAAGACAAACAGCGCCAGCGCCACGGCGCGCCAGCTCCAGGAGTCGACAAACAGCGAGCCACCAATCAGCAGCACCAGCATCAATTCCGAGAGCCGTTCCAGGTGTTCCTTGAAGACCAGTGATCGCCCGCTGATGGTCGCCGTGGCATCCAAGGGTTCAGTGTGGGCGAGCGACTTTGTTGCTGCGTCATCACCGGGTGGTACCGGACCATGTTGCGCTGTGCCAAGGTGTTTGAGTTCGGTTTGTCGTAGCGCCACGGCGGCAAAAAATACCGCCAGAAAACCCCAGGCATCCACCATCACACTCAGGCCATAGACGACGCCGATCAGCCCCAGTCCGAGAAAGTCGTTCATGAGTGATTGTGTTGGCGCCAGCCGACGCAATTTGCGGCCCCCATGCGCCAGCGCCACACCGGCTGCAACACCAAGGCTGATGCCCGCTGCCGTGGCCCACAGCACATCGGCCAGCACCCAGCGCAGGCCGGATTCACCCAGATCGTGCAGCCCAAGCAGGCCCAAGCCCAGCATCACAAACGGAAAAGCGCTGCCGTCGTTCATGCCGGCCTCGCAGGTCAGGGTAAAGCGCAGTTGGTCGCGGTCGCCCGGATGGCGGGTCTGTACATCGGTGGCCAGCACCGGGTCGGTGGGCGACAAAATGGCCCCCAGCAAAATGCCAACGCCCAATGGCAAATCCAGCAGGTAGTAGGCAAAGGCGGCGATCAGCCCGACACTTGCCACCATGGACACCGAAGCCAGCAAAATCGGTGCCCGCCAGCGCGTCAGGCTGACCGGCACCGGCATCTTGACACCGGCCGAAAACAGCGAGATCAGCACCACCACTTCGGTCAGTACCTCCAGCAGTGCAGACTCCTTGAGCGGATTGAAGTGAAAGAAATTGAACACCGTCGGGCCCACCAGCAAACCTGCAGCCAGATAGACAATGGCCGGCGTCACGGGCAGGTCTTTGAGCAAAGAGCTGGTCAAGCCCCGGGTCAGCAACAGAGCGCCCACCAATAAAAACCATTGGGCGTTAGTCATGATGTGCGCAGTGGGCATGCCTGTTGCTCAAGGCGTTGTGAGTTGGCAGGGAAGATGTGCTGTGCATGGTGTCTGTATTTGGGCTGGCGTAGCGTACTATTCTCATGGCGCTCGGTCTGTGTGCCAGACCACCGACGGCGCTGTGCTACAGGGCATTACAAAAAACGCTGCAACGGAGGCAGGGGGAAAATCCGGGTGCTTGTGAAAGTTGGGTACCATCAGCTTTTTTGATCAACGCCTTTCCCCATGCCTGACATCAGTTCCTCCCTGTTCTGGATCGCCGTGCTCCAGATCATTGCCATCGACATCATGCTCGGTGGCGACAACGCCGTGGTGATTGCCCTGGCCTGTCGCAAGCTGCCGCTTGAACAACGCAAGAAGGGCATCTTCTGGGGCGTGGTCGGTGCCATCGGCTTGCGTGTGGTGATGATCTTCTTTGCCCTGCAACTGCTGGCCCTGCCATATCTCAAGATCGTCGGCGCCTTGTTGTTGCTGTGGATCGGTGTCAAGCTGCTGCTGCCCGAGCACGATGACGCGCATGGCAGCCATATTGACGGCGGCACCACACTGATGGCCGCCATCAAGACCATTGTGGTGGCCGACGCCGTGATGAGTCTGGACAACGTGATTGCCGTGGCCGGAGCCTCGCACGGCTCCATGGTGCTGGTGACCTTTGGTATTTTGGTGTCCATCCCGATCGTGGTCTGGGGCAGCAAGCTGGTGCTGACCCTGATGGACCGCTTCCCGGTGGTGATCACGTTGGGTGCTGCGCTGCTGGGCTGGATCGCTGGTGGCATGCTGTTGACTGATCCGGCCATGCCGCCCTCGGTGGCGGCCAGCATGGCGTACGCCAATTACGTTTTCTCAATCACCGGGGCGCTGCTGGTGGTGCTGGTGGGCAAATGGCTGGGCAGTCGGCGTAAACCCGTCAAGGCACTGGAACTGTCTGCCAAGTCCGTCAACCCAAAACCCTGAGGAGCACTGCAATGAACACTTCCTGGCTGATTGCCATCGACGGCTCGGCGCCGTCGCTCAAAGTCGTTGACTACGTCATCACCGAGGCCGCCAGCCGGGTGATCCTGCCGCAACTGTTTCTGGTCAATGTGCAGGCACCGCTGTCAAGCGACATCACCCGCTTCATTGACGAAAAAGTCGTTACAGATTTCCACCGCGAAGCCGGCGACGCCGCGCTGGCGCAAGCCCGGCAAAAGCTCGACGCAGCCGGGCTGGCCTACTCGTCCCACATCATGATGGGTGAGACAGCGCCGACCCTGGTTGAATTTGCCACTGACAAAACCTGCAGCCTGATTGTCATGGGCGCCCGTGGCTTGGGCAGTGTTGCTGGCCTGCTCATGGGCTCGGTCGCTACCAAGGTGGTCAAGCTGTCCACGGTGCCTGTGCTGCTGGTGAAGTGAGTCCGGCGGCCCTGGCAAGTCGTTGAGCGGGAAGACCATGAAACTTTTGCTTTCCTCTTGGGTTAAAGAATGGGGCTGCGTCGCCTTGCGCGTCATGACGATTGCTGGCTGAGCCGGCTGAGCCGGCTGAGCCGGCTGACCCGTTGACGTGCCTCGCCCCGTGGCGACGTCGGCACCCAAGCTGGAAAAACACCAGCTTGAATTAGGGCGTGGTGTCAGTGTGAGTTATCAGATTGAGCGGGAAATTTCCACGGTCAATAGCGTGAGCTGCTGCGCCTTTGTTTCGGGAACGCTGAACAAGGGGTTTGAGGCGCAATGGAACGGAAAACCGGGTTAGGTCATTGTCCTCAATCTGGTAGACGTCTTGCCATTGCCAGTGCCAGTGCCAGTGCCAGTGATCGTTCTTGCGACTCGTGAGCTTCCGGACCCGACCCAATGCGGTCGGTAGATCTGTCAGAGACTCAATGGCAGGTGTCGGAGTTGATCAGTCGGCCAGCGGGGCTGTAGTGATTGGGTGTCAATAAGCCTTCGGCGACTGCGTGGCCCATAGGTGAGCGCCGATCAATGCTCGCCATGGAGAGAACTGCGCAAGCCATGTTTTTGCTTTTTCTTCACCGATTTTCTCTGGCGATTCGAGAAGCGTTTGGAGTCCTCGTCGTACTGCAGCATCGCCATGTAGCGAGCCATCCAGCCAACCAAAGCCGCGTAGTAATGCGTAATTGACCGTCCACGGTCCGATGCCGCGAACCGCTTCAAGCTGGCTCCGAATGATATCGACCGGAATCGTTTCCGCCCAGGCATCCAAGGGAAGCTTGTCGTTAGCAACAAGAGAGGATAGCGTCAGTAAGGTCTTGGTTTTAGTCGTCGAGAATCCGCTCTGCCGCAACGTCTCTTCGGTCAATCCGAGAATCTGGTGGGCTTCTGGGTAACAAAGCAGGCCACCTGAGTGATGAATATTCGTCGCTTCAATCAATTTTCGACGCAGGGATACGGCGGCGCTCACGCTGATTTGCTGGCCGGTAACTGCCCAGGTCAGGGCCTCGAACGGTGTCGCTGCGGCCGGGACCCGCAAGCCAGGCTGCCGGGCGATCAATGGGCCTAGCTGGGGATGACCACGATACTGCTCTTCAAATACCTCGATCTCCTGCGCCAGGCCGAGCATGCGCCGGACCATGCGTTCGAAATCGACCTGACGGTCCTCGATGACATGGCTATCAATGACCAAAGTAGCCGACGCCCTCCGTCTCTGGAAGCGAATGGAGAGGCAAGCTGGGGAACGGCCCCAAACCATACCCTTATCCAGGGATGCATCGCCGACTCGCTCTGAAATTTCTTGTGGATCACGCCGATGAAAGGCCAGGATGTCAGCAGGGCGAAAGGCTGCAGGTAGCGAAATGGAACAAGAAAGTTGCATGACGAAGCTCTGGTTTTACGGACGACGCGAACCGAGCGAGGCAATACGATTGGCCGCGTCGCGGCTGGTGGTCAGGGCGAAACTCAGTTGTTTGCCCGGTGTGTTCATGCCTTTGCCTCCCGTTCCAGCAAGGCCCGTTTGCGTTCCACACCCCACCGATAACCAGACAAGCTTCCATCACTGCGAACTACCCGATGACAGGGAATGGCGACTGCGAGCGCATTGGCCGCACAGGCCCCAGCCACTGCACGAACAGCTTTGGGAGCGCCAATACGTTGCGCGATTTCCGCGTAACTGACGGTTGATCCGGCGGGAATCTCGCGCAATGCCTGCCAGACTCGTTGCTGGAAGGCGGTCCCCCGAACATCGAGGGGTAGGTCGAGGCCTAATTTCGGCATTTCGACAAACCCGATCACCTTGGCGACCAGTTGCTCGAACTCGCTATCGTTGCCAATGATATCGGCTCTCGGAAAACGGTCTTGCAGGTCGCGTGCAAGGGCGTCGGGATCATCCCCCATGAAGATAGCGCAGACACCACGTTCGCTTGCGGCAACCAGGATTGCCCCCAGAGCGCATTCGCCCACGGCGAAACGGATGACCGCATCGGCACCGCCTGCCCGGAAACTCGTTGGCGTCATCCCCAACAGTCGATTTGATTCCTCATAAAAACGACCATTGGAGTTATAGCCAGCCTCGTAGATCGCTTCGGTGACACTTCCGCCTCGGATCAATTCTTCGCGAACCTTTTTGGCGCGATGTGCAGTCGCATAGGCTTTAGGGGTCACGCCCGTGACCGCCTTGAAAATCCGGTGCAGATGGAAGGTGCTCATCCGGGCGGACTGCGCCAACATTTCCAGGTTCGGTGGCAACTCCGCAGACTCGATTTGTCGACAAAGACTTGTCACCATTTCGGCGTGTTGATCGCCGATTGACCGTTGGTCTGGCTTGCAGCGCTTGCATGGACGAAAACCCGCTCTCTCAGCGTCCACCGTTGTCTGGAAAAAACTGACATTCTCGGGGCGAGGCGTACGGGACCCGCACGACGGACGACAATACACCCCAGTCGTCTTGACTGCATGATAGAACTGCCCGTCTGCCTTGGGGTCACGCGCCATGACTGAGATCCAGCGAGGATCGGATAACACCGCGTGTGCGCGTTTCTCTATCTGTTTTGACATAGTCGAGCCTTTTGCAATGGTTGTATGGCAGTACTCTAGTCGCCGAACACAATCCAGGCACTCCGGGTCTTGCTTTCGAATTTTTGCAGCATCATTCGGTTTTAAGGATATATCCGGGGTGCGGTTTCCTCGTGTCGCCGATGACCGACATGCAAATTATTGGCAGTGGTTTCAGTCGGTTTTTCCGGATACGTCGGATATCGTTTTCGAAATTGGCCTGCTGGGTGGCCGAAATATGGTGCAACCATTGAGGGCGAACTGCGGCCATTGCGTCATCCATCTGACGAAGAATAGCAGCACATCCGCAGTCGGCAAGGGGCGACTGTGGGATGACATTCGGCCTAACCCGGTTTTACGTTCCGTTGCACCTCAAACCCCAACAACGACTCAAACCAGATTCCGGGTCGTCGCACTGTCATCGACTTTAATTTTTTCAGTGACGGCAAGCAGTCCTTTCGCGAACTGACTTCGCCAGTCGCAGACATTCCGCAAGGCAGCCGCACCATGTTTGAAATGGTGCTTTCACCGGTGCACAAGGACGGCTGCGTCAGTATGACCGAATGGATGTCTCACTGAGGTTGTCCTGAACCGGATGGACTAAGCCGTTTTTGACCCTGAACACCCGGTTGCGTCCTTGCGAAGCTGGCAGCAGCCTGAAACGGACTGCTGCCGTTGACAAGCTCAGGCCAGATCAAAGCGGTCAGCGTTCATGACCTTGACCCAGGCCGCGATAAAGTCCTGCACAAACTTGGCCTGGTTGTCGTCCTGGGCATATACCTCGGCGTAGGCGCGCAGGACTGAATTCGAACCAAAAACCAGGTCAACCCGGGTCGCCGTCCATTTGACCGCGCCGCTCTTGCGCTCACAAATGGTGTACAGGTTGCGCCCGGCCGGTTGCCATGTATAGGCCATGTCGGTCAGGTTGACGAAGAAGTCGTTGCTCAGGGTGCCCACCCGCTCGGTCAAGACACCGTGCCGACTGCCGCCGTGGTTGGTACCGAGCACACGCATGCCACCGACCAATGCCGTCATCTCGTGTGCGCTCAATCCCAGCAGTTGGGTCCGGTCGAGCAGCAATTCCTCGGCGCTAACGACGTAGTCCTTCTTGAGCCAGTTGCGGTAACCGTCAGCGAGCGGCTCCAGCACCTCAAACGACTCCGCATCGGTCATGTCCGGGGTGGCATCACCCCGGCCTGGCGCAAAGGGCACGGTCACCTCGAAACCTGCCGCCTTGGCCGCCTGCTCGATGCCGACGTTACCCGCCAGCACGATGACATCAGCCACGCTGGCCCCGGTCTGCGCCGCAATGCCTTCCAGCACGGCCAGCACCTTGGTCAGACGGGCCGGTTCATTGCCGTGCCAGTTCTTTTGCGGGGCCAGACGGATGCGCGCGCCGTTGGCGCCACCGCGCTTGTCCGAACCGCGGAAGGTGCGGGCGCTGTCCCAGGCTGTGGCCACCAGGTCGCTGGTGCTCAGGCCGCTGGTGCTCAGGCCGCTGGTGCTCAGGCCGCTGGTGCTCAGGCCGCTGGCGGCAATCGTCGCCCGGGTGGCCACCACGTCGTAATCGGTGCGACCGACGGGCACCGGGTCTTGCCAGATCAGGTTTTCCGTTGGCACATCCGGGCCGAGGTAGCGGGCTTTGGGCCCCATGTCGCGGTGCGTCAGCTTGAACCAGGCGCGCGCGAACATGTCAGAAAAATAGGCCGGGTCCTGTTGGAAGCGTTCCGAGATTTTGCGGTATGCGGGGTCCATCTTCATGGCCATGTCGACATCGGTCATGATTGGGTTGCAGCGGATGGACGAGTCTTCTACGTCCACCGGCCGGTCTTCGTCCTTGATGTTGACGGGCTCATACTGCCAGGCACCGGCCGGGCTCTTTTTGAGCACCCAATCGTGGTTGAGCAGCATGTCGAAGTAGCCGCCTTTGCCGACATTCCACTGGGTCGGGTGCGTGGTCCAGGCGCCTTCGATGCCGCTGGTCATGGTGTCGCGGCCCACGCCACGGCTGCTGTGATTGATCCAGCCGAGGCCCTGTTCTTCCAGCTCAGCGCCCTCTGGGGCCGGGCCCAGCTTGGCGGCGCTGCCATTGCCGTGGGTCTTGCCGACGGTGTGGCCACCCGCAGTCAGGGCCACGGTTTCTTCGTCGTTCATGGCCATGCGCTCGAAGGTCACGCGAATGTCCTGGGCGGTCTTGAGCGGGTCGGGCTTGCCGTCCACGCCTTCCGGGTTGACGTAAATCAGGCCCATCATCACGGCCGCCAGCGGGTTTTCCAGGTCGCGTTCGCCAGAGTAACGGCTGTTGGCGCTGCCGCTGGGCGCCAGCCACTCCTTCTCAGAACCCCAGTAAATGTCTTTCTCGGGGTGCCAGATGTCTTCCCGGCCAAAGGCGAAGCCAAAGGTATTCAGGCCCATCGACTCGTAGGCCATGGTGCCCGCCAGGATGATCAGGTCAGCCCAACTGAGCTTGTTGCCATACTGCTTCTTGATCGGCCACAGCAGGCGACGGGCCTTGTCCAGATTCACGTTGTCGGGCCAGGAGTTCAGCGGGGCAAAGCGCTGATTGCCCTTGCCGCCACCACCACGGCCATCCGCAATGCGGTAAGTGCCAGCCGAGTGCCAGGCCATGCGAATCATCAGGCCGCCGTAGTGACCCCAGTCTGCAGGCCACCAGTCCTGGCTGGTGGTCATCAGGGCTTGGAGGTCCTTTTTCAGGGCGTTGACGTCGAGCTTTTTGACCTCTTCGCGGTAGTTGAAGTCCGCGCCCATCGGGTTGGTCTTGCTGTCGTGCTGGTGCAGGATGTCCAGGCTCAGCGCCTTGGGCCACCAGTCACTGTTCGACACGCTGGCCGATGTGGCGCCGCCGTGTATGACGGGGCATTTGTCAGTAGAACTCGGGTTTTTGTTTTCCATTTCGCGCTCCTTGAGTTGCGTGCCTAACTGAATAACTATAGACCTGAACGCACCATGTCGGGATAACCGGATACGACGTAAGGAAGCAGAAATTGTCTTTGCGACAAGCCTAAGCGCCAGGGCCGCAATCCATACAACGCTCGATCACTTGAGGACCGATGTGCAGTTTGTGGTTAAGGTCGCGCAGCGCGGTACGCAGCCCTTCTTCGATGACCGGATGGTAGAAAGGCATGTCCAACATGTTTGAGACCGTCATGCGCTGTTGCGCCGCCCAGGCCAGCAGATGGCCGATGTGCTCTGCGGCGGGGCCGAACATTTCTGCCCCCAGGAACAAGCCGCTATCCCGTTCGCCGTAGACTTTCAGAATGCCCTGGTTGCGCAGCATCACCCTGCTGCGGCCCTGATCCTCAAAGGACACGAGCCCCACAGCAAAGCGATCTTTGAACTGTTTGTTGAGCTGTTTCAGGTTGAAACCCACCGATGCAATTTGCGGATCAGTGAAGACCACGGCCAGCGGCGTGCGGCGCAGGCCGGGTCGGATGTCGGGGAAACGCGCGGCATTCTCGCCCGCGATGCGTCCCTGGTCGGCTGCTTCATGCAGCAGGGGGCTGTCGTCGCTGGCGTCGCCGGCAATAAAAACCGTGCTGTCACCGCACTGCAGCGTGAAGCGGTCAAACATTGGCACGCCGTGATCGTTCAAGGGCAAGCCCGTATTTTCCAGGCCGAGGCCCGCGACAGCAGGCGCCCGACCGGTCGCCGCCAGCACATAGTCGAACGCCTCGGTTTTCCAGGCCCCGTCGCGATGCAGGTAGTTGACGTCGACGCCGGTGGCGGTTTCCTTGACCCACTTCACCTGAGCCGAGGCATCCAGGTAAAACTCGTGGTTGAAGGTCTGGTTGGCATCCTCCCGAATGGCAGGGTCCTGAATGCTGGCAATACCACCGCCGACACCGAATACCTTGACCCGCACACCCAGACGGCTCATGGCCTGGGCCAGCTCCAGCCCCAGCACACCAGGGCCAAACACCGCCAGACTCGTTGGCAAGGTGGGCAGGTCGAAGACATTTTCATTGGTCAGCAAATGCGCGCCCAGCTCTTTCAGAACCGGGGGCAGCACAGGCATGCTGCCAGTGGCGATGACGACGCGCCTGGCGTGAATCAGTTGACCGTGCTCGGTCATCAAAGTGTTGGCATTCTGGAACTTGACCCGGGCAGCTAACCGGTCACCTGGTGCAATGGCGTCAATCGTTTCCAGTACAAAGCTAACAAAACGGTCACGCTCGCGTTGTACCCGCGCCATCACAGCAGCGCCGTCAACCGTGACCGCCTGCACCTGCACGCCGAAGGCTTGTGCTTGGCGTGCCTGGTGCGCGGCCTCGGCGGCGGCAATCAGCAATTTGCTGGGCATACAACCCACGCGCGCGCAGGTTGTGCCATAGGCGCCACCTTCGATCAGTAAAACGGAATCAACGTGGGCGCGGGCGGCCCGGTAGGCGCCCATGCCGGCAGTACCGGCACCAATAATGGCGACTTCGACTTGAAGCGGTGTCATGGCAGTTTTGCTGTGAGGGGTGATAACTTATTTGGACAGCCAGAGGGCCAGCTCGTCGGCGCCGCCAACATGTTGACCATCGACATACACCTGCGGCGTGGTGCTGCGTCCGCTCACGGCTTGCAGCGAGCTGTAGCTGATGCCGTGGCTGCCCAGCTCAATTTCTTCAAAACGGAGCCCCTTCTCAACGAGCATTTTGCGGGCACGCGCGCAGTGCGGGCAGCCAGGTTGGCTGAAGAAAGTGACACGCGGCGGGGGGCTGGCTTTGGGGTTGATGTAGTGCAGCATGGTGTCCGCATCCGACACCTTGAAAGGATCGCCCGGCTCCTGCGGCTCGATGAACATCTTTTCGATCAGGCTATCTTTCACCAGCATGGAATAGCGCCAGCTGCGCTTGCCCAGGCCGATCTTTGACTTGTCCACCAACAGGCCCATGCCTTCGGTAAATTCACCGTTGCCATCGGGCAGGAAGTCGATGTTTTCGGCGTGCTGCGCCGTCTGCCATGTTGCCATCACAAACGGGTCATTGACCGACAGGCAAATCAGGCTGTCGATGCCATTTGCCTTGAATACACCGGCCAGCTCGTTGAAACGCGGCAAGTGCATGCTGGAGCAGGTTGGCGTGAAGGCACCTGGCAGTGCGAACAGCACCACCGTTTTGCCTTTGAACAGGGCGTCGCTGTCGACCTTTTGCCACTCGCCATTGACCCGGACCGGGAACGTGACATTCGGGACTTTTTGACCTTCGCGTGATTTCAGCATGGGTTTCTTTCGGTTCGTGTGTCGCCTGTATCGCCCGGGTAGTGGCGTCGACGTCAAGCGGTCTTGCCGACGCCAGCAAGTTTTTAGCGATGTTTAACGGCATCCTTGACAGCGTCTTTGGCGTCCTTGACGATTTCCTTGGCATCTCCAAGCCGCTTTTCTGCTTTGCCAGTGACTTGTTTGTGGATGCCCTTGGCCTCCTGCTCTTTGTTGCCAACGAGCTTGCCGGCTTCCTCCTGGACTTTGCCGGTGAGGTCTTTCACAGTGCCTTTGATTTGATTCTTGTTCATGATGGTTTTCCTTTGAAGGTGAGCGAATTGCTTTGCAAACGAGTCAGTGGATGACTCCGGGCTAAATCCTAGTGAGTCAGTGTGCCTTCATCTGTGCGGTTGCGCACAAAAGGGCTTTGATCGCATCTCCGCGCAGTTCCGGCACCCTGCGCAGCCGCATCTTTTTTAGGCGGGCCGTATCAAAGGGTGACGAAAAGGGCAAGTCGCCGGTAGGGCGTGTACCTCGCACGATACTGTCACGACACGTTTGCCCGACGGACTTTATTCTGTCTCGACAGACTTTATTTGCTCCAGTCACAATCAAGTGGGCCTGGCTACTCCACCGTCACCGACTTGGCCAAATTGCGCGGTTTGTCCACATCGGTCCCGCGCGCGCAGGCGGTGTGGTAGGCCAGCAATTGCAGCGGCACCACATGCAGCAGGGGGGAAAGTTCGCCGTAGTGCTCGGGCATACGGATCACATGCAGGCCTTCGCCGCTGGCAATGTGGGAGTCGGCGTCGGCCAGCACATAGAGCACACCGCCGCGGGCGCGTACTTCGTGCATGTTGCTTTTGAGTTTTTCCAGTAGCGCGTCGTTGGGCGCCACGGTCACCACCGGCATGGCGCTGGTGACCAGCGCCAGCGGGCCGTGTTTGAGCTCGCCGGCCGGGTAAGCCTCGGCGTGGATGTAGCTGATTTCTTTGAGTTTCAAGGCGCCTTCAAGGGCAATGGGGTAGTGCAGGCCGCGGCCCAGGAACAGCGCGTTGTCCTTGGCGGCAAAGTCCTGCGCCCAGGCAATCACTTGCGGTTCCAGCGCCAGCACGGCCTGCAAAGCGGCGGGCAGGTGGCGCATGGCCTTGATGTGGCGCGCTTCTTCTGCGTCGCTGAGCAAACCGCGCGACTGCGCCAGCGCCAGCGTCAATAAGAACAAGCCTGCCAGTTGGGCGGTGAAGGCCTTGGTGGAGGCCACGCCAATTTCGACCCCGGCGCGGGTGATGTAGGCCAGTTCGCATTCGCGCACCATGGCGCTGGTGGCCACGTTGCAAATGGTCAGCGTGTGTGTTTGCCCCAAGCTTTGGGCGTGGCGTAGCGCGGCCAGCGTGTCGGCGGTTTCGCCCGACTGGGTGATGGTGACGACGAGCGTGCGCGCATTTGGCACCGAGTCGCGGTAGCGGTATTCGCTGGCCACTTCGACCTGGGTCGGGATTTTGGCGATGCTTTCCAGCCAGTACTTGGCGGTGCAGCCGCTGTAGTAGCTGGTGCCGCAGGCCAGAATCAGCACCGAGTCGATGTCCTTGAACACCCTTGCCGCGCTGGTGTTGGCGCCATCGAACAGTTCGGGCACGATGCCGTCAACGCCTTCCAGCGTGTCGGCAATGGCGCGCGGTTGCTCGAAAATTTCCTTTTGCATGTAGTGGCGGTAGGGGCCCAGTTCGGCCGCGCCACTGTGCGCATGCACGGTCTTGACCGGGCGCTGGGCCGGGGTCAGGGCTTTGAAGGCCTTGTCCACCAGCCAGTACTTGCCCAGTTGGATGTCGGCCACGTCACCTTCTTCAAGGTAAACAATCTGGTCGGTCACGCCGGCCAGGGCCATGGCGTCACTGGCCAGGTAATGCGCGTCGGTACCCACACCCAGGATCAGCGGTGAGCCGGCACGGGCGCCAATCAGGCGGTGCGGCTCGTCCTTGCAGAACACGGCAATGGCATAGGCGCCTTGCAGCGATGCCAAAGACGTTTTGACGGCTTCAAACAGGTCGCCTTCGTACAGGCTGTCCACCAGATGGGCAATGACCTCGGTGTCGGTCTGGCTCTGAAAGATGTAACCCTTGGCCTGCAGGGCGGCGCGCAATTCGTCGTGGTTTTCAATGATGCCGTTGTGCACCAATGCAATGCGTCCGGGTCGCCTGGCTGCATCAGGCCCGGGGCCGTGGCTGAAGTGCGGATGCGCGTTGTGCACGGCGGGGGCGCCATGGGTGGCCCAGCGGGTGTGGGCAATGCCGGTGGTCCCCTGCAGCTGGGTGGTGTTGATTTGTTCCATTAGCTCCGACACCCGTGCGGTGCTGCGTGCGCGTTGCAGGCCATTGGCGACCACCGCCACGCCACAGGAGTCATAACCCCGGTATTCCAGCCTGGCCAAGCCCTGCACCAGCACGGGAACGATGTTGTGATTGGCTACGGCGCCGACAATGCCACACATGGGAAACTCCTGAAGTGAAGCCTGCCATGTTAAAAGTCCATGTGTGAAATAGGTTGTCAATTTTGTGAATTTTATGAACTTAAATTTCTATAATAAAAAAATGAAATTATTTATTTCAATAATAAAGTATTTTTGAATGAAAACATCACTATCGCTGCGGCACTTCCTTTTGGCACTGGCTGTGGTGGCGGTGTGGGGCACCAACTTTGTGGTCATCAAGCTGGCTTTGGGGCAGATGCCGCCCTTGCTGTTTGCCACCCTGCGTTTTGTGGTGGTGCTGCTGCCGATGGTGTTCTTCTTGCCTCGGCCGGCTGTGCCCTGGCGTAACCTGGCGGCCTATGGTTTGTTGATTGGTGTGGGCCAATTTGGCTTGTTGTTTGTCGCCATGAACGGCCACATTTCGCCCGGTCTGGCTTCCTTGGTGATTCAGACCCAGGTGTTTTTCACCATTGGCCTGGCCATGCTGATGGCGGGTGAGTCACTGCAACGGGTGCAGTGGGTCGCGCTGGCGCTGGGCGCGGCCGGTCTGGGTGTGATCGTGTCGCACACCGACGGCAGCACCACGCCGATGGGGCTGGCGTTGATTTTGCTGGCCGCGCTGTCATGGGCCGGTGGCAATTTGGTGTCGCGTGCGGCCGGGCGCATCAACATGGTGGCCTATGTGGTGTGGTCCAGCCTGTTTGCCGTGCCACCACTGGCCGCTTTGTCGCTCTGGGTGGAGGGTTGGGACGCCCTGGCGGCAGGTTTACAACAGGCCGATGTTTTCACCTGGGCCGCGGTGGCCTGGCAGGCCTGGGGCAATTCGTTGTTCGGTTATGCAGCCTGGGGCTGGCTGCTGTCGCGCTACTCGGCGGCCACCATCACACCCATGGCCCTGCTGGTGCCGCTGTTTGGCATGGGCGGCTCGGCACTGTGGCTGGGTGAGGGCCTGCCGGGCTGGAAATTGCTGGCCGCTATGCTGGTGATGCTGGGCTTGGCGCTGAACCTGCTGTGGCCGTGGTGGGCACGGCGCTGGCAACGCCGCTGATTGAGGGAGCTTGACATGCGCGCAGTACAACCTGAACTTGATGCCATTGACCTGCAGTTGCTGGAGCGCCTCCAAACTGATGCGTCGCTGAGCAACCAGGCGCTGGCCGAGCGGGTGCATGTGTCGCCGCCCACTTGCCTGCGGCGCGTCAAGCGCCTGTTTGAGGCGGGCTTGATCGAGCGTGAAATTGCGGTGCTCAGCGTGGATGCCCTGGCCCCCATCATTGGTCACGGCCTGTGTGCCGTGGTAGAGATCACGCTGGACCGACAGGACCAGGCCGCACTGGAGGCGTTTGAGTTCAAGGTGGCGCAGGACGACGCGGTGCAGCAGTGTTACCGCGTGTCCCCCGGGCCGGACTTTTGCCTGGTGGTGCACGCGCGTGACATGCCCGACTACCTGGCGCTGACGCAACGGCTGTTCACGTTTGACGCCAACGTGCGCAACGTCAAGACGTTTTTCAGCATCAAGCGCAGCAAATTTGGCGCACGGGTGCCGTTGCCGTAACGTTCATTTGCTCGGCCGTTTCCAATTGGTGATGCTGATCTGGCGCCCGCGTGCCACCGTCAAGGCCAGCGGCGCGGTGTCTTTGGTCAGCGTTGAGCCACCCCCCACCGTGCCACCAGCGCCAATGGTCACGGGTGCAATCAGCACGCAGTTGCTGCCAATGTGGGCGTCGGCCTCAATGATGGTGCGGTGCTTGAAAGCGCCGTCGTAGTTGGCGGTGATGGAGCCGGCACCATAGTTGACGCGCTCGCCCACTGTGGCGTCGCCCAGGTAGGCCAGGTGGTTGGCTTTGGCGCCTTTGGCCAGGGTGGAATTCTTGACTTCGACAAAGTTACCGATGTGCACCTCGGCCCCCAGTTTGGCACCGGGGCGCAGGCGTGCAAACGGGCCGATCAGGGCGCCAACGCCTACCTCCACCGCGTCCTTGCTGCCCGGTTTGCCGCCCTCGATGTGGGTGAACGGGTGAATCACGGCGCCCGCGGCAATGCTGGCGTTGCGGATGACGCAGTTGGCGCCCACGTGCACACCTTCACCCAGCGTGACCTCGCCTTCAAAGACACAGTTCACGTCGATCGACACATCCTGTGCACAGTGCAGCTTGCCGCGCACATCCAGGCGCGCCGGGTCGGCCAGGCGCACCCCTTGCTCCATCAACTGCACCGCCAGGCGCTGCTGGTAGGCGCGCTCCAGTTCGGCCAGTTGCACCGGGCTGTTGACACCGGCCACCTGGACGGCATCGGTCATTTTGTGCGCCACCACCGGCACACCGTCCGCCACGGCAAAGGCCACGATCTGGGTCAGGTAATACTCGCCCTGGGCATTCTGGTTGTCAAGCCGCGCCAGCCAGCGCTTGAGCTGCAGTGCAGGCGCAGCCATGATGCCGCTGTAGACCTCGGTGAGGGCCAGTTGCTCTGGTGTGGCGTCTTTTTGCTCCACGATGGCCTGCACCGCATCGCCCGTGCGCACAATGCGCCCGTAACCCGTGGGGTTGGCAAAATCAATGGTTAGCAAGGCCAGTTGGCTGCCCGCACTGGCGGCAATGAGCTGTTGCAAGGTGTCGGCCTGCGTCAAAGGCACGTCGCCCGAGAGGATAACCACCACACCATCGTCCTGCAGCACCGGCACGGCTTGCTGCACCGCGTGGCCGGTGCCCAGCTGGGGCTCCTGGCGCACAAAATTCAGCACAAACGCGCCGTTGTTGCTGGCCTTCAGTACCGCTTCCACCTCATCGGCACCATGGCCGGTGACTACCGTCACCTGGCGCGCCGACAAGGCCGCCGCAGTGTCGACCACATGCTGCACCAGAGCGCGCCCGGCCAGTTGGTGCAAGACTTTGGGTAGCTTGCTTTTCATGCGCGTGCCCTTGCCGGCCGCCATGATGACGACATCCACCGCCGGTGTCGTGTTGTTGTTTGAATTCCCTGTCATGAGTTGCTCCATTGCACAATGAGTAATCTGGTCTGGATTATCGCTACCGAGGCGGGTGGGTCTTGCCAGGTGACAAAATGGCAGTAAAGGAAAACAAGCCATGAATACAGACACCCTCCCCCTGCGCCTCCTGCTGCGCCTGCCTTGCACCATTGCCGTGGTGGGCCTGTCGACTGAGCCTGATCGCCCGAGTTTTCGGGTGGCCCAGTACATGCAGCAGCACGGTTTTCGCATCGTCCCGGTAAATCCGCGTTATGCCGCAGCGGGTCAGGCGATTCTGGGTGAGCCCTGCTACGCCAGCTTGACCGACATCCCGTTTGCGGTGGACATGGTCGATGTGTTTCGGCGCACCGAAGACGTGTTACCCATTGCCGAGCAGGCGGTGCAGATTGGCGCCAAGTGCCTGTGGCAGCAAATCGGCGTGACCAACCACGAGGCCGACGCGCTGGCGCGCGCGTCTGGCCTGGACTCGGTGATGAACTTGTGCATCAAGATCGAACATGCGCGCTTGGGTGGCGCGGGGCAGCTTGGCTGAGGATACCTATCATGAACCCTGTCGCAGAACCTCTGATCCTGACAAGCCGCGATGCGCGCGGTGTCGTCACCCTGACACTGAATCGTCCGACGGCGTTCAATGCGCTGTCCGAAGCGTTGCTGGCGTCCTTGCAAGGCGAGCTCAATCACATTGCCCAGGATGACACGGTGCGCGTGGTCGTGCTGGCTGCTGCCGGCAAGGCGTTTTGCGCTGGTCACGACCTGAAGGAAATGCGCGCCGAGCCGTCGCTGGCCTACTACCAGAGCCTGTTTCGACAGTGCGGACGCGTGATGATGGCGATCCAGCAACTGCCGGTGCCGGTGATTGCGCGGGTGCACGCTGTCGCCGCCGCTGCCGGTTGCCAGCTGGTCGCCATGTGCGATCTGGCCGTGGCTGCCAACAGCGCCAGGTTCGCCGTCAACGGCATCAATTTGGGCCTGTTTTGCGCCACTCCCAGTGTGGCGCTGGCACGCAACATCGGACGCAAGGCGGCGTTCGAAATGCTGGTCACGGGCGAATTCATCAGCGCCGAGCAGGCCTTGAATCAGGGCCTGATCAACCGCGTTACCGCGCTTGAAGACCTGGACGCCGAGGTGGAACGCCTGGTGGCCAGCATCGTCGCCAAGCCACGCGTGGCGGTCGCCTTGGGCAAGCGCCTGTTCTACCGCCAGCTTGAAACCGGCATCGAGGCGGCCTACGACGATGCAGCGCAAACCATGGCCTGCAACATGATGGATGAATCCGCTTTGGAGGGCGTTCAGGCGTTCATCGAGAAACGCCCGGTACGGCTTTGAGTCGGTCTGTGCCGGCGTCAGTGCACCTTACGGGGCACATCGGAAAATAAATCTATTTTGGGTTGCAGTTGCCTGGCCTTGCCAATCAGTCCAACGTAGTGGGCCAGTTCCTCGTCTTGAATGAAGCTGGCCGACGACTCGGCTGTGAGCAGCTTGTCAGGGTGCTGTGAGCGCGCCACGGCAAAGCCCTGCACATAATCGACACCAATCTCTGCCAGCATTTCCACCGTGGCATTGTCCTCGGCCCATTCGGCGATCACCTTCATGCCCAGGTTGTTGGCGAGGCTGACGATGGCTTCGACGATGGCGATGTTGGCCGGATGCTGGTTCATGTTGACAATGAAGCTGCCATCGATCTTGAGCAGGTCGGCCTTGAACTCCTTCAGATAAGAAAACGAGGTGTAACCCGCGCCGAAGTCGTCCAGCGCCACCTTGGCGCCATAGCCCCGCACCCTGTCCACAAAGCGGCGGGTATTGTCCAGATCGTGCAAGGCCACGCTTTCGGTGATTTCAAGACACAGCTTGCCAAGCAGATGCGGGTTTTGCTCCAGCATGGCGTAAATCTCGCTCAGGAATTTTTCGTCGTTGAGGGAGGCACCGCTTAAATTGATGCAGACGAATTGGGTGGTTTTCATTTGCGACTCATGCGCGTTGAGCCAGGCCAGCGTGGTGGTCAGGACCCAGCGGTCAATCATGCTCATGCGGCCACTGGCTTCGCCTGCCTTGATCAGGTGCTCGGTGTTGACCTGCTTGCCTTGCGGGTCGCGCATACGCAGCAGCACCTCGAAATTGAGTGATGCATGCGGCGCCGTGAGCGACATGATGGGTTGCATTTCGAGGTACAGGCCGTCAGTGGCAGACGGGGTGGCGAGCAGGGCGATCAATTTCAGTTCGGCCTCGTGCTGCTGAAATGCCGCGGCATGCTTTTCGTACACCACCAGGCCGGTGCCGCTGGTGCTCTTGGCCTCGCGGCATGCCCGGTCAGCCGTTGACATGACATCGTTGAACTGCATGCCGGGGCTGACTTCGACCAGTCCGATCGAGCAGCGCACGTTGAAGGCGTTGTCGCCCACCTGGTAGGCATGATTGCCAAGAACGTCGATCAGGCTGCGGCAGATCACCGAGCCCAGGGTGATCGGCGTCGCCGGAAAAACAATGATGAACTCATCGCCGCCGACACGTCCGAAATCAAATTCGCTTGACAGCATGTTCGAAACGCGCCCGCACACCTGTTGCAAAACTTCATTGCCGGTGCCATGGCCAAACAGGTCGTTGATGAGCTTGAAACGATCAAGGTCAAGGTAGGCCACTGCCAGTGGCTGACCTTCGGACTGACTCGCGATGGCATCGCTGAGCGCCTTTTCGATACCGCGCCGGTTCAATATTTTGGTCAATGGATCATGGCTGGCGAGAAATTCCAGTTCGGCAGTGGCCCTGGATTTTTCTGTGATGTCCTGCAATGAGCCCTCGATCTTGTCTCGCGCCAGCGTTGCCTTGACGAGAAAACGCTTTGGGGTCGCAGACCCAGGGGCTGTTCCACCATCGATTTCCATCTCGCCCTGGCTTTTGTTGAACACCATTTGATGCAAACGAGTCCAGGCGCCGTCTGCAAAATAGCGCTGCCAGCTATTGCCCTCATTGGTAAGAACATTGGGGCCCAGCATCTTGAGCAGGGCCGGGTTGGCGCTCAGGAACCGGCCGTGCTGGTCAAGGGTAAACAGTCCTATGGGCATGGCCTCGAACGTGTGCGCCAGTTCGGCCTGCACTTGCAGATGTTGTTCATGCTCCTGTCGCATATGTTCGGCAATCGCCAGAGCGGCCAATAGGCTTGACGACAAAGTGGCGGTGACGCTGTTGACTGATCCAATCAAACCTTTGATGCCTAATGCTGCTGCAAGAACTTCGTAAAGACTGGCGACGAGGGTAATCGTGATCGAAGCGCTGTACCACATGGCCACCCTTGATCGTGTTTTCTGCAAAATTTGTATGAGGTAGTACACCAGAACAACAACGCCTAAGCCGGTTAGAACCCAAATAACGGGCAAAAATGACCGGTAGACCAATAAAACGGACAAAAGTAAAAGTGGCAAACATGACCATTGCACGAACTTGAATGGCAACATCGTTCCCGCTTTGGTCAAGTCGTCGCGAAATAGCACTTTAAAAAGGGTCACAGTCAGTACATAGTAAAAAGCTAAGGTCATGGCCCGAAGTCGTGGCAACCAGTCCAGCGGTATGGTGTTACCTAACCATTGCGTATCCCAGCCTGCAGACAGCGAGGCCATCCGCAAATTCATCACAAGCCAAACCGCGAACAAAAGGTAAAGACCATTGCGGTTGATCAGGGCTGTGACCAGGACGAAGCCCGCCAATATCAAAATGCCGCCATCCAGAAGCCCCGATTTGCGGTGGAACTCCAGCGCAGAAACTTTCGAGTCTGTAGCATGCCATTTCAGGACGGTAAGCCGGGCCGGGCCAATGGCGCTGCTGCGGCAGAGCACCCGTACATCATCGTTCAGGGCCGGACTTAGTTCAAGCTCGAAACCTGCTTTGATCGTGGAGATACCCGCTGTCGCACCCAGGCGGTTGCCGCTGTCCAGTGGTCTCAGCGTGCTGGCATCCCAGCACGCGATGTCCATGGCATGGCGCGAGGGAAATTCGATTATTAACGGCGTTTTTTCGGCGTCCTTGGGAACCACGAAAAAAAACCAGACGGGGGCTTCTGAAAGTCGGGTGTCGTGGAATGGGCTGAAGGGGCGTTCTTGTAACCGGGCAAGGGCTTCTGCTGGCGCCATGGCCCCGGATGATTCTTGTACCACCCGGATTGGAAGTTGTTGGGGTTCACTGACGGGGTATTGTGATGGCCAGACAAACAGCGCCACCAATGACAGCGCTCCGATGACCACGAGTAGCGCGTAGGTCAAAAAGACATACAGCAACTGATCCAGGCTTTGGTTAAGTGGTTCAATCCGCTTTAGGGAAAACCTGGATGATGTTGGCATTTTGTTCATTGCTTACTTAGTATTCCAATTCGACCCTCAGATGATAAGGCTGACCGTGCGTTTCTGCATGCCGAGGAGAGTCGTGGCATGGGATGGGTCGGGTGTTGCTGCAATGAATAAACCCCGACCCCACCAACTCACATGGGAAGCATTTCGTTGCGGGCTTGGAACGTTGACAAATCCATCGATGTGTGAAAGCGCTGACGTGTACTATCGAGTTGGATGTCTGGATGTGTCGTGCGGAAGATAAAGTTAAACATCGGATGTTTCGCTGCGGCCCAGCGTTCTTCTGCTGTTTCGACATTGAATGACATCACGCGGTGCGGCAGGTTGCCGACGTGGTGAATCGGGATGTAGCCGGCTTCTGGAAAGACATCGTTGAACATGAGGCGGTCATAGGTGCGGTCAACCGGGGAGCGTGCAGTGATCACCATCCATTCAATGCCGGTTTGCTGGCAATATTGGAAATAGGCCTTGAACAGCACGGTGGTGACCAGGCGTCCGCCTTTCTCATTGGTGACACCCAGGCGGGTGGCCTCAGCCAATGGCCGAGCCTTCAGCCACTCGGGCAACGCGATCGACTGTTCCAGACTCAGCGGTTTGTACTGGTTGGTCTGGATGCGCATGGTGCCCAGCGGTGAACCATCCACCTTGGACTCTGCCAACAACACCACCACACCGTTTTCAACATCATCGGTTTCGGCTATCTTGAGTGTTTCCGCAAAGTCCGGCAGATGGCGGGCATAAGCCGCGTGGCGAATCTGTACGGCTTTGTTTAAATCGGCTTCGTTGCGTACCAGTCGGACGGTGAACGGAAGCAGCTCTTCGGGCAGGGTGAGCGCCATCGGTGCGGTCAGAGCGGATGGCAGCGTGTCGAAACTGAAAGTGTTGGCGGCAGTGGCGGTGGCGGTGGCGTGGTGAAACATGGTGAGATTCCTTGCAAAAGTTGAGTTGAACAAGCCTCATGGGCCGAACTGACCCACTCGACGGATTCGAGTTTACTTTTGCTACATGTTTTGGCATACCCCGAACAGAGTGATTCAATGCACAGTTTTTTGCACTTTGACTGACAGGCCGGAGAGCCTTTTGTGCATGCACAACACAGCCTGGTCCTTGCTCAGCAGCAGGGCTTGGTGGCTGACTGCCAGGTCAATGAACTTCTGGTCATCGGGGTCGCGGCAGGTGACCTTGGCCTTGGGCGCGGTATCCACCAGTGTGGCCTGGCCGTCGAACTGGGCCAGGACATGGCTTGCCGTGACCTGGTAAAAGGCCATGCGCGGCACGATTTTGGGGTAGCACAGCACCCGAGCCAGCTCGTCGCGCATGGCTTTGGTGGCGATCCATTCAAGCTGAAGTGCGGCCAGGGCCGACTTGAGCGGGCGTGTGGCCGGGTCGTCAAACACAAAGGCGTCGAGCACGATGTTGGTGTCGAGCACCACCCTCACCCCATCCTCCCTGCCACCATGTCAAAGCGGAACAGGCGGCATTCGATGGGGCCGTTCCACATTGGCACACGGCGGGTTTCCTTGAGTCGCATTTTGCCGGGCAGTTTGAGGTCGGGGGTCAGTACCCAGGCGGTCCAGCCCGAATAGTTTTTCTTCCAGTGGCTGGCCAGTTGGTTAAAGAATTCACCTGCCCCCTCGGTTTGCGGCAGTTCACGGGCACCAAAGCGCGGCACATTGGGTTCATTTTCAAAACCGCCCGCATCACCTGGAGGGCGTGGGCCACTTTTGGCGACACCGCCCACGTCAATACGTTCGCCATAGGGCGGGTTCAGCACCATGACGCCACCGCCCGTGGTGCTGACATCGATGGGGGGCATACGTTGCAAGGCATCGCCGCCGCGAAACTCGATCACGTCGGCGACGCCGGCGCGCGCCGCGTTGCGCTGCGCAAAATCGACCATGCGGTGCGCCACGTCGCTGCCAAAGATGATGGGTTTTTGGTCGGGTGATCGGACCACCTCGGCCTCTACAGCTTCCTGCTTGATGGTGTCCCACACCTTCTTTTGAAACGGCACATACTTTTCAAAGGCAAAACGGCGACGGCTGCCGGCTGCAATGTTGCAGGCCATTTGGGCGGCTTCGATGACGATGGTGCCGCTGCCACAACAGGGGTCATACAGCGGCAGCAAGTCGGCATCACCGTCAAACCAGCCGCTGGCGGCCAGCATGGCGGCCGCCAGGGTTTCTTTCAGGGGCGCGTCGCCCTTGTCTTCGCGCCAGCCGCGTTTGAACAGGGGTTCACCCGAGGTGTCGATGTACAGCGAACAACTGTCGGTGGTCAGGTGGCCGTAAATACGCACGTCGGGCCACTGGGTGCTGACGTCGGGGCGCACACCATTGGCCACGGCACGAAAGCGGTCGCACACCGCGTCCTTGATCTTGAGCGCGGCAAAGTTCAGCGACGTTAGCGGGCTGTGCTGTGCGGTGATCTCGACCTTGATGGATTCGCTCGGGGTGAACCAGCGCTCCCAGGCCACCTCGGAAGCGGCCCGGTACAGGTCTTGTTCGCCACGGTATTCGGTGTAACTCAGCAGCACCAGCACGCGCTGGGCCAGGCGGCTGTGCAGGTTCAGCAGCATGGCTTGCGCCAGCGAGGTGCGCACCGCCACGCCGCCGCGTTGTTTGGTGATACAGCCCGGCGGCAAGCCGGTGATACGCAGCACTTCGGTGGCTAGGTAGTCCTCAACGCCGGCGGCGCAGGGGAGAAAGAGTTGGAGCTGTTGCATAAATGTTTTGATCAGTTGAGGACAGAGAAAATTTGCTTCGCAAATCTTGGTCTGTCCCGCAAAGTTTCACAATTCTTTCCTCAGTGAAGCCGGCGCAATACGCAGGCCTTCGCGGTATTTGGCGACGGTGCGGCGTGCGCATTCAATGCCTTGCTCTTTGAGCATGTCGGACAACTGGTTGTCGCTTAGTGGTTTTTTCGGGCTTTCGGCGGCGACGAACTGTTTGATCAGGGCGCGCACTGCGGTGCTGGAGGCGTTGCCGCCCGAGTCGGTTCCCAGTCCGGAACCAAAGAAATACTTGAGTTCGAAGGTGCCGAACGGTGTTGCCATGTATTTGGCGGTGGTGACCCGGCTGATGGTGGACTCGTGCAGGCCCAACTCATCCGCAATTTCGCGCAGCACCAGCGGCCGCATGGCCAGTTCGCCGTGCACAAAAAAGCTTTTCTGACGTTCCACGATGGCGCTGCTGACGCGCAGGATGGTGTCAAAGCGCTGCTGGATATTTTTGATGAACCAGCGCGCCTCCTGCAGACGCTGCTGCAGCGCGGCAAAGTTGGCGGCATCGCTGCCAACGGCCTTGTGGCCCTTGAGCGCGTTGGCATAAATGTCGTGCACGCGCAAGCGCGGCATGACCTCGGGGTTCAGACGCACCAGAAACTTCACCATCGGGCCCTGCCCGACGGCGGTGACCAGCACATCGGGCACCACAATGTTGCGTTCCACATCAACAAAGCGGCGGCCGGGCTTGGGCTCCAGGCGGCCGATCAGGGCAATGGCGGCGCGCACCTGCTCATCGCTGGCATCACACAGGGGCATCAGGTGCTTGATGTCGCGCCGGGCCAGCAAGTCCATGGGCTGGGTGCAAATGCGCAAGGCCACCTGTACCGTGTCGGCATCGAATGCCGGGTTGGGCTTGAGTGCCTGCAATTGCAGCCGCAGGCATTCGGCCAGACCCCGGGCGCCCACACCGGCAGGCTCCAGGCTTTGCAGCAGGCCTAAGCCCACGGTGAAGTGGTGCACCAGGTCCTCGACCTGCTCGGCGTCGTCACCGGCCAGGCCGCGTGCCAGATCGGTCAGGTCGTCTTCTAGATAACCGTCGTCATTGAGTGACTCGATTAAAAAATAAAGTGCGGCACGGTCTTCGGTGCTCAGGCGCAGCGACAGTGCCTGGCGCTGCAAAAAGCTTTGCAATGACTCCTGGCTGCGCGCCAGCTCGGTGGCGTCCAGCTCGTCGTCACCGCTGAGGTTGTTGCCGTGTGCGCGTGCCTCGCCGCCCCATTCGCTGTCGTCCGGGCTCATGCTGACGCTGCCATCGCCGTCCCAACTTGGGGCTTCTTCCATCGACGTGACAGGCTCTTCGGACGCCGCCTCGGAACTGACTCTGGATGTGTAGTTGTCATCGGCACCGGTATAGGCGGCAGACTCCTGTTCGCGGTCGTCGCGGCTGATGGCGGTATCCGCTTGCGCCAGGCCAAAGGATTCGCGTTCTGCCTCTTCCTCCGAGCGTTCCAGGAACGGGTTCTCGTCGAGCATCTGGTCCACTTCGCCGCTGAGCTCAAGCGTGGAGAGTTGCAGCAAACGAATGGATTGCTGCAACTGCGGTGTGAGCGCCAGATGCTGCGACGTGCGTAAGGAAAGACCCTGTTTCATGGGCGCGCAGTACACGAAGTGACAAGCGTGGGGGATGCCTCTGCCGCAGCGCCGGGTCGCCCCAAGCAAGGCATGGCCCCCTCGGGGGGCAGCGTAGTACACGAAGTGACAAGCGTGGGGGATGTCTCTGCCGCAGCGCCGGGCCGCCCCAAGCAGGGCATGGCCCCCTCGGGGGGCAGCGTAGTACACGAAGTGACAAGCGTGGGGGATGTCTCTGCCGCAGCGCCGGGCCGCCCCAAGCAAGGCATGGCCCCCTCGGGGGGCAGCGTAGTACACGAAGTGACAAGCGTGGGGGCCATCTTCACATTCTGAAGTGTTCGCCCAGGTACACCCGTCGCACATCAACGTTGTTGATGATCTCGGCGGGGGTTCCTTCGGCCAGCACGCTGCCGTCGCTGATGATGTAGGCGTGGTCGCAAATACCCAGGGTTTCGCGCACATTGTGGTCGGTGATCAGCACGCCGATGCCCCGATTCTTCAGGAAAGAGATGATGCGCTGGATTTCGATCACGGCAATGGGGTCAATGCCGGCAAAGGGTTCGTCAAGCAGGATAAAGCGGGGCTGGGTGGCCAGGGCGCGGGCAATCTCAACCCGTCGGCGTTCACCGCCGGACAGGGACAGGGCGGACGAGTCACGCAAATGGTCAACCCGCAAGTCCTGCAGCAAGCCGGTCAGGCGCTTTTCAATTTCGGTCCCAGTGAGGGCTTTGCCTTGTGCATCGTGTTGCAATTCCAGCACCGCGCGCACGTTGTCAGCCACGTTGAGCTTGCGGAAAATGGAGGCCTCTTGCGGCAAATAACTCAAGCCCAGTCGTGCGCGTAGGTGAATCGGCATGTGTTCGATGGACTGGCCGTCAATGGTGATGTCGCCAGCCGTGGCGCGCACCAAGCCGACAATCATGTAAAACGAGGTGGTTTTACCGGCACCGTTGGGGCCCAACAAGCCCACCACTTCACCTTTACGCACGGTCAGTGACACGTCCTTGACCACCTTGCGGCTGCCATAAAATTTTTGCAGATGATGCGCTTCAAGGCGACTCTCAAGCGGGGTGGCGGCAGGCAGTGGTGTGGTCATGGCAACGCGACCGGGTTAGCGTTTGGCATCGTTCAATTCGGGGCTGCTGCGCATCGGCGTGGACGTCGCAGGTGCGGGCGCGAGCGCCGGGTCAGACTTGGGTGTCAACATGGCACGCACCCGGCCTGCTGGTGCGCCGGGTTGTCCGGTGCTGCCAGGCGCGCCCACGGCGGGTGCGCCGTCCAGTGTAAAAACATCGGTTAAATTGTTGTAAACGATCAGGCCGGCGTTGAACTCGTCGTTGAGTTTTGCGCCCTGGTAACGACGCAACTGGGCCTGGCCAATGAATTTGACGGTGTCCAGCCGGCCATCGTAGTCAATGGTGTCGCCTTCGCCCTCAATGGTTTCGTCTACACCTTCGCGTTTCTGCCTGAAATAAGCCAGCTTGCCTGGTTCTGCCTTGACCACGCCATATTGGTAGCCTTGGTCATCCTGGCGGATTTCTACGGTGGCACCACGAATCAGGATGGTGCCTTTGGTCAAGACCACCTGACCGGTGAACAGGCTGAGCTTCCTGGCATCGTCATAACGCAGGGCATCGGCCTCGACGTTCATGGGTTTGTCTCGATCTGCCTTTTCCGCGTGCACCGTCCAGGCGGGCAGAGCCAGCAGACAGGTTAGAAACCAGGAAGGAAAGGACGGCATCATAAAGGCATGAATCTTGCGTAAGAGGTGGCAAGATTGTAGCGGGCAGAGTTGCTTAAAACCGCAACGTTGCCCAATTGAGCCAGGCTGTTGCCGCCTGGCGCTGCGCTTAGGGCTGGCGGCGGATCTGGTCGATCAGGTAGTCTGTGACCTGCAGCACCCGATTCATACTTTGGGCCAGGGCGCCATCGGTGTAATAACGGCCCGCAATCCCCAGCGCGGGTACACCATCGACTTTGTAAGCTTCTTGCAGTTGCTTGGCGCGTTTGGCTTTGGCAGAGACAGAAAAAGAATTGAACTGTTCCACAAACCGGGCACGGTCAACGCCTTGTTTGACCACCCAGTCGGTGATGGCCACCGCCTGGCTCAGGTTTTGCTTTTCGACGTGAATGGCGGCAAAAACGCGTGTGTGTAATGTGTCAAGCAAGTTCAGCGCTTCCAGTGCATAGAACAGGCGCTGTTGCGGCTCAAACCCATCACGAAAATTGACAGGAACCCGTTTGAAAACGACATCTTTGGGCAATTGCTGGACCCACGCCGACAGCACGGGCTCAAACGCATTGCAGTGCGGGCAGCTGTACCAAAAAAACTCAAGTAGCTCGATCTTGCCAGCGGGGGTCTCGACCGGGGCCGGGCGATCCAGCGCCATGAAGTCGGTACCGGCAAGCGGTGCTTTGGCTTGCGCCAATGCCAGCGCAGGAGACAAGAGGGTGGTACTGAGGATCAGCGATCCATGGCGGGTGACAAAGGCGCGACGTTGCAAGATGTGTTCTCCTGACGGGTAGGGTGAGGTGTCGTGAGAGTGATCATCTGCAACAAAGTTCAGCGTTGCACACGCACCAGTGCGGTGTCGACGCCGGCGGCCTTGAGTTTGGTGATGGTCGTGTCAGCCTCTTCGCGTTTTTCAAACGGGCCCACACGTACCCGGTAGACCTTGCGCCCGGTCTGTTCTCGTTCGGAAATTCTGGTCTCAATGCCGCCCAATGACAATTTGGCGCGCTGGGCTTCGGCGTCTTCGGGCGTACGGTAGGCGCCAACCTGGACGAAATAGGTGAAGGCATCTGTGTTGCTGGCGGCGACCGGCGCAGCACTGCCGGGGGTGTGGGCCTTGACCAGATCACCCAGCGGGTCCGCAGTAACCGCCGGTTTGTTCTCGGTGTTGGTGCTGACAGGCGCGCTGGTAGCCAAGGCCGGGACGACGGGCTTGGCCGGATTTTTGCCGTAAAGCGGCGCATTCGGATCCCAATCCTTGTTTTTTTCAAACTCGTTGGCATCCTGGTCGGCGTTGCGGCTGGCGGCCTTGTTAAAAAACAGGATGGGCACTTTGGTTACATACACCGCCACCGCCAGGGCCAGGCCCAGCCCAACTAAAAGGCCGAGGATAAAACCCACAAGGGTGCTGCCGCGTTGTTGTTTCATGACTTGTCTTTGCTTGTTTTTGAGACGTGAATCCAGACTCACATTTTTTCTGGTGCGCTGACACCCAGCACCGCCAGACCATTGCGCAACACCTGAGCGGTGGCGGCGACCAGCGCCAGCCGGGCCAGCTTGAGTGCTTCATCGTCAACCAAAATGCGTTCGGCATCGTAGTAGCTGTGGTAGCAGGCGGCCAGCTCACGCAAGTAAAACGTGACGTCATGGGGTGCAAAACCTTCGGCGGCGGCCGTCAACATGTCGGGGTATTTGGCCAGCAGCAGCATCAGGGCCAGCGCCTGCTGGCTTTGCAGCGGTGATACATCCGCGTGGCACAGTCTGGTCACATCACCGCCCCAACTGGCCAGCACCGAGCAGATGCGGGCATGGGCGTACTGCACGTAATAGACCGGGTTGTCGTTGTTTTTGGTCACCGCCAGGTCCACATCAAAGGTGTATTCGGTGTCGGGCTTGCGGCTCAGCAAAAAGAAGCGCACCGCGTCCTTGCTGGTCCATTCGATCAAATCCCGCAGCGTCACGTAACTGCCGGCGCGCTTACTGATCTTGACCTCCTGGCCACCCTTGACCACCCGCACCATGGTGTGTAACACGTAGTCGGGGAATCCTTGCGGAATGCCCACGTTGGCCGCTTGCAAGCCGGCACGCACGCGGGCAATGGTGCCGTGGTGGTCGGTACCCTGGATGTTGATGACCTTCTGGAAGCCGCGCTCCCACTTACTGATGTGGTAGGCCACGTCGGGCACAAAATAGGTGTAGGTGCCGTCCTGTTTGCGCATGACGCGGTCTTTGTCGTCGCCGTAGTCGGTGGACTTGAGCCAGAGCGCACCGTCCTGCTCGTAGGTCTTGCCGGCCTCTACCAAACGCTTGACCGTGGCATCAACCTTGCCGCTGGTGTAGAGGCTGCTTTCCAGGTAATAGTTGTCAAATTTGACGGCAAATGCCGACAGGTCGAGGTCTTGCTCGTGGCGCAAATAAGCCACGGCAAACTGGCGGATGCTGTCGAGGTCGGTGGCATCCCCAGACGCGGTGAAGGCGCGGTCGTCCGAGGTGACCGTCTTTTGGGCCAGGAAATCGGCCGCAATGTCGGCGATGTACTCGCCGTTGTAAAAGTTCTTGGCTGCAGGGTTGTTGGGGTCGGTGGGCCAGCAGGCGTCGCCCGGCTTGAAACCCTGGGTGCGTAATTGTGTACTGGTGGCCAGCGTGCCAATCTGGACACCGGCGTCGTTGTAATAAAACTCGCGGTAAACCAGCCAGCCCTGGCTGTCAAACAGGTTGCAAATGGCGTCGCCCAGCGCCGCCTGGCGGCCATGGCCGACATGGAGTGGCCCGGTTGGGTTGGCCGAGACAAATTCGACCAGCATGCGTTGGCCGTTGTCTGGCTGGGCGCCATAACGCTCGCCTTGTAACAACACCGAGCGCACCACCTCCTGCTTGGCCGCGGGTTTGAGCTTGATGTTGATGAAGCCGGGCCCGGCAATGTCGAGCGACGCCACCCAGGTCTGGTAGGGCAGCGTGGTGCGCAGCACGGCGCACAGGCTCTCGGCCAGTTGCCGCGGGTTTTGTTTGAGCGGCTTGGCCAGCTGCATGGCGGCCGTGGTGGCCAGGTCGCCGTGTGCGGCCACTTTGGGTGACTCGAATGCGGCTTTGGCACCGGCACCGGGCTGAATATCTTCCAGCGTGGCACGCAGGGCGTCAAGTAATTGGGTTTTAACGATCAACATGCCCGGATTTTACGGGCTGGTCAGACTACCGCCAGCCACTGTACGGGCCAGGCACAGGTCGGCCCAGGCGCGGGCCTTGTCCGGGCCATTGCGTAACAGGTAGGCCGGGGGGTAGGTCACCACCACCGGCACGTCGGCAAAGCGCCAGACCTGGCCGCGCAATTTGCCCAGCGGCAGCCTGGCCTGTTCGGGCGGGGTTTCGCTGAGCAGCAACTGCATGGCAAAACGTCCCATGGCGAGGATTACTTTGGGTTGTACCAGGGCGATTTCACGGCGTAGAAAGTGGGCGCAGGTGCCCAGTTCAGCGGCGCTGGGGGCGCGCATCAGGGCCGGACGGCACTTGAGCACATGGGTCAGATAGGCTCGTGACGCTGGCACCGCACCCGAGCTGTTCTCGTGGTTCCAGCGCTGCACTGCCACCGCGCGCAACATGTTGTCCAGCAGAAGACCTGTTTCATCCACAAAAGGCTGGCCGACACGCTCCTGGGCCTCGTCCGGCGGGTCGCCTACCACAAGCCAGTCACAGGGCGTGACCAGCGGCGGTGCGGCCAGGCTGGGTGCACGGCGTCCCAGGCACATGGCGCAGGCCTGGCAGTGGTCAATGGCCTCGGTCAAGGCGGGCCAGTCCATGCTGCTGATGTCTTGGGTTAGTTCGCCCACCAGGGTCGGGGACGGTGGCCTGGGTGGCATCGGGGCCTTGGCGACAGGGCGCGCCGGTGGGGTGCTGCTGGGCACGGCATCGTTGGACTTTGGTGTGTGCGGGCTGGCGCTGGCGGTGTCAGGCGGGTGTGATTCGGGCGCCATGGCAGTCGGCGGTTGCCACACGTGCACCCCCATCTCCAGCAGCATGGCGCGTTGGCGTGGGTCCAAAGCCAGGCTCATGGCGCCCCATCCAGGTCAGCCGTGGCGCCGAGTTTGAGGCTCATGACCACCGCATCTTCACGTTGCCCGTGTGCTGCCGGGTAATACCGGCGGCGTAGCCCCACCTCACGAAAACCGTGTGCCTTGTAAATATGAAGGGCCCGGCTGTTGCTGGCACGTGCTTCCAGCCACAGCCATTGCGCACCCTGGCCCCGGGACCACAGGGCGAGTGCATCCAGCAGGGTACGCGCCAGACCCTGGCGCTGGCAGGCGGGTGCCACCGCCAGATTGAGCAAATGCACCTCTTCAACGCCTTTCATGGCCACAAAATAGCCCAACAAGCGGTCACCGGCCATGAGCAGTTGCGCCGCATAGCCGCTGGCCAGGCAGTCGGCAAAATGGCGCTGTTGCCAGGGGTGGGGGTGGGCTTGTTGCTCCAGCGCGGTGACGGCGTCCAGATGAAATTCGGCCATGGTCTCAAAACGAAGCGGCAAAGCAACGTTGTGTGCCGGTGTGCTCATGGGGTGGCCCCGGCCAGCGCTTTGGCCACGGCGCGCTCGTGGGTGGTTTGCGCCACTTTGTCGCGGATGTAGGTGGGCAGTGCCTGCTCGGCGGGCACACCGGCGCCAAACGCCAGCAGGCCGGGTGCCAGGCGCAGCAGCGCTGTTGCGGTGGGCATGGCGGTGATCCGTGTGGCCCGCTCGGGCAAACGCGCGCCATAGGCGCCAAATACATTGCCGGCCAGCACATGGCTGCCGTTCCAGTGCAACTGCTCAGGCTTGAGTAGCCGGTAGGGCCCCTGTTGCTTCCAGGCGCCGTCATCAAAGACATAGTTGGTCGTGTAACACTCGTCCATGCGGGCATCAAGCATCGCGCTGACCGCGAACGTCCGGGTGTCCGCCGACAGCCAGCGTGCCTCTTCGGCCACCGCCAGCAGGGTGTCTACCGGCAGCACCGGCACCGTAGCGCCAAAGCCCAGGCCCTGGGCCACCGAGCAGGCGGTGCGTAATCCGGTAAAAGAGCCCGGCCCGGCACCAAACACAATGGCGTCAAGCGCACCGAAGTCCAGCCCTGCCAATGTCATCAGGCGCTGAATTTCAGGGATCAAATGGCTGGAGGTGAGTGCGCCGCCTGCTGCCTGGTGTTGCCATAACACCTCAGCGTCTGCGCTGCCGCGTTGCACCGCAATCGACATGAGGTCGGTGCTGGTGTCAAAGGCGAGTAAGTTCATGGGGGGTCATTTTAAAAAATTTCGGCACGCACCCGCACCGGGGGGCGCAGGCCGATGCGCAGCAACTGGCGCCACACCCTCAGACAAGGTGTTGGATGTGGTCGATCTGCAAGGGGCTTAAGAACTCTTCAGCATAACGCAGGTGAACACCGTGTTGCAGGAAGATGTCAAACAAATCGGGGTCGATGTGGCCTTCCTCCTTCATCTTGACCATGATGCCGATGGCTTGCGATAGTTTCATGCCCGGTTTGTACGGTCGGTCCGACGCGGTGAGCGCTTCAAAAATGTCCGCAATGCCCATGATACGTGCCTGCACCGACATTTGTTCACGTGTCAGACCTTTGGGGTACCCCTTGCCGTCCATGCGTTCGTGGTGGCCACCGGCAAATTCAGGCACGTTTTTAAGGTGTTTTGGCCAGGGCAGCTTCTCCAGCATCTTGATGGTGGCCACGATGTGGTAGTTGATGGTGTCGCGCTCGACCGGCGTCAGCGTGCCTTTGCGAATACACAGGTTTTCTGTTTCATCCAGCGACAGGAAGTACGTGGGCAGGCCATCGTCATTGCGCCATTTGTAGTGGCTGCCAATGTGGCGCACGCGGGCCACGTCGTCGTCGGTCATGAATTCACCGCCCGAATTGGCAGAACGCAAAAAGTTGCGTTCTTCGTCAAGTTTTTTGCGTTGTTGTGCCAGGTGATTGGTGATCGCGCCCTCGGCGCTGGCGTCAACACAAGGGCGTAGCGCCAATTGCTTGCGCAGCGCATCAATTTCAGCGTCGCGTTTGAGCACTTCAAAACGGGTGTCGATCAGACCAATCCGGTCAAACAGGGTTTGCAGTTTGGTGGCCTTGTCCACCACATGCACCGGGGTTGTGATTTTGCCGCAGTCGTGTAATAAACCCGCAATTTTGAGTTCGTAACGGTCGAGCTCGCTCATGGAAAAACCGGCCAGTGGGCCCTCCTGGTTTTGCGATGCGGCTTCGGCCAGCAACATGGTCAGGGCGGGAACCCGTTGGCAATGGCCCCCGGTATAGGGCGACTTTTCATCAATGGCCAAGTTGATCAGGCCAATGAAGGACTCAAACAAGTCCTCCAGCTGCGTCATCAGCAAGCGGTTGCTCAGGGCAATGGCGGCCTGCGATGCCAGTGATTCCACCAGTTGCTGGTCTGCCTTGGAAAAGGTGGTGACTTCCTGGGTGTCGGGTGTCATGGCGTTGAGCAATTGCAGTACACCAATGACATCGCCGTCCTGGTTGCACATGGGCACGGTCAGGAACGACTGGGAGCGGTAGCCGGTGTTTTGGTCAAACTTGCGGGTGCCCGAAAAGTCAAAATTTGGGTCGGTGTAGGCGTCTTCGATGTTGACCGTGACCGCGTGAATGGCAGCGTAGGCGGCCACCAGTGAGTCATTGGGTGCACCGGCGGCATTGACCAGTGGCAGATCAGGAAAATTGATTGGCTCGTTGGCGCTGCCGCCCTTGGCCAGGTTGAGGGAGTCGGTGCGCAAAATTTCAAAGCGCAAACTGTTGCCGTTGGTCACCTTGCTGTACACCGTGCCACCGTCGGCATGGGTGATGCCTTTTGCGGCCAGCAGGATGTATTCCAGCAGGCGGGTAATGTCACGCTCTTTGGAGAGCGCGGCACCAATGTTGTTGAGTTGGTCGAGTCGCCCCAGCAGGCCTTCAACCGTGTCCAGGTCGGTGTTTTTTTGTGGTGTTGTCATGGCGCTACTTGGTTAAAAAGGTGTAGGTTCCGTCCCAGTCGGCGGGCGGCGGTTCCAGTTCAAAATGCGCAAGGCGATCCAGGTACAAGGTGTACAGCAAGCGCTGCGGTGCCAGCGTGTGTAATTGGGCGAAGGTCTCTTTGGCTTGCGCCCAGTGTTGGCCCCGGTACAGGGTGAGGGCATTGTGGTACTGCGCCAGTTCATCACGTTGGCTGGCGCTGAGCTGGTCGGCCGGGCCCAGGGGCTCATAGATTTTGACCGGCCTGTCCTTGCCCTTGACGCGCACACAATCGAGCTCACGGTAGGCGTAGTCTGGCACCCGGGCGCTGGTGAATTCACTGACCATGATTTGCACGCCATAATTTTTGGTCAGACTTTCCAGCCTTGAGCCCAGATTCACCGCATCGCCCATGATGGTGTAGGCCAGGCGAAATTCAGAGCCCATGTTGCCCACCGTCATGTCACCGGTATTGAGGCCCACCCCGACCTTGATCGGGGGCCAGCCCTTGGACTTGAAGTGGTCTTGCAAGGACTCCAGTTTGGCGATCATTTCCATGGCTGCCTGCAAGGCATGGCGGGCGTGGTCGGGGTCGGCCACGGGCGCGCCCCAAAAGGCCATGATGGCGTCGCCCATGTATTTGTCGATGGTGCCCCGGTTGTGGTGAATCACGTGGGTCATGGGTGTCAGGAACTCGTTCATGAGTTGCGTCAACTGCTTGGGGTCAAGCCCCTCCGAGATGGTGGTGAAGCCCCGCACGTCTGAAAAAAGCACCGTCATGTCACGGTTGCTGCCTTCCAGGCTGTAGGCGCCCGGGTCCTTGGCCATTTCGTCGACCAGTTCAGGCGGCACATATTGGCCAAACAAACCCGCCAGCATGCGTTTGCCGCGCGAATCGACAAAAAAGCCATAGGACATGCTGAAGACAAACAGCGCACTGATCAGCACCAGGCTGGATGCCAGCGGTGCGATCAGATTCTGAAATTGCCACAAATACACATTGCTTGCCACCACGGCAAGCGCAATGCCTGCCGTCAGCAGGGTGGCGATCAACGGGCTGAAGGCGGGTAAGGCCAGCGCCAGAATACCACCCACAAGCAACAACTCGACCATTTCCAGACCCAGGACGAAGGCCGGGCGTTCCTTGATGTTGCCATCGAGCACCCCGGCAATCATGTTGGCGTGTAATTCAACGCCGGCATAGGACTCCTGCACCGGCGTGGCGCGTAAATCCAGCAGACCGGGTGCGGTGGTGCCAACCAGCACCATGGCCCCCAGCAACACCTCGGGTGGGACTTTTCCCTGCAAGACGTCGGCGGCCGAGACATAGGGAAAACTGCCTTGTCGGCCCCGGTAGGGCACCAGGGACGCCACATTGGCATCGACCGGGATGCGCCGTTGACCCAGTTGCAGCGACTCCAGTGCCACCGCATTTTGTTCGTTGTCGGCGTAGTTGAGTTCCAGGGTGGGGTCCGGCAAGACCAGGCGCAGCATCGCCAGACTCAGCGTGTCGTAGAGTTGCCCGTCGAACATTTGCAACATGGAAATACGCCGAAACACGCCGTCGGAATCAATCAGGGGGCTGGCATTAAAAAAACCACCGCTGGGGGCTGCCTGTTGCAAGACGGACAGGTTGGCGGAGTAGCCTGTGGCTTGTACGGCACCCACATGGTCCGGGTGAAAACTGCCAGCCGGCAGGGCGGCTGCGGGCAGGGTGCCGACCTGGCTGTCGGCCTTGGCGTCATGGCGGAAGTAGTAACCCAGCACCACTTTGCGATTTTTCAGGCTGTCGGCAAAGATTTGGTCATAACGCAAGCTGGGGCGCAAGCGGTCCAGCGCTTGTTTGAAAGCCGGGTTGTTCTTGAGTTCGGCGCGTTCCAGTTGCTCCAGCTTGCTCAGGCCGGAGGTCTCATCAGTTTCGGCAAACAGCACGTCAAAGCCGAGTGCCTCGACCTTGTATTGATCGAACAAAACGTCAATCATGCGGGCGATTTCATTGCGGGGCCAGGGCCAATGCCCTACTTGTTGCAGACTCTTTTCGTCAATGTCCACAATCACAATGCGCGGGTCGACTGTGTCGGGCATGGTCCATTGCAGGCGCAGGTCATAGGTGTAGTTTTCCAGACGCTGCACAAATCCGAGTTGCAGCACGCCCGCTGCATTGAGCAGCATGACTAGCACAATGACAAAACCCAAGCCGATACGCACTGCGTACCGCTTCAGAAAACCGGTATTTTTCATGTTGTCACCTGACGTTGAAGCAAGACCATTCACCGAGCCACATTATTGCCGTGAAATTTTCAGCAGGACCGATGTTGACGGCTCAGAATCGTGACATGGCAAATAAGGAGCCACCTTTTTTCCAGCCTGAGCGCGCCCTGGCGGAGTTGTCGCTTGGTAAATCCGAGGCGTAGCGTACCCGGGTTGAGAGTTCACGCGTAATGTTCTGTGTCATCTTGAGCGCCGCCCCCGGATGCTGCGCTGTCAGCGTGGCCAGCCGGGTTGAACCTAGATTCCGCAGTTGACCGCTTTGGAATCTCAATAAGATCATGAAATAGGTTAAATTTTTTTGCTCCGATCAAGTTCACCCGTTGGGTGAGAGCGCTACGCACCCGATTGAGCCGCCATGGAGCGCCCTGGCGGCGTTGCTTCTCCTTGCTGGCAGGAGCCAGCCGCGTCGTCGCGCCTTGCCAGTGCACCCCATGACAGCTCACTCGGGCGCGTCCAACTGCCGAATCTAGGTTGAATTGGCCTGGCCCGAGATGCTGCTGATCAGGCCTTCTTCGGGCAGCCAAATGGCATCGGCGGACTCGTTTTTCTGGAACAGCACATGGGCAAACAATTATTGGCGCGCGTTGCGGTGATTGGCTGGCAAGGCCTGCGGGTAACTGGTACGAAATGGGTTGATGTCGAGCCCGCCGCGGCGCGTGTAGCGCGCATAAACTGCCAGCTTGTGCGGTTGGCAACGCGCCTGGATGTCCATGAACATGCGCTCGACACAATGCTCGTGAAAGCCCTGATGGTTGCGAAAGCTGATGATGTAGCGTAACAGACCGGCCTGGTCGATTTGTGGACCGAAGTAGCTGATTTGCACACTGCCCCAGTCAGGTTGACCGGTGACCGGGCAGTTGCTGCGCAGCAAGTTGCTGGTGAGTACCTCTGACACCGGGGCCTCAAGGGTGGCCGAGCTCAGCAATTCGGGGGCGGGTGTGTAGCGGTCACAGTCCAGGTCAAGCCGGTCCAGGCTCAGGCCGTCCAACGCTTCGATCGGTTCGCGGTCAAACAATTCGGCGGCCACCAGCTTGACGCCAACGCTGGACTGCACCACAGCGCCGCGCCAGGCGACCTCGGTTAAATCGGTACGCAGTCGGGCCAATACTTCAGCGGCATCGGTAAAGCGGGTGTTGTTGAAACTGCCCAGGTACAGCTTGAGCGATTTGCTCTCGATGAGGTTGACCGACTCGCAGGGGACCGTGATGTGTGCCAGCGCCACCTGCGGTTTGCCGCGCGCATTGAGCCAGCTCAGCTCGAACGCGGTCCACAGGTCGGCGCCCAGAAAAGGCAGGCTGACCGCAAGACCCAATTCAGCCCGCTGTGGTGCACGGGCGATCGGAAACAGCAGGGAGGCGTTGTATTGGTCCGCATAGAACGTGGGCTTGCCCAGTGGGGAGTGGGATGAAAACGTCATCGAAGGGGCCAATCAAAGAGAAAACCCGGTCACATGACCGGGTTTGTGCACCGTAATCTACCATCAGTCGATGGTCCTGCCTGATGCAGGGCGGCAAGCTCAATCGGGTGTGCCTTCGGTGATGGCGTCTTCCACCAGTTTCTTCGGCTTGACGAACTTGCGCAGGAACACCGGCACGATGAAGCCGATCACGGCCACCAGCAAAAAGCCGACCGCCAGCGGAGAGCCGTACAGAATGGCGTAATCACCGTCCGAGATGGTCAGGGCGCGGCGCAGGTTTTTCTCCATCAACTCACCCAGCAAAATGCCCAGAATCACCGGCACCATGGGAATATCGAACTTGCGCAAGACCCAGCCCAGCACGCCAAAGGCAATCATCAGCATCAAATCAAAAGTGGAATTGGTGAGGCCGTAAATGCCGACAAACGAGACCATCGTGACACCTGGCATCAGGTACATCGATGGAATCTTCAACACCTTGGTAAACATGCCCACCATCGGCAGATTCAGCGCCAGCAGCATGAAGTTGCCAATGAACAAGGCGGCAATCAGGCCCCAGACCACGTCCGGGTTTTGAGCGAACAACAGCGGGCCCGGGGTAATGTCCATGGCCAGCAACATGGCCAGCAGCACCGCCGTGGTACCGGAACCCGGCACGCCAAGAGCCAGCATGGGCACCAGCGCACCACCGGCGGCGGCGTTGTTGCCAGCTTCAGGGGCGGCTACGCCACGCGGGTCACCCTTGCCAAAGCGCCCGCTCTTGCCGGCTACTTTTTTCTCGACCGTGTACGCCAGGAAAGAACCCAGCGAGGCACCGGCCCCCGGCAAAACACCGGCAATGAAGCCCAGGATGGTGCTGCGGCCCATGGCGCCGCTGGTTTGCTTGATCATCGACCACGGTGGGATCACCCGGCCCACTTCAGGCATTTTGGCAGTGGTATGGCTGCCCTCCTTGTGACGCTCTTCGATGAAAACAAAAATCTCGGACAGCGCGAACATGCCGACAATGGCCACCAAAAAGTCAATGCCATCGTAAAAGTGCACATTGCCAAAGGTAAAGCGCGGCACCCCGGTCTGACCGTCCACCCCGACAAACGCCAGCGACAGGCCCAGGCAGGTGGCAAAACCGGCCTTGGCCTGGTTGGCGCTGGTGACGCCGCCCAGGGTGGCAAATGCCAGCGTGAACATGGCAAAGTACTCGGCCGGACCGAATAACAAGGCCACCTCGACCAACTGCGGGGCCAGCACCACCAGGCCAATCGTGGCAAAAAATGCGCCGACAAAGGACGCAATGCCAGAAATCGCCAGGGCTTCACCGGCATGCCCCTGGCGCGCCATCGGGTAGCCGTCAAGGGTGGTCATCAGCGCGGGTTCATCACCCGGAATATTGAGCAGGATGGAAGAAATGCGGCCACCGTACATGGCACCGTAGTAAACGCTGGTGAGCAAGATGAGCGCCGGGGTCGGCCCCAAGCCCATGCTGAAGACCACCGGGATCATGATGGCCACGCCGTTGGACGGCCCCAGGCCCGGCAGCGCGCCCACGATGGTGCCCAGGAAACAACCCATCAGCGCCAGGCCAATGTTTTGCCAGGTCAGCGCGACAGAAAAACCATGTGCCAAAGCTTGTAAAGAATCCATTTTTAGTCCTTTGAGAGCTTAGAAGCCCCACGGGCCCTTGGCCATGTTGACACCCAAGGCGTACTGAAACAGCACAAAAATGCCCACCGCAGTCAATACGCCGCCGATGGCCGACTGGCGCGCGTTACCGCCCAGGCGCCAGGTCAAAAAAGCCGATGCGCAAGTGGTGGCGAGCACAAAACCGACAATCGGGAGGAGTTGGGCGTAGGCGATCAACACGCCCGTGACGCCAAACAGTTCCAGAATCTTGTACACGCCCGGCCAGTGTGGGTCAGCATCCGGCTTGAAAAACATCACCACGGCCGACACCGCCATGAGCACGGCGATCAGCATGGGAAATGACTTGGGGCCCATCGGGTCCTGGATGAAGCTTTC
>MESQ01000061.1 GCA_001771065.1 Burkholderiales bacterium RIFOXYD12_FULL_59_19 | reverse complement strand
GACGGGCTGCCTCAAAGGCGCACCCATGGTTTTCCAGTCGGGAAACAGCTCGGTGAGCGACTGCGGGTCGAGCACCGCGCCGGACAGGATGTGGGCACCGGGCTCGGAGCCTTTTTCGAGCACCACCACCGAAACCTCCTGGCTTTTCTCGGCGGCCAACTGTTTGAGGCGGATGGCGGTGGCCAGCCCGGCGGGGCCGCCACCGACCACGACCACGTCGTAGTCCATGGATTCGCGCGGGCCGTATTGGGCTAAGGTTTCTTGTGGGGCCATGGTTGACTTTGTTAAACGCGTTCCAGAATCAAGGCGATGCCCTGACCCACGCCAATACACATGGTGCACAACGCGTAGCGGCCACCCGTGGCGTGCAGGCGGTTCACTGCCGTGGTCGCCAGGCGGGCGCCCGAGGCACCCAGCGGGTGACCCAGGGCAATGGCGCCGCCCCAGGCGTTGACACGTGCGTCATCGTCCGGCAAGCCCAGCAGACGCAACACTGCCAGACCCTGGGCGGCGAAGGCTTCGTTGAGTTCGATCACGTCCAGCTGCGCCAGGCTCAAGCCGGTCTGGGCCAGCACCTTCTGGGTCGCGGGCGCCGGGCCAATGCCCATGATGCGCGGCGCCACACCGGCCGTGGCCATGCCGACCACGCGTGCCCTGGGCGTCAAGCCATTTTTGGCGGCCGTGGCCTCATCGGCCAGCAGCAAGGCACAAGACCCGTCGTTGACACCGCTGGCATTGCCTGCCGTCACCGTGCCGTCTGGGCGCACGATCGGCTTGAGTTTGGCTAGCACCTCCAAGGAGGTATCACGCGGGTGCTCATCCTGATCAACCATCAGCGCGTCGCCCTTTTTTTGGGAGATGCTGACCCCGATGATCTCGCGTGCCAGGTGCCCGGCTTTTTGTGCCGCCACCGCACGCTGTTGACTGGCCAGCGCCATGCGGTCTTGTGCTTCGCGTTCAATTTTGAATTCGGTAGCCACGTTCTCGGCGGTTTCGGGCATCGAGTCCACGCCGTATTGCTGCTTCATCAGCTTGTTGATGAAACGCCAGCCAATGGTGCTGTCATAGACCGCGTTGCTGCGGCCAAAGGCGCTGTCCATTTTGGGCATGACAAAGGGTGCGCGGCTCATGCTCTCCACGCCGCCGGCAATCATCAGCGTGGCTTCGCCGCTCTTGATGGCGCGGGCTGCGGTGCCCACCGCGTCCAGACCGGAGCCACACAGGCGGTTGATGCTGGCGCCCGGCACCGTCACCGGCAAACCGGCCAGCAAACTGACCATGCGGGCCACGTTGCGGTTGTCTTCTCCGGCCTGGTTGGCGCAGCCATACAGCACATCGGTTACCGCTTCCCAATCGACGCCGGGGTTGCGTTCTAGGAGCGCCTTGATCGGGATCGCCCCCAGATCGTCGGTGCGCACGCTGCTTAAAGAGCCGCCGTAACGGCCGATGGGGGTGCGGATGGCGTCGCAGATATAGGCTTGGTTCATGGACTCTCTTTCAATATCAAAAATCAGGGTGATTCCAGCAGGACGGACAAATCGGCCATTACAAAACCATGACCGGCCTCGCGCGCCAGGGTTTGTAAATCGCTGTCCAGTGCCGCACGCTCTTGCTGGCGCGCCCAGAACACCGGGCCACCTTCCCAGCGCGGAAAGCCGTAGCCTTGCACCAGCACCACGTCAATGTCACTGGCGCGGCTGGCGACACCTTCGCTCAGGAGTAATGCCGCTTCATTGACCATGGTCAGCAAAGCGCGGCGCTGGATGTTACTGGCAGCAATCTCGCGCCGGGTGATGGCGCGCTGTTTTGAGGCGTTGGTGATGATGTCGCGCACTGCGGCATCGGTGACTTTGACCTGTTTTCCGTCCACGTAGGTGTAATAACCTGCACCCGCCTTGCGGCCCAGTCGGCCGTTTTCACACAGCTGGTCCAGGATCGCAACATAACGTTCACGTGGGTCGCGCGTGGCGGCCTGGGCTTTGCGCATGCGCCAGGCAATGTCCAGCCCGGACAGGTCGGCCACGGCAAACGGACCCATGGCAAAACCAAAGGCCTGTAGCGCGCTGTCCACGTCTTCCGGCCAGGCGCCGTCTTCGAGCATCAACTCACACTGCTTGCGGTAGGCGTTGTAAATGCGGTTGCCAATAAAACCAAAGGCATTGCCGGTGAGCACGGGCAGCTTTTTCAGGGTCTTTCCCAGCGTCATGCCGGTGGCCAACACGTCGGCCGAACTCTGGCTGCCACGCACCACTTCAAGCAGCTTCATGACATTGGCTGGGCTGAAGAAATGCAAGCCCAGCACGTCTTGAGGACGGGCGGTGACGTTGGCAATCGCATCCACGTCAAGGTAAGAGGTGTTTGTGGCCAGCACGGCACTGGCGCGGGCGTGGGCGTCGATCTTTTTGAAGACCTCTTGTTTGACGGCCAGGTCTTCAAATACGGCCTCGATCACCAGGTCGGCACGGGACAGTTGGGCCCAGTCGGTGGTGGGTGACAGGTGCGCCTCGGCGGCGGCGGCCACGGCAGCCTTCATTTTTCCGGCAGCGACACGGTTTTGGTAGTGCTCAGTCACACGCTGCTGGCCGCGTTGCAGGGTGGCATCGTCTTGCTCCAGCAAGATAACGTTCAGCCCCGCGTTCAGCGCGCAAATGGCAATGCCTGCGCCCATGGTGCCGGCACCAATGATCGCCACTGTTTGCACCGGGCGCGGTGCAGCCTGCAGGTTGGTCGGTAGTTTGGTGGCTTCGCGTTCGGCAAAAAACTGATGCCGCAGCGCTTTGGATTGCGTGCTGGCCTGCAGTTGTAAAAACAGCTCGCGCTCGCGTTGCAGGCCATCAATCAGCGGCAGGGTGGCGGCTTCCAGCGCGTCCAGCAAGGCGGTATAGGCTGGTTGCAGGCGCTGGCGTGGGGTCAAATTTTCGCGCTCAAGGGTGATACGCGCCTGTGTGGCAGCGGCATTCAGCTGGTAGTCACGGGCACGCGACAGGGGGGTCTTGTTCACCGCCAATTCGTCTGTCAGGGAAATGGCCCGTGCGCAGGCCGCGTCGACCACGTCCTGCGACACCACGTCATCGAGCAGACCCGAGTCCACCAGTTGGCGCGCAGTCTGTGCTTGACCACCCATCATCATGGCGAGCGCGGTGTCCACACCCACCAGACGCGGCAAACGCTGCGTACCGCCCGAACCGGGGATCAACCCCAGCAATATCTCAGGCAAGCCCAGTTTGGCGCTTTCCAGGGCAACACGTGCATGGCAGGCCAGCGCCAGTTCCAGGCCGCCGCCCAGCGCCACACCTGCGATGGCAGCCACCACGGGCTTTTTACAGTTTTCTACTTGGCTCAGCACAGTGGCCAGCACCGGCTCGGCCCGCTGCAATGGCGTGCCAAATTCACTGACATCAGCCCCAGCGCAAAAAGCCTTGGCGTTGCCCGTCAGTACGATGGCACAGACTGTGCTGTCGGCTTGTGCCGCTGCCAGCGCGGTCACGATGCGCTGGCGCAAGGCATGGCCCAGGCTGTTGACGGGCGGGTGGTCCAGGGTGATGACGGCCAACGGGCCGCGATGTTGGTACAGGTGGTTGTTCATGGGCAGAGTCGGTTAAAGGGCAGCCACCAGTTCGGGCACCGCCACGAACAGGTCGGCTTCCAGACCGTAGTCAGCCACGCTGAAGATCGGTGCCTCGGGGTCGTTGTTGATGGCCACAATGACCTTGCTGTCCTTCATGCCGGCCAGGTGCTGGATGGCACCCGAAATGCCCACGGCAATGTAGAGCTGGGGCGCGAC
>MESQ01000060.1 GCA_001771065.1 Burkholderiales bacterium RIFOXYD12_FULL_59_19 | reverse complement strand
ATCGTCAAGGCCTACTTTGATGTCGGTTTTGAGGGTTATGTGCGCCCCGACCACGGTCGCATGATCTGGGGCGAAACCGGCAAGCCCGGTTACGGTCTGTACGACCGCGCCCTGGGCGCCGTTTACCTCAACGGCCTGTGGGAAGCAGTCAGAAAATATGCCCCCGCTGCCACCCAGGCCACAGCGCATCCGCCAGCCTGAACGCACCGTGCTCCTGTACCAAGAGTTTCCCGTCTGTCGGCTTTTTGGAGCCGCTGTTTTCCCTGTCCCTGTCAGTTTTTTCAACCTGGTCAATTAAGGAGATCATCATGACCTTTCGCAGAAGCCTTCTCGCAGCCGCTGTAGCTGTCGTCGCACTGTCGGCCACTTTCACCGCCAGCGCCCAAAACATTGTGCTCAAGGCCACCGATACCCACCCGGCGGGCTACCCGACGGTGGTGGCGGTGGAAAACATGGGCAAACGACTTGAGGCCGCCACCAACGGCCGCATCAAGATGCAAATGTTCCCCGGTGCCGTGCTGGGCCAGGAAAAAGAAGCCGTGGAGCAGGCCCAGATTGGTGCCATCCAGATCGTGCGCATTTCGCTGGGCGTGATTGGTCCGGTGGTGCCCGACGTTGACGTGTTCAACATGCCGTTTGTGTTCCGCGACATCGCCCACATGCGTGCGGTGATCGACGGCCCGATTGGTGCCGAGCTGCTCGACAAGGTCTCCGCCAGCCCGGCGCGGCTGATTGGTCTGGGCTGGATGGACGGCGGCTCGCGCAGTCTGTACACCAAGAAAAAAGTGACCTCTCCAGCGGATCTCAAAGGGGTCAAGGTGCGCATGATGGGCAACCCGCTGTTTGTTGACACCATGAACGCCATGGGTGGCAATGGCATCGCGATGGCTTACGGTGAAGTGTTCAGCGCCCTGCAAACCGGCGTAATCGACGGTGCAGAAAACAACCCGCCGAGCTTTTTCACCAGCAACCACTACAACGCCGGCACCAAGTACTACGCGCAAACCAACCACCTGATCATTCCCGAAATTCTGGTGATGTCCAAAGTCGCCTGGGACAAGCTCTCGGATGCGGACAAGGCGCTGGTGAAAAAAGAGGCACGTGCTGCCCAAATGGAACAACGCACGCTGTGGGACAAGAGCGTGGCGGACTACTCCGCCAAACTCAAGGCCGCTGGCATCGAGTTTGTGAAAGTGGATCAAAAATTGTTCTATGACGCCACCGCTCCGGTGCGCGCCAAGTACGGTGCCAATTTTGCTGATTTGATGAAACGCATTGATGCAACGAAGTAAACCCAGGCCTGGCAAGCCAGCCCTTGGGCTGGCTTGCTGCACCGTGTGCCCTGGTGACTGGGCACCCACCTCAGCCGCAAGACAGCCATGAAAAACAAACTTCTGTACTACAGCGACCAGTTGTACCTGGCCTGCATCTGGATCTCCGGCCTGTCGGTCATCGCCATGTCGCTGATCATTCCATGGGGCATTTTTACCCGCTATGTGCTGGGCACCGGTTCACAATGGCCGGAGCCGATTGCGATTGTGCTGATGGTGGTGTTCACTTTTTTTGGTGCGTCTGCCGCGTACCGGGCGCGCGCCCACATTGCCGTGGCCATGGTGACCGAGCGACTGCCCAAACCCGTGCAGCGTGTGCTGGCCAAGGTGATTGACGTGTTGATGCTGATCGTGGCCGTGTTCGTCACGTTTTACGGCACCAAGCTGTGCCTGGAAACCTGGGGGCAAACCGTGGGTCAATTGCCCTGGATGCCAGTGGGTGCAACCTATTTGCCGGTGCCGCTGGGGGGTTTGACCACGGTGGTGTTTGTGCTGGAGCACATTGTGTTTGGTCAGCAGGGCGATCGTGCCGTGGTGACGTTTGACCATGAAAAAGTGAAAGTCGAGGCCGTCTGATGGATGCATTTGTACTGCTGGGCTCGTTCCTGCTCTTGATCATTTTGGGCATGCCGGTGGCGTATGCCATGGGCTTGTCGGCACTCATTGGTGCGTGGTGGATCGATATCCCGCTGGACGCCATCATGATCGCCATTGCCGGGGGCGTGAACAAGTTTTCGTTGCTGGCCATTCCCTTCTTTGTATTGGCCGGTGCCATCATGGCCGAAGGTGGCATGTCGCACCGGTTGGTGGCCTTTGCCGAAGTGCTGGTGGGTTTTGTGCGTGGCGGCCTCTCCTTGGTGAACATCCTGGCCTCGACGTTTTTCGGTGCCATTTCAGGTTCGTCCATGGCTGACACGGCCTCCATTGGCTCGGTGCTGATCCCGGAAATGGAGAAAAAAGGTTATCCACGTGCCTTTGCCACGGCCGTCACGGTCAGTGGCTCGGTGCAGGCGATTTTGATTCCGCCCAGTCACAACGCGGTGATCTACTCCCTGGCCGCAGGTGGCTCGGTGTCGATTGCGGCATTGTTTTTGGCTGGCGTGCTGCCAGGGCTGTTGCTGGGCCTGACGCTGGCCATCATGTGCCTGTTCATCGCCAAAAAGCAGAACTTTCCCAAAGGACGCAGCATTCCCATGAAAGAGGCCTTGAAAATTTGCGTGGATGCGCTGTGGGGCCTGATGACCATGGGCATCATTCTGGGCGGCATTTTGAGTGGTGTCTTCACGGCTACCGAATCGGCCTCGATTGCAGTCATCTGGGCCTTTTTTGTCACCATGTTCATCTACCGCGACTACAAGTGGAATGATCTGCCCAAGCTGATGCACCGCGTGGTCAAGACCCTGGCCATTGTGATGATCCTGATCGGTTTTGCCGCCAGCTTTGGCTACATCATGACCCTGATGCAGATTCCGCAGCAGATCACCGCCTTGTTCACCAGTGTCTCGGACAGCAAATATGTGGTGCTGCTGATGATCAACGTGCTGCTACTGCTGCTGGGCACACTGATGGACATGGCGCCGCTGATTCTGATCATGACCCCGATCCTGCTGCCCATCGTCACCACCCTGGGGGTGGACCCGGTTCACTTCGGCATGATCATGATGCTGAACCTGGCCATGGGCCTGATCACCCCGCCAGTGGGTGGTGTGCTGTTTGTCGGTGCGGCGGTGGCCAAGCTGCCGATTGAGTCGGTGGTCAAAGCCTTGTACCCGTTCTTTGGCGCGCTGTTTGCGGTGCTGATGGCGGTGACCTACATCCCTGCAATTTCCTTGTGGCTACCCGGCATGTTGTTGAAATAAATATTTCACCGGGCCGTCAATGCGCGGCGCTGGCCTATGAGCTACTTTGCCCCAAAGAGCAAATCAGGCAACCAGAGCGACAACTGTGGAACGTAAGAAACCAGCAGCAGGACGACGATATTGCCAGTCAGGAACGGCAGCACCGCCCGGATGGATGATCACGTATTTGTTGGTGCTGATCGACAGCATGGTTTTGGAGACCTCGCGCAGCGTGCTGCCCATGTAAATGAATACGCCAACGATAAATGCGTAAACACAGGCGAGGATGGCGGTTTCTGTGGGTGTGACCACACCAATGAACAGCCCGCCCACAATCAGTGCCGTCAACATCAACGCCCAAAAAGCGCCCAGCAAGACGGCAAACAGCAGCATGGCGGCAAAGATATATTGCATCGGCGTCTCCAGCGTTGGCGAGGTCCGCATGGTTCCCGACCGGGTGAAATCCAGGCACCTGGTACCAGGAAAAATCCAAATGCCGATACCAGCTCCCCTAATCGTCCCCTCCATGTCAGCACGATCATCAATGCCCGAATGCGGCCCCGTCAAGGTGGCAACACGCGCGATTTTCCGGTTCGGCTGGAACATTCCTTCTCCCAAATAGAAGTTTGATGACAACGGGTTTTCTG
>MESQ01000059.1 GCA_001771065.1 Burkholderiales bacterium RIFOXYD12_FULL_59_19 | reverse complement strand
TGCCCACTGCTACCGAAGCTACGGATTGAACATTCGTCAAGTCCACATCCGTGACGGCAAAGCTGTTGGAGACGACCAAATTGGTGGTGTTCTCACCAGTGGCACCGTCAGCAATTTCAGTCACAGCGCCGACAAAGGTTCCCACACCAATGACAGGTGTATCGTTGGTGCCGGTAATGGTGATGGTCACCAACGCGGTTGAAGTTCCACCGTGCCCATCATTGACGGTGTAGGTAAAGACCTCTGGGGTCGGTGGATGCTCACCGATGGCCAGCGCTTGAATGTCGGCGCGCGAGTTGTCGAGTGTGTAGGTGTAAGCGCCATTGCTTGCGATGGTGATACTGCCGTAGCTACCGTTAACGGTGGTACCGACATTGCTGCCAAGCGTGCTAGACAGCTGGCTACCAGCGGCTACCCCTTGCACTGTTAGCGTGTCACCATCTGCATCGGTATCGATTCCCGAACCAGCGGTAACAACATGGCCGGTCACCTGACTAACGCTGGAAGTACTGAGGCCCTCGCTCACCGAGGCCGTGTCGTTGTTCGCCACCGGCGCGTCATTGACCCCGATGACCCTGATGGATACCGGGTCGGTGTCCGACAGCGGCGTGCCTGCGCTGTCGGTCGAGAGCACTGTCAAGATGTCAGTACCAAAGAAATTGGCTAGCCCCTGATAGCTCAAGCTTGCCAGAGCCGCGTTGATCTGGGTTTGCGTGCCCGCCAGGGTCAAAGTCGCACTTGCGTTGGCACCGGCATTGATGGTCGCCCCGGTGCCGGTCAGATCCACCGTCAAATTCCCGCTCAACACCGTCAGTTGTGTCGTTGCCAGATTGCCATCGACGTCGTTCACGCTGATCGTGCTCGGGCCTGTGAAGGCGAGCGCTGTGTCCTCGTTCATCGTCTGCCCAACAGGTACCGTGTTCACCGGTGCGGCGTTGCTGCGAGAGACGGTGATGGTCAAGGTGGTGGCATTGGAGACCAGGCCACTGGGGTCCTTGACGGTATAGCTGAAAACATCGTTGGCGCTGGAGCCGGGAGCCAGGCCACCGGCGCTGTCGGCGACGTAGCCGTAGCTGCCAGTGGGGTCGAGTGTCAGATGGCCGAAGCTGCCAGCCAGTGAAGTGGCAACACCGACGTTCTGAGTGACCGATCCGGTACCAATCTTGGCACCGCTGACTACCAATGAGACCGTCGTGTTATCGACATCGGTGTCGGTGCCCAACCCCTGGATCACGCCGCTGGCTGCACTGACGGTCAGGGTGGCGTCTTTATTGACGGAGCCGATATCGGCTACTGCTACCGGGGCGTCGTTGACCACCGCTATAGGGATCGTCACTGTCCCTATCGAGTAGTCCCCATTTGCATCGGTGATGCGGTAAGCGAAGACGTCGCTTCCGGCGTAATTGGCGTTCGGGGTATAGCTGAAAGCACCTATCGTATAGAACAGGACTGTACCGTGCGCTGCGGTTATGCTGTTGTCAAGAGTCCAGACATTGGGGGAGTCCAAGGACTGATGGATGATATTGAAGTTGTAGAGTATGGTGTACGGTATTGGCGTGTCTTCTGATGTGGAGAAGTACGTAAAGTTTGCAGCCGCCGGCGCGTCATTGAACGTGATGTTGACGGTTGCGGTCGAGCTGTCATTGTTGGCATCGGTGATCTTGTAGGTGAAGCTGTCATGGTTGTAGTAGCTGTAGTTGTTAAAAGGCGACTGGGTATAGGTGAAGCTGCCGTTTGTGTTGATCACCACCGTGCCGAGGGTCGGCTGCGTCAAGCCGATTGCCCAGACGTTGCCGCCGTCACCTGAAGGGGTGTCGTTGCTGGCGAGCGTGCCGTTCAGCACGATGTGCTGTTGAACGATGAAGCTGTCGGTCACCGCCACCGGCAGGTCATTGACCGACGTGATTGTGACGTTCACAGTGGCGATTTCAGTCACGCCGGTCGGACTTGTAACCGTGTAGTCAAAACTATCGCTACCGTTGTAGTTGGGGTTTGGCGTGTAGGTGACTGCACCTGCGCCCGTAAAGGTGACGGTGCCGTTTGACCCTTGCGTCACGCTGCTGAGGACGGGCGTGCCCTCAAAGTTGTCAGCCGTTGCGCCGTTGCTGCCGGTGATCACGTTGCTGGTAATGGCCAAATCTTCTGGCGTGGTTAACGCGTCGTTGGTGATGTCTGCCACCGCACTGACCGTGACACTGACCGTGGCGCTTTCGGTGACACTGCCGTTGGTCGCGGTGTAGGTATAACTGTCAGCACCGTTGAAGTCTGCGACCGGTGTGTAGGTAATGGTCTTGTCTAGGTTGACCACTACTGTGCCGTGTGCGCCCTGGGTCACAGCACTGATGACCGTTGTGCCACTGAGACTGTCGTTGCTTAAAACGTTGGTGCTGACAGCGTTATCTTCCGTGGTGACGGCAAGGTCATTGACAACTTGAGGGCCGCTGACGGTGATGGTCAACGTGGTGGTGTTGGAGACTAAACCGGCTGGGTCCGTGACGGTGTAAGTAAAGACATCGTTGGCGCTGGCACCGGGTGCCAGGCTGTTGGCATTGTCGGCCAGGTAGCTGTAGCTGCCATTGGAAGCCAGCGTCAAGTGACCTAACACGCCGGCTAGCGATGTGCCAACCCCCACGTTCTGGATTACCGCACCGGCACCGGCCACGGCGCCGCTGACGATCAGGGAGGCGGTGGTGTTGTCCACATCGGTGTCGGTGCCCAGACCCTGGATCACGCCGGACAGGCTGGTGCCTGTCAGTGTTGCACCAGCATTCACGGCACCGCTATCGGCCGTGGCCACCGGCGCATCGTTGCTGCCGTTGATGGTGAGCGTCAGGGTCGTGCTGCTGGTATCGCCGTCGGTGTCAGTGATGGTGTAGTTGGCGGTCTCGGTCAGGCTCTGCCCACTGTTGAGGGCATTGACCGTTGCATTGCTGTTGTTGAGGGTGTAGCTATAGGTTCCGTTCTGGTTGATCGTCAAACTGCCATAGCTGGTGTTAAAGGCAGTCCCCAGGGTCTTGGCGCTGTTGTTGAAGTTGATGCTTGTCATCGGGCTGCTCATGCCGCTGGCATCCGCGCCAACGCGGTCAATAACATCACCCGCACTCTGGGTGAAGGCACCAAGAACGTTGCCGGAGACGGTGGCCGTACCATCTTCGGTGACGCTGTTGGCATCGGCATTGGCAGTGGGCACATCGTCGATGATGTGTACGGTCAAGGTGTAGCCGCTGCTTGTGGTGCCACCCGCATCAAGAATAGACAAGGGCAGCACCACGGTTTTTTCGGTGGCATTCGGGGTGTTCTGAGTTTGCGTCAGTGTGTATTGGTAAGCCAGCGTGCCTTCGGTGCTGACGCCGCCCACACTGCTGATGCTGGTGTAGTTGGTCAGTTTGATGATACCTTCGGTTGTGGTGATGCTGACCGGATTGGCCGTCAGGTCATTGAGTTGGGCCAGTGTCACCACGGTGCTGCCTACGGTAATGCTGACCATGCCGTCCGGCGCCCTGGGGTCCATGGTGCCGGTGTTGACCTCACTGGTGTCATCCACACTGGTCAGACCAGCCTCCCACACCGTGATGTTCGCCAAGGCCGCGCCGCCGCCGATGCTCGGCGTGCCGTCGTTGTGGCCGTTGATGGTGAGCGTCAGGGTGCTGCTGCTGCTGTCGCCATCGGAATCGGTGAGGGTGTAGGTGACCAACTCGCTCAAACTCTGGCCCGTGTGCAATGCGTTGACGCTGGCGTTGTTATTGTCCAGGGTGTAGCTGTAGCTGCCGTTGCCATTGAGTGTCAGGTTGCCGTAGGCCGTGGCAAAGGCCGTGCCCACGATTTTGGCGTTGCCGCCAATCGAAATGGCCGAAACCGGTGTGGCCGTGCTGTCGGCACCCAGGCGGTCAGCCACATCATTCGCGCTCCCGGTGGCAAAGACATTACCGGTCACGGTGGCAGTGCCGTTTTCGGTGACGCTGTTGGTATCTGCGTTGGCGGTGGGGACATCATCAACGATATGCACGGTCAGGGTGCCGCTGCCAATACCACCGCCGCTATCAAGGATGGACAGCGCCACCGGCTCGCTGCTTTCGGTTGCGTTCAGGGTGGTCTGTTGCTGGCCGAGTGTGAAGCTGTAAGCCAGCGTGCCGTTGGTTGCATTACCGACGTAGCCGGTCAACGTGATCGCGCCTTGCGCCGTGTTGATGCTGATAGGTGTGGTGCCCAACGCATTGAGCGCGGCCAAGGAGACGGTGGTGCCCCCCACCGTGATGTTGGCAATGCCGTTGGCCGCTGCCAGTGTGATGCTGCCGGTCGCGGTCTCGCTGGTGTCGCCCACGCTGGTCAGGCCTGCCTCCTGCACGGTGAACTCGCCGGTGGCAGCGCCGTTGCCGTCAATCGGGGTGATGGTTGATGCAGCAGCCACCGTGATGCTGCTGGTCACCGCCAGGCTCTGGCCGGCACCCGTGTTGTCTGAGTTGGCGTCGGTTGTTTGCCAGGTGACCGTGCGATTGCCGCTGCTGGTGCCA
>MESQ01000058.1 GCA_001771065.1 Burkholderiales bacterium RIFOXYD12_FULL_59_19 | reverse complement strand
GGTGCCGTTTTGCTGTGCAACCTGAAAATCTTGGCCGCTCCAACCATCACCGTTCGTGAATATCAGTCCATCAAATTGGGTGATCACACTCACCCGACCACAAGGCCGACCTTGATCAGCGTCCGCTATGGAGAATTCCAAAATTAGCTTGAGTTATCCAAACCTGTCGTCACTTCCCGACATAGTGCACCAGAGTCAAGGACGAACCTTTAGCCTCGCTTTAAGCATCTCGTGCAACTTTGAAACTTGCTCCGGCTGGAAACCACACTCAGATCGCGTAACCAGCAAGTCGGCGCAGCCGGGTAGAAACCAGTCTGAAACGTCATCGATGGCCAGCCAGGGCACATCCGTTGGACGGTGTTGCCGGATCCACTTTCTGCACTCCCATTCGCGATGATGCCTAAGCAAATCGGGTGGTATCCAGCCCTCATCGTTGGTGCGTGTCACAGACGGCGTTACGCCGACGATCAATTCCCTGATGTCGGCGGAAAAGTAGCTGCGCAATTTATCCAGGGAATCTTCATAACGCCAGCTTGAGCTGATCACAAGTTCAACCCCTTTGTGAGTCCGCAAGACATCCTCGATCAGCGGCAACTGACAAAAAAATGCTTCTTTGCGGCAGGGGTCTGGGTGTGTGACACCATCGAAGTCTAAAAAGAGGATGCAGTTCATTCCATGATTGTGTCCACAGATGCGTCAGATGTTGTCGCATTCAGTTGCTATCATGCGTCCATGGATCGCAACTTCCAACGGCTTCTCCAGACCCTTCAACTGATCCCTGCGAGGGGAAAAATCTCCACTTCAACGATACAGGAACGGTTGAAAAACCTTGGGTACGATGTAACCACTCGAACAGTTCAGCGGGATCTGGGAGACCTGACCATTCCTTTCGGTCTGGAATGCGACAACCGCAATAAGCCATACGGTTGGTACTGGGCCAACGAGAACAAGCGGATCACGGTCCCCGGCATGGATGCCAACCAGGCGCTCAGCTTGCGGTTGCTGCGGATGTATCTCATTGATTTGCTGCCGGAATCAACTGTGCAGGAGTTACAGCCCTATTTCAACGAGGCTGACAACAAGCTCAACCAGCACTATGGCGACACTGCTGTAAAACGCTGGCTCGACAAGGTGGCCATCGTGCCAGCCACACAGCCCTTGCTTGCGCCACCGATCAAGCGCGCCGTGCATGACGCCGTGACTCAAGGCTTGCTGTCTGAGCGCCAACTCGATGTCAAATACACCAGCCCCGGTGGCAAGCAGGCCAAGACCGCCATTGTTCACCCGCTTGGATTGGTCCAACATGGTGTGGTGCAGTACCTTGTCGCCACCTTCTTTGAATACCACGACCCCCGGTTGCTGCCACTGCATCGCATCGAGTCCGCAACGGTTCTCGATGTGACATCCAACACGCCGCCGGACTTCACGTTAAAAAGTTACATCGCGCAGGGCGCCTTCGGTTTTGGCACACAGCGCGGCAACGCCAAAGCCATCCGCCTGGCGGCAGTATTCGGTGCTCAATCCGGCGCACACTTGCTCGAATCTCCACTTTCTACGGACCAGACGGTTCAAGAGATGTCTGACGGACGCTTGCGCTTTACCGCCACTGTTCCCTACACCGAGCGCTTGATCTGGTGGCTGCTGAGTTTCGGCCCATTTGTGAAGGTCGAAAAACCGCTGGCGCTTCGACGTGAAGTTGCGTCCCGCCTGCGCGAAGGTGCGGCGCAATATGGCCATTTGTCCGAGGCTATTCCCAAACCAGAATCGCCCGTACAGCGCTGAGTCTTCACTCACCGCAATGCAGTTGTCGGCTTGGCCGATCTTCGAAGCGACAAATACTGTCGCAATAGTGGGCGACCATGAGCACCTTCAAGGAGATGCCTCATGCCCACGAATGCTCCCCTTGATTGTTTGACGACTTCAACAACAAATTTCTCAAGGTGGAACAACATGAGTCAAGCCGACGAACTGGAAAAGCTGAGCCAACTCAAAGAAAAGGGAGTGCTTAGCGCAGAAGAGTTTGCCGCCAAAAAAGCGGAAATATTGAATACCAGCAGCCCCAAGGCAAAGAGATCACGCCGCCTGTTTTGGGCAATTCCCCTGCTAATCATCGGCACCATCAGCCTGTTGAATGCACTTGGCAGTCTTGCAGGCCACCCCGGCACGGACAGCACTGTCAGCCCAGTCAACCAGGTGGGTCCTAGCATCCCCCTTGCCAATTCAAATAGTTCGAAACTGCAATGCGATAGCGCCACCGCCAAGGACACCCTTCAAAGGGCATTTGATCAGTCTCAGTTTGCAAGATCGATGAACCTGAGTGCAATTTTGGTCAATGATGTCAAAGAGCAGAGCCGTGATGCGAAAACGGATGTGCTTGTTTGCCGCGCGACTATTACGCTCAACACCACAAGGAAGGCCCCCGTGTCGTACAAGATGGAGCAAACTGCCGACGGAAAATTCCTGTTGACCTTTGAAGTCCTGGACGATGCCGAAAGCACCAGTGAAACTCCTGCTGCCCCCTCCCCAGCGAGGAAAGAGCAAGCCACCCCAGCGTCGGCAGACTTCGTGGCGAGTTGTGTAGAAAATTCCGTCGAAAAATATCGGAAGGAAGTCGGCGAAGATGTTCTAGTCAGGGCCGACATGCTCGACGAGTGGGAATCGCAATGCAAGAACAAGTTTCCCCGATGAGTCAACAGTCGCTATCAGGAAATTCAAGGCGATTGGGGATGTGCTCAATGACGGTGGATGCGTTGGGCCGTCTAGATGCATTTGCTAGCGCACAGCCTACGGCTGCACTCAGAAACTTCGTTGGAGCCTATGCCGCAATGTCACGCCCTTACTGTCTGCCCCGGTTTCTGCCGCTGGACAAAACAAACCAGACCCATCGGATGGCAGATCAGTTGGGGCCGGGCTTTCCGTTCACTAGCGCAAAGTGGTCGTGGCCTTTCGCAAACGATGAACCGATGCAGCCAATTGTTCAGATCGACCTGGACAACGCAGGCAAATTGCTTGGCGACAACATAGGCGACGGGCTGCTGCAATGCTGGGCCCTTGCAGTGGAAGGCCAACCCAACCACTGGAACCCGCTGCTGCGGATCATCCCCAGGGAGGATCTGCTCCAGCCAATGGACAGCCACTATCCCATCGCGGATAGAAGGAATCGGTACAAAGAGGAACCTCGGCGTGAGGGCCTCGGTGGTTCTGGTGAATGGTGGGCCAAGCCCAGAGTCGAATGGATGCCGATGGGCGGCATGTTTCCTGACCCGATAGAAGTCATGGTCGGACCTTTGGACCCGGAAAACCTTGGATTCTCTGTGTTGAATGACGCGCTGAGTTTTGCCGCAGCCATTCACCAGACTGGAATTCCGCTTACCTTTAGGGGGTGCTTCGACCTGATGGATGGCGTGCGTCTGGGTGGGTATCCAGACGCTGGCCATGTCTATCCGTCGGAGTGGCTTGACTGGGAGCCCATTCAGAATTCACCACTGAGCTTTGACAACATACTCGCAACCGGCGGTGTCAGCGTCATTGGCAAGATCAAAGTCGATGGCTGCAATGGTAAGCAATTGTCTGGGAGGAATCTTTTCTGGCGCCGTGGGGGTAGCCGATGGTGACGCTGGATCTCGGGTGATACTGGTGCGTGATGATATGTAAATATACTGCTCAAAAATTGTTCAGAAGCACCATGGTTGGCGCGCCGACTTGGGTGCGATTTGATCAGTCATTTTGGGCAGGCGAAAAGTCAATAAGGGTACTCAATGTTGCATGCTTTAGAGAAACGAAAGACGACCTATTACCGACGCTACTTAGGCGACCGTGATGGACATGAGAAGCGGGTCTGTGAAGAAGATGAAATCACGTCAACAGTATTCGGAACCCTTGAGTTCCTCGAAGTAACCGCAGTCTTCCATTTTTGGGCTGAACTATTTCGACTACAAGGCCAATCAGCAGCGTTACCAACGCAATCTCCAGTTCGGTATCAGATCGATTTTTGGCCAAGGAATAACAGAGTCGAACCTGACGCACATTTAACGTTTTTTTACGCCGATAGCAAGCGGTTGGATATTCTGATAGAAATCAAATGGCATGCTCCCTTAAGTGGAGAAGATCAGCTCAGTCTTCAGTGGATGAACTATCTAGGAGAGGACGTTAGGCAAAATTGTTGGCATGTTTTCATCGCTCCAGAAATCAGTGCTGGCCTAGTGGCAAAGGAGTCCAAAAATGGCGACAAATGGAGAATCGGCAACGACGATAGATTGATGCTCGTAAGCTGGGCTGAAATAAGGGATGTCCTGTTCGAATGTCGCAGTCGCCTCGATAGTCTTGCCCGATGGGCGGAACTTACGAGTCACTTTCTTGAAACGATTGGCATCAAACGCTTTAATGGTTTCAAAAAGGCCCGAATCGAGTTACCTGTTTCCGTAAACCTGAATCACTGGACTTTCAATGGTTTGACCCATGGGTTTGCGGGCTTCGGTGAGGCGGCAACAAATCTTCCAAAATCAGAGTGTGTTTTTAGTTCGTTTTTCAAGGAGTAATGCGATGACTCGGGATGGAAACCAATTAGTTCAGTGCTTCAATGCTATATCAGCTTTTGGCAAAGAAATAGATTCACTATGCAGCTCGCTCAACGAGTTGCTAACAAAAGAAATTGGAAAGGCTGTTTTGTCATGCAAAGTGGCTGGTGAATTTTCGGAAGATTCACGACAAGATGAAGCCTGTTGGCTTTATACCGATGTCGCTAGTTCACTGCCGTTGATGGGTAAGACATTGCGGAAAAATAGACCGGAAATGTATATTGGCTACCAGATCAGCATGATTGGTGATGGAATGTCTTTTTGTGGAAATGAAGATCCACTTTTGCACGTCTATCTCTGGCGCGATGAAAACTGCTTTGATGACGAGTGCTACATGCGTTATCCGTTGGCGCAAGACCCACCATACCAGCTTATTAGCAATCGCCTTATTGTTTGGGGCGACTTAAAGGATGGCTGGAAAGAATATGAATGGACATTCAGTATTCGCTTGCTAAGCTTGGATTCCAGCAAAGCTTTGCTCGACCGAGTGATTAAACCGGCAATCGCTCTGTTAGCCGGGACTGCTGTTACGTCGGCTCTGCCGGATAACCTTCCGGGCCTGGTTATATATTCGGACGAAAGCGTTCTTAATCCAACAGTACGAGAAAGCATCAACGTCAACTAAGAACCATCACTTCGCTGGCGACGTATCCTGTCGCACAGCGAGTGAACAATCAAACCCGTTAATTCCCAACCAAAGGACAACGGGTATGGATCGCAGGTATTTCTTGAAAGGACTCGGAGCTGGAACTGTTGGCCTGAATCTGACCACTACGGCATCGCCGACTAGGTCTTGCAAGGTCATAGGCATTGGTGGCGCAGGCTGCAATTTTGTCCTTGCTGCTTCACAGTCAGGAGCAATTCCGGCAAGTTCGCAATGGGTGCTTGAGTTCATTGGCGTCGACCTCGATCTTGCAGTTCTGAACTACATTGATGCCAACAACGCAGCTTCACCGAGTTGCCCGTCGATTGAGACCCTATCGCTCGCCACAGTGGGTTCTGCAGGGCGAGTTAATCGCGGTCGTGCCGCCGCATTGCGAAGCCGTGACACGCGAACAGCCCTGATGGCCGACACAGAGATGGTCATCCTGGTGGCCGGGTTGGGCGGTGGCACAGGCAGCGGAGTCACGCCCATCATGGCGCGACTGGCACGAGCAGCTGGCGCGTTGACCGTGGCGACTGTCGTGACGCCTTTTGAATTTGAAGGGGAAGCGAGAAGCCGAACTGCGGACACCGCCATCCATCACCTCAAACGCGAAGCTGACTTGCTAGTGCGTTTTTCCAATCAAGAATTGATGGAAGCTACCGGAGATGGCATAGACCAAGGGAAATTTTTCGATCTTCAAAACCAACGAATCGCTGCCTGCCTATGCGAATTGATGAACGGAAATGCCAATGCGGCAAGAACTTGACGACCTCCTCTGTCAACGCTACCCGGACATATTCCGTGATCGGCATGCAGACATGACCGAGACAGGCATGTGTTGGGGATTTGGTTGCGGGGATGGTTGGTTTGAAATCATCGATAGTCTGTGCGCAGAGATCACCCGCCAAGTGGCTGTGGGTGCGATACCGCCGGTGGTAGCCCTTCAAGTCAAAGAAAAATTAGGATATCTGCGTTTCTATATCCGTGGTCATTTCAGACGTGATGAAAATCCGCAAGCCCTTCGCCTCATTGAACTCGCCCAGCAAGCGGCAGCGCGTACTTGCGAGCAATGCGGCGCTGCCGTTGAAATGTCTGATGCGCAAAGGTGGTCTGTCAACTGCACAGTTTGCTCAGTGTGTGTGCATCTGAATACCAGGAGATCAATGACTGCTAAGCGGCCACCAAAAATGATGGCTGACTGACTCCAACAGGATACTGAGCGGGTATCCGGTGGAATTTCTGGACGGACCGGTATCAGCCTACAGCCGGCATTGACTTTGGAAACCGGGCTGCACGGCCTTCTCCGGCAGGAACAGGCTGATAGGCGTCCTTCGCCCTCTGAATTTACATGCCCGATTCCAGCCGTTCAGCGTGAGGGTAGTCGAGCGCAGTTTTCCAATAAGAAAGCCGTGCATGTTCGAGCCTTGATTAGCTCCCCAGCGATGTTGAATCTGAGAACTGGGAATTGGTATTCATTCCGTAGAGTTTACTGACACGCTAGCTTGTCCACAAAATCCACAGGCCGAAGGCCCGGAGACCCCTGGAGCCTCAGACTCAAAAGGGGTGGGAGCCGGGGTACCTGTGGAGACTTGTGGTCAAGCGGCTTGATAGTTAATTGATTCAACCTGCAATTTGGCTTTGCAGGGTAACCGGTCAAAGAGTCTGGGGTCCCCAGAGTCTTTCTGCGCACGCATTATGATATCCGCCATATGCTCAAGGCCACTGGCGGGGCCATCGTCGACACCGCCTCAGTGGCCGGCGTCGGTGGGGCGTCCTCGATACACGTAGGTCCGACTTAAACACCGGTGCTTGCAACGACTCTGATGTGGTTTGCACCGGCTTCACCGAGAGCCGTGTCAACCACTGGTCTGTGGTCGTGAGGACAGAATAATGCTTGTATTTGCTCTGCAGGCAACCGTAGGGCTAAAGATGATTTGCCTGGGCACATGAGTTGATGCTTTCCGTTTATCGTATAAAGCATGACGCCTTCCACCTGGTCCGGGATGTTTGGGTCCAAGATGCAGTTCACTAGGAGGGCAACCGCTTCTTGCCGACTGGGGCGGCCTTTAAACGCATAAGGTTTTGGATTGCGTATTCGCCATTCGCGTTCGGCTGCATCCCTGTCAATCTGCGTCCACTCAAGACTCTCAAGGAGCGAGACAAATTCCTCACTCGCTCCTACCACTGATGCCCACTTAGGGCTGGTGAGCGCTTGCGTACCGTTGAACCGTGTATCTGGATTAGCTAAGTATTCTTGAGTGGAAATTCCATATAGGGTTTTGGGTGCGAGTGATTTCAATCTTTCCACGAAGGATGTGTATATCGGGCCGCCAATCTGAACGTAATTCACTTTTCCGGCGCCGTTAGCTACAAGCCATGCCTTGGAGATGCCCGCGCCAAATTTTCCGTATTTATCTTGATGACCTGAAATTTCGGATTCCGAGAGTTCAGTGAAGCAGATCATGCCACTTGATTGTGTGTCAGCCGCGTCGATGCCGAATGCATCCCGTGCGGCTGGACCTAATACGCCGGTTTCATTGTGCAAATACAAGAAACCATTGCTTGTTATGGAAGATAGGGCTTCCATACTTTTCGTGAAATGCAAAAGCATTCAACCTCGCAGAGATAAGGACAGTGAGTTACACCCCCGTTATGTAACACGGGGGGCTATAGAAACAAAGGTTCATCATAGTTGCATTCTTGCCTGCTAGACATCCCCCAAATGGGGGGAAAACTGGCATTGCGGGCCGTGGGGCCAGTGATTACCGCGATGCGGCGGGCTATCTCTGCATCTAATTGGCTCGCCAACTTGAGCTCGAACCAAGGACACGGGACGACGGTGCCAATAATGATTTCCGAGGACACCATTCAACCCACCACGACCTGACTCCTGCGGAAAGTCAATTAGGTTTCATAAAAGCTGCCGCTCGTCAAAGACAGGAAACGCTGCAGTGCCGACCACCAATTTGAAAAGCTGATTTTCACGGCTGAATGACCGCTCCAGAGATTCGGGTGACAAAAACGAAAGTCTGCTTTCGGCGAAATCGAAGGACTGCTTTCGACTTTCTGATGGTCGTTTGGAAATTTTGGTGAATGGCTGGTACGGGTCTCCTGCGGTATTCAGAACCGCTGCCCCATTGACCACCCCCATCGGGTCGGCCTGCAAGACAAGTCGAAAGGGTCTCGCAGACAAAAAAGGCACCCGAAGGTGCCATTTTTTGTCAACTGTTGTTGTGCCTGAAGCAAATTAAGCGGCCGCCGCCTTCACCTTCAGCCGCCAGCCGTGCAGCAGCGGCTCGGTGTAGCCGCTGGGCTGCGCCAGCCCCTTGAAGACCAGGTCGCAAGCTGCCTGGTAGGCCATGCTGGTGTCAAAGTGACCGGCCATGGGCTGGTACAGCGGGTCGCCGGCGTTCTGGGCGTCGACCACGGCGGCCATGCGCTCAAAGGTTTCCTTGATCTGCGCCTCGGTCACCACGCCATGATGCAGCCAGTTGGCCATGTGTTGGCTGGAAATACGCAGCGTGGCGCGGTCTTCCATCAGGGCGATGTTGTGGATGTCAGGCACCTTGGAGCAGCCCACGCCCTGGTCCACCCAGCGCACCACGTAGCCCAGAATGCCTTGGGCATTGTTGTCGAGTTCTTGCTGCTTCTCGGCGGCAGTCCAGTTCGGGTTGGCGGCAACGGGGACGGTCAGCAAACCCGTCAGCAGTGCATCGCGCTCTTGCTGGTGGTTTCGCTTGGCATGCGTTTTTTCCAGCTCTTTTTGCACCTCACTGACCTGCACCTGGTGGTAGTGCAGCGCGTGTAACGTGGCACCCGTCGGGCTCGGTACCCAGGCGGTGTTGGCACCCGCTTTGGGATGGCCAATTTTTTGCTCCAGCATGGCCTTCATGAGGTCGGGCATGGCCCACATGCCCTTGCCGATCTGGGCTTTGCCGCGCAAGCCGCAAGACAGGCCGACCAGCACGTTGTTGTGCTCGTAAGCATGTATCCAGGCGCTGCTCTTCATGTCGCCCTTGCGGATCATGGGGCCGGCCTGCATGGCGCTGTGCATTTCGTCGCCGGTGCGGTCCAGGAAGCCGGTGTTGATGAAAGCGACCCGGCTGGCGGCGGCGGCAATACAGGCTTTCAGGTTGACGCTGGTGCGACGCTCTTCGTCCATGATGCCGAGCTTGACGGTACTGTCGGGCAGGCCCAGCATGGCTTCGACGCGGCCAAACAGTTCAGCGGCAAAAGCCACTTCAAAGGGGCCGTGCATCTTGGGCTTGACGATGTAGACCGAGCCTTTGCGCGAGTTGCGGATGGCGTCTTTTTTGGTCTTGGCGAGGTCGTGCATGGCGATGGTGGTGGTGACCACGGCGTCCAGAATGCCCTCGGGAATTTCGCGCACGGTGCCGGTCTTGTCGGTGTACAAAATGGCGGGATTGGTCATCAGGTGACCAACATTGCGCACAAACATCAGCGAGCGGCCGTGCAGGCGCACCGACTTTTTACCGTCGGGTGCGGTGTACAGGCGGTCGGCATTCAGGCCGCGGGTGAAAGTTTTGTTGCCCTTGGCGACTTCTTCGGTCAGCGTGCCCTTCAAAATGCCCAGCCAGTTGCTGTAAGCCAGCACCTTGTCGTCAGCGTCCACGGCAGCGACCGAATCTTCGAGGTCGAGGATGGTCGACAGCGCCGCTTCCAGCACCAGATCGGACACACCTGCCGCGTCGCTGGCGCCAATGGTGGTGGCGCGGTTGATGATCAGGTCCAGATGCAGGCCATTGTGCTCAAACAGCACCGATGAGGGCGCCTTGGCCTCGCCCTGGAAACCGACCAGTTGGCTGGCATCCGCCAGGCTGGTGTTGCTGCCGTCGGCCAGTTTGATGGCCAGTTTGCCGGCCTTGATGCGGTATTCGACCGAATCCACATGCGAACCCTTGCGTAGCGGGGCGCAACGGTCGAGCACATGGCGTGCGTAGGCAATCACCTTGGCGCCGCGTTTTGGGTTGTAGCCGCCCTTTTTACCCACTTTTTCGCAGCCCTTGGCTTCATCAATCGCGTCGGTGCCATACAGCGCGTCATACAAAGAGCCCCAACGCGAGTTGGCGGCGTTCAACGCATAACGTGCATTCAAAATGGGCACCACCAGCTGTGGGCCGGCCTGCTTGGCCAGTTCGGCATCCACGTTCGAGGTGGTGATGCGGGCCTTTTTGGGGGCTTCGACCAGGTAGCCAATACCCTCCAAAAAGCTGCGGTAGGCAGGCATGTCGGTGATGGGGCCGGGGTGAGCCCTGTGCCAACTGTCAAGCTCGGTCTGCAGACGGTCGCGCTCGGCCAGCAGGGTGATGTTCTTGGGGGCCAGGTTGGCCACGATGGCGCCAAAACCTTTCCAGAACTTGGCAGGCGCCACCCCGGTGCCGGGGAGCACTTGAGTTTCAATGAATTGGCACAGGTTCGCCGCAATTTGCAGGCCGTTCTTGGTGATGCGTTCAGTCATGGTGGTGGGGCTCAGAGTTAAAAATCAGAAAAATGCTCAGGCGAAAAAGTCGAGCACGGCACGCAGATCTGCTCCGGTACGGGTGGGTTGGGTGCCCAACTCCTCAAAAGGCAGATGGTAACGGTTGACCCATAACGTGGTGTAGCCATACCAGGTGGCACCCAGTGCGTCCCAGGCGTTGCAGCTGACAAACAGAATGTCACGCGCAGCAAGGCCGGTGGCCTGCTCACCCAGGGCATAAGCCTCGGGGTGGGTTTTGAATTTGGCAATCGGGTCGACGCTGATGACATGGTCAAGCAAACCATCAAAACCGGCCGAGTGCACGGCGGCCTGCAGCATGGCGGCGTCGCCATTGCTCAAAATGCCAATTGGAATACTCCGGGCCTTGAGCTGCTGCAACACCGCCAGGTTTTCCGGGAAGGCATCCAGGTGCTGGTACTGGGCCAGCAGCATCTCGATGGCGGGCTCATGCTCCAGCAGAAAATCTTCTTGAGTCAGGGCTTCGTCAGCGCCAACCACCATTTTTTTTATGGCATAAATCAGCGCGGCCCGGGTCAGCACGCTGAAGGGCTGGTAGTGCGCACCATGGTTGCTGGTGGTGACCAGCCGCGTGTATTCAATCTGCTTGTCGCGCCACAAGACACTCAACGCCTGGCCGTGGCCGGGGAACAATTCCTCGGCCAATTGCGCCACACTGTACACGTCGAACAGCGTACCGTAGGCATCAAACAGCACGGCGCGTGGGGGACGGTGGCCGGGCTCCGTGTTTTGCGCGAGCAGGGATGAGGACGAATTTGACATCATCGGATTTTAAGGAGGGATGCTGACACCAGTCTTTGCAACAACACGCAACAGCTTTGACCAAAACGAAGGCAATGTCGGCAACGAATGATCTGATCCGCGGCGGGACTGTTTTAGTGAATATGGCAAAAATATATATTTGTATATAAAATACTCCATGGCAATCGAAAAAATTCTTGAGTGGACAGGCGCCTCAAAACGTGAATTGATAAACTTTCCTGAGGATGTGCGGCGTGCCATGGGGTACGCATTGGGCGTGGCTCAATTGGGATCCAAGCATCCATCAGCCAAACCCTGGAAGGGTGAAGGCTCGGGCGTACTTGAAGTGGTGGAGTCTGACGAAGACAATGCTTACCGCGCGGTTTACACGGTTCGGTTTGCGAAGGTGGTGTACGTGTTGCATTGCTTTCAGAAGAAGTCGCCTGACGGCATTCGCACGGCCAAGACAGACATTGAACTGGTTCACCAACGGCTAAAAACTGCCCAACAACATTACGAGGAACACTATGGTACACATGGCAAAAACCACCATTAACAGCACCGAGTTCGAGTGCAGCAGCGGCAATGTGTTTGCTGACCTGGGTCTGCCCCAGCCAGAAGAACTCAAAACCAAACTGGTACTGGCCGTACGCTTGAATGAACGCATCAAGGCACTGCACTTGAAACAATCAGAAATAGGCGTCCGACTGGGGCTGGCTCAACCCAATGTTTCCGCCTTGCTGAACTATCGGCTGGACAATTTTTCTTCTGAAAAACTGCTGGAATTCTTTAACGCCCTTGGCTACGACGTCGATTTTCTGATTCGGCCAACCCGCGGCGCGCAACGTGGCACCACACACGTGCTGGTGACGGCTTGACGCCGGTTTTCAACTGCATTGTTTTCAGTTGAAGACCGAAGCCACCGCTAAGCACGACAAAGACATTGCCGAAACACGTTATCGCAGCGTATTGAACGCCAGAAAGGAAGCCAAATGACGATTGATACCCAAATTCGCCACGTGACCTCGCCCGATGCCAACTTGTTTGCCGAGCTGGGGTTTTCGCCTGCCAATGCCGCTCAGTTTCAAGCCCAATCGCAACAGCAAATCAACGACACCCGTGCGCTAAAGGCGCAACTGATGGGTGAGCTGTCCAAATGGATTGATGACAACCACTTGAAGCAGGCGCAGGCCGCAGAGATTTTGATGGTGTCCCGCCCCAGGGTGTCTGACGTGGTCAACATGAAGGTGAGCAAGTTCACCATCGACACGCTGGTGGACATGCTCAGCCGAATCGGCAAGCCTGTGCGCTTGCTGGTGAGTTAATTTTGGTAGCCTCTATTAAGTGAGGGGGCGATTTATCACAACAAACCAAACTGAGATGAAGACTAAATTGGGATCGGAGGATCGTCGCACATTTTCTAAAAATTACCTCGCACCCGCGCTGGCAGCGGGGCTGTTTGAGCGGACACTACACGGCTCGCCAAACAGCCCTACGCAAAATACCGGCTAAGGGCTAACGGCTAACGGTCAAAGGTCAAACCAACAGCCGACCCAACTGAGTCGCTGCTTCTTTGACATCGCCCGACATCGGCACCGCCAGTAACGCAACTTCCACTTGGCGCAGTCCGTGGCGAACCGTTGCGCGTTATCAAATTTGCCCAGCAATTAACCCCCACAGAACAGTGTCCCACCATGAACGCTATGCCAATAAATCAAAACCAACAACTGCCCCTCACCGGCCTGCGCGTGGTCGAATTCACCCACATGGTCATGGGCCCCACATGCGGCATGGTGCTGGCCGACATGGGCGCCGAGGTGATCAAGGTCGAACCCATTGAGGGCGACCGCACCCGGCATTTGCTCGGCGCCGGGGCCGGATTTTTTCCCATGTTCAACCGCAACAAGAAGAGCATCGCCATCGACCTGCACAAGCCCGAGGGCGCGGCCATTGCGCGCCAACTGGCCGCCAGTGCCGACGTGGTGCTGGAAAACTTCAAGCCCAACACCATGGCCAAATACGGGCTCGATTACGCCAGTCTCTCTAAGCAAAACCCGAAGATCATTTACGTGAGCCACAAAGGTTTTTTACCCGGCCCGTACGAGCACCGCACGGCGCTGGATGAAGTGGTGCAGATGATGGGCGGCCTGGCCTACATGACCGGTCGCCCCGGTGACCCCTTACGTGCGGGCACCAGCGTCAACGACATCATGGGCGGCATGTTTGGCGCCATTGGCACTTTGGGCGCCCTGATCCAGCGCGGCATCACCGGGCGCGGCCAAGAGGTGCAAAGCGCGCTGTTCGAGAACAACGTGTTTCTGGTGGGCCAGCACATGCTGCAGTACGCCATAACGGGCCAGCCCGCCGCGCCCATGCCGGCGCGTATTTCACCCTGGGCGGTGTACGACGTGTTCACGGTGAAAGACGGCGAGCAGATTTTTATCTCGGCGGTCAGCGACGCGCAGTGGGCCACTTTTTGTGACGTCTTTGACTTTGCCGACCTGAAGCTTGACCCGCGTTATGCATCCAACAACGACCGCGTGCGCGAGCGCCCCACATTGATGCCGATACTGCGCGAACGCTTGGCACACTACAGCGCCACGGCGCTGGGCCGCCTGATGGAAACCAACAAGCTGCCCTACGCACCGATCCGCAAACCCGAGGAACTGTTTGACGACGAACATCTGCTGGCCACCGGCGGCCTGGCCGACATCACCCTGCCCGATGGCGAACGCGCCGGGCAGACCAGCAAAGCCACGTTATTCCCCTTCACCATGGACGGCCAGCGCCTGGGTGTGCGTTTAAGTCCGCCGGTGCTGGGCGCCCATACCGATGAATTGTTGAATGCCTTGGGCCTGGATGCGGACGCCGTGCGGGCGTTGCGCCAGGCCGGCGCCGTGGGCTGAGTTGTCAGACCGACAAAGGCATCGCCTGCTCCGCCAGGCTGGCGTGTAACGCGGCGCCCAAGGGCAGCACCTCGTCATTAAAGTCGTAGCGGTTGTTGTGCAGGTGGCAACTGCCCAGGCCGTTCGCAGTGCCCTGGCCGAGTCGCAGGTAGGCACCGGGCTTGACGCGCAGCATGAAGGAAAAATCCTCCGCGCCCATGCTCGGCTCCAGATCACGCACCACGTTGGCGGCGCCCACCAGGCCGGTCGCCACATCGCCGGCAAAACGGGCTTCAGCGGCGGTGTTCACCGTGGCCGGGTACATACGCTCATAGGTCACCACGGCACTGGCGCCAAACGCCAGTGCCACCGCGCTGCACAACTCATGAAGGCGGCGCTCAATCAGCGCCTGCACCTCGGTCTTAAAGGTGCGCACCGTGCCGACCAGGGTGGCGCTGCCCGCCACCACACTCATGGCATTCAAATCGCCCGCGTGCATGGCGCACAGACTGATCACGGCGCTGTCGACCGGCTTGACGTTGCGCGACACAATGCTTTGCACGGCGGTGATGATGTGCCCGGCCACCAGCACCGGGTCCACCGTCTGATAGGGGTGTGCACCATGACCGCCCTTGCCGGTGATCTCGATGGAAATGCGGTCGGCGGCGGCCATCATCGGGCCGGCGTTGAGCCCAATGGTGCCCGGGCGCATGGCCGGCCAGTTGTGCATGCCGTAGACCGACTGCACCGGAAAACGCTCAAAAAGACCGTCGTCGATCATGGCCTGGGCGCCCGCATAACCTTCTTCACCGGGCTGAAAAATCAGCACGGCGGTGCCGTCAAAGTTGCGTGTCTCGGCCAGGTAACGCGCTGCGCCCACCAGCATCGCGGTATGGCCGTCGTGACCGCAGCCGTGCATCAAGCCGGGTTTCCCGGACTTCCAGGCAAAGTCGTTGTGCTCGGTCATGGGCAGCGCGTCCATGTCGGCGCGCAAACCCGTCATCTTGCCGCTGCTGTTGCGCTTACCCTGGATCACGGCCACCAGGCCGGTCTTGCCAATGCCGGTGTGGATGGCGTCCACGCCACAGACGGTGAGCGCTTGTTGCACGCGATGGGCGGTGTAGACCTCTTCAAAGCCCAGTTCCGGGTGCGCGTGCAGGTCACGCCGCAAGGCGGTCAGCTCGGGGTGGAAAGCGGCGATGTGGGCAAAGGCACGGCTGCTGCTGGTGTATTTCAAGTGACTGTCCCTTCAGGTCATCGAAGCCAAACCATCACACCCCAAACAATTCCCCGCCGGCCTGATCCGCCGGGGGCGTCACGCCCAGGTGGCGGTAGGCGGCCAGCGTGGCAATACGGCCGCGCGGGGTGCGCTGCAGATAACCTTGCTGGATCAGGTAGGGTTCGATCACGTCTTCGATGGTCTCGCGTTCTTCGCCAATGCTGGCGGCAATGTTGTCCAGGCCGACCGGTCCGCCGTCAAAGCGGTGAATCACGGCTTCGAGCAGTTTGCGGTCCATCAAATCAAAGCCCTGCGGGTCGACATCGAGCATGGCCAGCGCGCGGTTGGCGATGTCGAGCGTGATCTCGCCCACGCCTTTCACATCGGCGTAGTCGCGCACCCGGCGCAACAGCCGATTGGCAATGCGCGGCGTGCCGCGCGAACGCCGTGCAATCTCAAAACCGCCTCGCTCATCGGTAGTCACCTTGAGCAGCCCGGCGCTGCGCTTGACGATGCGCGCCAGCTCCTCGGGGGTGTAAAACTCCAGCCGCGCCACAATGCCGAAGCGGTCGCGCAGCGGGTTGGTCAACATGCCGGCGCGGGTGGTGGCGCCCACCAGGGTAAAGGGTTGCAGGTCGAGCTTGATGGAACGCGCCGCCGGGCCTTCGCCAATCATGATGTCGATCTTGTAGTCTTCCAGCGCCGGGTACAGGATTTCCTCGACGACCGGACTCAAACGGTGGATTTCGTCGATGAACAGCACATCGTTTTTTTCCAGGTTGGTCAGCAGCGCGGCCAGGTCCTTGGGTTTTTCCAGCACCGGGCCACTGGTCTGGCGCAGGTTCACGCCCAGTTCGTGCGCGATGATGTGGCTCAGCGTGGTTTTGCCCAGGCCCGGCGGGCCGAACAGCAGCACATGGTCCAGCGCCTCCTCGCGCATCTTGGCGGCGCTGATGAAAATTTCGAGCTGTTCGCGCGCCTTGGTCTGGCCCACGTACTCCTGCATCAGTTTGGGCCGCAGCGCGCGCTCGATCGCCTCCTCGTTGGGCGAGGCGGGCGCGTTGGACACCACCCGCTTGGGCGGCGCCGGGGTAAAGTCGTCGGTTTGAATACTCACAGCAGGTTCAATTCAGCAGCAAAGACAGGCACTATAGCGCCAGCCTGGTCGCCAGCCACTGGCTTAAAGAACTGACGGGGTCTTCAAAGCCGTGGATGCCGATGTAATGGTCGGCGCCGGGTAGCGCGCTGATCTCTCCGGCATTGCCGGCGTCTTGCCATGCCGCCAGAAAACTGCTGGCCTGGCGCGCAAATTCCGGCGTTTCTTCGCTGCCCCAGTTGATCCAGATCGGCGTTGTGCAAGACCGCACACCAAACATCGGTGAATTGCGCCGGATGATGCCTTCATCGAGCTGGATCATGGGCTGCAAATAGCTGTAGCGCAGTGGCGCAATGTCGTAAATGCCGCTGACCAGCACCGCAGCCGCCAGTGGGTCGGCGGGCAAGCCGTAGTCTTCGACCCAGCGCGTTTGCAGGCACATGGCGGTCAAGTGGGCGCCTGCCGAATGCCCGCCCAGCGCCACCCGCGCCGGGTCACCACCGTAGCCGGCAATGTGGCGATGCGTCCAGGCCACGGCCGCTCGCACTTGGCGCGTGATTTCATCCAGGGTCACAAAAGGGCACAGGGCGTAATTGACCACCACGGTGGTGATGCCCAGCGGCTGCAGGCCCAGCGCCACACAGCTGAATTCCTTGCTGGAAAACGCGCGCCAGTAACCCCCATGAAGAAAAACAAACACCGGCGCATGGGGCACATCTGCCGGAAAGATGTCGAGTGTCTCGGCCAACGTCGGGCCGTAGGGCACATCAAGCACACAGCGCAAGCTCTGCCTGGCCAGCGCCGACTGGGTCACATAGTGTTTGGCCGGCGCCGTGGGGTCTGACAGCTTGATGGCGGGGTTGTACTGCGCGTCAAGCTGCGCCTGATTTACAAATTCGCGGTAGAGATGGGTCATGGCTTGATGCTCAATGGGAAGGAAATTACACGCCAATATAACGTTGCCACAGACCCGGCTCAGCCGCCAACTGCCCGGAGTCACCCTGCCACACCACCTGGCCGCGCTCCAGAATGCTGTGGTGATGCGCCAGTTTGATCAGCCGCTGCACGTATTTGTCGATCACCAGAATGGTCTGGCCACGGCTGCTCAACTGGTGCAGGCATTGCCAGATGTCCTCGCGCACCAGCGGCGCCAGGCCCTCGGTCGCCTCGTCCAGGATCAGCAGGTACGGGTTGGTCATAAGGGCGCGGCCAATCGCCAGCATTTGCTGCTCGCCGCCCGAGAGTTGGTTACCCATGTGGCGCACACGCTCGGCCAGGCGCGGGAACAAATCGAACACCGACTCCAGCGTCCATGGGTCTGACGAAGTGTTGCGGTTGGCGGCAAACGCCAGCAGATTTTCCCTGACCGACAGATTCGGAAAAATCTGCCTGCCCTCGGGCACCAGCGCCAGCCCCATGCGGGCGATGCGGTCAGGCGTCAAATGGTCGATGCGCTCACCGCGAAAACGCACGCTGCCCCGTAGCGCCGGCGTTAGACCCAGAATCGAGCGCACCGTGGTGGTTTTACCCATGCCGTTGCGCCCGAGCAGCGTGGCCACTTCGCCGGGCTGCACGGCAAAACTCACGCCAAACAGCACCTGGCTGGCGCCGTAGGCTGCCTCCAGCCGCGTCACTTCCAGCAGCGCGCTCATGCCGTGGCCTCTTCATCGTCGCCCAGGTAGGCCAGCCGCACCTCGGGGTGCTGGCGAATCTCAAAGGGTGTGCCGCAGGCAATAACCCGGCCAGCCACCAGCGTCGAGATGCGGTCCGCCAGGCGGAACACCGCGTTCATGTCGTGCTCCACCAGCAACAGCGTGGTCTCACCGCGCAGGCTTTGCAGCAGACTCAGCATGCGCTCGGACTCGTCCGGCCCCATGCCGGCCATGGGCTCATCGAGCAGCAGCAATTTGGGCCGGGTGGCCAACGCCAGGCCGACCTCTAGCTGGCGCTGCTCGCCATGCGACAGCACCCCCGCCAGTTGATTGATTTGGGGCGCCAGACCGACGCGCTCGGCCACCTCAAAGGCCTGGTCGTAACGCTCGGCATCATGCCGCGCCGGCCACCAGAAGTTCAGGTTATGTCCGGCATGGGCCAACACCGCCAGCGCCAGGTTGTCCAGCACCGACAGACGATTGAAGATGCTGGTGATCTGGAACGAGCGCGCCAGACCATGCGCCACCCGCGCGTGCATGGGCATGCGGGTCACATCCATGCCGTCAAACTGGATGCGCCCGGCGCTGGGCGCCAGGGCGCCTGAAATCAGATGGATCAGGGTGGTTTTGCCGGCGCCGTTGGGGCCGATCAGGGCATGGATCTCACCCGAGCGCACGCTCAGGCTGACGTGGTCGGTGGCGCGCAGGCCGCCATAGGATTTGACCAGGCCGTCGACCTGCAACAGGGTGCTGTGGCTCATGGCGCTTTCCATTTCAAGCGCAGACTCAGCAGACCATTGGGCGCCAGCAACACCACGGCCAGCAGCACCGCGCCCAAGCCAAACTGCCAGTGAATGGTGATGCTGCTCAAAAATTCTTCCAGCACCAAAAACACCACGGCACCGACCAGGCCACCATACAGGTGGCCAACACCACCCAAAATCACCATCACCATCAACATGCCGGACTCGCTCCACTGCATCATCGACGGGCTGACAAAACCGCCCTGGTGCGCCAGCAGGGCGCCGGCCAGACCGGCGAGTGCGCCCGCCAACACAAAGGCCATCAATTTGAAGCGGTACACCGGGAAACCAATGGCGGCCATGCGTGTCTCGTTGTCGCGAATCGCCTGCAAGGCATGACCAAAGCGGGAATTCAGCAGGCGCTGCACCGCCAAAAATACCCCCACGGCAAGGGCCAGCACCAGATAGTAGAACGGTGCATCCTGGCTCAGGTCCAGTCCAAACCCAAGGTCGAACCCAAGATCAAAGCGACGGTCCAGTGACAGGCCATCGTCGCCGCCATAGGTTTTAAGCGAAACCATCAGGTAATACAGCATCTGGGCAAAGGCCAGCGTGATCATGATGAAGTAGACACCCCGTGTGCGCAGGCTGATGGCCCCGATCAGCAAGGCAAAAGCGCCCGCAACCACAAACGCCAATAACAGCGCCAGCCAGGCCGACGGCAGGCCGTGTTGCATCAGGATACCCGCCGCATAAGCTCCCACGCCGACAAACGCCGCATGGCCAAAACTCACCATGCCACCAAAACCAAGAATCAAATTGAGGCTGGTAGCTGCCAGCGCAAAAATGAGGATGCGGCTGGCCACACCCACATAAAACCCCTGCCCCCACGCCTGCGCCAACTCGGGCAACAACACCAGGGCGATCAGCAAACCTAAGCCGGGGCGCCAGTGCAAGGGGTGGTCCAGCAGACCGGGCTGCAAGCGCATCGGGGCTTTTGGCACATCCACCGTTTCGATGGGCTTTGAATCGATCTCAGCCATGGGCTGGAAACAGCCCTTGGGGCTTGAAGAACAACACTGCGGCCATCAGCACATAAATCAGGATCGCGGCGACGGCCGGGCCTGCGTTGGCGGCCAGGTCCGGCCCCATGATGCGCTCAAAGACATACGGAATCAGGGTGCGCCCGGCGGTGTCCACCACGCCCACCAGCAGCGCACCCAGCAGCGCGCCACGGATCGAGCCGATGCCGCCGATCACGATCACCACAAAGGCCAGAATCAAAATACTTTCACCCATGCCGACCTGCACCGCCAGCAGCGGCCCGAGCATGCCTCCAGCCAGGGCGCACAAACCCGCGCCCATGGCAAACACCAGGGTAAACAGGCGCCGCACATCGACGCCCATGGCCAGCGCCATCTCACGGTTCGAGGCACCGGCGCGCACCTGCATCCCTAGGCGAGTGCGCGTCACCATCAGGTACAGCAAGCCAGCCGCCGCCAGGCCCACGGCAATGATGAACAGTCGATAAGCCGGGTAACTGAAGCCCGGCAACAGCGCCACGGGACCCGCCAAGGCTGCTGGCGGGTTGAGCGCAATCGGCTGCGAACCCCAGACCATACGCACGACCTCGTTGCTCATCAGCAAAATGGCAAAGGTGCCCAGCACCTGCGACAGGTGATCGCGCTGGTACAGGCGGCGCAACACTGTCAGTTCCAGCAGTGCGCCGATGGCCGCCGTGGCCGCAATGCCGAGCGCCAGCCCGAGCCAGAACGACCCACTGGCCAGTGCCATGCTGGCAATCAGGTAGGCCCCGATCATGTAGATTGAGCCATGCGCCAGGTTGATCATGTCCATGATGCCAAACACCAGCGTTAGCCCGGCAGCCAGCAAGAACAGCATCAGGCCGAACTGCAGGCCGTTGAGCGACTGTTCCAGGACCAAAATGCCGGTCATCGCGCGCGATCCACCTCAACTGACATCAGAGCGCGGGCATCTTGCATTCGCCCACATAGGCATCCGCATGGTCCTTGAACACGGTACTCAGGGTGCGGTTGGTGATGCGGCCCTGGGCGTCCTTGGTGATCACACGCAGGTAATAGTCCTGGATCGGATAACCATTGGTGTTGAACTTGAAGGCGCCGCGCACCGATTCAAATTTGGCGGCCGCGATGGCCTTGCGCAGTGCCGTTTTATCGTCGAGCTTGCCCTTGACGTCGCGCACGGCGGCATCCATCAGACGGGCCGCGTCATAGCCCTGCGAGGCGTACAGCGTGGGCAGACGGCCGTAGTCTTTCTGGAAGTCGGCAACAAAGCGCTTGTTGACCGGGTTTTGCATGTCGTGTGCCCACTGCGAGCTGTTAAACATGCCCAGCATGGGCTCGCCCACGGCGCGAATCACATCTTCGTCAGCCGAAAAACCCGGGCCAAACAGTGTCATGTCCTTGGACAAACCAGCACCGACAAACTGCTTGATGAAGTTGATGCCCAAGCCCCCTGGCAAAAAGATGTAGACCGCATCAGCACCCGAAGCGCGCATTTTGGACAACTCTGCGCCGTAGTCCAGCTGACTCAGCGGTGTATAGGCTTCCGAGGCAATTTGCCCCTTGAAATAACGCTTGAAACCCGCCAGCGCGTCCTTGCCTGCGGGATAGTTGGGTGCCAACAGGGCAACTTTCTTGAAACCTTTGTCCTGCACCGTCTTGCCCACCGCTTCGTGCAGGTTGTCGTTTTGCCAGGCAACGTTGAAGAAATAGGGGTTGCATTGCGCCCCCGCATACTGCGACGGGCCGGCATTGGCACTGATATAGAAGGTCTTGGAATCAAAAATCGGCTTGCCCACGGCCAGCATCACGTTGGAAAACACCACACCGGTCATGAAATCCACTTTTTCCTGTTTCACCAGCCTGTCAGCCGTTTGGCGCGCGGCATCGGGCTTGGCCTGGTCGTCAGCCACGATCACCTCGACCGGAAGGCCGCCGAATTTGCCGCCCGCGTGTTTGAGCGCCAGGTTAAAACCGTCGCGAATGTCAATGCCCAAGCCCGCGCCAGGGCCGGACAAGGTGCTAAGCATACCCACCTTGACCTTGTCAGAGGCATGTACCGGCCCGGCCAGACAAAGCAGGGCGGCTGCCGCTGTCAGGGTGAAGTGCAGGGATTTGAGACCAATCGTTTTCATCAAGGTGTCCTATCAGGGGTTGAACTAAAAATGAGCCCACAGGCAATTCGGATCGCCATTGTCGCGGAGCTTTCAAACTACTTTGCCAGCGCCTTGAGCGCCAGCTTGATGCCGTCGCTCACACCAATGTCTTTCGGCAGGGCCTTCAGCGCTGCAGCAGCCTCCTTGTCACTGTAGCCCAAGGCCAGCAGTGCCTGCAAAATGTCACCCTGGGCATCGCTGGCCATGCTGCTGGGCAAGCCAATGTCGGGGCCAAGCTTGCCCTTAAGTTCCAACAGCAAGCGCTCGGCAGTCTTCTTGCCGATGCCAGGCACCTTCATCAGCCGACCGCCCTCCTGCAAAGTCACAGCCTGCGACAAGTCAGCCACGCTCATGCCCGACAGCACGGAGAGCGCCGTGCGCGGCCCGACCCCCGATATCTTGATGAGCTCACGAAACGCGGCACGCTCTTGCGAAGTGGCAAAACCATACAAGATCTGCGCGTCTTCGCGCACCACAAAATGGGTCAAGAGGGTCACCTTGACGCCCAATTCAGGCAGGTTGTAGAAGGTGCTCATGGGCACAAACACCTCGTAACCCACGCCGTGGCAGTCCACAATGACCTGCGGCGGATTCTTGTCGTCCAGGGTGCCCGTTAATTTACCGATCATTTTGTGCCTATCATTAAGTATGTTTTCCGTGAGTCCAATTTTCGAGAATTATCAACTTTGATCCTCCGACATATCTTTTCCCCGCCCAACAACACCCGTCTGGGCCACCTGTGCGGCCCCATGGACGAACACCTGCGCACCATCGAGGCCGCGCTGCAGGTCAAGATTGCCCACCGCCACGAGCAATTCAAGGTCGATGGCCTCAAGGCCAATGCCAAGCGCGGCATGGAAATGCTGCAGGCACTGTACGAAATGGCGGCACGCCCAATCGAGCCGCGCACCGTGCAACTGATGCTGGCGGGCGACGGTGATGTCAACGGCGCGGAAGGCCCGTCGCTCAAAACCAAACGCGCCGACCTCAAGCCGCGCTCGCTGAATCAGGCGCATTACCTCGACAGCATCATCAGCCACGACATCACCTTTGGCATTGGCCCGGCCGGCACCGGCAAGACCTACCTGGCGGTGGCCATGGCGGTGGACGCGCTACAGCGCAGCACGGTGCAGCGCATTGTGCTGACCCGCCCGGCCGTGGAAGCGGGTGAGCGCCTGGGCTACCTGCCCGGCGACCTGGCGCAAAAAATCGACCCCTACCTGCGCCCGCTTTACGACGCGCTGTACGATCTGATGGGCTTTGAGGCCGTGCAAAAAGCATTTGAACGCCAGACCATCGAGATCGCGCCGCTGGCCTTCATGCGCGGGCGCACGCTCAACACGGCCTTTGTGATCCTGGACGAGGCACAAAACACCACGCCCGAGCAGATGAAAATGTTTCTGACGCGTATTGGTTTTGGCTCCAAAGCCGTGGTCACGGGCGACATCAGCCAGATCGACCTGCCCAGTACCCAGCTCAGCGGCCTGATTGACGCCGAGCGTGTGCTCAAGGGCGTCGACGGCATTGCCATCTGCCGCCTGACCAGTGCCGACGTGGTACGGCATCCGCTGGTGGCGCGCATTGTCGACGCCTACGACGCCCCCGGGCGCATCGGCATCTTGCGCCGTGATGACGCCGACCCCATTGCCACCAAACGCCCCGCCCGAGGCCACAAACGCTCTGACCTATGAACCAGCTCTCCCTCTCCCTGCAATTCGGCAAGTTTGAAGACGTGGCCCAACACCGCGCCGCACTGCCCCGCCACAAGGTCACGCGCTGGCTGCGCGCTGCGCTGCAAGACGACGCCGAACTCACCGTGCGTATCGTCAATGCGTCTGAAGGCCAGGCCTTGAACCGCGATTACCGCCATAAGGACTACGCCACCAACGTGCTGACCTTCGACTACACGCAAGAACCGCTCGTCACCGCCGACCTGGTGTTGTGTGCGCCGGTGGTGGCCGCCGAGGCCAAGGATCAGGGTAAAACCCTGGAGGAACATTACGCGCATTTGCTGGTGCACGGCGCCCTGCACGCGCAGGGCTGGGACCACGACGAAGAGGAAGATGCCCAGGTGATGGAGCTGCGCGAGAGCGAGATCATGGCGCGGCTGGGGTTTGACAACCCGTATTGAGTCCATTACCTTTTTGAACATCTGCCATGTCCACCAAAAAAATACCTGAATCCGGCCCACCCAACCCCAAGCTCAATCAGATTCTGGCCATGTTGCCAAGCGCTGAGTACGAGCGCCTGCTGCCCGATCTGCACCTGGTCGCCATGCCGCGCAAATGGACCTTGTCGGAATCTGGCGACCATGTCAATTTTTTGCACTTCCCGACCTCCGGCATTGTCTCGCTGATTTACGACCTGGAAGATGGCTCATCCAGCGAAGTCGCCTTGGTCGGTAACGAGGGCTTGATCGGCATCTCCATTTACATGGGCGGCGAAAGCTTGCCCAGCAGCACCGAGGTACAAAGCGCCGGCAGCGCCTACCGGCTCAGCCGCAAAATCATGAAACACGAATTTGCGCTGGGTGGCCAGTTGCAACACCTGGCACTGCTGTACACCCAGGCGCTGATTTGCCAAACGTCGCAAACCGCCGTGTGTAACCAGCACCACTCGGTAGAACAGCGCTTTTGCCGCTGGCTGTTAATGAGCCTGGACCGCGTGCACAGCGACAAAATGGCCAAAATGGCCATTACCCAGGAACAAATTTCGCACCTGCTTGGTATTCGACGCGAAAGCGTGACACAAACCGCTGGCAAACTGCAAAAAGATGGCTTGATCGCGGTGGCGCGCGGCAGTATCACCGTGGTGGATCGCCCCGGGCTGGAAGCGCGTGTCTGCGAGTGTTACGCCGCAGTCACCGAAGAGTGCGAACGCTTGCTGCCAGCGCCCAAAACAAGCAGGTAGACCCGCACGCATTGCCCGTGATTGCGCCCGGCCACCGGCCCCTGCCTTGACATGCGGGCTCAGTCGACCAACCAGCAACTGACCAGCGCCGGGATGGTGACCGCATCGTTGTCGACCGTGATGCGCTCGCCAGAACACAGTTCTTTCATGGCCTCTTGTTGAAACAAGCCGTAAGGACGTAGCGTACCCAGTGAGAGAAGCTGTGCTTTGGTGTTGAAGTTGCTCACCACCAGCACTCTGTTGCGCGCGTTGTGCATGTCCGTGCGCAAAAACACCAGCAGGTTAGGGTTGTCCACACTCACCAGTTGGCGATTGTCGAAATCTGCAAACGCACTGAGCTCCTTGCGCATGGTGATCATTTTTTTAAGCGCACTAAAAATGCGCTGCTCCACCGTACCGCTCTGCTGGCGCAACGCCGCCTTTTGCCAGTCGAAATAGGAGCGATTCACCCAGCGGTTGTCATCTCGCTGTGCGGGGTCGGCCAAATAGGCCAGGCTGTTAAGCATACCGATGGCATCGCCGTAGTAAAACAGCGCAATGCCGCCAAAGGAAAGAATCAGGCTGTGCAACAACAAAATGGTTTTGATGGCGTCATCAATGGCTGTCGGATCTTCGCTTTCCAACGCTGCCTCCAGTCCGGCCAGCGAGGCCAGCGAGCCCGATATGCGCGAATCGCCGGTTTTGGGATTCTCGCCAAATGGCAGCCCCCGGGCGACTGACCCGGGAAATCTCCCCGTGAAGTAATCGATCAGAAAGCGTCGGTGCTGCACCGGGTCATAACCTGACAGACGCACATCATTGTCATCAAAACCCAGGCCGATGTCGTCGTGGCAGCGCACATAGTTGAGCCAGGTGGCGCGCTCCAGCTTGGTCGGCAAGTGTTTGAGGCCTTGATTGAGCAGTACGGCATTTTTGGTGGCCACCCCGTCCCACAGCAGGGACATGAACGTGGCGTTGTAGGCGATCTCGCATTCCTTGGCGTTGATGGCGTCTTCTCCAAAATACTTGGCCACCTCACTGGGTGCCACGATGGCTTCGGCAATGAACAGCACACCCGGCGCGGTGACCTGGCAGCAGTCCTTCATCAACTGCAGCAGCAGGTGCGCTTCGCGCTCATTCTGGCAGGTACTGCCAATCTTTTTCCACAAAAAGGCCACCGCGTCCAGACGCAGGATATCTGCGCCCTTGTTGGCCCAGAACAGGATGATGTCGATCATCTCGATCAACACGGCCGGGTTGCGGTAATTCAGGTCCCACTGGTAGTTGTTGAACACCGTCATGACCCACTTGCCCATGGCCTCGTCCCAGGTGAAATTGCCAGGCGCCGTGGCCGGGAAGACCTCAGGCATGGTTTCCTCGAAGGTATCGGGCATCTCGCGGTCGTCGAACACGAAGTAATAATCCTGAAATTTTTTCTCGCCCCGGCGCGCCCGTTGCGCCCAGTCGTGCGCGTTCGAGGTATGGTTGACAACCACATCGAGCACCAGCAGCATGTCGCGCTTTTTCAGCGTGGCAGCCAGCGCTTCAACTTCTTCCGTGGTGCCGTAGCGAGCGTCCACGTTGAAGAAATCTCTGACAGCGTAGCCACCGTCGGCATGCTCCGGCGGGCAATCCAGGATCGGCATGATGTGCAGCATGTTGATGCCCAGATCCTGCAGGTAGGGCAGCTTGGTGCGCAAGCCTCTCAGGTCCTCGGCAAAACGGTCGCAATACAGCGCCATGCCGACCCACTTCTGACTCAGGAACCAGTTGTAGTCCCGCTCCCGGGCCAGGTCTGACTTGCGCAACGGAGGGCTGCGCTCCATGTAGCGCACCGCCAGCGTCTCCACCAGGCTGACCATCTGCATCTTGAAGTCGAGCCTGTCACCGTAAAGCAGGTGAAACAGGGAGTGGATGGCATAAAAATTAGCACCCAGCCGGGTGTAAAAATGGCGCAGCCGAAAGTTGCCGATCTCAGGCTTGAGCTCCCGCAGGATGTCGTTCAACACCGCATGTGACGCTTGCTCGTACATCAATGATCTCCCAAAAACTTCAGTTGTTGTGCGCGCAACCAGACGTCCAGCGCCGGGTGGTAATGGGCCACGCCTTCAAGAATGCCCGCGCTGTAATTGCCGTTCATGCCCAGGTAGCCACCTTGTGCCAGATACAGGGTGTCCGGGTTGGCGGCTGCAGTCTGGCTTTTGACTTGCGGGTCGGCATTGGCCACCAGCACGGAGGGAAGGCCGCTGAGCAGCACCTCCAGATCGTTGCCGCTGTCGCCAGCAAAAATGACATCACGCTCCGGAAACCCGCTTTGCTGCATCAGGAAGCGAATGGCGTGTAATTTGTTGGCACTGGCCGGCAAGACATCAAGCAAGCCCAACCCGCCGGGTTCATCGATGCTCCAGATCAGATTTGCCCTGATGTGTGCACCTGTCAGGCAGGCATCCATTTCGCCCATCAATTTCGCAGCGTCCACTTCCGGCGCCACGTGGTAGCTGAGCTTGTGCCGGTTCTGCTGCTCCCGTGGCTGCGGCTGCAGGACCGGGAAAACGGCCAGCAGGCGACACAGGTCGTCGTGCGTCAGGCCATGCCAGTCCGGGGCAATCTGCGCACACCATACCTCGTTTTTCTGCCAGCCAGAGGGCAAGACCTGGTAGATCGTCGATCCCACATCGGCGATCACAAAAGCGGGTTCTGGCAGGTCGAAATCAAACATCGCCCGCTCAATGAGTGCCCGGTGCCTGCCGCTCACGTAGGCCAGTGTCACGTCTTCGCGGCGCACCAATTGTCTGAACAGCGCCAGCGCCCCCTTTGCCGCGGTTTGAGCGCCGTTGGCAATCAAGGTACGGTCCAGGTCGGTACAGAGCAACAAGCGCCTCATACCGCAGTTCCGACCTTGTCGTCGGCAAAAAAGTTGTAATGCGTCATGGCCTCCAGAATGCCCGCCGCGTACGGCTGTTTTGAAAAAAATATTTTCTCGATAGTCGCCAGATCAGCCAATTCGGCCAGGTGCCGGTTATCCACCACCACACCCAGGGTGTTACCGCGCAACATGTCTGCGTCTGCCCCGGTGACACCGGCGACCAGCGTCATTTCCAGCGGAAAACCAAATTGCTCAGCGCACCAGCGCAAGGCGAGCCCCTTGGAGGCGCGCACCGGAAGCACGTCAAGAAATTGCCCAAACGAGAAAATCACATTCACGGCTTGTTCATTGCGCAGCAAAAGTTGCTGAATTTCATGAACACTGGCTACTGTAGGATCCATGTAATAACTCAGCTTGAACGCGCTTTGTTGGCTTTTGGGTTGCATGGTCAACCCGGGGAATTCTTTAAGAAGATCGCGCACCGCTTGTATGTTCCACTGGTGGTCGATATGGCGCGCCCAGACCGCGTCCTCGGTCAAATTGGGAGCGTAATGGATTTGCGTGCCCTGCCCGGTGATCAACACGTCCGGCTGGGGAATGTAATGCCGTTTCAAGGTGCTCAGCGCATCGTCAAGACCACGGCCGGTGGCAATGCCAAAAATGATCGCTTTGCGATGTGCCTGCATGGTCTGCAAAAATGGCGCCAATGACACCTTGTCACCCAACAGGTTCAGGTCCAGGCTGGCGAAGATCGCCTGGTTGCGGAACGTGCCCGAGCGTCGCTGCAAATTCATCCGTGTGATGAGTTCTGTTTTTTCTACCAGAGGTCGAATCACCGACAGGTAACGTTCCACGTGCGCCGGCCACGAATAGAAGCGGCGCACGCCCTCGACCCCCTTCCTGGCCAAACGCCGCCATGCCACCTTGTCCGCCAGGACCTGCAACAGCGTGTCCGCCATCGCCGCCTTGTCGAGCGGGTTGATCAGATGGCCATTCTGGCAATTGCGAATGATGTCGGTCGGACCACCGTCCTCGGTTGCCACAATCGGCAGGCCGCATGCCGCCGCCTCGATCAGCGTCAGGCCAAAAGGTTCAGTCAACGCGGGGTTGACAAAAACGCCACCCGAGCTTGCCGCCAGGCGATACAACACGGCTACCTCTTGCGGTTTGTGGTGTTTTGGGTACGCAAGCTTGCCATACAGATCATGTTTGTCGATGGCCAGCAGGATCTCAGTGAGCACACCTTTTGAAACCGTTTCCATCTCTTGAATATCGTCGCGATTGCCCGCCACAATGACCAGATTGGCAGCTTGTTGCAAGGCCGGTGAGCCACCATAGGCTTCAATCAGGGCCACGATGTTCTTTTTGGGATCAGGGCGCGACAGTGCCAGAATCATCGGCTTGTTCGGCTGCTTCAAGTAACGCTTGAGCGCCATCGCCATTGGGCTCTTCTTTTCATCGCCTTGGGGTGGAAAAAATTGCGTCAGGTCCGTCCCTGGCGAAATGACCCGCATGCGCTCGGGCTGGTAAAAATCGTACAGACCGTACTGCTGCTCAATTTCTTGCTGGGTGCTGGTGATGACGCGCTCAGCGGTGCCCAGCGTGGTTTCTTCTGCCTCGATGCGGCGCGAGATATGGTAGATGGATTCGATCTCGCTGCGCTTGATGCCGCTGGCCAGCAACTGCTGGCGTTTGTTTCGGCCCAGCGAATGGCCGGTATGCACCAGCGGAATACCCAATTGGTGTGACAGGCGTGAGCCCACATAACCGGCATCGGCGTAATGACTATGCAGAACGTCCGGCATGCGGGGCTGGCTCTTGAGGTAGGCCAGCACGTTGTCCGAGAAGTTCTCCAGCGAGTCCCACAACATTTCCTTGCGCAGGTATTTGTCTTCGCCACACGCAATACGCACAATACTGGCCTTGTCAGACAGCAGCTCAAACACCTCGGCATAGTCGGCGCTAACCTGGCTGTCGACCACGCGCCGCGTCAGTAGCACCACCTGTTCCACTCCGGGGTGCTCGCCCAAGGCACGTGCAAGCTCCACCACGTATTTGGTCTGGCCACCGGTGTCAGCATCGCGCCCGAGTTCCAGGTCATGCCCGCGGATCAAACCATGAACACTGATCAAAACGATGTACAAGGGTTTATTCTTTGTTGCCAAGTTTTGCTTTTTCATAGCCTCCACTCCTGTGTGTGAAGCACTGGTAAAAATAGGGTCATTGGATCACTCCCCGATGTCACAGCCAGCGACTGCCAACGCCTTGGCGCGTACCAGCGTCACGGTCAATGAGCAGCGACTCAGGGCATCCAGCAAGAAACATGGTAACAAATGTATTTGTATCGCCCCGCAGGCAGGGTGAGATTCAAACCGGTGTGTCCTCGGTCTTACCCCGCATTCACGCGCGAAGCTACGGAAAAGTACGCAGCATGTTTTCTGCGCGCGCCTCTCGCCCCAAGGCCCGGTCACACGTCCCAATCACCATGACTCAAGGTAGTTCGACCCCAATTTGAATCGCACCTCCGCAGGCGTGCCACCATCGCACGGCGCGCATCATCATCCGTACAGAACATGGCGCTTAACCGGATACTGACCTCACCGGCAAGCCATGTGACAATTCAGCCATGTACTTATTATTTGAAGAAACCGGCAAATTCCTGGCCGGACGCATACTCTCCGAGGCAGACACGTCGGCGCAGGTGGAGCTGGATTCAGGCAAACGCGTCAAAGTCAAGTCCGCCAACATGCTGCTCAAGTTCGACAAACCCACGCCGCACGAATTGATGGCGGGCGCGCAGGCCGTGGCGACAAGCATCGAGCTCGATATGGCCTGGGAATTTGCGCCCGAAGGCGACTTTGGCTTTGCCGATCTGGCGCGCGACTATTTCTCGGAAAATGCCACGCTGGAGCAGCAAGCTGGCACGCTGATGGCGCTGTATGAGGCGCCGCACTACTTTCGCCGCGCGGGCAAGGGCCGCTTTCGCAAAGCTTCGGCTGACATCCTGGCACAGGCGCTGGCCGCCATCGAGAAGAAGAAACAGCTGCTGTTGCAAATCGAGACCTGGGTCAAGGAATTAAGCGAAGGGTTCTGCCCGCAAGCCATCCGCGACCAGCTTTACAAAATCCTGTTCAAGCCCGACAAAAACGCGCCCGAATACAAGGCCGTGGTCGAGGCCTCGCGCACCACTCACCTGGGCCCGCTCGACCTGCTGATCAAGGCCGGCGCCATTGACTCACCTTACCAGTTCCACTGGAAGCGTTTTCTGCTGGAGAACTTTCCCAAAGGCACGGGTTTTCCAAAGTTTGATGCACCCCCCATCAAGGACGAGCTGCCGCTGTCCCCCGCGCGTGCTTTTTCAATTGACGACTCGGCCACCACCGAGATTGACGATGCGCTGTCGGTGCAGGGCCTGGGCACGGGCACCGTGGTGCTGGGCATTCACATTGCCGCGCCCGGCCTGGCGATCCAGCCGGGCAGCGCGGCCGACCTGCTGGGCCGCGCGCGCCTGTCCACAGTCTACATGCCAGGTTACAAGCTCACCATGCTGCCCGACGAGGTGGTGCAAAGCTACACCCTAATGGAAAACTGCGACTGCCCGGCGGTGTCACTCTATGTGACGCTAGATGAAGCCACGCTGGAGATCAAGGCCTCTGAAACCAAGCTAGAGCGCGTGCACATTGGCGCCAATTTACGCCACGACCAACTCGACTCCGTGGTCACCCTTGAGTGGCTGCAAGACCCGTCTTTCCAACATGACATGGACCCCCAGCCGCTGCAGCACAAACGACCACAACTCTCATTTTTGTACCGCCTAGCGCAAGACCTCAAGGCCAAACGCGAGGTGGTGCGAGGCAAGCCGGAAAACTTCAACCGGCCCGACTACAACTTCAGGCTGGTCGGAAACTACGGTGCCGAGCCGCAGGGCGCCGAGCAAGTGCAGATCAGCGTGCGCCAGCGTGGCGCGCCGCTGGATTTGATTGTGTCGGAAGCCATGATTCTGGCCAACAGCACCTGGGGCAGCTGGATGGCCGAGCTGGGCGTGCCCGGCATCTACCGCAGCCAGGCCTCGATGTTGCCCGGCGTCAAGGTGCGCATGGGCACTCGCGCCTTGCCGCACGCGGGCATTGGTGTCAAAAGTTATGCATGGAGCAGCTCGCCGCTGCGCCGTTATGTGGATTTGCTCAACCAGTGGCAGATCATTGCCTGCGCCCGGCACGGCAAGACCGCCGCGCTGGTGGCGCCCTTCAAACCCAAGGATGCCGAGCTGTTCTCGATCATCTCCAGCTTTGACGCGGCCTACTTTGCCTACAACGGCTACCAGAACGCCATCGAGCGCTTCTGGACCCTCAAATACGTGCAACAGCAGGCCATCACCGAGATCGAGGCCACCCTGTTCAAAGACAACCTGGTGCGTGCCGACCACCTGCCGCTGGTGCTGCCGGTGATGGGCGCACAAGGGCTGCCGCGCGGCGCGCGGGTGCGCGTGAAGCTAGGAGATATCGACCTGGTGTCACTCGACATTCACGGCACCGTGATAGAGCGCCTCGACGCCGAACCCGAAGTGTTTGATGCCGACGAAGAGCAGGACGAGGACACCGCGGTCGGCCCGATTGCGATCGCGGTGGACCTCAACGACACTGAACCCAGCCCCAAACCCACCGAACCAGAGGCCCTTGACACGCCGTGAACCTGTTGCCGCTTGGACCCCTGCAGTTGGCCCTGGGCGCGTCCATTGCGGTACACGCCACGCTGCTGACCGTGCGCATGGTGGAGCCCGAAGCCTTCACACGCGTCATGCACGACACCCCGCTGGAGGTGATCCTGGTCAATGCCAACCCGCAGGAAAAACCGGACAAAGCGCAAGCCATCGCCCAGGTCGCCATGGCCGGCGGGGGTGAAGCGACACACGGCCGCACCCAAAGCCCGTTGCCACCGGCCCTGCTCAATGTCGACGGGCCTGACAACGTCAGCGAGCAGGAACGCCAGCTGCGTGAAATGCAGGCCCAACAAAACCTGCTGTTGCTCAACGTCAAGCGCTTGCTGACCAACCTGCCCACCAGCGAGAACCAGCAGCAAGCCCTGACGCCGGAGCAGGCCCAACGCGAGCAAAAGCAGCGCCAGTTAGTCAAGTTACTGGCCGAAATTGAGCGCCGTATCCAGCTGCAAAATGCCGGCCCCAAAAAACGCTACATCAGCCCGGCCACACGCGAGGCGGTGTACGCAGTGTATTACGACCACCTGCGCCGGGTCATTGAAGACCGGGGCACCGTGAATTTTCCGCAGGCCAACGGCCAAAAGTTGTATGGCGAACTCACCATGGTGGTGACCATCAACCATCTCGGCCAGGTACTGGAAACCGAAGTGGTGCAAAGTTCCGGCAACCTGGCGCTGGACCAGCGTGCACGCGCCATTGCCAGCAGCGCGGGGCCTTTTGGTAAATTCAGCCCTGCGATGCGACGCCAGACCGATGAGATCGCCGTGGTATCGCGCTTTAACTTCACCCGCGACGACACGCTGGAAACCAAACTCAGCGCCAAATAAACCCATTTACAAAAATACCCAATGACCACCGACCTCTATTGCGTAATGGGCCACCCGGTCGCCCACAGCCGCTCGCCCTGGATTCATGCCCGTTTTGCCGAACTCACCGGCCAGCAACTGCACTACGACAAACGCGAAATCCCGCTGGACCACTTTGATCGCAGCGTCCATGACTTCGTCCGGGAGGGCGGGCTGGGCTGTAACATCACCGTGCCATTCAAGTTTGAAGCCGCCAAATTGGCCACCCAAACCAGCGCACGCGGCTTACTGGCGCAGGCCTGCAATGTGCTGAGCTTCAAGGATGGCCAGATCCTGGCGGACAACACCGATGGCATTGGCCTGGTGGACGACATTGAACGCAACGCCGGCTTATCCCTCAAGGGACTGCACCTGCTGCTGATTGGCGCCGGCGGCGCCGCAGCCGGTGTGCTGGGCCCGCTGCTGCAGGCCGGACCGGCCCACATCAGCGTGGCCAACCGCACGCTGCACAAGGCTACCGAGTTGGTGGCGCGCCATTTGCCGCTGGCGGCCCAACAAAGCACCACGCTTGAAGCGCATACCTTGCACGGCTTCGATGCGTCCTTTGATGTGATCATCAATGCCACCGCGACCAGCCTCAGCGGTGCGGCAGTGCCGGTGGCGGCACGCGCCTTAAAGCCCGGCGCCCTGGCCTACGACATGATGTACGGCCCCGGCGCCCAAGGCTTTATGGATTGGGCGCGAGCCCATGGCGCGCTGCCGCGCGATGGCCTGGGCATGCTGGTAGAACAAGCCGCCGAGGCCTTTTTGATCTGGCGCGGCGTGCGCCCGCCCTCAAACCAGGTGCTGGCTGAATTACGCCAGGTCATTCAGGGCTAAGCTCATGAAACCGATGTTGCGCTGGCTCAGTCTGGTGGCCGTTGCACTTGTGTTGCTGCAACTGTTTTTTGTGCTGCGTATTGCTGCCATGCTGGTCATTGACCCGCAGTCCACCGCCTTCCAGCGCTCCGAAGTCTGGCGTATCGCCACCCAAAAAGACACACTGCGCTGGCGCCAGCAATGGCTAGGCTACGACAAGATTTCCAATCACCTCAAGCGCGCAGTCATCGCCAGTGAAGACGACGGCTTTGCCAACCACGACGGCGTGGACTGGAATGCCCTGGAGAAAGCCTGGCAAAAAAATGTCAAGGCGGAAGAACTGGCGGCCAGAGCACAGGCCAGGATGGCCGCAAGAAACCCGCCCAAAGCCGCGTCCAAACCCGCGGCCCCAGTCAAACCGGTCAAGGCGCCCAAGGTGGTGGGCGGCTCCACCATTACCCAGCAGTTGGCCAAAAACCTGTTTTTGTCGGGCGAGCGCACGTTTTTGAGAAAAGGGCAGGAATTTATCCTCGCACTGCTGTTGGAAGCCGTTCTCAGCAAAGAGCGCATCCTGGAAATCTACCTTAACAACGTCGAATGGGGCGAAGGTGTGTTTGGCGCCGAAGCCGCTGCCCAGCACTACTTTCATAAAACTGCGGCGCAGCTCGGCAGTTACGAAGCGGCACGGTTGGCGGTGATGCTGCCGCGCCCCAAGTACTTTGAAAAATTGCCCAATTCAAGCTATGTGGCAGGGCGCGCCGCCCTCATTGCCCGTCGCCTCGAAAGCGCAGAATTGCCATGACCCACGCCCTGCCTGAACCTGACAACTGGCGCAGCCGCGCCGCAGCCTGGTTGTCACCACTGGCGGCCACAGTGGTCAGCCTGTTCTTGCTGGGGCTGATTCGGGTGCTCACCGGAGCACAGGCGCGCTGGTGGGGCTGCCCACCCAAAGCCGAGCAGCGCATTTATTTTGCCAACCACCAAAGCCACGCCGACCTGGTGATGATCTGGGCCGCCCTGCCCAAGGAACTGCGACGCAGTACAAGGGCTGTGGCGGCCCGTGAATACTGGACCAAGTCAGCCTTCAAACAGTGGATTACCACTGCGGTATTCAACGTGATTTATGTCTCACGGGAACGCAACGCGCTGGATGACCCGCTGGAGCCGCTGATCGAGGCTTTGGCCGCTGGCGATTCGCTCATTCTGTTCCCCGAAGGCACGCGTGGCCATTTTGACGAGCCACAGGCCTTCAAGGCCGGGCTCTACAACCTGGCGCTCAAGTTCCCGCAAGTGGAACTGATCCCGGCCTGGATCGCCAATGTGCAGCGCGTCATGCCCAAGGGTGAGGTGGTGCCGGTGCCGGTGCTTTGCTCGGTGACCTTTGGCACACCCATGCAGGTGCAAACCGGTGAAGACTGCCACGCCTTTTTGCAACGCGCCCACAATGCAGTTATCGCCCTGCGCGACATCTGAAGTCAGTCCATGTACCAGACCCTGAAAAACCTCAGCCCGGCGCAACAGGTGGGCGCCATGTTCATCCTGGTCTTTGGCCTGCTGCTGCTGGCCTCGCTCATTCTGTTTTTGCTGTCGATGCGCGAGCAAGACGACGTGCAGGCACAACAAAACCATCTGAACCGCATCAGCGACCTGAGCAACCTGCTGCGCACCAGCTGGGCGCTAATTTTTATCTTCTGGGTGGCCTGGCTGGCAGGCGACATCACCCGCCTGGTGCTGTTTGCGATCGGCTCTTTTTTTGCCTTGCGCGAGTTTTTAACGCTGTCGCCGACGCGCCAGGGCGACCACCGCAGCCTGGTGCTGGCTTTTTTCGGGGTGCTGCCGTTTCAGTATTTTCTGGTGGGCACCGAACACTTCAACCTGTTCACGGTGTTCATTCCGGTCTATGTGTTTTTGGCGCTGCCGGTGGCCAGCGCACTGGCCAACGACCCGGTGCGCTTTCTGGAACGCAACGCCAAGCTGCAATGGGGCATCATGGTGTGCATTTACGGCATGAGCCATGTGCCCGCCCTGATGCTGCTGGATTTTCCGCGCTACGACAAGCAAAACGCTTTTCTGGTGCTGTTTTTGGTGCTGGTGGTGCAAAGCTGCATGGTCACACAGCATCTGGTGGCAAGGTACCGGCCACGCGCGCCTGCGGCAGCACACATCAGCCAGAGCTTCACCTGGAACAGTTGGAGCTGGGGTATGGCCACGGGCAGTCTGCTGGGCACCCTGTTGGCGGGCGTCACACCCTTTGTTCCGGGCCAGGCCTTTGCCCTGTCGTTCATTGCCTGTGCTGCCGGGTCGCTCGGGCACCTGGTCATGAAGGCCCTCAAACGCGACCGCGGCATCCCGATCTGGCAAGGCCAGGAAAAAGGCGTGACAGGCGCCGGCGGCATGCTTGACCGAATCGACTCACTGTGTTTTGCCGCGCCGGTGTTTTTTCACTCGGTGCATTGGTATTTTGGCCTGTAGCCACCGCACACCATGAGAATCCTCGGCATTGACCCCGGCCTGCGCACCACCGGTTTTGGCCTGGTGGACGTGGACGGCGCCGACCTGCGCTATGTGGCCAGCGGCACCATCACCACCACGCACCTTGACAAAGACCTGCTGCCAGAGCGGCTCAAGGTCTTGTTTGACGGCATCCGCGAGGTGGTGGCGCGCTACGAGCCAGATGCGGCCACGGTCGAAATCGTTTTTGTCAACGTCAACCCGCAGTCCACGCTGCTGCTGGGGCAGGCGCGCGGTGCGGCCATCACCGCACTTGTTTCCTTGGATTTGCCGGTATCGCAATACACCGCCCTGCAAATGAAACAGGCCGTGGTCGGCTGGGGCCGCGCCAGCAAAGGCCAGATTCAGGAAATGGTCAAGCGCCTGCTCATGCTACCCAGCCTGCCCGGCCCCGATGCGGCTGATGCGCTTGGCCTGGCCATCACCCACGCCCACGCCCACAAGGCCATGGCCCGGCTGGCGCTGGCCGACGGCGTGATCGGTGCGGGCAAGGGGAAATACAAGGCGGGCAGGAGCCGGTGAAACGCAACACCACCTCAGGAGGCAAACGTCAATGGTTCAATTTCGGCTTCGATTTGTTGTGCCTTGTCGCGTTCGGCAAGCTTGAGGTCATACATTTGCTGCAAATTCAACCACGACTGCGCGTCACCGCCAAAATAACGCGCCAGACGCAAAGCGGTGTCAGGCGTGACGCCGCGCCGCTCTAGCACGATGTCATTGATCCGCCCGGCGGGCACATGCAACGCCTTTGATAGCGCATTGGCAGTCATGCCAAGTGGCTTTAAATAGTCTTCCAGCAGGAACTCACCCGGGTGAATTGCACGCATGCCGTTTTTAATCATGTTGCCCTCCGTGGCAGAAAAAATCAGTGGTAACCAACAATCTCAACATCACAAGGACCTTCTGCAGTCCAAACGAAGCAAACGCGCCACTGCTGGTTGATGCGGATGCTGTATTGCCCCTCACGATCATGCGTCAGTCTTTCCAGATGGTTACCAGGTGGCGACTTTAGAAACTCCACAGTCATGGCTGCAGCCAATTGCGTCAACTTGCGCTCAGCAACATCCCGGATGTTGCCAAAACGCTTGGACTTGCCTGTTTCAAAAAGCAATTGCGTGTCTTGGCATTTAAATGACTGGATCATGAGCGTGCATCATATACCGCTTGTCGGTAAGCGGCAAGCAGATCGGCGCCGATAGATAGGACACGTTTGACAAAATTAAAATCTGATTATATTTTTGGCACGTATGTAACAACAGAGCCAACTCGCCACCCGACACGGCCAGGAATTTCATACTGTCAAAACACCCAAGTTTTACTTTTACGACGCCGCCCTTGTGAACGCCAGCCAGATGCCAAGGCGGCTCTGGCTGGCCCCATGGGTGGTGCGTTGCTGGAAGGCTGGGTGGTAACGGAAGCCGTCAAGGCGTTCATGGCACTGGGGCGTAAACCAGAGCTGTATTTTTGGCGCTCGCACGATGGCCTTGAGATTGATTTGCTGATCGTCATCCAAAGCAAGTTGCAGCCCATAGAAATCAAATTGACAGCCACGCCAGGTGCTGGTCATTTGGCTCCCATCGACCGGTTCATCGGCGCAGCGGGTGACGAGGTTCATCCACAAGGCATCCTCGTTTACCGTACCGAATCAGAAAGGGCACTCCCCAATGGCCATATCGCCCTGCCGTGGCTTGCTTTCCCGCAGTGGCTGCGCGCACGCCTGACAGCATGAGCGTCTGCCGAACCTGCCCGTCCCCGACACCAACACCTGGTACCAGCACCGCGCCAAAGGCGAAAGTCTTTCATGACCACAAGGCCATGGCCTGGCTGGTCAGGGCTCAAGAATTAATGGACCACCTTATCGCAACCTCTGTTGGCAAGTCGGCAACTGACCCGGTAATCTGCTTGGGCCCGTTGCATGTCACCTGATTTTTCATAGGCCTGCGCCCTGCCGTGAATATCCCTGGGGGTTGGATTCTTACCCTCAGTGCGGCTGATTTCAAGTGCCGTGGTAAATGCTGCCACCGAACTGTCCCATTGTCCTTGACGGAAATAAACCGTCCCCAGATTGCCGTGTGCGCTGGCAAAGGTTCGCCCGCTTTTGTCTGTGATTTTGATTGCTTGCCGCAGCGCCGCAATCGCTTTGTCCCACACCCCCAGCTGCGCGTAAGCCGCGCCCAGGTTACCGAAGGATTCAGCAAAATCCGGATTCAGCACAATCGCGCGTTGGTAATCTCCAACCGCAGCATCCAACATGCCCAGACTCGCACGCTCAGTACCACGGTTGTAATAAATACGGTAAGCGCCAGCCGCGTCGTCGCGCCCCTTGACCAGCTTTTCGGCATCCTCCCAAACAAACAGCGGATGCGACAACACCATCAGCCGTTCCATGGACACCATGAACATGGCCGCGGCAATGATCGACAAGATCAATGCCGCAGGACGTGCATCCACTTTTTTAAACAAAATCGGCAACACACAAAAAGCACCCACTGCCCAAAGGTAACTCCGGTACAGCACAAATATTTCCTGAATTCTTACAGATGAAAATTCGGTAAAGAACATCACCCAGGGAAAGAACATGGCAAACCCAAGCAAGCCCTTTGCGCCGTGTTTCAAAATCAGCCAAATGGCCGCCCCACCCCATGCCAGATAAGCACAAAGAGCCAGCCAATAAACAGATGACAGCGCATGCGCCATGGGTTCACGCATGTCGATGGACATCCACGTGGGCCTGGGCAGCAGCCACAAAAACGCGTATTTAAAAAACAACCAGGCCTGGGTCAGAACGCTCAACGGGTAAGCCTTTTCTTTATCTGCTGCACTCAGCATTTCTGCAGCCACAGGTTCGTAAACAGACCCCAACAGGCCCTTGCGCGCCAGCAACACCCACCCTGCGATCACTGCCAAAGCCAAGAACAGTGCCCAGCGCTGTTTGAGTTTGCGCTTCCAGTCCTCATGCAGCAATGCAGTCAGCGCCACCAGCGCGGCCGGTAACATGATGGCATGTTCTTTGGACTGCACCGCGAGGTAATACATGGGAACACACAGCCAGAGCCAGACCAAGTTGTCAGACACAGTGCCTCGCACATAAACCCACATCGCAAGCAGGCTGAACAGGGTCGCCATGACCACGGTCCGCTGCACCAAATAACCGGCGGCATAGGTGCTCACCGGGTGCAAGGCAAAGAGCAATGCCGCAAAAAATGCGGCCACATGGGGCGGCAGCGCTTTGTCCGCCGCAGATCCTCTTAATGCAGCAAACAAAGAGGTCAGAAATGCAAACAAGGCCAGTACCGTGCCAAGATGTGCCAACAAATTACCCACCCGATGCGGCAGCATGTCCTGACCCAGATGCGCCTGCGTCCAGGCCAGCGTGGCATAAGGGAGTGAACGCAATTGCAGCAGTTCAAATTGGTAGGCGACAATCGGCTGCAAGCCATCTTCGCCCACCATGAAAAATGGAATATCGTCAAAAATCAGCGGGTTCCACAAAAATTGCCCGTACAGCCCACCCAAAGCCACTGTCAAACAAAGCATGAGCAGGCCGACACCTGGCAAGAGGCGGGGCATGTGGCGAGGGGCAGAAAAGTGATTCATCCAAAACCCAATGGTCTGTACAAGGCAAGATCAAAAAAGGCCACCCATAGGTGGCCTTTTTTTAACAAACAAGTGCTTGAATTGTCAGCTCAAGAGCCAAGCAAGCATCACAGGTTAGACTTATTGATCAATGTCACCGCTGCTGCATGAGTCACAGAGGTTGTATTGTTCCAAGTGATGTTGGAGGAACCAACGGTAGGGGTGAAGGTAATGGTCGCACTATCAACACCAGAACCAATACCCGTAGCCATCGTGGCAACAATCACACCGTCAGTGGTGGTCGCAGACGCAATTTCTTTGGTGGCCGTGAATGTAGGCACGCCATTTGAACCACCATCACAAGCCGTCAGCAAACCACCATTTTCTTGCGCACAAACACCCACTGCTGTCTTGAGTGAAGCCACAGAAGACAGAGCCGCACCAACTTTAGCCTTGACCGTGTAGTCTTGGTAAGCCGGCAAGGCCACAGCGGCCAAAATGCCAATGATGGCAACCACAATCATCAATTCGATCAGGGTAAAACCCTTTTGCATGGAACGCTTCATATTTACTCCTTGGGGTTAAAAAAAACTAACAACGGAACACAAGTAACTTGTCAGCAGATTCCATGCCAGGCTTCTTGGCGTCAAATTGGCCATCTTGATGACAGATCGACTGCAAATCGGTTTGAAAAAATGACATTTTTTGTAAGCTATGGCTTAATAATTGACATTATTGTCAGATTTAATTCTTGATGTGGCTCAATTTTTACATTACTTTGACGCCCGCAAGAGGTCCCAAACACCGAACCAACACATCCGCTAAAGTCAACTACCCAAACCAGCGCCTTCTGACCATGCCTCGTCTGTCACAACAACTTCACACCGCCCGCCCACCCGCGCCCACGCGTGCTGCCGCCTCGGTGCTGCTGCTGCGCGACACGCCTGCAGGCTTGGAGGTGCTCATGACACGCCGCTCCAGCAGTGCCAGCTTTGTACCAGGGGCCTACGTGTTTCCAGGCGGCGGCATTGATGCCGCAGACGCCAACTGCCATGCCATCGCACAACGACGGGCCACGCAAAGCGCGCAAGCCCTGACTGATGCGATTGCGGGCATTCGTGAAAGCTTTGAAGAGCTGGGCATCCTGTTGGCGCGCCATGCTGACGGCAGTTGGGCCGAGCAGGCCGAGATTGATGCAATGGACCGGCAAGGCGACCTGGGCGCGCAGTGTGCGACACGCGAGCTGACTCTGGCCGCCAGCGACATGTTTGTGCTAGCCCGTTGGATTACCGACCGTGACCTGCCCAAGCGCTTTGATGTGCCGTTTCTGGTAGCGCGCGTGCCACCCGCACAAACGCCAGTGGCCGACGAGACCGAGCAGTTTGAACCGGTGTGGGTACGCCCGGGCGACGCGCTGGCACGGCATCTGGCGGGCAGCTTTTTCATGATTTATCCAACCATCATCACGCTGGAGCGCCTGCAAGACCTGGCCACGGTTGATGCCGTGCTGCAGGCCTGCGCGGTGTCGGAAGAACCGCTGTGGACCAGTTGCCCGCGCACCGGGCTGCTGGCCGGGCGCGAACAGCGGCATATGGAACATGAGTCGGCCTATGGGGAACTGGCGCTGGTGTGTCCGGACGGGCAAATTGTGCACACGCTGGACTGGCAAAGTGAACAGCCTGTTCCCCTGCTCAAAAACGTGCTGCGCCTGACCGCCCCCAACCCCGGCGCCATGACCGGCCCAGGCACCAACAGCTATCTGGTAGGCGACCCCGACACCGGCTACATTGCCATCGACCCCGGCCCGGCCGACGCCGAGCATCTGGACAAACTGTGGCGCGCAGCGGGCGGTGACATTCGACTGATTGTCTGCACCCATTCGCACCCGGACCACGCCCCCGGCGCCCGGCCGTTGCAGGCCATGTGCCACCCGACGCCACCCATTTTGGGCTTGCCAAGTGCCAACACAGCGCGCACCCATAGCGCGTTTGTGCCGGACAGGGTGTTGCAGGATGGTGAGATATTGGCGTTGCCCCAAAACCATGGATGGTCGACTGAAGTCGACCCCACAAAAAAAGAAACCACCCACACCCTGAAAGTCATTCACACCCCCGGCCACGCGGCCAACCACCTGTGCCTGATGTTGCTGGAAGACGGCTTGCTATTCAGCGGCGACCACATTCTGAATGGCAGCACCACGGTGGTCGACCCACCCGATGGCGACATGAACGACTATCTGAACTCGCTGGATTTGCTGCAGGCAGCCTGCACCGAGTACCAACTCAAGTACCTCCTGCCGGCTCATGGCTATGTGCTCGGCGGGCCGGACGATGAAGCCCAAACCGCCATCACCCGGCTCAAGACGCACCGCCTGCAGCGCGAGGCAAAGGTGATGGCCGCCATGCAGGCGCAACCCGACGGCACACTTGACGACTGGCTGGCCCTGGTCTATGCCGATGTGCCGCAGCGCATGTGGCCGGTGGCCAAGCGCTCACTGATGGCGCATGTGGCGCGCATCAAGAACTTGAACTGGAATGTGTAGGCTCCACAGAAGTTCCCGGATTTCATCCGGACTACGACAACCCGCACACGGCCGGGAAAAGACTTTCGACGGTTACCATTGCAATCAATGATCAAACCCAAAAAACCCTCCCCTCCTGCCAAACCGCTCACTCAGGACGGTGAACGCCTGTCCAAGCATGTGGCGCACCTGATGCGTTGCTCGCGCCGCGAGGCTGAGCAGTACATCGAGGGCGGCTGGGTCAGCGTGAACGGCAAAGTGGTCGAAGAACCCATGGCGCGGGTGACCGACCAGACCGTGGAGATCGACCCGCACGCCAGCCTGATGACGTTGACCGATGTGACGCTGCTGCTGCACAAGCCGCCCGGCTTCGAGGCCATGGCCATGCCTGGTGAGGCGGGCAAGCGCGTCAAACCGGCGCACCAGTTGCTGCTGCCAGCCAACCACTGGGCGCAGGACGCGTCAAACGTGCGGCTTCTCAAGCACCACTTTGCCAAACTCAGTGCCTGTGTGCCGCTGGAAGTGGCGGCCAGCGGCCTGGTGGTGTTTACCCAGGACTGGCGCGTGCTGCGCAAGCTCACCGAAGACGCGGCCATCCTGGAACAGGAACTGGTGGTGGAAGTGGAAGGCGACATAGCGCCCGAGGTGTTGCAGCGCCTGAACGCCAGCCTGAGCACCGACGGCCATCCGCTGCCGCCAGTCAAGGTCAGCATCAACAGCACGTCAGACACGTCCACCCGGTTACGTTTTGCCTTGAAGGGTGCGCACCCGGGGCTGATCGCCTACCTGTGTGAACGCGTCGGCCTGCACATCCAAAGCATCAAGCGCCAACGCGTGGGGCGGGTGGCACTGTCAGGCTTGCCCGAAGGCCAATGGCGGTACTTGCATGAAGGAGAGCGGTTTTAACGCCCGCCATGCCCCCTGTAGGGCGGACTTGCACCCGCCAGGTCTCTTGATAGGGCCGAATTTATTCGGCTAGGTCGACTGAAGTCGACCCCACAAAAATCGCACTCAGTCCATCAAAAAACTACCCTCGGCACCGTCGCTGAGCGGCAGGTAGCGGGTGGGCTCGGGCAGGTTGTAGTGCCACCACTCATAGGGGTGATGCGTCCAACCAGCCAGGGTCATCAGCCCCAGCAGCAGGCAGCGGTGGCGCTGGGCAGGGGCGGCAATGTGGGTCGTGCCGTGAAAAGATTGCTCGGTCATTTCATCAAAAGCCGTGCCCATGTCAAGCGGCACCCCACTGGCGTCACACAGGGTCAGGTCGACCGCAACGCCGCGCGTGTGTATGGAGCCAATGCGCGGGTCAACCACAAAACGCGGGTCGGGCAGCGCCTCCCACAGGCGCCACTGCGCGGCTGACGGCCGGTAGGCATCCAGCACACGCAAACGCATACCCTGAGCAGCTGTCAGCTCGGCGGCGCGCACCAGTGCCGCCAGGGCATCCTGATGCAGATAGGCCACGGCGTGGTCGTAAATGGTTTTGCCGGTGAAGTTGTCGGGCGTGGCGTAACGCAGATCGATGTCAATGACAGGGTGGCTGATTTCTCTGAGTGGCATGGGTGGATTATCCGGTTGCAGGCACCTGAACAACTCACACGCTGAACAGCTGGCCACGCGCAGCATCGGTGATGGCCAGCACGCAGGGGTGACTGATGCGCCGCTCGATCGACACCGCGTAAAACTCTTCCACCAGTTCGGCGGTGTGGCCGATCACCTGCACGCCAAACTGGCTGCAGGTCTCAATCTCGAGCACACGTGGCGCCATGAACACGCCCTGGCCTTCGCGGCCAAAGGCCTTCATCAGCGCGGCGTCGTCAAACTCGCCCACCACCACAGGTGCGATCCGGTGCCTGGCAAACCAGCCTTCGAGTTGCTGGCGCACCGAGGCCGTGGCGCCCGGCACCAGCATCGGCACACCATCCAGACAGGCTGGGAACTTGCCCACAATACGCGACCGCAGGCCGGGCGCTGCAAAAAAACTCATCACGCTGCTGCCCAATGCATGGCTGAAGGCCTTGACACTGACACGTCTGGGCATGGGTTCGTCGGCAATCACCAGGTCCAGCCGATGCAGCGCCAATTGGGCCAGCAGGTCGTCAAACTTGCCTTCACTGCACAGCAGCTTGACCGACTCACTGATCGAAAAAGCGGGCTCCAGCAGTCGGTAGGCGATGGACTTGGACACCGAATCAGCCACCCCCACCCTGAAATCGAGTCGCCGCTCGGTACCGCGCACCTGGCGCAGGCTGCTTTCCAGCTCACTACCCAGGCTGAAAATCTGATCGGCATAACCCAACGCCAGGCGGCCGTGCTCGGTCAACTCCAGCCCGCGGCCACTCTTGCGAAACAACTTGCGCCCGAGCCAGTCTTCGAGCAGCTTGATCTGGCCAGACAGGGTTTGCGGCGTGGTGTGCAACTGTTCACCGGCGCGCATGATGCCACCGGCGCGGGCCGTGACCCAAAAATAGTAAAGATGCTTGAAATTCATGCGGATGGCCTCACATATTTATTCTATTATTCAATTTTTACGAAGTAAATTGATTGATTATTCGAATTTACACGAAGTGATTTGAACCTTATAGTTTGCACTGTGTCTGATTTACCGACACTGACAGGAGAAATTAAATGCGTTTAAGTACCAAAGGCCGTTTTGCCGTCACAGCCATGATTGACGTCGCCCTGCGCGAAAAGCTCGGTCCCGTGCCGCTGTCTGACATTGCCGAGCGCCAGCAAATTTCGCTGTCGTACCTGGAGCAAATGTTCAGCAAACTGCGTCACCAGGGCCTGGTGACGAGTACCCGCGGACCAGGTGGTGGCTACACCCTCGGGCTCAGAGCCGACGCCATCACGGTGGCCGACATCATTGGCGCGGTTGAAGACACACCGCCAAAAATCAGCCCGGAAACCATGTCATCCACCCCCGACATGGCGCAAGACCTGTGGGACACCATGAACGCCAAGGTGCTCGACTTCATGCAGTCGGTCACGTTGCGTAATCTGGTGCTGGACCAATTGGCCAAAGGCGTCAAGATTGAACAAAAACCGGCGCCAAACCGCGGTGTGTTCAAGAAACCGGTGCACCAAACGGTGCGCACCAACGCGCCCAATTCGGTGTTTGCGCTGGGCCAGTCTTTGCTGGCGCGAGGCTGACAGCCGACGATCCGTCGAGGACAGAGCTGGTGCGCAATGCGTCACTGCGGTCTGTCCCACGATGTATAAGAAAGTTGTGAAGCCCACCGATAAGCCGGATTCTGTGCGCCAAAGTTGCCTCTAGCGTGACTGCCATTAATCTGGGCTACTGATCACTCAGTAGCTCGGTGCTACCTACCCGCACACTCCGGGGGCCCCATCAACGTGTGCCTATTTGGTATTGCTGCGCGTAGAGATTGCCCGTTTCACCCGAACTCAATCGGCTCGTCTCTGTTGCTCTGATCCTCACCTTATACCCTGGCCTTGCGGCCCGGGCTTTCAGTGGACAGCCGTTAGCTGCTACGCTGCCCTATGCAGTCCGGACGTTCCTCCAGTGCTCTGTTTCCAGAATTGCACCAGCGGCAGTCTGGCGGGCTTCACGCGCCGATTATCGCGGCATGAACCATGCTCTGCGCCCGGTCTTCCCCACTTTTATCCCAATCAGTGGGTCAAGTCGTCGAAAATAAAAGCTTATCTTATCTACTTGAGGAGCTGTCCCTTTGAAAGTCAACAACGTCCTGCAAACCATTGGCAACACGCCCCACATCCGCATCAACCGCCTGTTTGGCAATACGCACAAGGTATGGATCAAATCCGAACGCGCCAATCCCGGTGGCTCCATCAAGGACCGCATTGCGCTGGCCATGGTCGAAGCAGCAGAAAAGTCGGGTGAATTGCAGCCCGGCGCCACCATCATCGAGCCCACCTCCGGCAACACCGGCGTCGGTCTGGCACTGGTGGCCGCAGTCAAGGGCTACAAACTGATTCTGGTCATGCCTGACAGCATGAGCATTGAACGGCGCCGCCTGATGCTGGCCTACGGCGCGTCGTTTGACCTGACCCCTCGCGACAAAGGCATGAAAGGCGCGATTGCACGCGCTTACGAGCTGTCCCTCAACCTGCCCGGCTCCTGGATCCCACAGCAATTCGACAATCCCGCCAACATTGAAGCACATGTGCGTACCACGGCGCAAGAAATTTTGGCCGACTTTCCGGACGGCATTGATGCACTGATCTCCGGTGTGGGCACGGGCGGCCACCTCACCGGAGTAGCCCAGGTTTTGAAAGAACAATGGCCCCAGCTCAAGGTGTTTGCGGTCGAGCCAGCGGCCTCGCCGGTGATCTCTGGCGGCACCGCTGCACCTCACCCGATCCAGGGCATTGGTGCTGGCTTTATCCCGAAAAACCTGCACACTGAACTGCTCGACGGCGTCATTCTGGTTGATGCCGAGCCGGCACGCGAATACGCACGCCGCAGCGCCCGCGAAGAAGGTCTTTTGGTGGGTATTTCCAGCGGCGCCACGCTGGCCGCCATTGCGCAAAAACTCCCCGATTTGCCTGCTGAAGCGACCGTGCTGGGCTTTAACTACGATACCGGCGAGCGCTATTTGTCGGTCGAAGGCTTTTTGCCAAGCTGATTTATTCAGTCGAACACGGCTTCTGATAGGGGTCGACTTCCGTCGACCATGGCGGGGTGCAAGTCCGCCCCACAAGAACCATTACAGGTACCAGTCCGCTCCACAGGGTTCAAGGATTGGTCTTCTAAAATACAGTGCTCTTGCTTGATAAACACAAGCCTATTTGGTACGCAAAATGATCCGCATCTCCGAACTCAAGCTCGCGCTTGACCACACGCCTGACGACCTCAACGCACTCATCCTGAAAACACTGGCGCTCCAGCCAGAGGATCTGGCCGAGTGGCATATCTTCAAACGCAGTTTTGATGCCCGCAAGGCCCAGGTGCGGGTGGTCTACATCGTTGATGCCACGCTGACCAAACCAGCGCAGGAAGCCCGCTTGCTGGCACAACACGCGGGCACCCCGCACATCGTGCCCGCACCCGACATGACGTACCGGTTGGTGGCGCAGGCCCCGGCCGATCTGGCGCTGCGCCCGGTGGTGGTGGGCTTTGGCCCCTGCGGCATTTTTGCAGCACTCATTCTGGCCCACATGGGCTTCAAGCCGATCGTGCTGGAACGCGGCAAAAAAGTGCGCGAACGCACCCAGGACACCTGGGGCCTGTGGCGCAAACATGTGCTCAACCCCGAGAGCAATGTGCAGTTTGGCGAAGGCGGCGCCGGCACCTTTTCCGACGGCAAACTGTGGAGCCAGATCAAGGACCCGCGCCATCTGGGGCGCAAGGTGATGGAAGAATTTGTCAAGGCTGGCGCACCACCCGAGATTCTGGTGGAGTCGCACCCGCACATTGGCACTTTCAAACTGGTCAAGGTGGTGGAAAACCTGCGCGCCCAGATCATCGCGTTGGGCGGTGAAATCCGCTTTCAGCAACGCGTCACCGACGTGCTGGTGGAAGAAGATGCAGCCGAGCGCCAACTGCGTGGCCTCAGCGTGCTGGACCAGGCCACCGGACAATCGTATGAGCTGCATGCTGAGCAGGTGGTGATGGCGCTGGGCCACAGCGCACGCGACACCTTTGCCATGCTGCATGAGCGCGGCGTGACGGTGGATGCCAAGCCGTTTTCGGTGGGTTTTCGCATTGAGCACCCGCAAAGCGTGATCGACCGCGCCCGCTGGGGCCGCCACACCGGTCACCCCAGTCTGGGTGCGGCCGACTACAAGCTGGTGCACCATGCCAGCAACGGCCGCGCGGTGTACAGTTTTTGCATGTGCCCCGGCGGCACCGTGGTAGCGGCCACCAGCGAGCCCGGCCGTGTGGTGACCAACGGCATGAGCCAGTACTCACGCAACGAGCGCAACGCCAATGCGGGCATGGTGGTCGGCATTGAGCCCGCTGACTTTTGCCAGGATGAAGCGGCCTTTGTGCAAGCTTTTGGCCCTGTCGCTGGTCAGCGTTATGCCGAAGAATCCGAGCGCCTGAAAGCAACCCACCCAGGCGCCACGCACCCACTGGCGGGTATCAACCTGCAGCGCCAACTCGAATCCGGCGCTTATGTGCTGGGCGGCAGCAACTACGAGGCACCAGGGCAACTGGTGGCCGACTTCATCGCGGGCAAGGCGTCAACCACGCTGGGTGCTGTGCTGCCCTCCTACCAACCCGGGGTCAAGCTGGGCGACTTGCACCCCGCCCTGCCGCATTACGCCATTGCGGCGCTGCGCGAGGCGCTACCGGCGTTTGGCCAAAAGATCAAGGGCTTTGACATGCCCGACGCGGTGCTGACCGGGGTGGAAACCCGCACCTCGTCACCGCTGCGTATGCCGCGCGGGGATGACTTTCAAAGTATCAATACCCGGGGCCTGTACCCGGCGGGTGAAGGCGCGGGTTATGCGGGCGGGATTTTGTCGGCCGGGGTGGATGGCATCAAGGTGGCTGAGGCACTGGCCATCAAGCTGGCTTCTGTAGGGTTGCTGATAGGGTCGACTTCAGTCGACCTGGCGAACTGAAGTCCGCCCTACAACATACACAAGTCCGCCCAACCGGATTCGGCATCAAGCTTGCGCGTTTTGCAGTGCAGTAATACGGTCTTCAATCGGCGGGTGGCTTGAGAACAGCTTGCCAATGCCACCAGTGATACCAAAGGCAGCGACGCTTTTGGGCAGTTCACCGGGTTGCAAGCCGCCCAGACGGGCCAGCGCGTTGATCATGGGCTGACGCCGTCCCATCAATTGGGCGGCACCCGCGTCGGCACGGAACTCGCGGTGGCGGCTAAACCAAGCCACCACGATGGCGGCGGCAAAACCGAGCACGATGTCAAGCACGATGGTGGTGATCATGTAGCCGATGCCTGGGCCGGTATTTTGGCTGTCGCCCTTGCGCAAGAAGCTATCGACCGCGTAACCAATGACACGGCTCAGAAACACCACAAAAGTATTCATCACGCCTTGAATCAGCGTCATGGTGACCATGTCGCCATTGGCCACGTGGGACACCTCGTGGGCAATCACAGCTTCGATTTCCTCGTGGGTCATGCCCTGCAACAAGCCGGTACTGACGGCTACCAGCGCCGAATTTTTGAAGGCTCCGGTGGCAAAGGCATTGGGCGCACCGTCAAAAATGCCCACTTCGGGCATGCCGATACCGGCTTTGTCAGCCAGCTTGCGCACGGTCTCGACAATCCAGGCCTCATCGACGTTGGCCGGTTGGTTGATGATGCGCACACCCGCAGTCCACTTGGCCATGGGTTTGCTGATCAGCAGCGAAATGATGGCACCACCAAAACCCATCACCAGCGCAAAGCCCAGCAAGGCGCCCAGGTCCAGGCCGTTGGCCGTCAGATAACGGTTCACGCCGAGCAGGCTGGCCACAATGCCGAGCACCGCCACCACCATCACATTGGTCAGAACAAACAACAAAATGCGTTTCATGTTTTCCTTTTTCACTGATTCAAACGGAATCCCCGTTTCGGTGAGCGAATGGTAGTGGTGAAGGCCCGTCGATCAACTCGGGGCATGATTAATTCCCCCACATCAAGTGCCCATTTAACGGGCGCCTTCAAACTCAGGCAGCGATGCCCATGGCGTCGAGTGCTGCCGCCAGGTGGGCCACGCTGCGGTCCGCGTTGTGCAGTTTTTCCAGACCAAACAGACCGACGCGGAAGCTTGAAAAATCAGCCGGTTCGTCACATTGCAACGGCACGCCGGCGGCAGTTTGCAGGCCGAGTGCCAGAAATTTTTTGCTGTTCTGGATGTCGGCGTCAAGGGTGTAACTCACCACCACACCGGGGGCCTTGAAACCCTCGGCGGCGACACTTCGGATGCCGCGGCTCTCAAACAAGGCACGCACCTTGGCGCCCAGCGCCGCCTGCTCAGCCTTAACCTTCTCAAAACCATAGGCGCGGGTTTCCTGCATGACCTCGCGCAGGCGCATGAGCGCATCGGTCGGCATGGTGGCGTGGTAGGCGTGGCCACCTTTTTCGTAAGCCTCCATGATCTGCAGCCATTTTTTCAGGTCGCAGGCAAAGCTGGTGCTGGTGGTGGCGTCGATGGCAGCGCGAGCGCGGGCACTGAGCATCACCATGGCGCAGCAGGGCGAGCCGCTCCAGCCCTTTTGTGGTGCGCTCACCAGCACATCAACGCCGGTAGCTTCCATGTTGACCCACATGGCGCCCGAGGCAATGCAGTCCAGCACAAAGAGGCCACCGACTTCATGCACCGCGTCAGCCACGGTTTTCAGGTAGTCGTCGGGCAAGATCATGCCGGCGGCGGTTTCGACGTGCGGGGCAAACACCACATCGGGCTTGTTGGCACGAATGCTGGCCACCACCTCGTCGACTGGGCAGGGAATCCACGGCGCCTGTTTGTCGTCACCCACGCGGCGCGCCTTGAGCACGATGGACTCGCTCGGGATATGCCCCATGTCAAAAATCTGCGTCCAGCGGTAGCTGAACCAGCCATTGCGAATCACCAGCGTCTTTTTACCGGTGGCAAACTGGCGTGCCACGGCTTCCATGCCAAAGGTGCCGCTGCCCGGCACCAGCACCGTCGAGGGGGCGTGGTAGACCTCCTTGAGGATGCTGGAAATGTCTTTCATCACGCCCTGAAAACATTGCGACATGTGGTTAAGCGCACGGTCGGTATAGACCACCGAGAACTCGAGCAGGCCATCGGGGTCGATATTGGGAAGAAGTCCGGGCATAAAAAACACTCCTGTGTATGGGTTGTCAATGGCGTTTAGCTTAGCACGGTGGCGCTGTGCTGGACGTACCGGTGTAAGTGATGTCCTGGGTGAAGCAGGGCATCATGGCTTGCTTAACGGCGCGGCGACACCCGCTGGCTTGGGCATGGCTGGTGCTTCGGGGATATGCATGGCGGCGTCTTCATAGGTACCCGCCTTGGCATCCTCGTGACAAGCGACACAATTTTTCTTGCCACTGACCGCCGGACGGGTCCAGACATCGGACCCGATCTCCCGGTGCTTGTTCAACCAATAAGGCGTCTCGGTGACGCGCAGCGGCGTGGTGATTTTTGAAATCGATTGTTCTATCTTGAAGGCCGCCTCGGTAAGGTGTTTGTCGGCAGAGTTTTCATTCAGAAATGTCAGTACCTCTGCAACCGTGGGGACATCAAGCATCAGGTCCTTGCCAAAGTGCCTATGCTGCTCTGCCAGGATTTTTTGCCACGAGCGGCTGGGCAGCAGCGAAGGATAAAACTCCGAATGACAACTGCCACATTCATCACGCCAAAGCTCGTTGTCAGGCAATACCGCGCCGACAAACTTGACATGTGACTCTGTGCCAACACGCATTTCCTTCTTGAGTACACCCGCTTGTTGGTCCAGATGCCTGTCAATGGCGTAGTCAAACCACCAGCCACCAGAACCAAGAATAACCAGCAACATGACACCAGCCACAAGTCGATGCGGCTTGGCTGCGAGCGTGCCAGGCGCTGCCATTTTGAAGCCGTTGATCATCGAACGCGCCAGGTTTTCCCGGTGCAGCACACTTTCCACCAGCACACCAGTAATGTGACCGCCAACGATCAGCAGCATCGCGATGGCGGCGAGTTCATGCCATTCTTTAACCATCTGGATTTGTGCAAAAGTAAACCAGCCAGCCGCCATACCCTGCTGCTCGTCGCCCCCCAGAGTCATGATGCCTGTGCTGCCAACCCCTACCGTCAGCACCAACAACAGGTAAATGGCCAGACTGCCGGCGGGGTTGTGCCCCAGGTGGCGGGGCGCGTTACCTTGCACCACCTGCTTCAGGTAGTGAAAGGCCTCCCCGGGGCCAAACCAGAAATTGGCAAAGCGCGAGAAATGCGAGCCGACAACACCCCACACCAGGCGAAAACCGACCAGTCCGAGCATCAAATAACCAACAAAAACGTGAATGGCACGCCATCGATCGGCGTCGCCGGTGAGCCACACCAGCAAAAAACATGTCGCCAAAGTCCAGTGAAAGAGTCGGGTTGGAAGGTCCCAGATCAAAGTGCGTTGCATGAGCCTCAGCTTTCTGAAAAATGAGCGCTGTTGAATAAGATCAGTTCATCAAATCGGTCGCGGCCAGAAGCAACCAATCCAGAAAGGCCTGTGTCGCCGCTGGGTTGTCCCGTCCGACGGGTCGTACCAGGTAATAGGCGCGTTGATTTGCCAGCGGTCGGTCACAGGCCACCACCAGGTCGCCACGCGCCAGCTCCTGCATGATCAATAGCCGTGGCACCAGCGCCAGGCCCATGCCGTGCACGGCGGCGGCCACTGTCATCGAAAACAACTCAAAACGTGCACCCAAAAGTGCCTGCGGCGCGGCCACGCCTTGCGCCTCAAACCACTGCCGCCACGCGTCGGGGCGGGTGCTTTGCTGCAACAGGGGCAACGCCACGAGCGCCTCTGCGGACAGACTGCCCTGCCCTTGCAGCAGGCTAGGGTGGCACACTGGCAACACCACTTCGTCGACCAATTTGGTGGCCAGGGTGCCAGCCCACTGGTTAACCTGCTCGGGCGTGCCGGCAAATAGCGCGCAATCAAACGGGGTGTCGGCAAACATGAAAGGGCGGGTGCGGGTCTCGATGTGCACGGTGAGATCAGGCTGTGCTGCTTTCAGCTCAGGCAAGCGCGGAATCAGCCAGCGCGTGGCGAAGGTGGGCACGGCCGCCAGATGCAACACACTGCCACGCCCCTGCGTGCTCATCACATCCAGCGTGTCCTGCTCCAGCGCCTGCAGGCGGATAGTCACCTGCGCCGCGTAGTCGCGGCCCCGGTCGGTGAGCGTAACCCCATGGCGTGTGCGCTTGAACAGCGCCACGCCAACAAAGTCCTCCAATGTGGTGAGTTGGCGCGACACCGCGCCCTGGGTGAGCGCCAGCTCTTGTGCGGCACGGGTGTAGCTTTGGTGGCGGGCGGCCGCCTCGAAGCAGGCCAGCGCCTGGAGGGATGGTATTTTTCTGCGCATGGCCTCCATCATAGAAACAAATACCAGGCGCTGATAACACGCGCAAGCGCGCGGGTGGCAGACGGTAAGATGCAGCCATTTTGGAAAATTCCTCCTCCGTATTAAAAATGGCAAATCCCATGCGTTCTGAATCCAGGCCCTGGCTGCCCGAACCCGCGCCAACGGAGCATGTTGCGCTGTCCATCGTGATCCCGGTTTATAACGAGCTCGCGGTACTGCCCCTGCTCCATGACCGGCTGACCCGTGTGCTGGCGCCATTGGGCATCAGCTATGAACTGGTGCTGGTCGACGATGGCAGCCGTGACGGCAGCGGGCTGTACCTGGTGGAACTGGCGGCCAGGTATCCCGAAATCAAAGCCGCCCGACTGAGCCGAAACTTTGGCAAAGAGGCGGCTCTGACGGCGGGTCTGGATTTGTCGGTGGGTGATGCGGTGGTGGTGCTTGATGCCGACCTGCAAGACCCCCCCGAGCTGATCGAACACATGCTGGCGGCATTCCACGCCGGTTCTGACATTGTCAGCATGAAGCGCCGCTCGCGTGCGGGCGAGTCGTGGCACAAGCGGCTCAGCGCCCATCTTTTTTATCGCCTTCTGAACCGCCTCAGCCACATCGAAATCCCGGCCGACACCGGCGACTTTCGCCTGATGAGCCGGCGCGCCGTGCATGCCATGCAGCAATTGCCCGAGCGCAATCGCTACATGAAAGGGCTGTTCGCCTGGGTGGGTTTGCCCACCCATGTGATCGAATATGACCGCGAGGAACGCGCCGCCGGCAACACCAAATGGAATGTGCTGGGCCTGTTCGGCCTGGCCTTTGAGGGCATTACCTCATTCTCAATTGCGCCGCTGCGCTGGGCCACCGGCCTGGGCCTGATGGCGGCGCTAATTGGTTTTTCTTTCGGCTTGTGGATTGTGATGGGAGCTCTGATCCATGGCAATGAGGTGGGGGGCTACCCGTCCCTGATTGCGGTCATCACCTTCCTGGGCGGCGTGCAACTACTGTCGATTGGTGTGGTCGGCGAATATGTCGGCAAAACCTATTTCGAGGCCAAACAACGCCCGCTGTATGTGCTGCGCGACGTGGTGCAAAGCCCGCGTGCAGCGTCTGCCACCCCGACCTTGCCAGAGGACCCGTCCCATGCGCCAGCGCCTTAGCCACTGGTGGTGGGCGCTGGGTGTGATCCTGGTGCTGCGTCTGGTCACCATGGCGTGGATGCCGCTGTCAGGCACCTCCGAGCCCCGTTATGCCGAAGTGGCGCGCCTGATGGCGCTACGGGGCGACTGGATCACACCGTGGTTTACCCCGGACCAGCCCTTTTGGGGCAAACCCCCGCTGTCTTTCTGGACTGAGGCGCTTGCGTTCAAGCTCTTGGGGGTGACCGAGTTCGCCGTCCGGCTACCCTCCTGGTTGGCCACTGTGGGCAGTATGGCTTTGATTTTTACTTTTGCCAGGTCTTATTTTGGTGCGCGCGTTGCGCAGGCCGCCTTACTCGTTTACGCCTCGTGTGCGCTGGTGTTTATTGCCGCCGGCGCCGTGCTCACCGACCCCTTTTTGGCGTTCGCCACCACCTGGGCCATGGTGGCCCTGGCCATGGCCGCCAAAGAACCCAGGCCGGTCTGGCGTTATGGTTTTTTTGTGGCCATGGCCATTGGTTTGCTGGCCAAGGGGCCGCTCATGCTGGTGCTGGTGGCCGGGCCCATGCTGCCGCTGTTGATTTTTTACCCGTCCATCAGGGCCTCGTTCACCAAGATGCCCTGGTTCTCCGGACTGGCGCTGATGCTGATGCTGAGCGTACCCTGGTACCTGCTGGCCGAAAACAAAACCCCGGGCTTTCTGAACTACTTTCTGGTTGGCGAACATTTTTTGCGTTTTATCGATTCCGGCTGGGCCGGCGACTTGTATGGGGTGGCGCACAAACGGATGAAGGGGGCGATCTGGGGCGAGGCGCTGGTGGCCGCCTTCCCCTGGGGCCTGGTGGCCCTGGTCATGCTGCTGCGCCGGGTCATCAACCCGGTACAAAGGTCGGCGCTGTGGCAAACACGGCACGACCCGGACAAGGCCTACTTGCTCGCCTGGGCCTTGTTTACCCCCGCGTTCTTTACGTTGTCAGGCAATATTTTGTGGACCTATATGCTGCCCGCGTTGGCGCCCTTTTGCCTGTTGATGGCGCTTGCGCTGAGTACAACACCGCCTGAAAACAAGGTAGCCAAACGCATGCGGATGGCCCTGACCTGGCTGGTGCCGCTGGGCGTCACGGCCTACATGGTGCTGGTCACGGTGCAGCCCTTGCGGCTCAAAACCGAGAAACACCTGGTGACCTACGCCACGCAGCAGATGCGGGCCGGGGAGCAACTGGTTTATTTGAACGAGATACCGTTTTCTGCCACGTTTTATTCGCGCGGGCAAGCGGGCGTCATGACCCTGAACGACCTGGCGAATCAATCCAGACAAGTGCCCAGGTTGTTGCTCGCCTTGCCCAAAAACGACCTGAACAAGGTGTCTGAGGTTTTAAACAAGCCACTGCCAAAACTGTTCGAAAGCCGTGAACATGTGTTGACAGAAATCCTTGGTCGAGGCGATGGGAGCTGAGTTTGGCCTGGCTGCTGACACATGACTTGAATTCAAAACATGCCACGAATTATCCGCAATTCTGACTATTTTTAACCAAATTAAATATTAATTAATGAGTTTTACTCATGTCAATGTGACAACAAATCGTTTGTAGTCTGACGCCTGCGGGCGCTAACATGGGGCTTCTGAACACTTACTGGAGACACCTCATGGCCCACGCAAGCTTTAACTGGCAAGACCCCTTTTTGCTCGACAGTCAACTCAGCGACGACGAGCGCATGATCAAGGAGGCTGCCGCCGCCTACTGCCAGGACAAGCTGCAGCCGCGTGTCATTGAGGCCTTTCGCAGGGAGCAAACCGATGTTGCCATCTTCCGCGAAATGGGCGAGCTGGGCCTGCTTGGGCCCACCATCCCCGAAGCCTATGGCGGCCCCGGCCTGAACTATGTGACCTACGGCCTGATTGCGCGCGAAGTCGAGCGCGTGGACAGCGGCTACCGCTCCATGATGAGCGTACAAAGCTCGCTGGTGATGGTGCCCATTTTTGAATTCGGCAATGATGCCACCAAACAAAAGTACCTGCCCAAACTGGCCACAGGCGAGTGGATCGGCTGCTTCGGCCTGACCGAACCCAACCACGGTTCGGACCCGGCCAGCATGCTGAGCCGAGCGGTCAAGGTCCCCGGCGGCTACAAGCTGTCAGGCAGCAAGATGTGGATTTCCAATAGTCCGATCGCCGACGTGTTTGTGGTCTGGGCCAAAGAGGTGAGTGAATCCGGCCAGATCGGCCCGATCCGCGGTTTTGTACTGGAAAAAGGCGCCGCCGGCCTGAGCGCCCCCGCCATCCACGGCAAGGTGGGCCTGCGTGCCAGCATCACCGGCGAGATTGTCATGGACGGCGTTTTTTGCCCCGAAGAAAACGCCTTTCCTGAAGTGCAAGGCCTCAAGGGCCCGTTCACCTGCTTAAATAGCGCGCGTTATGGCATCGCCTGGGGTGCGCTGGGTGCGGCCGAAGATTGTTGGTTCCGCTCGCGCCAGTACGTGATGGACCGCCAGCAGTTCGGCCGCCCGCTGGCCGCCAACCAGCTGATTCAAAAGAAACTGGCCGACATGCAGACTGAAATCGCACTCGGCCTGCAAGGCTGCCTGCGGCTGGGGCGTATGAAGGACGAAGGCACGGCCTCGGTGGAAATCACCTCCATTTTGAAACGCAACTCCTGCGGCAAGGCACTCGACATAGCCCGCATGGCGCGCGACATGATGGGTGGCAACGGCATTTCTGATGAATTTGGCGTGGCACGCCATCTGGTGAACCTGGAAGTGGTCAACACCTACGAAGGCACACACGACATCCACGCGCTGATTCTGGGCCGCGCGCAGACCGGCATTGCAGCGTTCAACTAATTGGGGTCAGATTCCAATTAATCTCGCTTTGGCAGTTGCCTTGCGTGGGTCTGTGGGGGCAGTAGGTGGAGCACACGCTTTCCACCGCTAAGAGATGAATACCAAGTCAGTCCAAGCCAGCGTCACGGAGCGACAAATGCCACCGCACAGCCTGTCAAAGCACGTCAACATCCATGAATGTACCCGGACTTAAAAAATGACAACAAAACAAGCCGCCCTCTCCCACCTCAAAGTCCTTGACCTCTCGCGCGTGCTCGCCGGCCCCTGGTGCACCCAGATGCTGGCCGACCTCGGCGCGGACGTGATCAAGGTCGAACGCCCCGGCGCCGGGGACGACACGCGTCACTGGGGGCCGCCGTTCCTCAAGGATGCGGATGACAACGATACGACTGAGGCCACCTACTTCACCGCCTGCAACCGCAACAAACGCGCCATAACCCTCGACATGGCGCAGCCGGAGGGTCAAGCACTGATCCTCAAGATGGCAGCACGAAGTGACGTGTTGGTGGAGAACTTCAAGGTCGGCGGCTTGAAGCAATACGGCCTCGATTACGAGAGCCTCAAAGCCGTCAACCCGCGCCTGATTTACTGCTCGGTCACCGGTTTTGGCCAGAACGGGCCGTACGCCGAGCGCGCCGGTTACGACCTCATGATCCAGGCCATGAGCGGCATGATGAGCATCACCGGCCATGCGGACGGCGAGCCCGGCGGCGGCCCGATGCGCATGGGGGTGGCGCTGATCGACGTGCTCACCGGCATCTACGCCTGCAGCGCCATTCTGGCGGCGATCGAGGTGCGGCATCGCACAGGTGAGGGCCAGCACATCGACATGGCGCTGATGGATGTGGGCATGGCGGTGCTGGCGAATCAGGCCGCAGGCTTTTTGAACACCGGCAAGGTACCGCAGCGCCAGGGTAACACGCACCCGAGCCTGGCGCCCTACCAGACCTTCGAGACCCTGGACGGCAGCATGCTGCTGGCGGTCGGCAACGACGGCCAATTTGCGCGCTTTTGCGAAGCCGCCGGCCACCCCGAGTGGGCGAAAGATGGGCGCTTTGCCAGCAACACCTTACGCGTCAAACACCGGGATGTCCTGATCCCAACCCTGCAAGCGGTCACGCGCTCACGCAGCACGGCACAGTGGATTGCGCTGCTAGAAGACAAGGCGGTGCCTTGCGGCCCGATCAACGACATCGGTCAGGCCTTTGCCGACGCCCAGGTGCAGGCGCGCGGTTTAAGAGTGGATCAAGCCGTCACCAGCAGCCAGCCAGTCGCAGGCGCGATGGCATCGATCGCGACGGTGGCCAGTCCGCTACGCCTGACGGCGACGCCGCCTGTGCTACATCGTCCGCCGCCCGCTTTGGGCGAGCACACCGATGAGGTGCTGGCTGAATTGGGCTTGGATGCGCTCCAAGTGGCGGGCTTGCGCCAGCGCGGCGTGGTTTGATCGTCTAATCCGTCAGCACAGGCCGGCTTTGCTCGCTGGCTGGCGCTGGGCCGAGACACGAGTTCACCTACATGAATAGGCTGTCTAAATATCACCTGATCGACGCTGACCGTTACCACGTATCTGGCCGCATATCGGCTTGCGCAAGCATAAGCAACTTGGTCGAGAAGCTTTAGGATGGTTCCGCCATGTATATTCCCTGCAAAGTTCGCCATATCGGGCGTCATCAGGACCGTCATAATGAGTTGGTGTGCGGGTGCTTGCATGCGTCACTCGGGCCAATTCAAGTATGGCATTGGCCGCGCTGGCGCAACTACAGCATCACCTTGCCCACTACGTTGCAGCGCATGAGTGATGAATCCGCTGGACTTCATTTCTTCAATAAAGTCCACCAGATATGCCAGTCCGAACTCCCGCCGCTTTGGCGTTCCCATGGCCTGTTCGATGGCGGCAAATCGTCCCTCAATGACACGTAGACCGGCATTGGATTCGGCATAAGCCATGAGCGGCTGTCTGACTCCCGCCGCTGCATCGAGCTTTTGCGCAACAAAATAGTCCACAGCACCTATCGACGTATCCGTTCTGACCAATTCCGCGTGATGAAGCGCGCGCGTCAGAAAGAGGTCATAAGCGGCCCCACGCCCAACAGCGATGCGGTTGCCAGGCCTGTCAAAGTCTTCAATGCAATGCATCGGCGAGTCAGTGCGCACAATATAGGTACCCTCGATCACCACGTACGGCGATGTAAATGATATTTCTGCCGCACGCACGGGATCAATTGCCAAGAACGCCACATCCCATGCGGACGCCTTAAGTGCCTCAAACACTTTTCCAGCCGCATCGAAAGTCACAAGCTCGACCGGAACATGGAGCCGACAGGACAACTCGCGGGCAAGATCAACCGAGACCCCTTCGGGTTCGCCTGTTTGAGGGTTCTTTTGGGCAAGAACCGGATTGCCATAGTTGATGGCGACACGAATGTGTCCCGTAGGCGCCAACTCGGTCAATGCTTTTGTTGTTGCGTTGTTCATCATCAGTTTGCGGGTACCCGGACCCAGCCTTCCATCAGACGCCGGGCTGTCCTGCTCATCAGCACTTTCTTGACTGACCACTGGCCCTCGTGTTCGACCGCTTGCGCGCCAACACTCAGGCTTCCGGAAGGGTGACCAAATCGTACGCGTCCGTCATCTCCGACGGGGGCAACTCGACGCACGATCGTTCCTGGGATGGCAGCAGCGGCCGCAATCGCAACGGCACCAGTACCCGTCATGGCATGGTGCAGTTGCCCCATGGAGAAGATGCGTGCAAGCATGTCGATGGATTGAGCGGACACAGATTTTCCGTCCGAAGCGATATAGCTTTTTGGCTTCGCGACAAATGCGAGCTTTGGTGTATGGGGTCTTTTCTCTGTAGCCTCTTCAGTCGTCGCAACCAAACCCATGGCAACGGCACCATGTGCACGAATGGATTCGGCTAGCTTGAGAATTTCGGTCTTGCCATTCACGTCGCTCTGAAGCTCCGTGCCATCAAGCCCCAAGCTTGCTGCTTCAACAAAGATGGTGGGGTTACCCGCATTGATGAGTGTGACTTCGATCTTGCCCAGGCCGGGAATGTCCAGCGTGTCGATCTTGTTGCCCGTCGGGAACATGGCTCCGCCTTCGGACTCACCCTCATCGGACGCGGGGTCAATGAATTCGAGCTTCACCTCAGCGGCCGGGAAAGCCACGCCGTCGAGTTCAAAGTCGCCAGTCTCCTGCACTTCACCAGCGTGCATCTGAACATGTGCAATGATCCGCTTGCCAATGTTGGCCTGCCAAATTCGCACGGTGGCGAGCCCATGGGTAGGTGCCTCCACAAGACCTGCGCTTATGGCATAGGGGCCAACGGCTGCACTGAGGTTGCCGCAATTTCCGCTCCAGTCGATGACGGGCTTTTCGACCGCCACCGCGCCAAACAGATAGTCCACATCGCAATCGCTACGACTGGACTTGGACATAACAACCACTTTGCTTGTGCTCGACGTTGCCCCTCCCATTCCGTCGATATGTTTGCCGTACCGGTCCGGGCTGCCGATGACGCGCATCAGGATTTTGTCTCGCAGTTGTGTGTCCGACGGCAGATCATCCGCCTTGAAGAACACGCCTTTACTGGTGCCGCCACGCATGTAGACAGCAGGAATTCGAAGTTGGGTCATGGATGCCTCGGTTTTCTATGGATATTTGAATGACTTGGTTTGGTCTGAAGGAATTTAGCCTGCGTTTCACTTAATGCTTGTTACACAAGGTGTCGTAATTCGTTGCCGATGCGCGGCAGCAGGCCACCAGCTTCAAAGACAAGTCGCTCTTCGGTTGTATCGATGCGGCACTTGACTTGGGTGCGCATTTCGCTGCCATCGCGGCGTTTCACAATCAAGGTAAGGACACTGCCAGGCTCTGGTGCACCCTTTAGTCCTTCTAGGGTGAAGGTTTCTGTGCCATCAATGGCAAGCGTACGACGGCTTGTTCCTTGCTGGAACTCCAACGGCAACACACCCATGCCGACAAGGTTTGTTCTATGAATGCGCTCAAACCCTTCACAAATCACTGCCCTGACACCCAGCAAGCGAACCCCCTTGGCAGCCCAGTCACGCGAGGATCCGCAACCATAGTTCTTGCCTGCGATGACCACCAATTCCTGATTGCGTTCCAGATAGTGTTGAGCCGCATCAAAGAGGGGCATAAGTTTGCCCTCAGGTTCAAGGCGCGTAAATGAGCCTTCCTTGCCGGCTGTCATCTCATTCTTCAACCGGTTGTTGGCAAAGGTGGCGCGTACGGCCACCACATGGTCACCTCGACGGGTGCCGTATGAATTGAAGTCCTCTGGCTTGACGCCTTTGGCAATGAGGTACTGCCCTGACGCGCTTTCGGAGAGGATGGCACCGGAAGGGGACAAGTCATCAGTCGTGACGTTGTCACCCAAGACCGCAATGGCCCTCATATTGACACCTTTTGGCGGCATATTGAGTGACGACTGCCAGTAGGGAGGACGACGGATGTAGGTGCTTTCTTCGCGCCACGGAAATAGTGCCGGGACCGGTATGCTGCTTGTTTTGTCCTTCTTGAACATCAAGTCGTAGACAGCACTGAACTGTTCCCCGCGCACGTGCTTCACAAGTTCGGCGTCAATTTCATCATCATTCGGCCAGAGGTCAGCCAGACCAACACCACGACCTTGACTGTCAACGGCGAATTTTTCGTTCTCAATGTCGATACGAATGGAACCAGCAATAGCATAGGCGAGCGTCAATGCAGGCGAGGCCAAAAATGCCTCTTTTACCCGTGGATGGATACGCCCATTGAAATTTCGATTTCCCGACAACACAGCAACCGTGTGCAGGTCTCGCGAGAGAATCTCGTCCTCAATGGACTTTGGCAGCGGTCCGGACATGCCATTGCATGATGTACATCCGAAACCAACAATCCCGAATCCAAGTGCTTTTAATGGGTTGATCAAATCAGCAGATGTCAGGTATTTCTCCACGGCCAATGAGCCTGGAGCAAACGATGTTTTGACCCAGGGTTTTCTTTTCAAGCCCATGGCAACGGCTTTGCGAGCCAGGAGGCCCGCTGCGATCAAATTGCGTGGATTGGACGTATTCGTGCAACTTGTGATGGCTGCAATGACAACTGCGCCCTCGGGCAACGGTCCCTCTGCATTGGGTTCATCACGGTTTCCTGCGGCGCGCGCGATGCCTTGAGCCCGGAGGAGGTTAAGTGGGATGCGTTGGTGAGGATTCGATGGCCCTGCTAACGCACGCCCTACCTGGCTAAGATCAAACCGCAGCTTTCGGCTGTAGTTGGCTTGAGTCAGGGTATCTGCCCACAGACCTTGTGCACGGGCGTAGGCTTCGACTTGCCGAATCAAGCTTGGATGACGGCCTGTCAGTCGCAGGAAGTCCATGGTTCGTTCGTCAATTGCAAACAAAGCTGCTGTCGCACCATATTCTGGAGCCATGTTTGAAATGGTTGCACGGTCCGCCAATGGAAGCTGCGATGCACCCGCGCCAGTGAACTCAAGAATGGTGCCCACTACAGCACAGCCACGCAGGTATTCAGTCAAAGCCAAAACCAAATCAGTGGCCTGAACGCCAGGCTGGCGCTTGCCAGTGAGTTCAACGCCCACGATTTCCGGCATTCGCATCCATATCGGACGCCCAAGCATCACGGACTCCGCCTCAATCCCTCCAACGCCCCACCCGAGCACGCCCAGTGCATTGATCATCGTGGTATGACTGTCGGTGCCAACCAGGGTGTCCGCGAATGCCACCCCATCCTTGATTTGCACGACTGGTGACATGCGCTCCAAATTGATTTGGTGGAGGATGCCGTTGCCTGGCATAACGATGTCTACGTTCTCGAAAGCCTGCTTGGCCCAGGCGAGGAATTCGAATCGTTCTGCGTTCTTTCGTTGCTCGATGGCCATGTTGTATTCCATGGCGTCTGATTCCATACCGCCAGCTTCCACATTGAGCGAGTGGTCCACCACCAATTGAGTCGGTACAACCGGATTCACGGCGCGTGGATCGCCGCCAGTTTCTGCAATGGCTTCACGCAAGCCGGCCAAATCAACCAAGGCTGGTGTGCCGAGCAAGTCCTGCAAAACAACACGTGCAGGATAAAAGGCGAAATCCTTGTCTGACTTTCCATGTACCACTTGGTCAAGTGCATCTGCCAGGTCTGCTACTGGACTCCTTCGTACCAGGTTCTCTGCCATGACGCGTGCGGCGTAAGGCATCTGATCAAACTTGCCTGGAAACATTTCATCAATGGTTTGACGGACGGGAACGATGCAGATGTCATCGCCTTGAACGGCGACAGAACTCAACTTCATTAGGGTTTCTCCTAGGTTTTGGATGGGGTAACTGCGCTACACTGAATTGCATTATATGATCATTAAATGCATTTCGTAAATCCCAACCACAAAGGAAACTTCATCATGAATCAAACAAAACCTTTTGCCCGCTGGACTGCACCCATTGCTGTGGCAATCGTCTTTACGTCGACCAGCGCGCTCGCATTTGAGCCAGGTAGCACGGAGTGCATCGCACCCTCAGGTGCGGGCGGTGGCTGGGATATGACCTGCCGCCTGGTTGGCAAAACCCTGCAAGACCTCAAGCTGATTCCTGGCACCATGCAGGTCATCAACAAGGCTGGCGGCGGCGGCGGAGCAGCCTACGCCGAGGTCATCAACAAACGGAATACGGACAACAACCTGATCGTGGCAGCATCTTCAGCCACCTCCACTCGTTTGGGCCAAAACGCTTACCCGGGCAACACCATGGATCAGGTCAAGTGGCTTGCAGCCGTAGGCGCTGATTACGGCATAGTGGCTGTGGCTGCTGATTCGCCTTACAACACCTTGCCCCAACTGATGGCCAAGGTCAAGGCAGACCCCTCCGCAATTTCTTTTGGTGGCGGTTCGGCAGCAGGTGGCTGGGATCACCTGAAAGTCCTGATTGCAGCGCGTAAAGCGGACATTTCAAACATGCGCTCTATCAAATATGTGACTTTTGACGGTGGCGGCGAGGCGGTTACTCAATTGATGGGTGGCAAAATTCAGGCATTCACTGGTGACCTTTCTGAGGCTAAAGGCTTTGTCGATGCTGGCAAGATCAAGGTGCTGGCGGTGCTGGCCCCTGAGCGCCTGAGCGGTGACTTTGCCAAGTTCCCGACTGCCAAGGAACAGGGAATTGATGTCGTTGGCGCCAACTGGCGCGGCTTTTACGTGCCCGGCGGCATGAGCCAGGATGCCTATAACTTCTGGGTCAAGGCAGTCGGTACCGTGTATGACTCCGCCGAATGGAAAGCCACCATGGCCAAAAACGGCATGGCACCCCTGAACCTGCGCGGCGACGCTTTTCAGAAGTATGTAAAAGAGTCGGTGAACGAAATCAATGTGCTGTCGAAAGAAATCGGCATCGTCAAGTAAGGCGATCTTCTCGTGGTCTGTTGCTGCATTCAATCGACGGGCCATCTATTTAAATTTGGGGTGTATGTGCCCCTCCTTTTAATCGGACTCTGTAATGAAGAGTGATCGTATCTTAGCCACCATTGTGCTTGCTGCCTCCCTGGGGATGATGTGGGCCGCCATCCAGATTGAGGAAAGCTTCATCCAGGACCCGATGGGCCCCAAGTCATTTCCCATGCTGATCGCCGTGCTCATGGCGGTGTCGGCCGTGGTG
>MESQ01000057.1 GCA_001771065.1 Burkholderiales bacterium RIFOXYD12_FULL_59_19 | reverse complement strand
TGTTTATTGGCGAGATCAAGGCCGACGGTCAGTTCAACGTGGTCTGGAAGACCCCCGGCCCGGTGAAAGCCAAGCCATGGAGCCCGTACATCGAAGGCAATGCATCCAAGCCGGACGAGCCAGCCAAGAAATAAGACCTAGGTTATTTGTAGGGCCGAATAAATTCAGCCCTACAAGTCACGGATCAGGAAATTGCAGTGTGGGCACTGCCAACGTGCCCACCCTACAGGGTCTTCTTATATGTTGATACGAAAACTATTTTTATTTACCTCGTTCTGTCTGGCTTGCAACGCCCATGCGATCAGCGTGGACGAGGCCAATGCCATCAGCATGGGTGAGACCGATGCCCGCATCGAAGCCCTGAACCAGGCTGTGGCCCATGCCGATACCGGTACCGCGCTGTTTTTGCAGGCGCTGGCCGATGATGCAGTCAAGCTGGTGCGTGGCAAGGCCATCGTGGTCAGGGACGACATGGGCGTCGACCCGGCAACGGGGGCTGAATTCGCCTTGCCTGACGATGCCGAAGACGTGATCAACAACAACCGCATGCGCGGCGAGATTGACTCAGCTCTGGCCGCACTCCGGCTGTTTTCCAAAATTGATTCTGTGCGCATGGCGGCGGTGCAACAGATGCAAAGTGATGCCGACCCGAGCAAGCTGGCGCTGATCGAAAAAGCCTTTGCGGCCGAGCAAAACCCAAAAATCAAGGACCAATTGGCACTGGTGCGCGCCGCCGCGCTGCTGGGCAGCACCGACAAGGCGCAGCGCCTGGAAGCGGCCGCCTTGCTGGCCTCCAGTGACCAGTCCGGCACCAAAACCATTCTGCTGGCGCACCTGCAAACCGAATCGGACGGCGCGGTCAAGGCGGCCCTGGGCAAGGCCCTGCGCGAGGTTGAATCCCGGCTGGCCTGGGGCGACAAACTGGGCGCCGTGTTCAGTGGCATCAGCCTTGGGTCAATCCTGTTGCTGGTGGCGTTGGGCCTGGCCATCACCTATGGTCTCATGGGTGTCATCAACATGGCGCACGGCGAGCTCATGATGATTGGCGCTTATGCCACCTACGTGGTGCAGGGGCTGTTTCAGCGCTACCTGCCCGGCGCCTTTGACTGGTACCTGCTGGCGGCGGTGCCGGTGGCTTTCATGGCGTCCGCGCTGATGGGTGTGTTGCTTGAGCGCAGCGTGATCCGCTTTTTGTATGGCCGGCCCTTGGAGACCCTGCTGGCCACCTGGGGCATCAGCCTGATGCTGATGCAATTGGTTCGCACGATTTTTGGTGCGCAAAACGTGGGGGTCGAAAACCCGGCGTGGATGAGCGGCGGTGTGCAGGTGCTGGGCAATTTGTCGCTGCCGTTCAACCGGCTGGTCATCATCGGTTTTGCCCTCTTTGTGCTGGGTACCGTGGCCTGGCTGATTGGCAAGACCCGTCTGGGCTTGTTTGTGCGCGGCGTCACGCAAAACCGGCCCATCGCGTCTTGCATGGGCGTCAACACCGCGCGCATCGACACCTATGCCTTTGCGCTGGGTTCGGGTATTGCCGGGCTGGCGGGCTGTGCCCTGAGCCAGGTCGGCAACGTGGGGCCGGACCTGGGCCAGGGCTACATCGTTGATGCCTTCATGGTGGTGGTGCTGGGCGGCGTTGGTCAACTGGCGGGCACGGTCTATGCCGCGCTGGGTCTGGGCGTGTTGAACAAGTTCCTGGAGGGCTGGGCGGGCGCTGTGCTGGCCAAGATTGCCGTGCTGGTGTTCATCATCATCTTTATCCAGAAACGTCCGCAAGGCATCTTTGCCATGAAGGGCCGCAGTGCGGAGGCGTGACACCATGACCAGTTCCATCCAACTCCCTGTGCCTTCACCGCTGCTGACCCGCACCGGCTGGAGCGCTTTCATCATTGCCCTGATCGTGGTCTGCGCCGTGGCACCAGCGCTCAATCTGCTGGTGCCCGCCGACAGCGTGTTCCACCTGAGCGACTACGCCGTGGGTCTGCTCGGCAAGATCATGTGTTACGCCATTTGTGCTTTGGCGATGGACCTGATCTGGGGATTCAGCGGCATCCTGAGCCTGGGCCACGGCCTGTTTTTTGCGCTCGGCGGCTACGTCATGGGCATGTACCTGATGCGCCAGATTGGTACCGACGGCAATTACAAAAGCAATTTGCCCGACTTCATGGTGTTTCTGGACTGGAAAGAGCTGCCCTGGCACTGGACCTTTTCTGACAGCTTCGTTGCCACCCTGATCCTGATCGTGGTGGTGCCGGGGCTGGTGGCCTTTGTCTTTGGCTACTTTGCTTTCCGCTCGCGCATCAAGGGGGTGTACTTTTCCATCATCACCCAGGCCCTGACCTTTGCCGCGATGCTGCTGTTCTTTCGCAACGAGACCGGTTTTGGCGGCAACAACGGCTTTACTGATTTCAAGCGCATTTTGGGCATCCCGGTGGCGACACAAGAGATGCGCATGACCCTGTTTGTGCTGACCGGCGTGACGCTGCTGGGTTTCTTTTTGATGGCGCGCTGGCTCATTGGCAGCAAGTTCGGCCGGGTTCTGCAGGCGGTGCGTGATGCGGAAACCCGGGTCATGTTCAGCGGCTACAACCCGTTGGGCTACAAGCTCACCATCTGGACCATTTCGGCCATGATGTGTGGCGTGGCCGGCGCCCTGTATGTGCCGCAGGTGGGCATTATCAACCCGAGCGAAATGAGCCCAGCCAATTCAATCGAGATCGCTATCTGGGCCGCCGTGGGCGGCCGGGCCACGCTGATCGGCCCGATTGTGGGGGCCTTCATTGTGAACGGCGCCAAGAGCTGGTTGACGGTGGCTTACCCCGAATTCTGGTTGTACTTTCTGGGCCTGCTGTTCATTGGTGTGACGCTGTTCCTGCCCAACGGTGTGGTGGGTTTGGTCAAAAAATTGAAGGGCGGTGCGAAATGACGCCCGAATTGATGGAGCAGGGCGCCCGGCGGTTGGAGGCCTACCAGGCGGCGCAGGCCACCCGGGCCGGGCAAACCGAGTCGGGCGGGCGGCAAGCAGGCTTTTCGCGCATTGCCACACCGGGTGAAGTCGACATCACCCATGGCCGCATTCTTTACCTCGAAGACGTGAGTGTGAGTTTTGACGGTTTCAAGGCCATCAACAAGCTGAGCCTGGACATTGCGCCGGGCGAGCTGCGCTGCATCATCGGCCCCAATGGCGCCGGCAAGACCACCATGATGGACATCATCACCGGCAAGACCCGCCCCGATGAAGGTCAGGTGTTCTTTGGCAGCACCATCGACCTGCTGCGCTACAAGGAGTCCGAGATTGCCCAGATGGGCATCGGCCGCAAGTTCCAGAAACCCACGGTGTTCGAGCAATTGAGCGTGTTCGAGAACCTGGAGCTGGCGCTCAAAACCAACAAGGCCGTCATCAGCTCAATGTTTTTCCGGCTTGACTCCGCCCAGAGCGACCGCCTGGCGGAGGTATTACACACGATCCATCTGGCGGACAGTGTGCGCGGCCAGGCAGGTAACCTGAGCCACGGGCAAAAGCAGTGGCTGGAGATCGGCATGTTGCTGATGCAGGACCCCAAATTGCTGCTGCTCGACGAGCCGGTGGCCGGTATGACCGACGAGGAAACCGAGCGCACCGCCGAGCTGTTTTTAAGCCTCAAGGGAAAACACTCGCTGATGGTGGTGGAGCACGACATGAGTTTCATCAACACCATTTCCGACATTGTCACCGTGCTGTGCGACGGCTCGGTGCTGGCGCAAGGCACGCTGGCGCAGGTGCAAGCCGATGAGCGCGTCATCGAAGTCTATCTGGGCCGCTGAGATGGCAACCCTATGCTGAACGTCAAAAACATCAACCAATACTATGGCGGTTCGCACATCCTGCGCGACGTCAGCTTGCAGGCCACCCTGGGCAAGGTCACCGTGATTCTGGGGCGCAACGGGGTCGGCAAGACCACGCTGCTGAAAAGCCTGATGGGCCTGGTGCTCATCAAAAGCGGCAGCATCGAATTTGATGGCCGCGAGATCCAGAATGCCACGCCTTACGAGCGCGCCCGCGCCGGCATTGGTTTTGTGCCACAGGGACGTGAGATTTTTGGTCGCCTCACGGTGCAGGAAAACCTGGCCATGGGCCTGGCCTACAAGCCCGCCAGCACCCCCATTCCGCCCGAACTTTTCGAACTTTTCCCTGTGCTCAAGCAGATGCTGCACCGCCGCGGCGGCGACCTGTCGGGCGGGCAACAGCAGCAGCTGGCCATTGCCCGCGCGCTGGCGGCCGGACCCAAGCTGCTGATCCTGGACGAGCCCACCGAGGGCATCCAGCCCAGCATCATCAAGGACATCGGTCGTGTCATCCGTATGCTGGCCGACCGCGGCGACATGGCGATTGTGCTGGTGGAGCAGTACTACGATTTTGCCCAGGAACTGGCCGACAACTACGTGGTGATGGAGCGCGGCGCGGTGCGCGCGCAGGGTCTGGGTGCCAACATGGAGATTGACGGCGTGCGCCAACTGGTGGCGATTTGATCAGCCTGGTCATCATTCTGTGGGGCACACTTCAGTCCGCCATGGCCTATCGTAGAGCGGGTTGAACCTCGCCTGGCCCCTGTAGGGCGGGTTTCAACCCGCCTGGCCGACTGAAGTCGGCCCTACAAAGCCCTCACAAAGCCCCACAAAAATCCGGGTCGACACCGTTGTTCACGTCAAGTTGACCAAATGCGCGGCACGGTAGCGGGTAATTGCCAGAAGTGTTGCCGCCAAACCTGCCACACCTGGCGCAGCAGATCCGCCGCGGGTTCCACCAGGGGTGCCAGCACCCGCAGCACCATGACCTGCTCGTTCGGGCAGGTGGCGCCTGTGGTGGCGCCCAAGGCGTGGGTTGCGATGACCTGGCGGGCCAGCGCCAGGCCGGCCTCACGGCGGTCGCGTGCCAGTTTGCTGCCACTGACAAAAAACAGCGAAGCCATACAGCGCTGCCCGGCCAGGCCCAGCGGGCCGTTCATCAGGCAGTGGTCATGCGCCTGCATTAACCCATGCTCCAACCAGACACCTGGGACCTCGATGTGTTGCAAAAACTGGCCTGTATCAAACGGCAGGTTCGCGCTGGGCAGGCCGAAGGCGGTCATGTCCCAGCCCATGAATTCGGCTTGTGGGCCGAGCGACACGGTCAGGTGGTTTTCTGCCAGGCAGGCGTTGTAGGCGATGGCTTCCAGGGGCAACCATTCCAGGCGTGCCCGGTCGGTGAGCTGGATCCGGGTGCGCTGCACCGCCGGCTCACCCAAGCTGCGATAGAACCGCGTGGCGCCCGGCGTGGTGATCAGGCCATGGGCTGCGCCATTCGCCGCAATCGTCATCTCCAGCGTGTCGCCGCCCACCAGGCCACCGGGCGGATGCACCAGCACGTTGTGGCAGATGGCGTCACCCTCGGGGTACAGGCTTTGCAGCACGCGCAGCGGCCCGGTGTGGCTGTGGCGCGCCACGCTGCGCTGCTGTTCCAGGCGGTAATCGATGTCAAGTCGGGCATGCCAGCTCATGGCGCAGCCGGTTCAGTGGTCCTGTGAGCCGCGATGCGCCCAGGCGGTGGTGTGTTTTTCTAGGGCGCTGAAGAGCTCGTACATCACCATCGCCATGGCGCCCACCACCACCAGGCCGGCAAAGGCCAGGCCCATTTGCATGCTGGAGCCAGCTGAGATCAGCAGGTAACCAATGCCTTCGTTGGCGGCGGTCATCTCACTCACCGTGGTGCCAACAAACGCCAGCGTGATGGCGACCTTGAGCGAGCCATAAAAGTAGGGCATGGAGCGTGGCAGACCCACCTTGATCAGCACGTCCCAGCGCTTGGCGCCGAGCACCCGCAACACGTCTTCAAGCTCGGGTTCCAGCGTGGCCAGGCCGGTGGCAATGTTGACCATGATCGGGAAAAAGCTGATCAAAAACGCCGTCAGAATGGCGGGCCCGGCGCCAATGCCAAACCAGACCACCAGAATCGGCACAAAGGCCGCTTTGGGCAGCGCGTTGAACGCGGTCATCAGCGGGTAAACGGCGGCATAGGCCAGGCGCGAGCTGCCAATTAGAAAACCCAGCAGCACACCCACCACAATCGCCAGGCCAAAGCCCACCATGGTGACCCAGTAGGTGCGCCAGGCGTGCCCGGCAATGGTGTCGCGGAACTCCCAGAACTGGGTCCAGATGCGCCACGGGCTGGGAAAGATGAACTCCGACACACCAAAGCCCGAGCAGATGATTTGCCACAGCACCAGCACCAGCAGCAGCAGCAGCCAGGGTGACCAGATTTCTATTTGTTTCTTGTTCATGCGCTCACCTTGGGCGGGTTGACTGCACCGTTTTGGCGCATGGCACCAATGTGACCGCGCAGTTCATGCACGATGTCGGTAAATTCCGTGGTGTAGGTGATCTCCAGGTCGCGCGGGCGCGGCAGGTCAATCTGGCGTTTGACGACAAAACGACCCGGGCTCTTGCTCATCACGTACACGGTATCGGCCAGAAACACCGATTCGCGCAGGTCGTGGGTGACCAGGATCACGTTGAACTGCTGTTCGGTCCAGAGGTCACGCAGAATGCACCAGAGCTCCTCGCGGGTGAAGGCATCCAAGGCCCCAAAAGGCTCGTCAAGCAGCAACATTTTGGGCTCGTGAATCAGCGCTCGGCAAATGCTGGCGCGCTGTTGCATGCCCCCCGAGAGTTGCCAGGGGAACTTGTCCTCATAGCCGCCCAGGCCAACCTTTTGCAGCAGCACACGGGCGCGTTCCTCGTATTCCTTGCGTTTGGCTTTGAAGTTGCTGCGGTAGGGTTCCACAATTTCCAGCGGCAACAGCACGTTGCCCACGGTGGTGCGCCAGGGCAACAGCGACGGCGCCTGAAACGCCATGCCCGATATTTTGAGCGGGCCGGTGACTTGCTGCTGGTCGATGTGAATTTTGCCCATGGAGGGCATTTTCAGACCGGTGGCCAGCTTCATGAAGGTCGATTTGCCACAGCCGGACGGGCCCACTATGGCGATGAACTCGCCCTGGCGCACCTTCATGTCGATGGCCTCGACGGCAAACTGGTTTTGCTCCAGCAGTTCGTCGTTGTAGGCCAGCCAGACGTCCGAGAAGTCGACAAACCAGGGGCTGGCTTCGCTGTGCGTCATGGCTTGTTACTTGGGCAACACATCCAGCGCTGCTTTAGGTGGCAAAAAGCTGCCATTCCAGACCGCGTCCGGATTGACCCGGGTTTTGGTGTTGAAGGCGTCCGACACTTGCGACGCCATCAGCGCCAGGCGTGGGCCGTTGACCTGGCCAAAACCCTCGGCGCGGGCGTTCGGGCTGTTGATCACGGTGTCGATGGCCAGTTGCAGACGGCGGGTTTCCAGCGCCACATTGACAATGCCGTCACGTGCCTTGACATCATTGATGGCCGCTGCAGGGTTACTGATCACGTCTTTGGCGCCCTTGGTAAAAGCGGCGAGGAAGGCTTTGACTACCTCTGGCTTTTCCTTGATGAGCTTGGGTGAAGCGATGATGGCGTTGCCATACAGCTTGACGCCAAAAGCCGGGTAGGGCAGCACCACCACGTCGGTCGCCTTGACGCCGCGCGCCTCCAGGTTCAGCAGCGAGGTGAAGGTAAAACCGGTGATGGCGTCAATGTCACCGCGCACCAGCATGGTCTCGCGCAGCGGCGGGTCCATCGCGGTCCAGCTCACGCCGCTGATGGCGTTGGCTTTGGCAAAAATCGGAAAGGCGCGTCGGCCGGCGTCGAACACCGGTGCGCCCATCTTTTTGCCATTGAGGTCGGCCGGGGTCTTGATGCCGGACTTCTTCAGGGCCATGACCGAAGCCGGGGTGTCGTTGTAGACCATCATCACGGCCACGGGTTTGTTGGGCGCGTCGGGGTTGTTGGCGTGGAATTCCATCACGGCGGCCAGGTCGGCAAAGCCCATGTCGTACGCGCCTGATGCCACACGGGTCACGGCGCCGCCCGAGCCATTGCCCGCGTCGACCGTCACGTCCAGCTTGGCGTCCTTGAAATAGCCTTTGGCCACGGGCGTCAGAAACAACGCGGCGGGGCCTTCGAAGCGCCAGTCGAGCTGGAATTTGATGGGGGTGGTTTGCGCCTGGGCCAGGCCCAGGAAGCTCACCGCAGCCAGGCTGGCCGCAGTTTTCAGGAAAAAGCGTTTTGACATGAGAACTCCAAAAGTTTGCGTTTGTGCATGGGAATCAGCAATAAAGATGCCAGGCCTTGCTGACCAGGCCGTAACAAATATAAACGCCCTGTGCACTCACATGGTGCACAGGGCGTCGTTGTGGTCGTTCAGCTCCGCGCAGGGGCCGGGTGTTCAGCGCAGCGCGCTGACGTCGGCTACCGCCAGCGCAGTCATGTTGACGACACGGCGTACGGTGCTTGAGGGGTTGAGCACATGCGCGGTGGCTGCGGAACCCAGCAGGATGGGGCCGACGGTCAGGCCGTTGCTGCCCGTCATCTTGAGCACATTGAACAGGATGTTGGCCGAGTCCAGATTCGGGCAGATCAGGATGTTGGCGGCGCCGCTCAGGGTGTTGCCGATCAGGGTGGCGTTGCGGATGTCTTCTGACAGGGCGGCGTCGCCCTGCATTTCGCCGTCGCACTCAATGTCGGGGCAGTTGGCCTTGAACAGGTCGCGTGCCAGACGCATCTTGCGCGCCGAGCCCCGGTTGGACGAACCGTAGTTGGAGTGTGACAAAAACGCCACCTTGGGGGCAATGCCAAAGCGGCGCACTTCGTCGGCGGCCATGCGGGCAATGTCGGCCAGTTGCTCGGCGCTGGGGTCGTCGTTGACATAGGTGTCGGCCACAAAAATGGAGTATTGCTCCAGCATCAGCGCGTTCAGGGTAGCAAAGCCGGAGGCGTCCGCCTTGACACCCAGGATGTCGCGCACATGGTCCAGGTGCACGTCAAAACGGCCATGCAGGCCGCACAGCATGGCGTCGGCGTCGCCAAGCTTGACCATCAGCGCGGCAATGGTTGTGGTGGAGCGGCGCACCGCCGCCTTGGCGGCTTCGGGGCTGACGCCATGGCGGCCCATGACCTGGTGGTAGGTTTCCCAGTACTGGCGGAAACGCGGGTCGTCTTCGGGGTTGCAGCAGTCAAAGTCGCGGCCCAATTGCAGTCGCAGGCCGGCCTTGAGAATGCGGGCTTCGATCACCGCCGGGCGGCCAATCAAAATGGGGCGGGCCAGCCCGCCTTCAACCACGAGTTGCGCCGCGCGCAGCACGCGGTCGTCTTCGCCTTCGGCATAGGCGACCCGTTTGGCGCTGTCGGGGGCATTGCGGGCGGCGTTGAACACTGGCTCCATCAGCAAGCCAGTGGAATAAATGAAGCGTGACAATTGGCGACGGTAAGCGTCCATGTCCTTGATCGGGCGCTTGGCCACACCCGAGGCCTCGGCTGCGGCTGCCACGGCGGGCGCAATACGCAGGATCAGGCGTGAGTCGAAGGGCTTGGGAATGATGAAGTCAACGCCAAAGGCCAAGTCCTGGCCGGCGTAGGCATGCGCCACTTCTTCGCTGATGTCGGCTTTGGCCAGGGCGGCAATTTCATGCACGCAGGCCAGCTTCATGGCTTCTGTGATCTGGGTGGCGCCGCAGTCCAGCGCACCGCGGAAGATGTAGGGGAAACACAGGACGTTGTTGACCTGGTTCGGGTAGTCGGAGCGGCCGGTGGCAATGATGCAATCCGGGCGCACCGCCTTGGCCAGTTCGGGCCGAATTTCAGGTTCGGGGTTGGCCAGTGCCAGGATGATGGGTTGACTGGCCATGGACTTGACCATGTCTTGTGTCAGCACGCCGGCGGCCGAGCAACCCAGGAACACGTCGGCTTCATTGACGGCATCGGCCAGGGTGCGGGCGCTGGTGTCTTGCTCAAAGCGGGCTTTGGACTCGTCATACCCGCCAGGGCGACCTTTGTAAACCACCCCTTTGGAGTCACAAATAAACACGTTCTTGACCTGCACGCCCAGGCCGACCATGACGTTCAGGCAGGCGATGGCTGCCGCGCCGGCGCCCGACACTGCCACCTTCACGTCACCGATTTTTTTGCCGACCAGTTCCAGGGCGTTGATGAGTGCGGCACTGCTGATGATGGCGGTACCGTGCTGGTCGTCGTGGAACACCGGAATGCCCATGCGGGCCTTGAGTTTTTCTTCAATGTAAAAACACTCGGGCGCCTTGATGTCTTCGAGGTTGATGCCACCCAGCGTGGGCTCCAGGGCGGCGATGATCTCGACCAGTTTGTCGGGGTCACGTTCGGCCAATTCGATGTCGAACACATCAATGCCGGCAAATTTCTTGAACAGGCAGCCCTTGCCCTCCATCACCGGCTTGCCCGCCAGCGGGCCAATGTCGCCCAGGCCCAGCACCGCCGTGCCGTTGGTGACTACACCCACCAGATTACCGCGGCTGGTGTAGTCGTAGGCCAGGTCGGGGTTGGCCTGGATGTCGAGGCAGGGGTAGGCCACACCGGGTGAGTAGGCCAGCGCCAGGTCGCGCTGGTTCACCAGCGGTTTGGTGGCGTTGACCGAGATCTTGCCGCGGGTGGGAAAGCGGTGGTAGTCGCGAGATGCGTCACCCAGGGCTTGTTCTGCTTGTGAAAGTTCATTGCTCATCTAGGGTTCCTCGTTATGTGGATGGCACGCACTTTACACCTGCAGCAAGCTTATTTGCTGACCTTGATCAAGCTAGCAAGTCATGCAGGGTGCGGGCAATGACTTTGGTGGCGCGGCGCAGGTCTTCCAGTGCCAGCCGCTCGTCGGCGCGTTTGGCGTGGGACTCAAGTACCGTGCGCGGCCCGGCGCCATAGATCACACCCGGAATGCCGCGTTGGGCAAACAGGCGCACGTCGGTGTACAGCGGCGTGCCCAGTGCCGGAATCTCTTCACCAAAAATGGCCTTGCCGTGTTGTTGAATGGCATCGACCAGCGGCTGGTTGCCGGGCAAGGGCTGCATCGCATGGGCCAGCAACATGCGCTTGACATCAACCGTGATGCCCGGCAACGTGGCGGCAGCATCAAAAATCAGCTGGCGCAACGTGGCTTCGACCTCGGTGGCGTTTTCCTCGGGGATCATGCGCCGGTCGAGCTTGAAGCTGACTGTGCCCGGTACCACGTTGGTGTTGGTACCGCCGCTGATCAGGCCGACGTTCAGATACGGGTGGTTGATGCCCTGCACCTTTGAGCAGATGGCTTGGTACAGCGTGTTTTGCGCGTACAGCACGTTCAAAATTTGCACCGCGGCCTGCAAGGCGTCGACACCCGATTCCGGAATGGCGGCGTGTGCCATCTGGCCGTGCACGGTAACTTCGAGTTGCAGGCAGCCGTTGTGCGCGGTGATCACCTGGTAACTGAAGCCCGCAGCAATCATCAGGTCGGGCCGGGTGAGTTGGTGTTGCAGCAACCAGGCCGGGCCCACTTCACCGCCAAATTCCTCGTCGTAGGTGAACAGCAGTTCAATGCTGCCCTTGTCAGGTGGGCACACCGCCTCCAGCGCACGCATGGCAAACGTGAAGGTGGAAAAGTCGCACTTGCTTACCGCACTGGCGCGGCCATACATCTTGCCGTTTTCGATCTCGCCGCCATAGGGGTCATGTGTCCAGCCATCGCCCGGAGGCACCACGTCGCCATGGGCATTGAGCGCAATGGTTTTGCCGCCCGCACCGTAACGGTGGCGCACGATCAGGTTGGTGATGCTTTGTAAGCCGACGGCCTGCACCTCAGGCGCAGGCACGGGGTGTTTTTCGGCCTCGATGCCCATGGCCTGCAACAGCTCGGCAGTGCGTTCGGCGTGGGGCGCGTTGTTGCCCGGGGGCGTGTCGGTGGGCACGCGAATGAGTTCTTGCAGGAAGCGCACCTGTTCGTCAAAGTGGGTGTCGATCCAGGTGTCAAGTTGGGTGTAAGTGGTCATGGTCATAGAGCTTGTGTCATTGTTGTGTTGGGCTTTTGTAGGGCTTTGTAGGGCTTTGTAGGGCTTTGTAGGGTCGACTTCAGTCGACCTGGCGGGTGCAAGTCCGCCCTACGAAAACCTGGCCGAATGAATTCGGCCCGACAGAGGCCAGGTTACCCAACTGCCCCAGCAATTGCCCAAAAGCTTCCACCGCCAGTTGCATGTCGTCGCTGGTACTTGACTCAAGCGGGTTGTGGCTGATACCGGCGTTTTGGCCGCGCACAAACAGCATGGCTTGCGGCATGATGTCATGCAGCTTCATGGCATCGTGTCCGGCCCCACTGGGCATGCGGTGAACGGACAAGCCCAGGCTGGCCACCGCGTTTTCCCAGCGCTGTTGCCAATCTGGCGCGCTTGGTGCGGCGCTGGCCCGCAAGGATTCGGTGAGGTGATAGCTGAGCTTGCGCTGTACGCAGATGTCGGCCAATGCGCGCAGCAGGTCGGCCTGCAACGCGTCACGCTGTGCATTGCTGGGTGCGCGCAGGTCGAGCGAGAACTGGCAGCGGCCCGGCACCACGTTGGTCGAGCCGTTGGGCACCTTGAGCTGACCCACGGTGGCAACCGAGTCGCCGTCGCGTGCGGCGCGGCGCTCGCAGGCCAGCATGAATTCGGCCACGGCGCAAGCGGCGTCAAAGCGCTGGTTCATGGGCGTGGTGCCCGCGTGGCAGGCCGTGCCCACCACTTCGCCGCTGTAACGCACGCTGGCGTTGATGGATGTCACGATGCCCAGCGGCAGGTTCAGCGCGTTGAGCACCGGACCCTGCTCGATGTGCACTTCGACAAAGCCCAGGTACTTTTCAGGATCGCGTTTGAGCTTGGTGATGTCGTCCGGGCACAGGCCCGCCTGTTGCATGGCAGCGCGCATCGACACCCCGTCGGCATCCAACTGGTCGAGCCAGACCGGGTTGAAGTCGCCGGTGAGCGCGCCCGAGCCCAGAAAGGTGGCCTTGAAACGCTGGCCTTCTTCTTCGGCAAAGGCCACCACTTCAATCGCGAAGGGCAAGCGTTTGCCCGCACGGTGCAGCTCACGCACGCAGGCCATGGGCACAAAAATACCAAGGCGACCGTCGTATTTGCCACCGTTGCGCACGGTGTCATAGTGGCTGCCGGTGAGCAGGGTTTTGCCTGTTGTCATGGCCTCATAGCGCCCCACCACATTGCCCACCGCGTCCATGCCCACACTGTCAAAGCCGCAGGCCTGCATCTGCGCCTGGATGAAGGCGGCACAGGCGCGGTGCGCGTCGGTCAGGTAGGTCACGGTGAGTTGATCCGGCGCCTCTGAATAGTGGCTCAGTTGTTCCTGCCAGTCCCACACCCGGTCACCCAGGTCGGGGCTGACGCCAAACTTGTCGTTGAGGCGAATCTCGGCGATGCGGTGGATGTTGCGCAGGCATTCCTGCAACTCGAAGTCGGGGTGGCCGTGCAGGCGCCGTTCAAACGTGGCAATGATCTCGGCCCGGCTCAGGCCCAGGCCGCGCGGGCCACGTACCGCCAGAATGAAGGGCCAGCCAAATTTGGCGTTGTAGTCGGCGTTGAGCTGTTGCAGTCGGGCAAATTCATCGGCGCTGCAGTGCGTCAACCCGGCCTTGTTTTGCTCAACGGTCGACTCGGCCGTCAGGTTCTGGCTCACCATGGCCTTGCCCGCCAGCTCCGGGTGGGCGCGGATCAGACCAAGCTGGGCCTCGCGCGGTGCCTCGCTGACCACCTGTGCCAGGACAAATTTGAGCTGGGGCAGCGACACAAACGGCCGCTGCGCAAGCGTCATTTTGGCGATCCAGGGCGAGTGTTCGTACAGGCCGTCGAGCAAAGTTAATGCGTCATGGTCGGTAGCGCCATTGAGTTGGTCCAGGCTCATCGACATAAGGCTCCTTTCGTCAAATAAAGTGAATGTTTGTTGATGTGACTTTTCTCCCTTCCCTGGTCGAAGAAGTGCAGTGCCTAATTAAAAGCAGCCACGTGACCCAATCTTTCATCAAAGCAATCAAAACAATCAAAGTAGACGGGCTAATCCGAACGCTGGGCTGTGGCTTGATACGGCCACATGTCTCGCCAATGCCGAGCAATGTCAATCCGCCTGCAGATCCAAACCCGATCGTGTTGGCCGATATAGTCCAGAAACCGCTGCAACGCCACAATGCGCCCCGGACGACCCAGCAGGCGGCAGTGCATGCCCACACTCATCATCTTTGGGGCATCCAGTCCGGCAGGGTCGCCCTCGGCATACAGCGCGTCGAACGTGTCCTTCAGGTACTGAAAAAACGGGTCGGCGTAGGCGTAGCCCTGCGGCAGTGCAAAACGCATGTCGTTGCAGTCCAGCGTGTAGGGCACGATCAGTTGCGGCACCACCTCGCCGCTGGTTTTTGCCACTTCCATCCAGAACGGCAGGTCGTCGCCGTAATAGTCGCTGTCGTAGTCAAAACCGCCGTAGTCGGCCACCAGTCGGCGCGTGTTGGGGCTGTCGCGCCCGGTGTACCAGCCCAGCGGCCGGGTACCCATCAGCTCTGTCAGTATCTCCATGCCACGCGCCATGTGCTCGCGCTCCACCGCTTCGGGCAGGTTCTGGTAGTGAATCCAGCGCCAGCCATGGCAGGCGATCTCATGGCCCAATTGTTGGCAGGCCTGCACCAGTTCGGGGTAACGCGCCAGCGCCATGCTGACACCAAACACTGTGAGTGGCAGGCCGCGCTGCTCGAACTCGCGCAAAATACGCCACACGCCGGCACGTGCGCCGTATTCGTAAATGCCTTCCATGCTGATGTGGCGATCCGGGTAGCTGGCCGGGTTAGCCATCTCGGACAAAAATTGCTCTGAACCTGCATCGCCGTGCAGCACGCAGTTCTCGCCACCTTCTTCATAGTTCAGGACAAATTGCACTGCAATGCGGGCCTGATTCGGCCAGCGGGCATGGGGTGGCGTGGGGCCGTAGCCCTTGAGGTCGCGCGGGTAGGGCAGAGTGCTGTTGTAGTGGCTCATGAATTTGGGCGAAGACGGTGGCTGACTGCATTGCAGTGTATACACTTTGATCAAATTTTTGAGGGCTTCACCATGGGACTGAGTACGCATGTTTTGGACACCATGCACGGCACGCCGGCAGCCGGCATGCGGGTGACTTTGTACGCCACGGAGGGTGACGCCTTGAGGCTGCTCAAGCAGTTCGTGCTGAACCAGGACGGCCGCAACCCCGGCGGGCTGCTGCTGGACGCAACCGAATTGCAGCGCGGCAGCTACCGGCTGGTGTTCGATGTGGCGGCGTATTTCAAGGCCTGTGGCGTGGCCTTGCCAGAGCCTAATTTCTTGAACCAGGTGTGTCTGGACTTCGGCGTGGCCACCCCCGAGCAGCATTACCACGTGCCGCTGCTGGTCAGCCCGTGGAGCTATTCAACTTATCGGGGGTCGTGAGGTGGAGTTGTTTCTGTATTTGTGGGGCAGACTTGCACCTGCCAGGCCGACTGAAGTCGACCCTACAAAGCCAAATGAAGTCGACCCCATAACGCGCCTCTTACAACTGTCCTTCGGTCAATGTATCCAACTGGAACAGGCCGCTTTTGTGCCAGAGCCAGGTGTCGGTGTAGGTGACCCGGCCCATGCGCACAGGGGCGGGGTAGGGCTCGGCCAGGCGCACGGTACGCTCAATCTCGGCCATCACCTCAGGCGCATGTTTCGGGGCACGCATCCAACTGGTGCTGGTCACATGGCCCATGCCATCTACCTCCACCTGCAACACCCCCACGGCATAGAGCAGGGGCGGCATTTTGCCGCGGTAAACCCGGCGCATATTGCGCTCATACAGGTGATGGGCTGCATCGCGCCGGTAAGCCAGCGGGGTCACGGCAGCAGAGACATACGAGGGCACAGCCACGGGCGGGGGGGCTACCACCACCGGGGCGGGTGGGGGGGGCGGGGGCACTGGCAAGGGCGCGGGCGGGGGCAAGGGTGTCGAAGTACATCCAGCCAAAATCACAGCCGCGCCGGCCACCAGGCGCAACGGTATCTGCTTGAAGCGTAATGGGGCAAATATGTTCATAGGGTGTCTCTGGAAATATGATGTTTTGCGCGATCTGCTTTTGCCTGCCACTGGCAAACCTGTAATGTGCCTCAAAAAGTGCTGTTTGTCGCCCGGGTTTGACCTAAAAGGTAATCAATTGTGATGGCCAAAGCGCAATTTTTACGCCTTTTGGGCTCGCAACAGGCGGTTTGGGTCACCGTGCAGGCGCATCGCGGCTCGGTGCCGCGGGACGCTGGCGCCTGGATGGCGGTGTTTGCTGACACCTCCGTGGGCAGTATTGGCGGCGGCCATCTGGAGTGGCAAGCCATTAACCAGGCGCGGCGACTATTAAGCCAGCCATCCGGGCCGAGCACCCGGCGTTATGCCTTGGGGCCGTCATTGGGACAGTGTTGTGGCGGCGAGGTCATGCTGCAATTTGAGCCCGTCAGCGCGTCGGACCTGCCGCGCTTGCGCCAGCACTTTGCGGCACAGCAGGCGTTGTGGCCGCCCGTGACCCTGTTTGGTGGTGGTCATGTGGCCGCTGCGCTGGTGCAGGTGCTGGGCCATTTGCCGTTTTTGGTGCATTGGTTTGACAGCCGCGACGGGATTTTTCCTGACACCCTGCCCGCCAACGTTCATGCCGAGCATTCCGAGCCGGTGCAGCGTGCCGTGGCCGGGCTGGCGCCTGACTCCCGGGTGCTGATCATGAGCTTCAGCCATGCCGAAGACCTGGATGTGGTGGCAGCCTGTCTGCTGCGCCAGCGTTCACGCGGCGATTTGCCTTTCATTGGCCTGATCGGCAGCCGCAGCAAATGGGCCACCTTCAGCCATCGCCTGGTCGAGCGCGGCTTCAGCGCCTCGGAACTGGCCCAAGTGACCTGCCCGATTGGTGTGCCGGGCATTGCCGGCAAGGCGCCCGAAGTGATTGCGGTGGCGGTGGCGGCACAACTCTTGCAACTGAATACACCAACTCTCTCCGACCAGAGCGAAGTAACCAAGGACGCATGATGGAAAGTTATATTTTGGATTGGCTCAACCTGCTGCTGCGCTGGACGCACGTGATCACGGCCATCGCCTGGATTGGTTCCTCGTTTTATTTTGTCTTTCTGGACAGCAGCCTGACCCCGCCCGAAGATGAAGACCTGAAGAAACAGGGTGTTAGTGGCGAACTGTGGGCGGTGCACGGCGGCGGGTTCTATCACCCGGTCAAATTTGCCGTCAAGCCGCCGCAGCTGCCCAAGCATCTGCACTGGTTTTATTGGGAAAGCTACAGCACCTGGCTCACCGGCTTTGCGCTGTTCACCGTGTCCTACCTGTGGAGCGCGGGCACCTACCTGATCGACAAGTCAAAAATGGACTGGGCACCGTGGCAGGCCGTCACCGTGGCGATTTTGTTTTTGGTGGTGTTCTGGCTGTTGTATGACCTGATTTGCCGCCGGTATGGGCAACGCAAAAGCGGTGACGCGATCGTGGGTGCCCTGGTGTTGGTGCTGGTTTGTGTGGCGAGCTGGTTGGCCTGCCACTGGTTTGCCGGCCGCGCTGCCTTTTTGCTGGTGGGCGCCATGCTGGCCACCAGCATGAGCGCCAATGTGGCGCACTGGATCATTCCGGGTCAACGCAAAATGGTGGCAGCCATCAAGGCCGGTGCGCCGGTGGACCCAATCCACGGTATTCGTGGCAAGCAGCGCAGTGTGCACAACACCTACTTTACGCTGCCGGTGTTGTTTGCCATGCTCAGCGGCCACTACAGCTTTACCTACACGCACCCGCAAAACTGGCTGGTGCTGATCGCCATGATGTTTGCCGGGGCCGCCATCCGCCAGTTTTTTGTCATGCGCCACGGCTACAAGCTGGGCCGCAATGGCAACCCCTTGCCCTACGCAGGGGTCGGCGTGGCGGTGATTGTGGCCATGATGCTCTGGCTGGCACCCGAGCCAGCCGGGCCAACACCGGCCACCGCCGCTGATGCGGTAGACACCAGCGTGGGCGGCGCCATCGGTTATGCCACGCTGCAGCCCATCCTGGCGCAACGCTGCTACCTGTGCCACGGCGCGCAAGTGCAGATGAAAAATGTGCGGCTGGACTCCCCCGCCAACGTCAAGCTTCATGCACAAAACATGTACCAGCAGGTGGTGATCAGCAAAATCATGCCCATGACCAATACCACTGGCATCTCGGAGGCCGAGCGCATGGTGATCAAGCAGTGGTTTGAGAGCGGGGCCAAGACCGACTAGGGCGACCGGGACCGACACGCCGGTGCACCTCAATGTCAATGTAAGCACTTCGAAATCAATGCCTGCGGCGTGATGACGCGCGTTGCCATAGCCGGGTCCTGCAGCAATAACTTGTCGCCGGTGACCAGCAGCAGGTCAGCATGACTGGCCAATAGATTCCAAAGGAACTGGTCCCCCGGGTCAGGGGCGCTGGCTTGCATTTGATCTTCTGGTGTCTTCAGCACAATGGCATGCTGGGCCAGCTCAAGCAAAATTGCATCAATTTCTGCCGGTGACAAACCGTGCAGATTTTTTAAATGTGGCCGCAGTAGCACCGCTCGGTATTCGGCTAGCAACATCTCGGAAACCGCGAACACAAACGCTGCGCTCAGCATGCCGTCCAGAACAGCGGCAACAGGTGAATCAGGGTTTGACGTGATCAAGCCAGACACCACCACATTGGTGTCGACGATGAAGACCGGGCTCACAACGCGTGGCGCACATCGTGTTGCGCTTCCAGCGCGATTGCCAGCGCCTGATCCTCACTCAATTGACTGCGCTCACGCGCCCGGCGTACCAGGTCCTGCGCTTGCTCGCGCGACTTGATTCCATAAAAGTCAAGACTTTCGTCAATCAACTGGCCAATTGTTTTATGGCGCTGTGCGGCAGCTTCCTTCAACGCCCGATAGCGCGACTCTGAAAGCGTGATGGTTAAACGGCTCATGATGATGCCTCATATTGGTGTTAAAGCACCAATATGCTAACACGCAGCGCAAGGTGAGCTCTTCACTCGCTTTTGCGGGCAAAAACAGATTGAGGGGAGTGCCTCAAGCTTCGGCAGGCTGGTACACCCGGATGCGGGGCGCTATTTTGGCCAGGGTTTGTTGCGTTACCGTGCGCATGTCGTACTCGGTCTGCAAATTCAACCAGTAACGCGGCTTCATGCTGAAAAACAGGCCCAGCCGTAGCGCCGTGTCTGCCGTGATGGAGCGCGCACCGTTCACGATGTCGCTGATGCGGCTGGGCGGCACGTTCATGTCGGCGGCGAGTTGGCGCGCAGTAATACCCATGGGTTGGTGCCTCCGTACGGACGACCGCAGTGATGCAAGCTTTGTGCCTAGCGCCCCAAGTCCTTCGCACTCACCCCCGCAATCCCCCAGTTTTCCTTCGGCACGTCATGAATCCAGACGCGCACGTTGGCAAGTGGGGTGCCGGTGGCTTCGACCAGGGCGGCGCTGACTTTCTCAATCACGGCGCGTTTTTGTTCTTCGGTGCGGCCTTCAATCATGTAAATCTGGGCAAATGGCATGGTGTTTCTCCTGGAAATTTGAGCTTACACAAAACGGATGCTGGTGCTGCCCATGCCCTGCACACGCAGGGTGATGTTGTCACCAGCTTGCACCGCCACCGCTTCGGTGATGCCGCCGGACAAAATCAGTGTGCCCGCCGGAATACATTCACCGCGCGCGCCGAGCAGGTTGGCCAGTGCCGCAATGGCGGCGGCCGGGTGGCCCATCACGGCCGCACCGGCACCAAAGGCCACGGGGATGCCGTTCTTTTCCATCACCACGCCCACGGTGCGCAGGTCGCAGTCGCGCGCGTTCATGGGCTGGCCGCCAACAACGAAGCGCGCCGCCGAGGTGTTGTCGGCCACCACGCTTTTCAGGTCAAACTTGAAATCTCGGTAGCGGCTGTCAATCACTTCAATGCCGGGCATGACAAAGTCGGTGGCCGCCAGCACGGTGCCAATATGGCAGCCGGGGCCGCGCAACTCGGCTTTGGTGACGAAGGCAATTTCGGGCTCGACCTTGGGATGGATCAGTTCGCTTAACCGGCACTCGCCGCCGTCCGCCACCACATAGTCGTCGGTTATGAAGCCAAACACCGGGGTGCTGACGCCCATTTGCTTCATCTTGGCGTGCGAGGTTAGCCCGGCTTTCAGGCCAACGATGGTGCGCCCCTGCGCCAGCTTGCGACGGCGCAGTTCGTTCTGAATGGCGTAGGCGTCATCCCAATCCATGTCGGGGTGGTCGTCGGTGATTTTGGTGGTGTCGGTCTGGGTGAGTTGGCAGTTTTCGAGCCGGTCAGCCAGGGCGTTGATGGTGTATGTATCGAGTTTCATGGTGTTCCTTGCAACATTGGCTGTCATTGCGGGCTCCGACCCGCCATCCATGAATTCAGCGTCATGGATTGCGGATCAAGTCGGCAATGACAAGCATAAAAATGGGGTGCTCTGCTGGTTTCTCTCAAGCCTTGGCGCGGGCGCGGGCCAGCGTCATGGCGGTGTCTTCGATCATGTCTTCTTGACCGCCGACCATGCCGCGGCGGCCCATTTCGACCAGAATATCGCGGGCGCTCACGCCATATTTCTTTTCGGCGCGTTTGGCAAACAGTAAGAAGCTGCCATAGACCCCGGCGTAACCCAGCGTCAAGGCGTCGCGGTCGATGCGGATCGGAAAGTCCATGATCGGCACCACCAGGTCTTCAGCCACGTCCTGAATCTTGTACACATCGACCCCGGTGGCAACGCCCATCAGGTCCAGCACCGAAACCAGCACTTCCATCGGCGTGTTGCCGGCACCGGCGCCCAGGCCCGCCGCGGCGGCATCAATGCGGTTGGCGCCGACTTCAATCGCCGCCAGCGAGTTGGCCACACCCATGGCCAGGTTGTGGTGGCCGTGAAAGCCCAATTCGGTCTCGGGTTTCAGCGCCTGGCGCACGGCGTTCAGTTTTTCTTTCACATCCTTGGGCAGCATGTGGCCGGCCGAGTCGGTCACGTAGATGCAGTTGGCACCGTAACCTTCCATCAGCTTGGCCTGACTGACCAGCTTTTCGGCACTGGCCATGTGCGCCATCATCAGAAAACCCACGGTGTCCATGCCCAGCGCACGCGCCTTGGTGATGTGCTGCTCTGACACATCGGCTTCGGTGCAATGCGTGGCGACACGGATGGTGCTTACGCCCAGGTCTTTGGCCATCAGCAAATGGTCGACGGTGCCAATGCCGGGCAACAGCAGCGCCGACACCTTGGCTTGCTTCATCAGCGGGATCACCGCGCCCAGGTACGCCTCGTCGGTATGCGCCGGGAAACCGTAGTTGACGGAAGAGCCGCCCAGGCCGTCGCCGTGGGTGACTTCGATCAGTGGAATGCCGGCGGCGTCCAGGCCGCAGGCGATGCTTTTCATCTGATCCAGCGTCATCAAATGGCGCTTGGGGTGCATGCCGTCGCGCAAGGTCATGTCATGCAGAGTGATTTTGTTGGCTTGTGTCATGGTGTTTTCTCCTTGGCGGTTCAGGCGGCGGTGGGTTTGAGCGTCAAGCGGCCGGCGATGATTTCTTCGGCAAACATCTCGGCCGTGCGGGCGGCGGCTGCCGTCATGATGTCGAGGTTGCCCGCGTATTTGGGCAGGTAGTCGCCCAGGCCTTCCACTTCGAGAAAGACCGACACACGCTTGCCGTCAAACACCGGGCCGTTGACCAGCTTGTAGCCGGGCACGTACTTTTGCACTTCCTTGATCATGGTGTGGATCGATTCGGTGATCTTGACCTGATCGGGCTCGGTCTCAGTCAGGCAATGCACGGTGTCACGCATGATCAGCGGCGGCTCGGCCGGGTTCAGGATGATGATGGCCTTGCCCCTTCGTGCACCACCCACTTTCTCGACCGCGCTGGCGGTTGTGCGGGTGAATTCGTCGATGTTCTTGCGCGTGCCGGGGCCGGCCGACTTGCTCGACACCGTGGCGACAATTTCGCCGTAGGCCACGGGTTGCACCCGGCTCACCGCTGCCACCATCGGAATCGTCGCCTGGCCACCGCAGGTGACCATGTTGACGTTCATCTCGCCCTTGCCCACATGTTCGATCAGGTTGACCGGTGGCACGCAGAAAGGGCCGATGGCCGCTGGCGTCAGGTCGATCATCAACGCACCGAGGGCGTTGACTTTGCGGCTATTTTCGGCGTGTACATAGGCGCTGGTGGCATCAAACACAATTTGCACACCATCGGACACCATGTGGGGAATCAGGCCGTCGACACCTTCGGCAGTGGTTTTGATGCCCATCTCACGGGCGCGTTTGAGGCCGTCGGAATTGGGGTCGATGCCGACCATCCAGACCGGCTCCAACACCGCGCTGCGTTGTAATTTGGCCAGCAGGTCGGTGCCAATGTTGCCGGGCCCGATCAGGGCGCATTTGATTTTTTTCATAAAAACTCCATCAGTTGACATTAAATAAGAGAGCGCACCACGCCGCCGTCCACGCGCAGCGCAGCGCCGTTGGTGGCGGCCGAACGCGGGCTGCACACATAGGCCACCATGGCGGCCACCTCAGCGGGCTCAATGAAGCGCTGCAGCAGCGAGGTCGGGCGACCCGATTTGAAAAAGTCACGCTCAGTCTGTTCCAGCGTCTGGCCGGCCTCGCGCGCCAGCGTGGCAAAAAACGCGCCCACGCCTTCGGTACGGGTAGGGCCCGGCAACACGCTGTTGACGGTGACACCGGTACCGGCACAGGTCTCGGCCAGCCCGCGCGACACCGACAGCTGGGCCGACTTGCTCATGCCGTAATGCACCATGTCGCCGGGCGGGCAAATGCCCGATTCGCTGGAGACAAACACAATGCGGCCCCAACCGCGCGCTTTCATGCCAGCCAGGTGATGCCGCGCCAGGCGCACGCCGCTCATCACATTGACCTCAAAAAAGCGCGTCCAGTCGGCGTCGCTGATCTGCTCAAAAGCCTTGGGCTCGAAGGTGCCCAGGTTGTTGACCAGAATGTCGAGCTCACCTGCTGCGGTCAGCAACTGCTGGCAACCGGCGGGCGTTGCCAGGTCAGCCGCCACACCGTCGACCGAAGCATGCGGCAACTCAGCCTGCAGGCGTGCCACGGCGCAGGCCAGGCGGGCCGGGTCACGGCCGTTGAGGATGACGTGCGCGCCCTCGGCCGCCAGCTCACGGGCGCTGGCCCAGCCAATGTCGGACGTGGAGCCGGTTACCAGGGCACGTTTGCCATTGAGTAATAAATCCATTCAGATTCCTTGTCAGGTGGTGTTGCGCGCAGGCGCAAACAAAAAGGGTTTCAGCCAGGTGGTCAGGCGCGGGGCCACCACCCAGGTCATGAGCAGCACCACCAGCAGGGTGAGGACCATCACACGCGGCAGCAGCGGCCAGTTGGCCAGCAGCGGCGCCACGGTCAGGAACAAAAAATACACCGTGGGAAAGATGCCCAGCCAGGTGACCACGGCCACTTTCCAGCGCGGTGGCGGCTGGTGCGCGGCGCCTGCGGGCGGGGTAAACCAGTGGCCCAGGCCGCTGACCTCACGCAGTTTGGTGCTGCCCAGCGTGTGCGGCGCAATCGCCTGCAGGTGCCGGGCGCGCTCGGCTGAGGTTTGCCAGGCTTGTAGGTGTTCGGCCGTGTCAAAGGCAAACACCGTGTGGTACAAGTTGCTGTCCTCGTCGTCGGCCTGCGCGTCCGGGTGCACCAGCTGGCCGCCCAGGTAACCCGGGAACGGCCGTGCGGCGGCGGTCATCGCCTCGGACGCCTGCTCAAAAGCGGTTTCGTGACCCGGCTTGACGCGGCGCGACACCAGCACGGTGACAGCGCTGGCAGCATGGGGAACGGCTGTGGCCATATCGACTCTGGCGCGTTCAGGCGAAGCGCACCGAACAGCTGCCCAGGCCGCCAATCGACACGCGGAAGTTGTCACCGGCCTTGGCTGGTGACATGGCCGCCAGTGCGCCCGACAGAATCACTTCACCGGCTTTCACACCAATGCCCAGTCGGCCCAGGGTGTTGACCAGCCAGGTGACGGCGTTCACCGGCGAACCTAAAGCGGCCGCTCCGGCGCCGGTGCCAATGATTTCGCCGTTTTTCTCCAGCACCATGCCGCAGGTGGACAGGTCAATGCGGCGCGGGTCGACGGCGCGGTCGCCCAGAACAAACACGCCGCAAGAGGCGTTGTCGGCCACGGTGTCCTGAATTTTGATCTTCCAGTCGCGGATGCGGCTGTCGACAATCTCAAAACACGGCATCACACACTCGGTGGCAGCCAGCACATCGGCGTTGCTGATGCCGGGGCCCATCAGGTCTTTTTTGAGGATGAAGGCAATCTCGCCTTCGGCCTTGGGCTGAATCAGCGTGGCCATGTCAATTGACTGGCCTTCGTTGTAAATCATGCCGTCGAGCAGGTAGCCAAAGTCGGGCTGGTAGACGCCCAGCATGTTCATCACCGCCGCCGAGGTGACGCCGATTTTTTTGCCCACCACGCGTTCGCCCGCGCTCAGGCGGCGTGACAACATGCGCTGCTGGATGTGGTACGCGTTCTCGATGGTGATGTCGGGGTGGCGCGTGGTGAGCGGGTCAACCACGGTTTGGGTCGTCATGGCCTGGTACAACTCGTCGCCCAGGGTTTCGATCAGTTTGGCGTCCATAGGTAATTTAGTCCTGTGTGGGTGGGTAATAGTGAGATTTATTTATATGTTTTAAGCCTCTAGCCCTTATTAAATAAGCGCAAGTAGCTATTAAAACAACAGTAATTCAGGGCGATGCTCAAACCTTCTGCACGTCCGCTTCGGCCAAAAAGTTGGCCACCAGTTGGGCAAAACGTGCCGCGTGCTCAATCTGTGTCCAGTGGCCGCAGCGGCCAAACACATGCAACTGCGCGCGGTTGATCCATTGCGCCAGCGTGAGCGAGTTGGCCAGGGGAATCACCTGGTCTTCGCGGCCGTGGACCACCAGGGTCTCATGCGGTAGCGCACGAATGTCTTCTTCGCGGCTGGCCAGCGACTCCACGCCGTTTTGCCGTGGCGCCGGGAACATGCTCGCAAACGCTTCCTGAAAGCCGGGCTGGATGCTGGCCTTAAAACGCAGTTCGACCAGTTCATCACTCATCAGCGAGCGGTCAAAAGCGAAGATGTCGAGCAACTTGCGCATATTGGCAATCGAGGGCTGGTAGCCCCACACCGCATCCAGCCCGGGCGTGATCGGGAACGACACCCCGGCCGCGCCCATCAGCACCAGTCGCCGCACCCGCTTGGGGTGGGTTATGGCCAGCGCCAAGGCCAGGCCGCCGCCAAACGAGTTGCCCACCAGGTCAGCTTGTTCAATGCCCAGGGCATCCAACAGACCCACGGCCTGCGCCACCCAGGTGGCCATGTTGTACTGGATACCGGCCGGGCGCTCGCTATAACCAAAACCCACCATGTCGGGTGCAATCACCCGGCGCCCGGCGGCCAACGCCGGAATGGTTAAGCGCCAGTTGGCCCAGGCGCTGACACCCGGGCCGGAGCCGTGGATCAGCAACACCGGGAAACCCGCGCCGACGTCGTGGTAGTTGGTGGTAATGCCATTGGCCACAATGGATTGGCCGATTTCAGGATTCTGAGTCATGGTGCTGTCCTTCAATACTTGACCATCACGTTGCGCAACTCGGTGTAGAACTCCAGCGAATGCAGACCGCCTTCACGCCCGATGCCGGACTGCTTGGAGCCGCCAAACGGTGTGCGCAGGTCGCGCAGAAACCAGCTGTTGATCCAGCACAAACCGACTTCAATCTGCGCCGCCAGGCGGCTGGCGCGGCTGATGTCCTGCGTGTAGATGGAAGTCGCCAGGCCGTACTTGGTGGCATTGGCCATGCGCACCGCTTCTTCTTCAGTGTCAAAGGGCTGGATGTGGCAGCACGGGCCAAAGATTTCTTCGCGCACCACAGTGGAGGTTTCCGGCAGGCCGGTCCAGATGGTCGGTTGCACCCAGCAGCCGTCTTTCAAGTCATCGGGCATGTCAGGCACACCACCGCCAAAAACAATGTTGGCGCCTTCTTCCTTGGCTTTGGCGTAGTACGACAGCACCTTTTTCTGGTGAATCTTGCTGACCAGCGGGCCAATTTTGGTGTCATGGTCAAACGGGCGACCGGGTTTCATGGTTTCAGCCTTGACTTTGAGGGCGGCCACGAACTTGTCAAAAATCGGGCGCTCCACATAAACCCGTTCGGTGCCCAGGCAGACCTGGCCGGCGTTCTCAAACACCGAGCGGGTCACGGTGTTGACGGCGTTGTCAAGGTCGCAGTCGGCAAACACCACCGCCGCATTTTTGCCACCGAGTTCCAGCGACACCGGTCGGATGCCGTCGGCACCGGCTTTCATGATGGCGGTGCCGGTTTTGGTTTCACCGGTGAAGGTGATGCCGTTCACCCCTTGATGCGCGGTAAGAAAGGCACCGGCCGAATCCATGCCAAAACCGTTCACCACGTTGTAGACGCCGGGCGGCACGCCGACCTTGTTCATGACTTCGCCCAGCAGCGTGGCGGTGCTGGGTGTGGCCTCCGAGGGTTTCACCACCACGGTGTTGCCACAGGCCAGCGCCGGGCCGCATTTCCAGGTCATCAGCAACAGCGGCAGGTTCCACGGGCAGATGATGGCAATGACACCGCGCGGCGTGCGCACGCCGTAGCTGCGCGCGGTTTTGCCGTCGGGGGTGCGCATCTCGAAGGATTCGGTCGACACGTTCTTGATGGTGTCGGTGAAGATCTTGAAGTTGGCGGCACCGCGCGGAATGTCGATGTGGGATGCCAGGTGCGCGGGTTTGCCGGTGTCGGCCACTTCGGCCTGCAAAAAGTCGTCAAAACGGTGGTTGATCTCGGCCACCACACCGTCGAGCATGGCGCAGCGGTCGACCACTGACAGCTTGCCCCACGGGCCTTGCAATGCGGCACGGGCGGCGGCCACGGCCGCATCCACCTCGGGGCTACCGGCTTCATGGACCATGCCGATCAGCGAGTTGTCCACCGGGTTGCGTTTCTCATACGTTTTGCCGCTGACGTTGGTGACGTATTCACCGTTGATGAAGTTCTTGATGTCTTTCATGATTTCTTCCAAAAGTGGCGCGTGGGCTCCCGCCTGCGCCGTTAACGATAAATAACTTTCATGGCCCGGGGCGTTGCCGCCGGGGGCCAGGAAAGTTAGCTACTCAAACCAATCGCAGCCAGCCCGGCTTGCGCACAGGCTTCGTCCTGTTCTTCGGAGCCGCCTGACACACCGATGCCACCAATACGCTGGCCAGCTTCAACGATGGGCAAGCCGCCACCAAAGCCGACAAAACGCGGCCTGCGCACAATGCCTTCGCGCACCGCGTCAGAGTGCTGCTGCAGCGCCGCATGCCACTGGCTGGTCGGCCGGCCAAAGCTGGCGGCGGTGTAGGCCTTGTCGATGGCGATGTCGATCGAATGCAAAAAGGCACCCGGCATGCGCAAAAACGCCGCCAGGTTGCCGCCCACATCAACCACCGCCACGTTGATACGAATGCCCAGCGCGGCGGCATGCACCACCGCGGCACGCACCGCATCAGACGCCGCCATGGCATCAATCACTTGCTGTGCCACGCTGCGCGAGACCGCAGCAGTTTCAGGAGGTGTCATGACAGACTGAGCTTAAAAAGCCTTGATGAAGGTGAACCGCAAGGTCGAGCCTTTAGCCTGAGGGTTGGAGCCGCCCTTGGCTGAATACTCGTCGTAATAAGCGGCTTTCAGCATGACGCCCGCCTCCTTCATGAGCGGGTAGACCACCTCGGCACCGATGGCGTGGCGCTCGGCGTGGTCGCCGGTTGCGCCAGGACCTGAGTCGTTGCTGGTTTGCCATTGGTCGTAACCCACCAGACCGACTTGCACCGCCCCGAGTGATTTGCCAAAACCCCACTCCATCGTGAGCTGGTTGCCAGGTTTGAAATCGTTGCTTTGGGTGGAATTCATCTCGTAGCGAAGCAGGGCAGAACCGGTCCAGCTTTTCGCCGCGTCAAAATAATAAGTGCCACCGCCAGTCAGCATGGTGGATCTGTACCCATTGCCGGGTGACGACGGCTTGTCATTGCTGGCGTTGTCCAGCCAGAGGCCGGCCGCCGCGACCGCGTCCCAGTTGCCACCATGCCAACCCAGCACCAGCGGTCCCAGGTAGACATCAGCAACGCCAGAACTGGACTCAGAAATACCCGGCGCGTTGAAGTTGAGCGACTTGCGCAGCACCGGCACGATGGCTTCCATGCCGTAGTCGGCGCCCAATAACTTGGTGCCGGTGATATAGACCAGCCGGTTGGCCAGCGCGCTGACGGTGCCGGTGTTGCTCAGTGGCACGGTGTTGCTGCTGCCCGGCGCGCGCAACTCATCAATGCTGTAGTTCACCAGGTAGCCCAGGTAATACATGCCGGGGGGTGGCACGCTGGCGCCCTGCATGCCTTCCACGCCGGGCACGTAATGGCCGCCCGCGTGGGTGAAAAAGCTGGCCGCCGACAGTGTGGCGGCAAGCGCAAAACCAGAAAATGTTTTCATAAAGAAGCAATAGGTTGTGTTGGACGAAAAAAGACGTTTGTGTCGTGTGTTGAACCACTGCGCCGAACACCGCCATGGGCCAGGACAAAGCGCCGGTTCGGCCAGAAATTCAAGGCATCAATGGATCAGGTCAATACGCTCAGGAAGGCTTCGTTGAGCTTGCGGTCGTGGTAGAAAATGCCGCGGCCCACATGCTCCCAGCTCCAGGTGATGGGGTGGTTGTCCGGGTAGTGGTCGTAGCCGCCACAGAAGGTTTCCAGCCGGTTGCCTGACGGGTCAAAGAAATAGATGGTGGTGCCCTGGGTGATGCCGTGGCGCGTTGGGCCGATGTCAATCGAGACGCGGTTGATGCTCATGATGTCAGCCGCACGCAGCACCTGCTCCCAGCTGGCCAACTGGAAGGCCACATGGTGCAGCTTGCCGTCTTCGCTATGGCGCACCATGGCCAGGTCGTGCGCCTTGGTGCTGCAGGTCAGCCAGATGGCCAGATCGGTGGCGCCGTCTTCAAGCTTGACGCGTTCCACCAGATTGAACCCCAGCACCTCTTCAAACAGTTTGCGCGCGCCATCAATGTCGCCACCGTAGAGCAGCGCGTGGTCCATACGGATCGGGCGGATGCCCTTGCCGTCGATGACATCAACCTCGGGGTCGTTGTAGGTCATGCCGTTGCCGACATCGGTTTTTTCGGCGAACAGCTCGATGGTGTGGCCGGTCGGAATCTGAAAACGCACGCGTTCACCGGTTTCCAGCAAGTCACCCGCAGGCATACGCTCAGTGACCACGCCGTAAGCCTTGAGCTTGCTGTCCAAGTCTTCCAGGGTGGCCTGGTTGAGCACCTTGTAGCCAATAAAGTCCAGCCCGGCACGGTCAGCCTGGCGCAGCACGATGCTGTTGTGGTCACGTTCGGCACGGGTCTTGAAATAAACCCGGCCTGACGCGTCGCGACCGGTTTCCACCAGGCCCATCACATCGGTATAAAACTTGACCGATTCATCCATGTCGAGCACGCGCAATTGGGCGTGGCCCGGTCGCAAAACACCTGTTATCGCCATTTTGTTGTCTCCAGTTTTTCTTCAGGTTGAGTGAGGGGGAACGTCCGACGGTTCAACCGCCCGGCAGACGCTTTTTTTCATTTTTCCGATGACGCAGAGCTGCATGTCACTGCCGGGACGCACGCGGCAAGCCAGCACCCGGCCGGCCGCCTCGTCCTGTTCCGACACATGCTCGCGGCTCATCGCGCGGGCCACGTAAGTGCCTTCCAGCACGTGCACCATGCAGACACCGCAGCCGCCGTTGCGGCAGCCCACCGGGATGCCTTTTTTGCCCAGGGTTTCCATGCCGCGCAGCAGCGATTCGCTGTCCGGGCAGCGGTAGCTTTGGCCGTCGCTTAAGGTGATGGTGTGGCTGGGCATGGTGGTGCTTTCAATCTCAAACCAGTCCCTCGGGCGCTTGCGGACGGAACTTGCGCACGGTGTCCAGAAAGGCGGCCAGGATGGGGGCGTCATCGTCGCGGCGGTACAGGCAGACCAGGTCGATGGTGGGTGGCGGATTGGCATCAATCGGCCGGTAAACCACGCCCGGCAGGCGCAGGCTGCTGGCGGCTTCAGGCGTCACACAGAGGCCAAAACCACTGCCCACCAGCGCCACGGCCGTGACCACGTCTTTGACCTCTTGCACCACGCGCGGCGCAATCCCCTCATTGCGCAATACCGCCATGACATGGTCGGCAAAACCGGGCCGGGTGTTGTTGGGGTAAAGAATCAAGGGCTCATCCATGAGCGCCTTGATGCGGATCTTCTTGTGTTGCGCCAGCGGATGGGCGCTCGGCAGCGCGACCACCAGGGGCTCCAGGTACACCGTTTCCACCATGATGTCGGGTTCGACACTGACATGGCGGTTGAAGCCGATCGTCAGGCGCTTCTCCCGCAAGGCCTGAATCTGCTCGACCTTGGTCAGCTCATGCAGTCCGATCTGAACGTCCGGGTAGCGGCTGCGAAACTGCAACAACAGGCGCGGAATGTGGTTGAGAATGGCCGAGCCATAGATGCCGACGTCCAGACGACCGATCTCGCCCCGGCCGGATTTGCCCGCCCGGTCTTTGGCCTGATTGACCATGCCGAGAATGCGCCGGGCATCGTCCAGCAGCGCCAGGCCGGCAGCCGTTAACTCAACGCCTCGGGGATGGCGCACAAACAGGGTGGCGCCGAGTTCGGCCTCCAATTGCTGCATCTGGCGTGTCAAAGGTGGCTGCGAGATGTGCAGACGCGCTGCCGCCCGGTTGAAGTTCAACTCTTCAGCCAGGGTGGCGAAATATTTCAGGTGCCGCAGTTCCATCAGTCAAGCCCCCGAATGCGGCGCTGGACCGGGAAAAAGTGCAAATCGAACCGGCTCGCCACAAAACCCCAGATACCGCGCGGCATCCACAGCATGAAGGCCACCGCCACCGCCCCCAGCACAATCAGGTACCAGCTGCCGAAGTCGCTCAGGTATTCGCGCAGGAAGAAGAAGACGACGGTGCCGATGATCGGGCCTTCAATGGTGCCGATACCGCCGATGATGACGACAAAAAACATGGTGGCGCTCCAGTCCATCGAGAACGCCGCTTCCGGTGCAATGCGCAGCTTGGTGATGAAAATCAGCGCCCCCACCATGCCGCAGCCGGCGGCCGACACCAGGTAAACAAACCATTTCATGCGCGGCACCGAAATGCCCAGGCTCTCGGCCGCTGGCTCGCTGTCACGCACGGCGGTCAGCGCCAGTCCGTGGCGTGAGCGCAGCAGCAGGTAGACCGCCAGCGTGGCGCCGGCGCCCAGCGCCAGCGCCATCCAGAGCGTGGTGGATTCGCGCCACCAGGCGGGCATGCCGCTCACGGTTTTGGTGATCGAGGTGCCCGAGCCGCCGCCGACACTGGCCGTGTTGGCCACCAGCAAACGAAACACTTCTGCCACCACCCAGGTGCCCACCGCGAAGTACGCGCCGCGCAGTCGAAACAGCACCGCCGCCGTCGGAATCGCCACCAGCGCCGTCACCAGCCCGGCCAGGGGCACGATCAGGAACGGATGGATGCCGTATTGCAGGCCCAGCACCACCAGACAGTAGCCGCCGAGTCCGATATAAGCCTGCTGCCCGACCGACAGCAAACCGCCGTAGCCGGCCAGCAGGTTCCACATTTGCGCCAGCGCCAGGGTGTAGAGAAATTCCGTCAGCAGGCGCTGGCTGGAGCGCTCGGCCCACCACGGGGCGCTCACGGCGGCCAGCAGCAGCAGCACGGCCAGCAGCAAGCCCATTTGGCTGGCGCGGGTGTTGCGTTCGATTTTGGGCAAAGGTAAATTCATCATGTGTTTTGTTCAACGATCACGGGTGCGGGCAAACAGGCCGTTGGGGCGTACCACCAGCACCGCCAGAAAGGCCAGATGCCCGGCCAAAATGCCCCAGCCCGGGTCGGCCTTGAGACCAATCGACTGGGCCACGCCCAGAATCACGCCCCCCGCCAGCGTGCCCCACAGGGAGCCGAGGCCGCCGATGATCACGGCCTCAAAGGCATAGAGCAGCCGGGCCGGGCCGTCGGCCGGGCTGATGTTGGCGCGAATCGCCAGAAATATCCCGGCAATCGCCACAATCGCCATCGCCAGCGCCATCGCCACGCCGTAAATGTGGCGGTTGTTGATGCCCATCAGCTGGGCCGCCTCGCGGTCATCAGAAGCGGCGCGAAAGGCCCGGCCCAGCGAGGTGGCGGAAAACAGCCACTGCAGCCCGACCAGCACACCCACCGCCACCGCCATGATGATCAAAGGCAACACGCCGACCGCTACATCGCCACCCAAAAGCACGCTGGCGGTGCCGAGTTCCCCCACATTCAGGCTGCGTGTGTCGGCCGAAAAGCTCACCAGCAGCAGGTTTTGAATCATGATGGACAGGCCGAAGGTGACCAGCAGCGGCGGCAGGATGTCGTGTCCGAGCGTGCGGTTCAAAACCAGCCGCTGCAACACATAACCAAAGCCGCCCATCAAGGGAACGATCACCAGCAGCGTCATCCACGGGCTCAGGCCCAGCGGTTCGACCACTGCAATGGCGGCAAATGCGGCCAGGATGGCGAAGTCGCCATGCGCGATGTTGATCATGCGCATCACGCCAAAAGACAAGGCGAGCCCGGTGGCAAACAGGGAGTAGAGCCCCCCGAGCAAAACGCCCTGCAATAAAGTGTTAATCCATTCAGCCACGAGTTAATTCCTTTGTTGGCCTAGATGCCGAAATAGGCGAGCGAAATCTGTTCGCGCGTGAGTTCATCAGGTCGCCCGGCCAGCGACACCCGCCCCTCCTGAAAACAATACAGCCGGTCCGCCACGCGCATCGCCTGACCCACGTCCTGCTCCACCACCAGCACCGAGGTGCCTTCGGCCTTGATGCCCGGCAGCGCGGCGTAAATGTCGCGGATGATGATGGGCGCCAACCCGAGCGACAGCTCGTCGCACAGCAACAAGCGCGGGTTGGACATCAGCGCACGGCCAATCGCCACCATCTGCTGCTGCCCGCCCGAAAGCGCCGTGCCGGGGCTGTGGCGCCGCTCTTCCAGAATTGGAAACAGGGCATACAGGCGCGCCAGATTCCACGGGCCGGGGCGCCCGGCGTAAGCACCGATAAGAAGGTTCTCCTCCACCGTCAGGCTGGGAAACAGGCGTCGCCCTTCAGGCACCAGCGCCAACCCGAGCCCGACCACCTGGTGGGCCGGCAACCCGCCGATGGCTTGGCCGTCCAGCCGCACGCTGTCGCGCGCCGCCACTTGCAGACCGATCAGGGCGCGCAAAAATGACGACTTGCCAGCGCCGTTGGAGCCAATTACCGCGACGGTTTCACCTTCCTCCACGGTCAGGTCAATCCCGTACAGCGCCTGAAAGTCGCCATAAAACGCAGTGACGCCTTGTGCTTCGAGCAAACTCATTCGATGGCCATCCCAAGGTAAATTTCTTGCACTTCTGGGCTGGCCATCACTTGCGTTGGCTCGCCCTGCATCAACAGGCGGCCGAAATTGATGACCAGCAAACGGTCCACCACGGCCACCAGGGCATGCACGATGTGTTCGATCCAGATGATGGAGGTGCCGTCGGCACGAATCGCCTGAATCGATTCGATCAGGGCCGCCACCTCGTGTTCGGTCAGGCCGCCGGCAATTTCATCGAGCAACAACAAATCCGGCTGCGTCGCCAGCGCGCGCGCCAGCTCCAGCCGCTTGCGGTCCAGCAAAGGCAAGGAGCCCGCCAGCCGGTTGGCCTTGGCCAACAGCCCGGTGCGCTTGAGGGCATCCAGCGCCACCGGGGTGCCTTCATGTTCGGAATGCCCAGCCCCGAAGGTCGCCCCGACCAGCACATTCTCAAACACCGTCATGCCACCAAATGGGTGCGGCACCTGGTACGAGCGCCCCATACCCAGGTGACAACGCACCGAGGCCGACACGCTGGTGACATCGCGGCCATTGAACATGACCGTGCCGGCATCCGGGCGCACATTACCGGTGACCAGATTGAACAGCGTGGTCTTGCCGGCGCCGTTGGGGCCGATGATGCCCAGCGCTTCGCCTTTTTTAAGCGAAAACGACAGGTCATCGGTCACCTTCAGGGCACCGTAAGATTTGGAGACACTGTTGAGTTCTAGCAGTTGCATGATGAAGTGTTGCTGCGGTATGCCAAGTGGCTTACTTGAGGAGGTCGAGCTTGCCGCCAACCGGCACCATCGGTGCCTGGCTGTTCTCGACCACCACCAGTTCGAAGCCCTTGCCAGCTTTTTTCCACTGACCACCGACCAGCGGGGTTTTGGCCACGTTGGGCACCGGCCCCTTCTTGAAATTGACCGGGCCGACGATGGTGGCCAGGTTGGTGTCACGCAGGGCATCGCGAATAGATTCGGGTTTCAGGTCGGCGGCACGCTTGAGGGCGTCCACCGCCACTTCAAACAGCGAATGCTTGAATGCCAGCGGCATGGCCCAAGGACGGCTCGTGGCCTTGGTGTAGGCCGCCGCCAGGGCTGCCGAAGACTGGCCATTGAGGCTGGAGCTGAAGGGGTGCGTGGGCGACCACCAGACCTCCACCGAGAGCCCTTCCGCACGCGGGCCAAAGGACTGAATGGCCGCCGGAAACTCGGTGGCCTTGGCGGCCGTGACGATCTTCGGCTTGAAGCCTTGCTGCGCCGCTTGCGACCAGAAGTTGGCAAAGTCCGGTGGCGGCAACACGCCAGTCACGATCTCCACGTTGTTTTTCTTGAACTCGGCAATGTAGGCCGAGAAGTCATCGGCGGGCGACTGGAAACGGCCCTTGTCGATGAGCTTGAAACCCTTTTGCGCCAGCACCGGCGGAAAGCCCATCTTGGGGTCGCCCCAGGCATTGCCGTCGGAGTCGTTGGGGAACAGGGCGCCCACCACCTTGTTGGTCGGCACCTGGAGCCACAGGTTGCTGAACACACCAATCACGTCCTCCAGGCCCCAGAAGAAGTGGTAAGTCCAGTCAAAGCCTTTTTTGGGATCACCGCCGCGCCCGAAGAAATGCGGTTGCCAAGGGGTGTCATTGGTCACGCAGGGCACGCCATTGAGTTCGCATTGGTCGGCCACCGGGTTGGTGGTGGCGGGGGTGGAGCCAGCCACCACGATGTTGACCTTGTCCTTGAGGATCAGTTCAGATGCAGCTTCGGCGGCACGGTTGGAGTTGGACTGCGAATCCTTGACCACAAATTCAACGGCATAGGTTTTGCCACCCACCTTGATGCCCCCCGCCAGCGCCTTTTTCATTTCGGCCAGGGTGAAGGCATCCGGTTCGGCAAAAACCGCCAGCGGGCCGGTCTGCGGGCTGACGTAGCCAATTTTGATGGTGTTGCTGGCGGCGTGGACCCAAGGGGCCTGCAGCAGGGCACTGGCGGCCAGCGTCTTGATGGCGGTGCGACGACCGGCGTTGATTTCTAACCCGTGATTCATGTCTACTCCTCGTTATTGTGGTGCCCCGCTGCTGAGCAAAATACGCAGCAAAGTCAAGGTGGGGTGATCCTATGAAACCATCTCAATACTGTCCAATACCGATTAAGAGCGCTGCAATACCTTTTGGTATGGCTGCTTTTTTTGAGGTTCCCATCATGATCGGCGGGTCGCACAGGTAGGCCTTGCGGTCGCGAAAGTCGTTGGCAAAATGCGCTGTTGCGGCCTCACCGATACCGCCAATGCTCTGGCCAGCCACCGCCAGGTTGCCGCCCACATCGACCACGGCGACTTTGATGCAGATGCCCAGCGAGGTGGCGTGCGCCGGAATGGCGCCATTCAGTTGATCAGGTGTACACCTCTGTGAATGACGGCACCATCTCACCGGTGTGATAAAAAATCCCGCTGCCCAAGTGGGACTCATCCCAGGTGGTCACCGGCCGGTCGCGCTGCGCCAGGTAGCCCAGGCCGGCGAACGTCTCGTTGCGGTTACCGCTCGGGTCAAAGAAATAAATCGTCTCGCCGCGGGTGATGCCATGGCGGGTAGGTGCCACATCGATCCGGGTCTTGGTCTTGGCCATCACATCAGCCGACTTCAGAATGTCGTTCCATGAGTCCAGGAAGAAAGCAATGTGGTGCAAGCCCATGCGCGGCCCGCCGACAAAAGCGATGTCGTGCGGCGTGGTGGTGCGCGCCAGCCAGGTGGCAGCCTGCATGTCGCCATCCGGGCCAACCAGGATTTGCTCGGTCAGGAAAAAGTCCAGCACTTCCATCGAAAACTTGGTGTTTTCTGCTACTTTGTTGACACCGGTTTCCGGGTTCAGTTCGCACATCAGCAGGCAATGGTCGAGCCAATGCGCGCCCGCGCCCTTGATGTTGTCGGGCCAGGGGTCCGGGTTCGTGGTGCCGACCTCGGTACCCACATATTCCTTCATGGCATACAGACGCATTTCGTGGCCGCTTGGCAAATTGAACTGCAGCAGGCGCCCGGTGGACGGCAGCGCACCTTCTTCGAGCAGGGTGGTGGAAATACCGTAGGCTTCAATTTTCTGTTGCAAGTCGACAAGGTCGCTGTCTTTTTCGACCTTGTAGGCCACGTGGTTGAGGCCAGCCTGATCTGAAGGCGTCAAGATCAAGGAGTACTTGTCCCATTCATCCCAGCACTTGAGGTACACATTGCCGTGTTTGTCCTCCATCGTCTTTTTCATGCCCAGCACGTTTTCATAGTGCTTGAGTGCAGCGGCCATGTCCATCACTTTGATGCTGACGTGACCAATTCGCATAATGCCCATTGTTGTCTCCTGGTAGTAAAAAAATCAGGTGTTTGCCGGATTGGCAAAACCTTTACGGAACGGCTTCTCAAATTTTCCTGTCACCTCCAGCCGAACGGGGGTGACGGCGGCGACACGGCAAGCCAGGGTGTAGCCAGCAGACTCCTCCTCGGCGGTGATGTGTGCGCGGCTGATCGGGCCGAGGGACCGGCACTGGCCCTCAACAATATGCACCTTGCAGACACCGCAACCGCCGTTAACGCAACCCACCGGAATGCCTTTGCGCCCCAGGCGCAGCATGGCTTGCAACAAACTCTCGTCACTGGCACAGACAAAGGTTTCGCCGGTTTGCGCCACATGCACGCTGACTTTGGGGCGGGTGTCAAAAAACATGCTTGCTCCTCAAACCCGCTTGAACAGCGGGCTGCGCTGCTGGTTGGTATCTGCCGCCGAGAGAAACTTCTCGGTGTAGATGTCGCGCTCGTACAAACGGCCCTGCATCAGCGTGGCAATGCAGGCTTCAACCATCACGGGTGGGCCGCAAAGGTAGGCCTTGTTGCCAGAGAAGTTGCCGGCAAAGTGGGCCTTGGCCACGTCATGCACAAAACCTTGCGCGCCAGCCCAAGCCAACCCTTCAGGCGCACCGGACAGTGCCGGCACATAGGTGAAGTTGGCATGCTGCGCCGCCAGCGCACGAAACTCGGCGTCGTAGTACAGCTCGTCTTGCACACGCTGGCCATAGACCAGGGTGATGGGCAGCGTGCTGCCGGCACCGAGCAAATCCAGAATCATCGCGCGTGGGCTCGACAAGCCTGAACCACCCGCAAAAAAGACGAGCGGCGCGGTGGCCGACTTGCGCACAAAAAAGCGCCCATAGGGGCCAGAGATGCGCAAATGGTCGCCCGCTTTCAGCTGCTCGTGCAGCCAGGTGGTTCCCGCGCCACCGTTGACGATGCGCACGTTCAGCTCGACTTCACCCGTGGCGTTGACTTGTGCCGGGGAATTGGCGATTGAAAACGCGCGCCCGCCCTCGATGCCGGGAATCATCACCTGCACATACTGGCCGGCCTGAAAATGCAAGGGCTGGTCCAGCTTGAGAAAAATCGCCTTGATGGTCGGGGTGAGCGACTCCATGCGCGACACCACGCAGTCAAAGTCACGTACCGGAATGATCTCGGCGTCTGGCTCCGCGTCAATGTCGGCTTCGATGGTGGCGTCGCTTTGCAGCGTGGCGCAGCAAGCCAGGGTCTTGCCGGCGTCACGCTCAAAGTCCATTAGCGCGAACGGGTTGGCATGACCATGGTCTACCTCACCGCCTTCCACCTGCACCTTGCAGGTGCCGCACAAGCCGTGCCCACAGGCGTGCGGAATGTAGATGCCCTGGCGCAAGGCGGCATCCAGCAGCGTTTGGCCTTCCTCTACCTCAATGGTGGCGCCCAGCGGTTCAATGGTCAGTTGGTAGCTCATGGTCGGTGGACGCGCTTAGTTGCAGGAGCCGTTCAGGCCCGAGAGTCCGGGGGTGCGAAAGCGGATCAGGTCTTGGTGCTTGAGTCCGTTTTCAGCCAGCGTTTTGGCCGGATCAGGCTTCCAGGGCTGGCCAGATTTCGTCCACTCCACAGTGTCCCAGTTGATCTTGGCAAAGTCAGGGTGGTAGCCATAGGTGCCGGGCAACACTGCGGTGCCGAGTGCGCCAAAAGGTGTGTCCGGTGGCAGTGGCAGGGCAATCGGTGCGCCAAACATCAGGTGGTCGTCCCAGCCAATGAACAGCAGCGGCGCGGGGAAGTTCTCGCGCACATCCTTGGCGGGAAAGTTATAGGGTTTCAGGCTAACAACGCTCATTTTTTTGCTCCTTCTACGGAATCGCCGCGCCAGGCGGCAAAGTTCTTCTGGTCTTCAGAACCGTCAAAGTCAAAGTTGTCGCGGCCAACCTTCAGGTTGTAGTAGTCCAGCACGGCCAGCAACGGATCAAAACCTTCTGCGCTCGGGTCCACGCCTTCCTTGAAGCAGTTGCCCTGGTAGACCTGTTGGGGCGGCAACCAGGCCTGCACATACTTCTCGGGCTCGTTGTCAAAGATTTCCTTGCAATGGTCGCTACAGCAGTGGTACTTGTTGCCAAGGTAGTCGGACTCGCGGTAAGCGATCTTGGTGGCGTCACCCGGCTCGGTGAATATCATCGGGATCTGACAGGTCTGGCACAGCATGGGCAAGGTCTTCTGGTAGAAACGGTTGCCTTTTTCGGCCTGCTCACGCCAGTAGTCCCAACGCGGCTTGTAAATTTGGTCGAAGGTCTCTGGGTATTTCTCCGACAACCATGCCATTTCTTCCTCTTTGGGAAGCCAGGTGTGCAAGGCAGCGGCTGCACCATAGTTGTAGAACACGGCAAAGGTCTGGTGGCTGATGTGGTCCTTGCCTTCGCACGCCTGTATCCAGCCCTTGGGCTTGCGGATGCCGTAACGCGCCAGGTCCTTGAACAGGGACTCCCCGTTTTCCTCGACGTACATTTCCCAGCTCTCGCGCCAACTCATCACGCGCTTGGGCAACATATAGTCCTGCATCATGGCCACGATCGAAAGTAAGCGGTAGCCGCGCCAGAACCATTTGTCGATCCAGCCCTGCACGATCGGCAAGTTGTCGGGGTCCTGTTCCAGCAGGAACTTGATGCACTCGATGCCGAGCGTCATGTGGCGTGATTCATCAGATTGCGCGCTGAAACCGAATGTCACGGTCGACATGTCGCCGTTGTGTGCCGCACCCGACATAAACGGCACGAACAAAAGGTTAGTAAGCACGTATTCGAATGAGAAGCTGACTGCGGTCAGAAACTCGAAGGGACCACCGGTATAGGCGTCTTCAAAGAACGACTTCGGCACCGATAGGTACCACACGCGGTCAAACATGTGCTTGGCGCTGTGCATGCCATTGAAGTACTTGTTGTAGTGACTCAGCGCGTGAGTCTCAGTCTGGTAATGGCGCAATTCGTCAATCGATTGCATTTGGCAGGCGACACGAGCACCTGCACCGGTGAACTGGCGCCCGGCATGGGCAAAACCGCGGTAGGCGTAATACTCAAGCGGTGTCACACCGGTAAGGAAAATCTTCAGCGCGTTGATGTATCGCGCATCGGTAACGCCAAGTTGGCCATTGTTTTGCGAAAAAGCTTCAATCACCGCGTAGAGCTTTTTCTCTTTTTCGCCCTGGTACTTCCAGTAGGCGTCCATCGTCAGACGGAACGGGTCTTCCCACTTGTCCCAGTCGTGAATTTTGATGCCTTCGTATTTGTCATACGGAAAGACCTTGTCCATCGGCTGGTAGGTGGTGTCCCAGGCCAGGCCACGCGTCATGGCGGCATAACGTTCTTTGAGACCGAGTTTCTTTTTAAGTACAGGGGTATCCATGTGTGCTCCTTGTGAGATAAAACGTGTCAGTTGTTCCAGCTCAGAGAAAGCTGGTCGTCGTCTTCGTCGATGTGGCCCGACAGGGTGACGAGGTTGACGTGAATCTGCTGCAGATCAAAAGATCGGCCGACCAACTCTTCAATGGTCTCGCGACGGATCACGAGGCTGCCGGGCGCATCGATCTTGACCAGTCCGGTCGGATAGGTCGCCTGCGCAGCAGCGTTGTCGGCCAGGATGGCCTCAATGATGGGACGCGAATCTTCGTTGTCCTGAAAGGCAATGAATACATTGGACATGCGGGTGTCTCCTTTTATAAGTTGGATGATGGGGCGCTTAAGCGATGAGTCCGGCTTTCTTGCAACGCAAGTCAAGCGCGTCGCGCGCCTCTTGCAGTGCGTCCACCCCTGAGGTGCCAAGCGCCAGTTCCGCCACAGGTGTTAGCGCAGCCTGGGCACGGTCAGCCCAAGTCTTCAGCCAGCCCGAGATCAGCTGGCGGTTAGGCTCGGATTCGGCGGCAGCGACCTTGACCACGGCGTCGATCCAGCGGGCGCTCTCAAGGTGCCACTCCGGCATGAAGGCAGCGAGCATGGACACCGCCGTGCCGCCTTGCAAGGCAATGTGATCGTCAACAAAATTGCCATAGATCAGGGGGTAGAGCTGACCATCAAGCGCGAGGTTTTGCGCGATGAATAGCTCGAACGGATCCTGCATCACCAGCGTGTCTTCGACATAGTGGCGCAGCGGCTGCCAGCACGCCGTGTTGAGCCAGTCGTTCTTGCCAGCATCCAGAATGGCCGGCTCGTCCAGCGCCAACCCCAGACGGGTGATGAACTGTGCGGCGCCCAGGTGGTCCATAGCGTGGAACATGGCGGGTGCCGTGAACGGCGTGCCGTAGCCGTAAGCGCCGATAGAACTGTTGTTCATGTTGCCACCCCAGGCCACATGGCGCAGTGGCATCAGCACTTCGCAAGCTTTGCTGCGCACCGCGTCAGACATCTTGCCGACCAGTCCGCGGGATTGCACAAAGTCATAGCTTGATTCAATTGCGTCCTGCTGCCGCGCACGGGCCATGGTCCAGGTGGCGTAGTAGTACTGACGCGGGTCGCGCAACACATTCCAGTCCGCCAGCTTAATGGCTGAGCGTGATGCATCAAAAAGCTCGTGTTCAGGATCCCAGGTGGGGCGGTAGTGAAAATTGTCGGTCGGCTGCGTGTCCAGCGTGGCTTCCTGGTAGCGCGAGGCAGGTTTGTCGTTGCCGACGTATTTGGCCGTATGCGTAAAGGTGTTACGCAGGGGCTTGATTTCACGGGTATGGAGATCTACTGACATGGGAACTATCCTTTTTTAAAAAAGAAACTGCACGGGGATTCAGTCAACCAGAAACGTCACCTGCTGCCGGACGCAAAAATCGTCAAAGGCAGACTGGGGCAGCATCAAATCGACAAACAACTCAGGCCAGGCAATGGCGAACTCAAAACACACCAGTCCGTCCGGGCGAACTTCTTTGACACGGACAAATTTTTGTTTGATCTCGCAAACCAGGTCTGTGGGTGAAGTGATGGTCTTGGTCATGGTCAGGTGGTGGCGGGTATTACCGTCATCACTTTGCAAGGACCTTGCCAACAAACTCTCTAATGCCAAATATCTCGATATTTCAAGGGTTAACCAGTACGAAACTCGCTATATACCCCGCCTTAAAAGGATAATATCAACGCAGATTAGGGCTTACCCTTAGAACAAAATCCCCGCATATTTCTTATCTTTTTCCTATTTGAACAAGGCAAAATACGCAAATTTCATCAAATGATGAAATCAAGAAAATCGATCTGATACTTTGATGCGTTTTGGCGCTGACTTATAAATATCGAGATAATCGCCTTTTCACCTTGGCGTGGAGTGATCTGCTTATGAGCCTCAAATACCCCTCGGACATCGATTTGCGTCGCCTGTTGCGCTTCGAGCCCGACAGCGGTGCGATCTGGCTGGGTGACCGGCGCATGGTGCTGATGCACACCAACGCGCTGGCCGCGCTCCGGCAAGACCTGATCAGTTCGGTTGGCCCCGAGCACGCGCGACGCATCCTGACGCGCATGGGTTACGCCTCGGGGCTGTCGGATGCCGAGTACGCCAAAAAGACGCGGCCTGGCGAGGCCATGCAAGATAGCTTTATGGTCGGCCCGCAATTGCACATGCTCGAAGGCGCGGCGCGGGTCACGCCGGTCAAACTCAGCTTTGACGTCCAGGCAGGCCAGTTTTACGGCGAGTTCCGCTGGGACCATTCCTGGGAGGCCTATGCGCACCGGCAGAAGTTCGGTGTGGTCGACGACCCGGCTTGTTGGATGCTGCAGGGCTATGCCAGCGGTTACACCAGCGCCTTCATGGGGCGCTTGATCTTGTTCAAGGAGACGCTGTGCGCCGCCTGTGGTGCCGACCATTGCCAGGTCGTCGGGCGCCCGATCGAGGAGTGGCCCGATGGCGAAGCGCACCGCGTTTACTTCACCGACGATTCGCTGATGGAAAAGATGGAAGCCCTGCAATCGCAGGTAGAGGCTCTGAAATCGACGCTGGAGCCCCTCGGCCTGGGTGGGCAGTTGATTGGCAACTCCGTGGCCTTTCGTAAAGCCTACGCATTGATGGAAAAGGTGGCGCAAACCCAAGCCACAGTGTTGTTGACTGGCGAAACCGGCGTGGGCAAGGAGCGTTTTGCGCGCGCCTTGCACGAACTTTCCAATCGAGCTGACAGACCGTTTGTGGCGGTTAATTGTGCTGCCTTGCCCGCTGAACTTATTGAAGCCGAACTGTTTGGCGTCGAAAAAGGCGCCTACACCGGCGCCCATGCAGCGCGTGCTGGCCGGTTTGAGCGGGCTGATGGTGGCACTCTCCTGCTCGACGAGGTGGGGGAAATGCCGATGGCCGCCCAAACCAAACTGCTGCGCGTCTTGCAGGAAGGGGAAATCGAACGCGTGGGCAGTGAAACCACGCGTAAGGTCAATGTGCGCTTGGTGGCTGCCACCAATGTCGACCTGGAACAGGCTGTGCTAGCCGGACGTTTTCGGCGCGACTTGCTGTACCGCCTCAATGTTTATCCCATTTGTATTCCACCGTTGCGTGAACGAATAGCCGACATTGACCCACTGGCCCAGGGCATGCTCACCCGCTTTTGCGCGCTGCACAGCAAGCGCGTGTTGGGTTTCGAAGAACGCGCCCTGCAGGCGCTGCAACAGCATGACTGGCCGGGCAACGTGCGAGAGCTGGAAAACCTGGTGGAGCGGGGCGTGATTCTTGCCAGCCAGGGCAGCATGATCGAAGTCGAACACCTTTTCCCCAACCAGCCTGAGGCGGCGCAGACCAGTGTGGACGCGCATGGCCAGTTGGCCCGCCTGCCCAGCGCGCAGGATGACGACCTGAGCGCCCGCATTCTCAACAGTGGCAGCTCGCTTGAAGAGATTGAGGCACGGGTGTTAGACCTTGCGGTGGCCCGCGCGCGCGGCAACCTGTCGGAGGCGGCCCGCCTGCTGGGCCTGACCCGGCCACAGCTGGCTTACCGGCAAAAGCGTCGCCACGCCAGTGACGCCGATGCCCCCTCACTGGAAAAACCACCCCTTCAGGAATGATGTGATGCCTACCTTGAAACGTCCATCGGTCGCCCACACCGAGGCCGCCACCGTGGTGCCGCGCACCCTGGTGGAGCGCGCCTACCTGAGCCTGCGCCACGACGTGGTATGCGGCAAACTGGCACCCGGCGAGCGCCTGCGCGTGGAACACCTGAAAGACCAGTACGAGGTAGGCGCGGGCACCCTGCGCGAGGCCTTGTCGCTGCTGGTGTCTGACGCGCTGGTCACGTCAGAGGGGCAGCGCGGTTTTCGGGTGGCGCCGATCTCTCTGGCCGATCTGGAAGACGTGACCAACACCCGCGTCATGTTGGAAACCGAGGCCGTGCGCCAATCCATTCGCCACGGTAACGCGCAATGGGAAGCTACGCTGGTACACAGTTACGAGCAGTTAAGCCAAACCGAAATGGACCTGGCCGAATCTGGCTCTGACCTGTGGGAGCGCCGCAACAAGGCTTTTCATGAGGCCCTGATTGCCGGGTTTGATTCGGCCTGGAGCAAGTACCTGCTGTCCATTCTGTACCGCCACGCCGAGCGTTACCGCAACATCAACTGGCGTTTAACCGCGGCGCACAGCAGCGGGCGCGATGTGCGCCGCGAGCATGAAGACATCTTCCGCGCAGCCATTGCCCGTCAGGAAGCGCGCGCCGCCCTGGCGATGGAATCACACATCAGGTTGACGCATGACATTGTCAAACGGCAGGAAAACCAAGGTGCGTTACAACAGTGGCGGCTCTACCCCTCTTGATCCAATGGGGAACAAGTACTCGCTGGTGCACATTCCGGTGATGGCTTGTACTCAGAAGGCTGTCGTCACGACAACACCAAATGCCGACTCGGCAGCCGAAGTCCGCGCTTGCTCAAGAGCGCGGCTTCGCGGCTACCCGCTCGAATTCGGATATCACCCGTCATCGCCAGCCAATGAAAACGCGGCACTTCAGCTTGCGCGGATTTTTGGGTCAAGGTCTCCAAGCCTTTGAAGTCCGGCTGTGCCAGCTTCTGCACCAGCCAGTCCAGTTTCGCGATGATCTTGACCACTTCGCCGGTGCTGGATGCCGGATGAGGCTCAACCCATACGGCAAACTCTTCGCCTTTCCTGGTATTTAAACCCAGGCCGTAGTCCCAACGGTTGGCTTGCGGCTCGGCCGCTTGGCAGTTCTGGTCAATATCCACGCTGGCGCTAAAGCTCAGCTCTGGCCCGCATGTGATGCCCGCCTGATATTGACCTTTGACCGCGCTCTTGCCGGGCATCACCTTCAGCCCGGCAGCCGTTGCGGCGCTTTCAAATTGGCTGGTTTTCAAAACCGTTTTTGCGGTTTTTTTTTTGGCTTGCTCCCTGCTGAACTCATGGTCAAGCCTTCCCTTCGGCTGCAACAGGCTTCTTCTTGTTACGGGGCATGTTCCAGCAGCTGATCTGTCAGCGCTGGAGTTGGACAGCAGGGTCCAGGTTCGCGTGTTGGTGGGGGAAGCGTTCGGTGCCTAGAGTCCCGTTCGGGCCGCATCGCCCACGTGGCTATTCTGTTGATGTTCCGCTAATTGATCCGGCCCTGTGAAGTTTGAACTTCTCCTCTTGGGCTTCTCTCAGTGGAGAGCAGCAAAATTACTTAAACTTAATCGGGCCGTATCAATAGATGTAAACACATTGCAAGTGATAGACACAATCAAGAAGGTGAATACCGACTGGCTCATGCGCCGCCAATCACCTTGAATTTGAGGTGCTTCGTGTTGATCGCGGCGGTGGTCGATTTCCATCGCTATCAGCGAAGAGCTCTACCAACAGTTGTCGAATCCACATGTTGGCGGGATCCCGGTTGAACTTGGCATGCCAAAAAAGGTTGATTGCAATGTCTGGCAGACGAGCCGGATGCGGGGACGTGACAAGACCAAAAGGTGTTTCGCATCGCTCAGCGAACCGTTCCGGCAGAGTCGCGATGAGATCGGTGGTCTGAAGTATGTGGCCCACAGCAATGAAATGCGGAACGACCAGGCGTATCTTGCGTTTAATGCCGGCACGTTCAAGCAAGCCATCCACTTCACCATGCCCGGTATTGGCGGCGATGACGCCGACATGATCGAGTTCCATAAACTGCTTGAGAGTCATTGGCGATTTAGCCAAGGGGTGTCCTTTGCGAAACATACAAACGTACTTGTGGAGAAACAGACGTCGCTGAAAAAAGCCGGTCTGCAAGTTGGGCAACAGCCCGAGCGCCAAATCGACTGTGCCGGACTCCATATCTTCCTTCAGATTCCCGGAGTTAGGCCGTACCGTACTGATCCGCACTTGAGGCGCCACCTTCGACAGCGCAACCATCAGCGGCGGCATAAAGTACATCTCGCCAATATCGGTCATCGCCAGCTGGAAATTTCGCGTGCTGGTTTCCGGGGTAAATGAGTCGCGTGTGGTGAATGCGGTCTGAAGCGTATTCAGCGCATAGATCACCGGCTCAGCCAAATGCAGGGCATAAGGGGTGGGCTCCATGCCGCGTGAAGTCCGCAAAAACAACTCGTCTTTCAATACGGCGCGCAAGCGCTTGAGGGCATTACTGACGGCAGGCTGCGTCAACCCCAGCTTCTCAGCGGACGTGGAAACGCTGCGGTCCAGCAGCAGCTGATTAAAGAAAACCAGCAGATTCAGGTCAATTTCACGCAAATCCATGCAACACCCCAATATTCACAACGGTGATTTTAGCTATCGGATTTAGTTTATCGACTTATATCTCATGAGTCTCCACAATTGCGTCAAACAGGAGACAAAGGCCTCAGCCTTCAAAATATGGAACTCGTCATCGAACCTCTGAATGTGCGTCTGAATGTGGACAGCGGAAGCAATTTGCTGGATGTGCTCAGAGCCCACCAATTGCCAATTTCCTACAGCTGCATGTCGGGGCGCTGCGGCACCTGCCGTTGCCGCGTGTTGTCTGGCCATGTGCGCAGCAGCGGCCCGGAGGCCGGCAGACCACAGTCCGGAAAAGACGACTATGTGCTGGCTTGCCAGTCGGTCCTCACCGACAACTGCGTGATCGAACTGCCAGAGGTCGACGAGGTTGTGGTGCACACCGCACGCATTGTGAAGGGCACGGTCACTGCTATCGAAGCGGCAACCCATGACATCCGTCGCATTCGGGTGAAGCTTGCCAAGCCAATCGCGTTCAGTGCCGGGCAATATGCAAGTTTGCAATTCAATTCTGAAAACATCCGGCCCTACTCGATGGCCGGCTTGTGTGACGACTCTGAAATGGAGTTTCAGATACGCCGGGTGCCGGACGGCCGGGTCACCGCTTTCATCTTCGATGATCTGCAGGTGGGTGCAAACATACGCGTCAGCGGCCCGCTGGGCACCGCCTATCTGCGGCAAAAGCACACCGGCCCGATGCTTTGCGTGGGTGGGGGCACCGGTATGGCGCCCGTGTTGTCCATCGTGCGGGGCGCCTTGGCGGCCGGCATGCAAAACCCTATTCATCTCTATTTTGGCGTGCGCAGTGCGCAGGACGTGTACGACGCTGAACGTTTGTATGCGCTGGCTGCCGAGCATCCAAATGTGAAAGTCCAAATTGTCGTGTCCACCGGACCGGTCGGTTCAGGCCAGCGCAGTGGACTGGTCACCGATGCCATTGAAAAGGATCTGGGCACCCTGGCAGGCTGGCGAGCCTACCTGTGTGGCGCACCCGCCATGGTGGAGGCCCTCAACATTCTCGTAACCCGATTGGGCGTGGCGCCCGGGCATGTCCACGCGGACGCGTTTTATCAAAGCGGTGTCTGAACGACGCTGCATTCACAAACTCATCACCAACTGAAGGAGACAAGCAATGAGTGACACAGAAACCGTATTCCCGCAAAGCCCGACGTGGCCGGGGGAAGGAACCAGCAGGGTGCCATTTTGGGCCTATACCCGGGAGGATTTGTACAAAAAGGAACTGGACCGACTTTTCTACAACGATCACTGGTGTTATGTCGGCCTGGAAGCAGAAATTCCAAATACCGGTGACTTTAAGCGCACGGTGATTGGTGAGCGTTCCGTCATCATGGTGCGTGATCCGGAAGGTGGCGTCAATGTGATCGAAAACGTTTGCGCCCACCGGGGCATGCGTTTTTGCCGTGAGCGCAACGGCCATGCCAAAGACTTTTTCTGCCCCTACCACCAATGGAACTACAGCCTCAAAGGTGACCTGCAGGGCGTGCCCTTTCTTCGCGGCGTCAAGCAAGAGGGAAAAGTTAATGGTGGCATGCCCAAAGACTTCAAGGTGTCCGACCATGGGCTGACCAAGCTCAAGGTGGCGGTACGGGGTGGGGTGGTGTTCGCCTCCTTTGATCATGACGTAGAGCCCTTCGAAGAGTTCCTGGGCCCCACCATTCTGAAATACTTTGATCGCGTCTTCGATGGCCGCAAGCTGGAGATTCTGGGCTACCGCCGCCAGCGCATTCCGGGCAACTGGAAGCTGATGCAAGAGAACATCAAGGACCCCTACCACCCCGGCCTGCTGCACACCTGGTTCTCGACCTTCGGCCTGTGGCGCGCAGATAACAAGTCCGAATTGAAGATGGACGACAAGTTTCGCCATGCCGCCATGATTTCAACGCGGGGTCAGGGCGGCAAGAACGCCGATGTGGTGTCTGGCGTGGACAGTTTCAAGGACCAAATGAAGGTGAATGATCCGCGTTTGCTGGACATCGTGCCTGAACCCTGGTGGGGTGGCCCCACGGCCGTGATGACAACGATTTTTCCGAGTGTGATCATTCAGCAGCAGGTCAACAGTGTTTCCACGCGGCATATCCAGCCCAACGGCCACGGCACGTTTGACTTCGTCTGGACGCACTTCGGCTTTGCCGACGACACACCAGAAATGAAAGAGCGCCGCCTGATTCAGGCCAATTTGTTCGGCCCCGCAGGCTTTGTGTCGGCGGACGACGGCGAGGTCATTGAGTGGTCGCAGGAGGGTTTTGATCAAAAACCGGCGCACCGCACGGTGATCGAGATGGGCGGATACGACATTGGCGACACCGATCACATGGTCACCGAGACCTTGATTCGTGGCATGTACAACTACTGGCGCAAGGTAATGGGGGAATAACCATGATGGACTTCAAAACTTACTTCGAACTGCTCAACCTCTACAGCGACTACGCCATGGTCTGCGATTCGGCTGAGTGGGAAAAATGGCCCGAATTTTTTGTGGAAGAAGGCACCTACCGGCTTCAGCCGCGCGAGAACTTTGACCAGGGTTTGCCCCTTTGCCTGTTGGCATTGGAGAGCAAGAACATGATTCGCGACCGGGTGTACGGCGTCAAGGAGACGATGTACCACGACCCCTACTACCAGCGTCACATCGTGGGTACCCCCCGCGTGGTGTCCGTGGCGCGCAACATCTACGGCGAGCGCATCACCTCGGAGGCCAACTACACCGTGATCCGCACCAAATATGACGGCGACTCAACGGTTTTCAATGTTGGTTATTACCGCGATGTGATCGTACGGACACCGGAAGGATTGAAGTTCCAGTCACGTCTGTGCGTCTACGACAGCGAAATGATCGCCAACTCCATCATCTATCCAATTTAAGGGCAAATCATGGCTGACAACTGGATGGACGCGGCAGCGCTTGCGGATGTTCCCGTGGGTGATGTGATGGCCGTGCGGCTAGCGGGCAAGGAGATTGCCTTGTACGAAGTTGGTGGCGAGGTGTTCGCAACCGACAACATCTGCACCCATGGCCATGCGCGCTTGAGCGACGGTTTTCTTGAAGGGCGCGAAATCGAGTGCCCGCTGCACCAGGGGAAATTTGATGTGTGCTCCGGCCAGGCGCTGTGCGCGCCGCTGACCGAAAACATCAAGACGTACGCGGTCCGCATCGAAAACATGCGTGTGATGCTGAAACTCGACTGAATTAACGAATTTATACGCTTCCTGTCGGAAGCACCCATATTTTTTAGGAGACAAACATGAAAACACATTCCATCGTCAAGACCCTTGCATTTAGCGCGGCAGTTCTGAGCCTGCCCGCTGCCCATGCAGAGGTAAAAATTGGCTTTACAGGCCCTTTGTCTGGTCCGGTCGCTGCGGTAGGCCAGGACCAGTACGACGGCTTCATGCTGGGCATCGAAGTCTTGGGCAAGAAACTGGGCGGAGAGGCGGTCACGGTCTTGCGCGAAGATGACCAGCTCAAGCCTGAGCTGGGCAACCAAATCGCACGCAAGTTGATTGACCGCGACAAGGTGGACGCCATTGTGGGGCTGGGATTCTCCAATGTGCTGATGGCCAGCCTGCCGCGTATCGTGGAGTCTGGCACGGTCGCCATTGCCACCAATGCCGGACCGTCGCCGCTGGCCGGTGCCGGTTGCCTGGCCAATGTGTTCTCCATGTCCTGGCAAAACGACGGTACCGCTGAGGCGATGGGCAAGTTTGCACAAGACAGTGGCTACAAACGCGTCTACCTGATGGCCCCCAACTACCAGGCCGGAAAAGACTATGTGGCCGGCTTCAAACGCTATTTCAAGGGCCAGGTGCTTGACGAGGTGTACACCCAGGTCAACCAGCCCGACTACTCCGCCGAAATTGCACAACTCCAGGCGGCTGATCCAGAGGCGGTATTCGTGTTCTATCCAGGCGGCATGGGCGTGAACTTTGTCAAGCAGTTCAGTCAAGCCGGCCTGATGAAGAAGCTCCCTCTGCTGTCTGCCTTTACCGTAGATGGCACCACCCTGCCTTCCTTGCGCGACGCAGCCGTTGGAACCGTTTCGGGTGCCATGTGGGATGTGGCACTGAAGACACCAGGGAATCCTGAGTTCATTGCCGGCTTCACAAAAAAATACGGTCGTATTCCCAGCCATTACGCTGCTGTAGGTTATGACACGGCCAAGCTGCTGGACATTGCCGTACGCAAGGTCAAGGGCAACACGTCTGACAAGGTGGCTTTCGCAGCGGCAGTCAAGTCGGCCGGTGCCGAGCTGAAATCCGTTCGGGGCCCTTTCCGGTTCAACACCAACAACATGCCGGTGCAAAACTACTACGCCTTTCAGACTGTCAAGGAAGGCAGTGTGGTCACCGTTAAACAACTGGGCACACCCCTGCCTGATCACCAGGATTCATACGTCACCCTCTGCAAGGCCAAGTGATGTCTGCCTCCTTGCTCATCGCGCAATTGCTCAACGGCTTGCAGTACGGCGTCATGCTGTTTCTGCTGGCTGCCGGCCTGACCCTGGTGTTTGGCATCATGAGCTTCGTCAACCTGGCGCATGGTTCGATGTACATGCTGGGCGCCTATGCGGCGGCCGTGGTTGGCGTAAAAACTGACTCCTTTGCCTTGGGTGTGCTGGCAGCGGTTGTTACAGGTGGCGTCGTGGGCTTGGTGCTGGAAAGAGTTGCGGTTTCAAGACTCTACCGGCGCGATCACCTCGACCATGTGCTGGCGACGTTTGGACTGGTACTCTTCTTCAATGAAGTGGTGCGCATGATCTGGGGGCCCCAGCCCATGTTTGTGTCGCTGCCGGAGTCGCTCTCCGGTACCGTCGATTTCCTGGGTTTTACCTATCCCAGCTACCGTTTTCTGATCATTGTGGTGGGTCTGCTGGTGGCCGCAGGCAGCCAGTGGCTGATCCACAAGACCCGGGTGGGGATGTTGATCCGTGCCGGTTCGGTGAATCCACAGATGGTCGGCGCATTGGGTGTCAACATCGGGCTGCTCAACGCCATGCTGTTCGCACTGGGCTCCGCCCTGGCTGCCCTGGCTGGTGCCATGGCTGGCCCGATTTTGTCGGTGCAGAGCGGCATGGGTGAGCCCGTGCTCATCGCAACACTGGTGGTGATTGTGATTGGTGGCATTGGCTCGGTGCGAGGTGCGCTGTATGCCGGGATCATCGTTGGCCTGGTCGACACCTTGGGTCGTACTTTTCTGCCCATGCTCATCCGCGTCTTTGCCGATCGGGAGATCGCCAACGCCGCAGGTCCCGCCCTTGCATCCATGCTGATTTACCTGCTGATGGCGGTGATCCTGGCATGGCGTCCGCAAGGTTTGTTTCCTGCCTACAAGGCCAAATCATGAACAACCTGATACGACCGGCACAGCTCATACCGGCGCTCTTGCTGCTGGCACTGGCTTTTCTGCCACCGATTGCAGCCGGACTGGACGACAACTTCTGGATCGCATTTTTCGCCCGCGTCCTGGCTTACGCCATTGCAGCCAGTGCCTTGAACATTGCGCTGGGGTTCGGGGGCCTGGTCAGCCTGGGTCATGCCCTCTTTATTGGCATTGGCATGTACAGCGTCTCGCTACCCGCTTACTACGGTGTGTCTTCCGGCTGGGTCCACCTGGGATTGTGTGTTCTATTGTGTGCGGTGGTTGGGGGCTTTACCGGCCTGATCAGCCTGCGCACCTCGGGTATCGCCTTCATCATGATCACGCTGGCGTTTGCGCAGATGGGCTACTTTGTCATTGTCAGCCTCAAGCAATATGGTGGTGACGATGGCATGAGCATTGCCGCTGCCAGTAACTTCTTTGGCCTGCAATTGAACACGCCGCTGGCGGTCTACTACTGCGCCTGGGGCCTGTTGGTGGTGTTGACCTATTGGGTCATGCGACTGCGGGCCTCGCCGTTCGGCATGGCCTTGCGCGCCGGGCGCCAGAATGCCCGGCGGGTCATGTCCGTCGGCCTGGCCTTGCAGCGCTACCAGCTTGCCGCCTACGTACTTTCGGCCGTGTTATGCGGAATGGCGGGCATGTTGCTGGCCAATCTGAATGCCTACGCATCACCCAGCAGCATGGCCTGGACGGTGTCGGGTGAGCTGATCGTCATGGTCGTGCTGGGCGGGTTGGGCAGTGTCTTCGGCCCCTTGTTGGGCACCCTGGCTTTCCTGGGCGCTGAAGAGCTGTTGAAGGCCGCCACAGAGCATTGGATGGCCGTCTTTGGCCTGTCCATTCTGGGTGTTGCCATGCTGGGAAAAACGGGCCTGGTGGGTTGGCTGGAAAACCTGTCAAAAAAGGAGCACAACACATGAAGGTACTGCTTCAAACCGAGGCCATCACCAAACGTTACGGTGCCATCCTGGTCACAGACAAGGTGTCACTGGACGTCAAGGAAGGGGAATTACACGCCATCATTGGTCCCAATGGTGCGGGTAAAACAACGCTGATCAACCAGCTGTCTGGCGAGCTTCGCTCGGACAGTGGGCGTATCCGCTTTGGCGACGAAGATGTGATCGGCTTGGGGATCAATGCGCGAGCCCGCATGGGTTTGGTGCGGTCCTACCAAATCACCTCGGTGTTCGACGAATTCACGGTATTGGAAAACGCCACACTGGCAGCGCTGGGTGCGCGCACCCATGCGTTCAAATTTTGGCGATCGCTACTCGGGGACCGTGAGGCAATGGCTGCGGCTCGGGAAGGCATTGACGCTGCCGGCCTTGGCTTGCGCTTCGATGCGCCTGCATCGGAACTTGGCTACGGTGAGCGTCGCCAGCTGGAGCTGGCCATGGCACTTGCGGCGCGGCCTAAATTTCTGCTGCTGGACGAGCCGATGGCGGGCATGAGCGTGCAGGAATCAGCTGCCGTGGTCGCGCTGCTCAAGTCACTCAAACGCAAATACACGATCCTTCTGGTCGAACATGACATGAACGCGGTGTTCGCATTGGCTGATCGCATCAGCGTGCTGGTTTACGGTCGCCTCATGGTGACGGGAACTCCCGAAGAAATTCGTGGCAATGCAGAGGTGCGTGCCATCTACCTTGGTGAAGAGGAGATTGCTTGATCATGAAGCCGTTGTTGAACATAGCGGGATTGAAGGCGGGTTATGGCGCGGCACAAGTGCTTTTTGGCGTCGACCTTTCTGTGGCCGAGGGTGAGGTGATTACCCTGCTGGGGCGCAACGGCATGGGCCGCTCGACCACTATCAAGTGCCTGTTCGGATTGTTGGCGCCCAAGGCTGGCGAGATCACGTTTGATGGCACACGAACGGAGCGCCTGGCATCCCATCAAATCGCCAAACTGGGTTTGGGGCTGGTACCAGAAGGGCGCCAGATATTTCCGAATCTGACGGTTGAAGAGAACCTGATTGCCACGGCGCGCAGCAATGCCGCCAACGGTCTGAAGACCTGGAGTCTGGCGCGGGTGTATGGCTTTTTTCCTCGGCTGCAGGAGCGCCGCAGCAACATGGGCTCGCAACTGTCGGGTGGCGAGCAACAAATGCTGGCCATTGGTCGCGCCTTGATGACCAATCCACGGCTGGTGGTGCTGGACGAGGCGACCGAAGGCCTGGCACCGTTAATCCGCGCAGAAATTTGGCGCGCATTGGGGGAGCTCAAGCTTGAGGGCCTGTCCCTGATCGTGATCGACAAAAACCTGGGGCCCTTGCTGGAGTTGGCAGATCGCCATTTTGTGCTGGAAAAGGGCGTGGTCGTCTGGTCCGGTACCTCCACCGAATTGCGGGCTGAGCCTCGCATCGTGCATGAGTACCTGGGTGTTTAAAACAAACAAAGCCTGCCACGGCGCATAGAGGACAACATGAACGACTCCAAATCAAAAGCCCTCAGCATCATTCGCGCCGAGCATCGCGCCTTGGGCGCGGTGATCAACAACATCAAGGCCATGCTGCTGGAGGTTCAGGCAGAACGTATGACGATGGACTTCCGGCTGTTTTGGGCCATGGTCTATTACATCGACGCGTTTCCTGACCGCCTGCACCACCCGAAGGAAGACGACTGGTTGTTTGCCCGTCTGAAGCAGCGCACGCAGTTGGCCGACAGCTTGATCGATGCCTTGCAAAGCCAGCACCGGGCTGAGCCGGCCGCGCTGGCCGGCATGCGGCGCGATTTGGGGAACTTCGAAGCCGGTGTGCCTGGTAGCCTGCACGCCTTGCAGGTCACGGTGGCGAACTACGCCGAATTCACCTGGAAGCATCTGTGTGCGGAGGAAAACGAACTCTTGCCGCTGGCAGAGGCCCACCTATTGGCAACGGATTGGGACGCCATTTCCCAAGCCTTTGCGCAAAACGCCGACCCCCTGGTGGGTTCGGCAGACAACGCGCTGTTTGACAAACTGTTTCACGACATCGTCAACCGCACACCCGCGCCCCTGGGTTTGGGCGCAGCCTGATTCAATCTGGAGAAAATACATGGAAGACAAGCCACAAGACCACGACCGCTTTGACACCCTGGGGCGCCTGGAAGACCTGCCGCAGGCCTACCGCGACCAACTCAGCCAACGCAACCTGGTGCCGTTATGGCCCAGCCTGCGCGGCGTGTTGCCACCCAATATCCCGACGCGCAAGACCCAGACCACACATTGGCCCTACAGTGAGATTCGCGAGCTGTTGCTGCAGGCCGGGGAATTGACGCCCATCGAGAAGGCCGAGCGCCGCGTGCTGGTGCTGGCCAATCCGGGCCACGGCCTGACCAATATGCAGGCCAGCGCCGCCATGTACTTGGGCATGCAACTGCTGTTGCCGGGGGAATTGGCCCCGGTGCACCGCCATACGCCCAATGCGGTGCGCATGGTGGTGGAAGGCGAGGGCGCGTGGACCCTTGTGGGTGGCGAAAAGTGCCCTATGCAGCGCGGTGATCTGATCCTGACACCCACTGGCCTGTGGCACGAACACGGTCATGACGGCAAAGAGCCGGTGATCTGGCTCGATGTGCTGGACTTGCCGCTGGTCTACTGCACCGAGACCTCCTACCACCTGGAAGGCCCCAGCCAAAGCGTCACGGCTGGCCAAGGCTTCAAGGCCTATGCGCGTGGTGGCGTGGCACCCACCAAGGTGTTCCAGCGCTCCGACAAGGCTTATCCCATGCTGCGTTACCCCTGGGCCGATGCCAAAGCGGCGCTGCTGTCGCTGGCCGAAGAACAAACCGGGGCGGACGCCGTGCAGGTTACCTACGTGAACCCCGAGACCGGTGCCGACGCGGAAAACATTTTGGGCTTTTATGCGCTGATGTTGCGCCCCGGCGAGAGCTTGCGTCTGCCGGCCCGCTCGCCCGCGCAGGTGTTCCACCAGATCGAAGGCCAGACCGATGTGCAGGTGGAAGCCACCGCCTTCACCCTGGTCGAGGCCGACACCTGCTGTGCGCCCGGCTACACCGCCGTGACACTCAAGAACCGATCTGCCAGCGTGCCCGCTTTTCTGTTTGTGGCGGACGAAGCGCCACTGCACCGCAAGCTGGGTGTGTACGAGAACCGGGGCTGAGCCCGGACACGCATTCCTGCATCCATTCTCCACACAACCCCTTTCAACCCTTCCTAGAAAACACCATGACCTCTTACCTGTTTACTCCCCCAGCCGCCATGTCCGCGCCCATCCGTGGCCTGGACGCCCGTTTTCCCATCAACCGCCTGTTTTTTGTCGGCCGCAATTACCACGCCCACGCGGTAGAAATGGGGCGTCCGGTGGATAAGTCGGTGGAGCGCCCGTTTTACTTCACCAAGGCGCCGCAGACCCTGACGGCTTCAGGCAGCACCGTGGCCTACCCGCCCGAGACAAGCAACTACCACTTTGAGATGGAGCTGGTGCTGGCTATTGGCAAGGCGGGCTTTCGCGTCAAGGCGGAAGATGCCCACACGCTGATCTACGGCTACGCAGCTGGGCTGGACATGACACGCAGAGACTTGCAGCTGGTGGCACGCGACAAGGGCCACCCCTGGGATTTGGGCAAAGATGTGGAGCAATCGGCCATCTGCTCAGAAATCGTACCCATGGAAGGTGTGGTGATTGAAAGCGGCGCGATCGCCCTGGAAGTCAATGGCCAAACCAAGCAGTCGTCCAATGTGGACAAGCTGATCTGGAACATCCGTGAACTCATTGCCGACCTCTCGCTGTTTTACCACCTGCAGCCCGGTGACCTGATTTACACCGGCACGCCCGAAGGCGTGGGCCCGGTGGTAGCCGGCGACAAGATCACCGGTCGTGTGGCGGGTGTGGCTGAAGTGGCACTGACGGTAGGCGCGCCCGAATAAGCAGGCGCCATGAAGCTCTACAACTTCTTTCGCAGCGGCACCTCCCACCGGCTGCGCATTGCGCTCAACCTCAAGGGGCTGGGATACGACTACGTGGCAGTGGACCTGCGCAAGAACGAACACCAGGGTGCAGCCTTCAAAGCCCTGAATCCACAGGGTTTGGTGCCCGCGCTGGTGGCTGGCGAGCAGGTGCTGACGCAGTCCGTGGCCATCATCGAGTGGCTGGAAGAGCGTTACCCCACACCCGCGCTGCTGCCCACCGATGTGCGTGACCGGGCCCATGTGCGGGCGCTGGCGGCCATCGTCGGTTGTGACATCCACCCGGTCAACAACAAGCGGATTCTGGACACGCTACGTGCCAGCTTCGGTGCCGACGACGCCGCCATCAACCAGTGGTGTGGCACCTGGATCGGCGATGGCTTCGATGCCTATGAGGCCCTGCTGGCGGCAGACACCCGGCGCGCCGGTTTCAGCTTTGGCAGCACACCCGGCCTGGCCGATGCCTATCTGATTCCGCAAATTGAAAGCGCTCGCCGCTTCAAGGTGGACCTGGGGCGCTGGCCGCTGATCATGGAAGTGGACGCGAACTGCAATGCGCTAGAAGCTTTCCAGCGGGCCGCACCCATGGCGCAACCAGACGTGTCCTGACCGGATTAGCATCAGTTTCTTCCTGAAGGACCGGCCATGCAATCCCTCTTCTTCTCTACCCATGCGGATCGGATTGCACTGGCGCGGCAGCGCTATTTTGAAGAGGGTGAGCCGCCCTCAGGCATCCTCAGCGAGGCGGTGTTCCAGTCCTGGGCCCGGTGCCTGCGGCAAAAGCAGCACCCGTGCGGACAGCTGGAGTTCCAGCCTGTGTCCGCCAGCCGGGCACAACTGGCCCTGCAAAAAAACCGCTTGCTGCGCGATGCCTGGTTGGCAGATGCCAGCGAGCTTGACGCAGTGCTGGGCGCCACCAACTGCGGCGCCATGCTGACCGATCCCAGCGGGGTGCTGATCGGGGCCACTTGCTCCCGGCGCGGGCATGAAAAGATCACCCCGGTGGCGCACCGCATCGGCGTCAACTTTGCCGAGGAGGCCATTGGCACCACCGCGCCTGGCATTGTGGCCCGCACCGGCAAACAGGCCTGTGTACAGGGGGCGGAGCACTTTTTTGAGAGTGTCAATTTCATGCACTGCGCGGCCGCCCCGATCCGCGACATCCATGGCAATCTGGCCGGTGTGCTGGACATGTCCAGTGAAGGCATTGCCTTTAATTTTGATGCGGCTTCGGTGGTGGGCCTGTACGCGTCTTCCATGCTTGCGCCGCTCGTGAAGTTGCTCCAGGGTTTGGTTTCTTGCGTCTTCTTTTTTCATGCGCTTTCGCATCACGGCTTTTATGGAAAGTTCATACTTTAGACTAACGCCATGTCTGCCAAGGCCCACATCAATCCCAAAATACTTCGCTGGATGCGTGAGCGCGGTGGGCTGGACATGGGGCACGCCGCCCGTGTCGCCGGCATTTCGCCAGACCAGCTGGCCCTTTGGGAAACCGGGGAAAGCCAGCCTACCTTCCTTCAGGCACAAAAACTGGCTCAGGCCCTGCACGCGCCCTTTGGCTACTTGTTTCTGACTGAACCGCCCGTTGAAAACCTGCCCACGTAGCGCGGCAGGGCCTGGCGTTGGTTGGTCCGGTCTGGGGACAGATGATTTGTCTGACATCAAAGGGTTGCGTAGATCATGCAATGATATGCAGTAGTATTCGCAATCAATTGAAGTCTCGGGTAATTTTGGCCTCGATATTCATCCGGAGGTGACATGATGTGTCGGTTCAAGCGCTTTTGGGGCCTTACTGGATTTTGTGCCGTATTGGGCTCGGTGTCGGTGACACACGCAGAAACCCTGACGGTGTTGACCGAGGAGTTCCCGCCTTACAACTACACCGACCATGGCCAGCTGACCGGCTTCAGTACCGAGGTGGTGCGTGCCGTATTGCAGGAGGCCAAAATTGACGGACTGATTCAGTCCCAGCCTTGGGCGCGTGCTTACGAGACAGCGAAAGATGCAAACAGCGTGCTGATCTACTCCATTGCGCGTACGGTGCAGCGTGAGAAGTTGTTCAAATGGGTTGGTGTGATTGCCCCGACCCAGTACTACCTGTTTTCGCTGCCGCAACGCAAATTGCAGTTTACACAGCTTGAGCAAGCCAAAAATTACCAGATTGCGACCGTGAACGAGGATGTAGGTGAGCAATTTTTGATTTCCAAGGGGTTCCAGAAAGGCAAGAACCTGCAGTCCAGTGTCAAGTACGAGCTGAACTATGAAAAGCTCAAACTCGGACGGGTAGACCTGTGGATCATGACGGAGCTGGTAGCCGCCTATTTGTCGCGCCAGGCTGGGGATGAGCCCGCGCAAACGCTGGCGAGCAGCTATGCCATCCCTGAGCTGAGTGACGACGGGTTGTACATGGCTTTTGGCACCAAAACGCCAGATGCGCTGGTGGAGCGATTGCGCAAGGCTCTGGCCACCCTCAAAGCCAATGGAAGCTACGATGCGCTTAAAAAGAAGTGGCTTTAGGCACTCACTGGGCACCCGGCTGGTCTGGGCCACACTGGGGTTTTGTCTGGTCTTTACCTTGCTGGCCGTGGCGGCGCGCACCTATTTGGCCTGGCAGGAAGCCTGGGCCAAGATGAATGCTGATCTGACACTGGTTGAACAAGTCTATCGACAAACGCTGAGCAAAGCCATTTGGGAAATTGACCGCGAGGCCTTGCAGGCGCACATGGACAGTGTGGCGCAGGTGCGCACGATCGGGCGGATCACACTCACCATCCATTCCCAAAACCGTTCATCCGAGGTGATTGAGCGTGTGACCCCGGAGTGGCAGTCGTCGACGCTGGCCCCAACCCATCGACTTGACCTGGTGTACGTCCCTTTTCCAGGGGGGGCCGAGAAGGTGGGGGAACTGATGCTGGCGGGTGATGAACGTGTGTTGTGGGCGCGCTTGCGCGGTGAAATCCTGAACATCGTCATGGCCCAGTTGTTGCAGTCACTGCTGCTGGCCGGGTTGATCATGCTGATGTTCAGCCGCACGGTGACGGTGCACATTCAGCTTATTGCACACCATCTTGGCCAGCTCACGCCCGAGACCATGGGTGCACCCTTGCGGCTGGAACGCCATCCGGCTCTCAAGGATGAACTGACCTTGCTGGAGAGTGGTGTCAATCAACTACAAGACAAGCTGGTACATCACCTGGCACGCCAGCATCAGTACGAAAACGAACTGGGCGAGCACCGCGACCACCTGGCGGACATGGTGCAGGCGCGCACCGCCGAGCTGGAACATCTGACGCTGGCACAGCAACTGGTGTTGCGTCTGTCCAACCGGCTGATCCACGCATCGCATGAAACATTTGATGCTTGCCAGCGCGATTGTTTGGTCGATGTGGCGCAACGTCTGGGAGCTAATCAAGTGTTGTGGTTGGTGCCTGTTGCCGGGCAACCCGGATTTGGGCTTTATGCACAGTGGCAACGGGGTAGCGTCACGGATACCAGCGGTTCGATGCCGTTGCCCAGTCTGACCCAGGTGCCGATCAGACTGGCGCGTGAAGAGTTGCTGTTTTTCCTCAGTCAAGCAGAAATGCAGCGTAGTCTGGAAGTCCATGAAGCCGAGGTTTTTCTGGGTCAATCGTTCGGTGCCAATGCCTTGGCACTGTTGCGTGGTGAGGATGAAGACTACGGCATTTTGTTCATCGGCAAGCCATTGGGGCAGGGCGACTGGCCACCAGAAGACCGGGCACTGTTGTCCATGACGGTACAAATGTTGCTTCACAGTGTGCGCCACAATATGCAGTTGAAGCAGATTGCTCAGACCCAGGATGCATTGCGCCAAGCGAATCGCCAACTGGAAGTGTTATCACGCCATGATGCCCTAACGGGCTTGTTTAACCGACGGCATTTTGACGACATCAAGCTCGATGAGTATCAGCGTGCGCTGCGCAGCGGCCAGCCACTGAGCTTGATGATTTGTGACATTGATTTTTTCAAGGCTTACAACGACCACTACGGCCACGCCCATGGCGACCTATGTCTGCAGGCGGTGGCCCAGGCCATGCAATCGGCCATCATCCGGGGCGGTGATGTATTGGCGCGTATCGGCGGTGAAGAGTTTGTGGCGTTGCTGCCGGCCACCACGGCCGCCGCCGCTTGGGCGGTGGGGGAGCGGGTGCGTTTGGCCGTGCTGGGTTTGCAGGTGCCGCATGCCAAGTCAAGTGTTGGGTCTTGGGTCACCATCAGCATTGGCCTGGCCCAGCTGCAACCCACGGTACATGCCGATTTTGACGCGCTGTTTCACGCCGCAGACCAGGCGCTGTACCGGGCCAAAGAAAATGGCCGAAATACCGTGGCATCGAGCCAGCAAGCGTTTGATACCCCGGTAACCTGACAGAACCGTTTGAACATGTCCATGACTCAAGGAGCCTTGTGATGAAAAACGTTTTTCAAGCTTGGTCTGATGCCGTAGCCTGTGGCGTGTTCATGGTTTGTGCGCTGGGTTTGCCCACGGTGCAGGGACAAACCATTCAGGTGGTTACCGAGACCACGCCTTACACGTATTTGAAGGGTGACCGGGTGATCGGTGCAGCGACTGAAGTGGTTGAAAAAACCTTGCAAAGTGCGGGCTTGACCGATTTTAAAATCAAGATTTATCCCTGGGCTCGCGCCTATGACATGGCACTCAAAGAGCCTGATGTGCTGATCTATCTGATTGCCCGTACGCCGGTACGCGAGCCGCAATTCAAATGGGCTGGTGAAATCATGAAAATCCAGTACCACCTGTACCGATTGCGTGTGCGCACTGAGGTGGATGTGAAAACACTTGATGAGGCCAAAAAATACACCATTGGCGTGATGCGTGATGATGTCCGCCACCAGTACCTGCAAAGTAAAGGTTTCACGCGCCTCGTGGTTTCTGCCCAGTGGATTGACAATTTCAACAAACTCATCAAGCGCCAGGTCGACCTGGTTCCGCTGACCGACGACGATGCTGCGACTTTGTGTACCCAAGCCCATTTTGACTGTGCCGCGCTGGAGCGTGTGCTGACGCTGGATGAAGCCTCCACAGGGCTTTACATGGCCTACAGCAGCTTAACCGCCGATGAAACGGTTCAAAAAACCAGTATCGCATTTGACAAGCTCAAGGCCGATGGCATGGTACGCAAGATCATGCAAATAAAGCCTTGACAGCTCAGTCATTGTTTTTCAACAGCCTTCACTTGCCAGATGGTTCGATAAGCTTTTTCATAGGGGATTTCGGAATCGATGGCGGCAGTACCGATTTGTTTCAACAATTGGGTCGTGACCAGGATGGGCTTGCTCATGTAGCCACTTGAGGCGACGCCGGCAAATGCGCGGTTTAATTCATCGACCAATTGCCAGCCCTGCATATTTGTTGGCTCGGCCACGGTCGCGATTTGTTGCGATAGCCCGCCCTTGATACGGCTCAGGGCAACATTGGAGCCGTCACCAGCTGATATATTCTTGATGTCGAGTCTTCCGATGGACACCAGGGGAAAATTCATGGCGTCAAAATACACGTCGTTGATGGCCAAGGTGTGGGTCCAGGCTTTGCCATAGGTCTTGTCGAGTCGCACAACGGCCGCAGGAATGTCCTTTCCCGCATTCGATATGAGCAGGTTTTCCACCGCCAAAACCTTGCATTTTTTACACTGTTCAACAATCTCTTTCATGCGCTGCGTTTTGGCGTTGGCTACGCCAAAACGATTGTCATTGAAAATAATCACCCCCACATTCTCGCTTCCGCTTTGGATCGCGTAGTCGGCTGCCATTCTGGCGACTTCGGCAGATTCCGTCGCAATGTTGATGAAAAGATCTTGGGTTGGTCCCGGCTCCGCTGCGGCGTGCCAGCCAGCCAGAATGATCTTGGACTGTTTGGCAAGCGCGACGACATCTTTGAATTCATCAGTTTGAAATCCGCCAAGGACAATGGCATCCTGATGTGAGTGGATCGCATCGAGAAACGCAGCGTGAATGGTCTTGACATCGCTTTTCCCATCGACCACATTGACGTCCCAGCCGAGCTCTGCTGCTGCAGCAGAAAAACCCCGATACGCCGTCGAAATGCCGCCGTTCTTGAAGTCCTGTGAGATGAACAGGACTTTTTTCGCCGCTTGTTTGACCGGGCCGCTGGTGGGCCCATCCCATTTTTCCCCGAACGCTTGCTGACCCAGTAATAAAGCCATGACGACGATGGCGCAACGAGCAAGTGACGAGTTCTTGATATTTTTCATGGTGTCTCATCCAGTTGAAAAGCGAATGGCGAGCGTGCGGGTAAACCTGATTTTTCGACGCAGCCCTTGGGCGAAATTATGCACAGCAATCTGAAAACCGAACGGACCTTATTTCTTGAAAAATCGGCATGGACACAAAGCAGAGGTGCCCGGGCCCGCGTTTTAATCCGGATTCGCTGGATTGGAATGGCAAATGCACCGTGAAGCTGCTTCATTTGTGTCGCTCGCTGTGCACTTCTATCCTGCTGCCATGCTTGCGTACGATGCCATACGAGAGAGACAGGCCCAGGTCGGCGCCGCTGCCAACCGGTTCAAAGTAGTTCTGCAAGGAACCCATATTGGAGTTCACAAACCCGGTGGGGTTGTTGGTTTCGTGCGCAATGCCGGCGGCCGACTAACCGAGCGAGGCCATTTTTTCCGACTGTAATAGTTGATCGTGCGCCGCCTGCAATTTGGCAATCAACAACTGCTGCTCGGCATTGAGCCTACGCACTGCTTCATCTGTTTCCAGGCGTATTTTCAAGTCGTCAAGGTAGTCCACCAGTATGACCACATTGGCTGGCGAGTCATCAATGATCAGGATGGCCGCTGCCTGCGGGGTCTTCTCAATGCCTGTGCTCATTCGGATGGTCTCGGTTTGGCGTATTTATTGACCATTTCCAGTATGGCTTTTGATTGATACGTTTTTGCCAAGTGCCTCAATTGGTCGGCAAAGGCCCGATACCTGATATCCATGGCTTCAATGTGATCCGCGCGCTTTCGGATATCGCGCATATTGCCCCCCCGCGCGAGTTGATACAGCACGTCTATCTCCTCCTCGGGTGGCGCAAACAGTTCGGCGGTTCTCGCGGTCACGTCTGCATGCGTGTCATCCAGCAATGTATCGTAGTTGAGGGTCAGGTCCAGAAATTCAGCGAGTTTTTCCAGCAAAAGGGTTTGCTGAATCGGCTTGCCCATGAATGCATTGGCGCCTGCCAGGGTCGCTTCATTGTGGTCTTCCGGGGTGACGCTGGCGGAGATCGCGATGAGGGTCACCTGCTCCATGCCGGCCGTATGACGAATGCGGCGCATGGCCTCCAGACCATCCATTACCGGCATATGGAGGTCCATCAAGATGACGTCGGGCCGCGTCTTGAGGGCTTGTTCCACGCCGTCCAGTCCGTTTGTCGCCAGGCCGACGTCAAAGCCAAAATCGGTTAGCAAGGCCTTCAACACGTCCCGATTCGCCTCCACATCGTCGACGATCAATACCTTCATGCGGGCACCTTGATAACTGATCACCACACGTTCCGGCGCGGCAGGCGGGACTTCGATAGTGTTCAACGGCACCAGAATTTCAAAGCTGAATGTGCTGCCTCTACCGACCTCGCTGTCCACCTGAATATCGCTGTCCATCAGGCGCACCAATTGGCGGCTGATGGACAAACCCAGCCCCGTGCCACCGAATTTACGTTGCGCCTCGCCCACTTGTTCAAAGGGCTGAAAGATACGCGCCAATTGATCCGGATTCATCCCTACACCGGTGTCCTGAATTTCAAAGCGCAAGCGCATCTCCTTGGCACCCGCGCCTGAACGCGATACTTTCAGTGTGATTTGCCCGCTGTCGGTGAACTTGATGGCGTTGCCTAACAAATTGAGCAAGATTTGGCGCACGCGTTTTTCGTCAAGCAGCACGGCGCTGGGCAAATCAGCTTGCGTTTCAAAGCAGAATTGCAAGTTTTTTTGCTCCGCCTTGACCCGTACGATATTCACAATGCCGATCAAAAAGGACGGCAAATGGATGGGCGCAGGCATGAGTTCAAACTTGCCAGCTTCAATCTTGGCCAGGTCCAGCAAATCAGAAATCAGGGTCAATAAATGCTCGCCGCTTTGTTGAATCGTGGTTAAGCCCGTCACCTGGCGCTCGCTCAAGGGCTTGTCACGCTGGAGAATTTGGGCATAACCAAGGATGGCATTCAGCGGCGTGCGCAATTCGTGCGTCATGCTGGAAAGAAAGGTACTTTTGGCCTGGTTCGCCACATCAGCCCGCTCTTTAGCAGCTTGCAGTTCGCGGGTGCGTTCCCTGACCAGTTCTTCCAGATGCTCGCGATGGCCTAGCAGCTCCTTTTCGGTCAAGGCGCGCTGTTCGATTTCCTTTTCCAGCATCAAATTCTTGGCCTCAATTTCGCTGAACAAGGCCTGCAGCGCCTGTCGTGTGTGTTCCAGGCTGGCGCCCAGACTGCCCAGCTCATCTTTTTGCTCCCAGACGAATGGCGTCACAAGGTCACGCTCCGCCAGGCGTCCGAATTCGCGCATCAAGCGCTTTATCGGAACCAGCACGCGACGCTGTAGCAGGGTGACGATCAAGATCAGGCTCAACAAAAGCTGGCCGACCACGGTCCAGGCAAAAACCAGCCGATCATGGGCGACTTCGCTATCGAGCAGGCCACTGTCCATTTCCAGGCGGACATGACCAATCTGGTTTTTGTTATAGCTCACCTCGCGATCCAGCGTGATCTGGCGTCCCAGGCGCCGTTCCGGGTACTCTTTCGACAAGAATTCGCGGTTTCTACTGTCAGTCACTGCGATGGCGACGATACGGGTGTCGCCCATCAGGGATTCAAACAGCGCAAGTCCACCCGTAGGATTGATGTTCCACAAAGGCTCCTGCATACCCAGCGCCAGTATTTCCGTCATGCGCTGGTGGTCGGTTTGCATCTTGTGTGTCTGCGCTTTCTGACGCTGCCCCAAGGTCAAAAAACTACTCACCGATACCGGTATCATGAGCCCCACAATGACCACCAGTACGATGGATGAGCGCAATCTTAAGTGCATCAGGTATTGGTCCTCAATTTTGTAAATTTTACTTTTCTTACCCGCCAAGTGTCTTATCATGTCTCGACCCCAGGCACGCGTCTATTGCCACTTGGCTGTCACACCCCATGAACCAGTGAAACGCTGCCTGTCAAAAGTGCGGCTCGGCCGGGTCGGGAAATTCACGGACAAGAGAGACACAATGTGAACAACACGCTGGATTTTCAAGGCTATACGATTCTGATTATTGACGACACTCCGGCGAATTTGGGCGTGATGGTCGAACATCTGGAGGATTGCGGCTGCCGGGTGGTCGTTGCCCAAGAGGGAGTCGAGGGAATCAAGCGGGCACAGTTTATCCAGCCGGACCTCATCTTTCTCGATGTCATGATGCCAGGCATGGATGGGTTCGAGACCTGTCATCAACTCAGCCTGCAGGCAGACACGCGCAACATTCCGGTCATTTTTATGACCGCGCTGACCGAAATCACAGACAAAATAAAGGGTTTCGCGGCTGGAGGCGTTGATTTTATTTCCAAGCCCTTTCAGATCGAAGAAGTGCTGGCGCGCGCGAACATCCATTTGGCTTTGCGCAAGGCACAGCGGGAACTGGAGACGAAGAACGCGCAACTCCTGGCAGAAGTGTCCTTCCGTGAAGGACAGGCCCGGATTCTTGAGATGATCGCGACCCAGGCGCCCTTGACGGAAGTATTTGAGCGCCTGATCCGGTTAATCGAGCGCAGCAGTGATGGTGCACTGGGCAGTGTGTTGCTGCTCAACCCGGACGGCGTGCATATAGACCTTTGCGTCGCCCCTGGTCTGCCCGAGACCTATTGCACGGCCTTGGTGGGCATTGCTATCGGGCCGCAGGTCGGCTCCTGCGGTACCGCCATGTTCCGCCGCGAAACGGTCGTTGTCACCGATATCGAAACCGATCCGCTGTGGTCCGATTACCGCAGTCTGGCCTTGAACCATGGCCTGCGCGCTTGTTGGTCGACGCCCATTCTGTCACCCGAAGGCCCGGCGCTGGGGTCCTTTGCCCTGTATTACAAAACAGTGCACGGTCCCACCCCGGCCGACCTGGCCCTTATCGAACTGGCTACCCACAGCGCCGGCATCGCCATCCAGCGCTACCAAACACAGGCGCGCATTCAGCACATGGCCCACCACGATGCGCTGACAGACCTGCCCAACCGCATTTTGCTGGAGGACCGACTGAGCCAGGCCATCGTCCAGGCCCATCGGGACCAGAGCCACGTCGGCGTCCTGTTCATTGACCTGGACCATTTCAAGCACGTCAACGATACGCTTGGACACCATGTCGGGGATGCCTTGCTGATGGAGGTTGCTCAGCGATTGCGCGCCTGCGTACGCGAAGGCGACAGTGTCGCCCGCCTTGGAGGCGACGAGTTCGTCATCAGCCTGCCGCGACTTGCCGATAGCCATAATGCGGCTCTGGTGGCCGAAAAAATTGTCGCTGCCTTGGGTTCATCTATCCTGTTGAACGGCCACGACCTGCACATTGGTGCCAGCGTCGGCATCAGCCTCTATCCAGAGGATGGCAAGGATGCCGAGACCCTGCTGCGCGCCGCTGACACCGCCATGTACAACGCCAAAGAGAAAGGACGCAACAACTACAGGTTCTTTACGGCCGCGATGAACGAGGCAGCACAGCAACGTCTGATCACCACGACCCGGCTCCGGCAGGCGCTGGATCAACAGGAATTCGTGCTCCACTATCAACCGCAGGTCAGCTTGAAATCGGGCGCCATCATTGGCGTCGAAGCGCTGTTGCGCTGGAACAATCCAGAGTTGGGCATGGTTCTGCCGTCCCGCTTTATTTCCATGCTGGAGTCGACCGGCCTGATCAATGAGGTCGGCGAATGGGTGCTTCGCACGGCGTGCGAGCAAAGCATGGCCTGGCAGCGAGAAGGGCTGCCGCCAATCCGCATGGCCGTTAATCTGTCGGCGCACCAGTTCCAGACCGATGACATCGTGCGCGTGGTTAAACAGGTTCTGGATGAGACCGGGCTGAATCCCAACCGGCTCGAATTGGAGATCACGGAAAGTGTGATTCTGGACGGTTCGGAGCTGATCATTGGCGCCCTGCATGCGTTGAAACAACTGGGGGTTACCTTGTCCCTTGATGATTTTGGGACCGGCTACTCGTCGCTTTCCTATCTGCAGCGATTTCCCATCGACCGGGTCAAGATCGACCGTTCCTTCATCGACAAAGTGACTGCGGACGCCGGTTCCGCCGCGATCGTGTGCAGCATCCTCGACCTGTCCCGGAATCTGGGCCTCGACTGCATCGCGGAAGGTGTGGAAACACCCCTGCAAATGGGGTACCTGCAAAACCAGCTGTGTTCGGAAATCCAGGGTTTCCTCTTTAGCAAAGCGCTACCAGCGCTCGAACTGGCTGCCATGCTGCGCGCGGATTGCCGACTTCCCATGATGTTGCAAAATACCACGCGGGTATCAAAGCTGCTGGTGGTCGATGACGATGTGAACGTTCAAAGCGCTATCACGTGCCTGCTGCGTGGCGAGGATATTCAGGTGCTGTGCGCCTCCAGCGCTGAGCAGGCGTTGGAAGTACTGGCAAAAAATACCGTGGACGTTGTCATGTCAGACCAGCGGATGTTAGGCCGGACCGGGATTGAACTGTTGGCTCAGGTAAAACGCCTGTACCCGGATACGATTCGAATTCTGTTCACGGGCTACGCCGAGTTCACCTCGCTGGTTGAGGCCGTCAACCAGGGGGCTCTGCACAAAGTGCTGACCAAACCCTGGAAAGATGGTGAGCTGATCGAGAACATCCGTGAAGCATTCCGGTGCCATGAAGTGCTGCACAAACACACCGTCAGGTTGCAGCAGGCCCAGTCAATTTGACGCGAGTGCTGGCGACGCAACCCACCAGCCGCGTCGAAATTGAGAAAAAACGATAAACAAATAACGGAAATTCAACCGCGTGAAGCCCAGTATGGCATGGGTCGGGCGTATTAAGGCGCCCCCCCGGCGCCGAAAGCTTGAACCGCTGAACCACTTGATTGGTCAGTCCTTTGGTGGCAAAACTGCTTGGAGTCAGTTGCATACGCAGCATCTACGCACAGCGAGTCAGAATCGTCGGTGGGGTTACCAATAGACGCGCTGATGGAATATACGGTGCTGCCAGCAGCAAGGCATTTTCTGGCCCAATCTGCAATAGTTTTGAGTTTGAAGCCATGCACCGGGTTGAGCTTGACACGCAAAGGGTGGCCGTCATCAGTGACTGGGGCCGCGGCGACAAAGGCCATCTTGTTTTCAGAGCCACGTCCAACCTTGTTTCCGATGCGCTCACCACCCAGATAGGCGTCGTCAACCTGGGCTTTACCGCGTCACAGGCCTTGAAAGATGAGATTTACAACAATGCTGTGTTCCCGGCGCAGGGGTCAAGGCCCTTGTTTTCGTCGATCCATGCGCTTTTGAGCGCGCCGGTGGTTGCCAGTGCCTTGTGGCTGTTTAACGTGCGCGCTCAGCCAAAAACATTTCGATGCGGCGATTTTTGGCACGGCCCGCTTCGGTGTAGTTGTCGGCAATGGGTTCGTAGGAGCCGCGGCCGTCAATCTGGATGCGCTGCGAACTTATCCCACGTGACACCAGGTAGTTGCGCGCGCTGGCCGCCCGGTTGATCGACAGCGGGTTGTTGATGGCGTCCGAACCGGTGCTGTCGGTGTGGCCCACGATGCGGATTTCGGTGTTGGGTTGGTTGGCCAGGCCTTGCGCAAACTGGTCCAGGATGGGTCGCAGGTTGGGCTTGATGACCGCGCTGTTGATGTCAAAGGAAATGTCGCTCGGGATGTTGAGTTTGAGCTGGTTGTCGGCAGTTTGCGTGACGTCCACGCCGGTACCGGCGGTGGCTTGCTCCATGGCGGCTTTTTTCTGTGCCATCTGGTTGGACCAGATGTAGCCTCCCAGCGCACCCACACCGGCGCCAATGGCTGCCGACTTGCCGCTGTCGCCAATGGCGACACCCGCCAAGGCACCCACACCGGCGCCAATGGCAGCGCTACGCTGCGCCTCGGTCATGTTTTCGCAACCGGTGAGCAGCACCAGGGTGGCACTCAAGCCGACAAGCACCGGGCGACTGCGTAAGATCAGGTTTTTCATCATCGTTCCTTTTGGGTTATTTCTCAACGCAAGTTATACCAGCCGGGATGAAGTTTGTTATGTGCGTTAGCGAACAGTTGCGCCAAAATGTAAGCAGGAATTGAGGATCCGCAACGAATCAGGGCGCCGCCTTGTCAGCCTCGGAGGTAAACGCGTCGGCATAAAACTCGTCTTCAGGCAAATCGGCGGCCAGGTAGTCGGCACGGGCCGAGTCCACCACAATGGGTGCGCCGCAGGCATAGACCTGGTGGCCGCTCAGATCGGGCATGTCCTGTAACACCGCACGGTGGACAAACCCGGTGCGTCCCTGCCAGTTGTCTTCTGGCAGGGCGTTTGACACCACCGGCACATAGCGCAAGCTGGGCAGCTCGGCCAATTTGGCTTGCACCCAGTCATCCATGTACAAATCCAGCGGGCGGCGGCCACCCCAGTACAGCGTGACCGGGCGCGTGATGCCCTTGAACTGCATGTGTTCAATGAGCGCCTTGACCGGGGCAAAACCGGTGCCCGAGGCCAGCAGCACAACGGGTTTGTCACTGTCTTCACGCAGGTAAAAGCTGCCAAAAGGGCCTTCGATGCGCAAAATGTCGCGCTCTTTCATGCTGCCAAACACCTGGTCTGTGAATGTGCCGCCCGGCATGTGGCGAATGTGCAGTTCCAGCCCCTGGTTAATCAGGTGGGGTGCGCTGGCCATGGAATAACTGCGGCGCACGCCGCCCTGCAGCAAAAACTCGATGTACTGGCCGGCGTGGTAGGCAAAGACCTCGTTGGCCGGCATTTGCAGCAGCAGGCGCATCACGTCGGGTGACTTTTTCTCCATCAATTTGATGCGTGTGGGCATCTTTTTGATGGCAAAGGCACCTGCCAGCGTGACCTGGCGCGACTCCAGCACCACGTCACTGGTGGGGCTGGCGCAACAGGTCAGCACAAAACCCTGGGCTTCTTCGGCGTCGCTCAGGGCCTTGCTCTGGTGCTGGCCATGGTGCACGGTACCGCTGATTTTTTTGCATTTACACGAGCCGCAAGCACCGTCCTTGCAGCCGTAGGGCAGGTTGACGCCTTGTGAAATACCCGCTGCCAGAATGGTTTCATCGGCTGATACGGTAAATGTGCGGCCGCTGGGTTCGATGGTGATGTGAAAAACACTTGGGCTGGCGCTGCCGGTCATATTGTGGTTATCCTCAAAGCTCATTTTTAACAAAGGAGCCGATTTTGCCTGCATTGCGAAGCCCCCATACGCTTCTGTACGCCACCCGTCCCGGCACCCTGCCGGCACGTTTTCGGCGCGAACGTGTGTTGTTGATTGGTTGTGGCGACGTCGGTCTGCGTGTGGCCCGCCAACTGGGTCCGCACGTGCGCTTGTTGGCGCTCACCTCACAGGTATCCCGTGTGGCCGAGTTGCGCGCTCTGGGTGTCACGCCGCTGCTGGGCAACCTGGACAAACCCGCCAGCCTCAAACGTTTGAGTGGCCTGGCCACGCGTGTGTTGCATTTGGCACCACCGCCGGGCAGCGGGGCGCAAGACCCGCGCACCCAGGCGCTGTTGCAGGTGCTGCGTCGGCGCTCGCCGGTGCAAAGCCTGGTGTATGGCTCCACCAGCGGTGTTTATGGCGACTGCCAGGGGGACGTGGTCACCGAGGGGCGGGCGCCCAACGCTGCCACCGCCCGGGCGCAACGGCGCATTGATGCCGAACAGCGTATTCGGCACTTTGGTCGTGCTGCTGCGGTGCCCGTTAACATTTTGCGCATTCCGGGCATTTATGCACCCAACCGCGAAGGTGGCACCCCGCGCGAAAGGCTGCTTAAGGGCACGCCGGTGCTGCAAGCCGGTGACGATGTTTACACCAACCACATCCACGCCGACGACCTGGCGCGCGCTTGTATTGCCGCCCTGTGGCGTGGCCGCCCGGGGCGGGTCTACAACGTCAATGACGACACCTGCCTGAAGATGGGCGACTACTTTGACCTGGCCGCTGACCTGTATGGCCTGCCGCGCCCACCCCGTGTGCCGCGCGACATGGCCAAGGCGCAATTGCCATTGATGCTGCTGAGCTTCATGAGCGAGTCACGCCGCATGGACAACACCCGGCTCAAGACCGAACTGCGGGTGGTGCTGCGTTATGCCACCGTGGCGCAGGGTTTGCGGGACACCACAGTCTAGCGGCGCGTTATTGCGCGCCTGTACTCATTTCAAAGCTGCGGCTGAAGGCCACGTTGTTGATGGTGCCTGTCAGGCTGACCTGGTAAATGGTGTACGGCAGCAGGGCACTGGTGGGCACCACAAAAGCCTCGTTCAGGCCGATGTAGGGCTTGCCGTCATTGGGGTCAAGGTTGGGGTCATTGGCGTTGGTCAATACCGTGGTGGGTACGCTGGTGCCGTTCTGTCTCACATTGCTGGATGTGACCTTGATGACCTGTCCGGCATCCACCTTGAGGTAAATCGGCGGGCCCACGGTTTGGCTGGTGCTGGTCATGGCCGGAAACGGGTTGGGCGCTTCGTTGGCGGGCACAAAGACCGGTGGAATGTTGCTACTACCCTGGCAGGGGTAGGTGACCACCTGGCCGGTACCAAACGTGATGCGGCTGGTCTGGTAGCCGTTGAGCGAGCCAAAGCGGTATTCCTCGCGTCGGGTGGTGGCACCCGTGGCCACGGTGCGTAAGTCAGCCCCAAAGCCGACGTCGGCTCCCTCGTACATCGCGCCGGTGAGGTGGTACACGGTGTTGAGCAGGCTCAGCATGGAGGCCGCGCCACGCTGTTCCAGGGTGGGAAAGACGGGTGGGTTGTTGATGTCGTAATCCCACACGGTGGCCTCCAGAATCTCTGCCACCTGGGAGCCATAACCCGTGACCACGGTACGGTCCCAAGGGGCGTAGCCGGTGTAGTAGGGGTCGGTGGTGATGTCCTCAAAGTGGGACAGCACCGAGGTGCCGCTGGCAATGGAAATGCTGGTGAGATAACGCGAGTGGTTCAGTGCCGCGGCATCAAGCCGGGTGACTTGCCGGAGCGCGCCAAAATCACACAGCACCCGGGCTTGCTGCAGCACCGTGTAGCCGCCCAGCTCGGCCGAGCCGACGGCATAGCTGGCTGCGGGAATCGCCACGGTGGTGGTGGGTAGAACCGCTGTTGGCGCCGTTGTCGGCACCGAGCCGCCCCCGCCGCCGCCGCCGCAGGCAGCCAAGCCCAGCGAGAGGACAAAGGGCAACGTCAAAGTACCTGTGTTGGTCATTGCTTTTGAATTCATGAAGTTCATGGGCAAAGGATACCCGCTTCACACAGGGCAAAATACTGGCATTCACATACTTTTACAGCTGCCCATGACAATTATCACGACCTCAGCGCATGGCGATGCCGCCGTTACTGCCAATTTACTTGAGTCCGCTGATTTTGACGCGCTTGACACCATTCTGGACGACCTGCGTAGCCGCTTTGACGAAACCCCACAGTGGGAATTTTGCGAAGGCTTTATGGCCGCGCTGGTGTGCTGCCGCCGCGTGATCAGCCCCACCGAGTACTTTTCGGTGCTGCTGGATCTGGAAGACGACAGAGAAACCCCGCTGTTTGTCGACCAAGCCCAGTTTCAGCGCTTTTTTGACCTCTGGATGCGGCGTTGGAACGAAGTGGCCACGGCGCTCACCGCCGACGTGGAATCGCTCGACGATGAGCGCGCCTACCAGCCCGAGGTGATGGACATGCGCGGTGCCGTTGCGGCACTGTCAGACGAAGAGCGCGCCGAAATGGGCGATGCACCCATTCCCTCATTTGGCCAGATCTGGGCCATTGGTTTCATGTACGCGGTAGAAAGCTGGCCCGAAGAATGGGCACCGCCGCGCGACAAGGACGCCGCCAAAGTGCTCGACGCCGCGCTCGAATGTATTGTGGCCGTGACCGAGGACGACACCGACACCCCAACCGTGGCCGCTTTCGAAGAAGACGGCGAACCCACCATCAGCGAGCAGCGTCTGAATGACTTTGCCGATGCCATGTGGGCGGTGTATGACCTGCGTGAGCTGTGGCGCAACATCGGCCCGCGCGTGGAAACTGTGCACGCTGCCGCCAAACCTGGCCGTAACGATCCCTGTTCCTGCGGCAGTGGCAAAAAATACAAAAAATGCTGCGGCGCTTGAGGTGCTGAATCCGCTGTGGTCGCCGCTGTAGGGTCGTTTGTAGGGTCGACTTCAGTCGACCTGGCGGGTGCAAGTCGGCCGTACGAATGCCATGGTTCTGTGTCGACTATAAGACCTGGCCGGTAAAAAATTGGCTCAACTGCGCCGCCGTCTCCTCGGGCAACTCTTCGGGTATGAAGTGCCCTGCCGCCATGGCCTGGCCGGTGACTTGGCCCGCGCACTGCGCCTGCCATAAGGCCAGCGGTTTGAACAGGCGCTGCACCACCCCGCGTGTACCCCACAACACCCGCGTGTTGCAGGTTATTTTTTGGCCCTGCGCCCGGCTGGCGCGGTCATGGTCCAGGTCAATGCCAGCGCTGGCACGGTAGTCTTCGCACATGGTGTGAATGGTGTCAGTCTGGATAAAACAGCGCTCATATTCCGCCAGTGCTGCGGGTTCAAGGTAGTCCAAGCTGGCAGATCCCCAGCCACCCAACTTGGCGTGCAAATAGGCCAGTGGCTGGCCGCCAATCATGGTCTCGGGCAAGGGCGCGGGCTGGATCAGGTGAAACCAGTGGTAGTAGGCTTTGGCAAACTCAAAATCTGTGGCGGCGTACATATCCAGCGTGGGTGCAATGTCGATCACGCACAGTTTTTGCACCCGTTCGGGGTGGTCCAGCGCCAGCCGGTGAGCCACCCGTCCGCCACGGTCATGACCACATAAAAAGAAACGCTCGACTCCCAGCGCAGCCATCACCGCCACCATGTCCTGCGCCAGGGCGCGTTTGCTGTAGTTGCTGTGGTCGGGCCAACCCGGCGCTTTGCTGGAGTCGCCATAACCCCGCAGATCGGGCAGCACCAGATAAAAGTCCTGCTGCAGGCGCTTGGCCACCCGGTGCCACATGACATGGCTTTGCGGAAAGCCGTGTAACAGCAGCAAGGCCGGGCGCGCACCTTGGGTTCCGCGCGAGACGCGGGAAAAAATACGTGCACCGTTGACCTCAAGGTGGCGTGTTTCAAAATCTTCAAACCAGTTCATGGCGGTGCTTCCTGGCAACGTGTCGGCAAGGTCAAATCAGGGCTGACTGCCCAGGTATTTGTTCAGCGCGGCGTGGGTTTGCAACCGCACCTGCTTCTGGAAAAACGGCGCCCAGCCCAGCACCCAGCCACCTAGCCCCAAGGCCTGGCGCGACCAGCGCCAGAAGTCAAAGCGGTCGGTGTGGCTGGCGATCAGGCCATCGGGGGTGAAGGTGAAGTCGGCCTCAATGCGGTTGTGTACCAGTCGGTTGGACACGCTAAAGCGGTAATGCGCTTCCCAGTGCACGTGGCCGCTGCTGTGGTCAGCGCGCACGTCCCTGAACTCAAGGCGCCAGTCTTCGCGGTTTTTGGCCAGGGTGGCGGCGCACAGCATGTGCCACATGCCACTTATTTCGCGCCGCCCCTTGAGTGAAAACGCCGGGTCTTCAAACGTGGCATTTGCGGCATAACAGCTGGCCATGGTGTCGGCATCCAACGCGGCAAAGGCGGTGTAGAAGCGGGTCAGGGTGTGTTCGTTTGCGTTCATGGGGGTGACTTTAACGTCAATCCAGCAACAACATGGCCGCCAGCACCCACATGGTCAGTGCAATCAGCCCGTCGAGCACGCGCCAGGCCAGGACCTGCGCAAACAGCGGCGCCAGAAATCGGGCGCCAAAACCCAAGGCGGCAAACCAGCACAGGCTGGCGCTGACGGCGCCGGCGCCAAAAACCCAGCGCTCCGGGTCGGGGCGCTGGTTGGCCAGGGTGCCGAGCAGCACCACGGTGTCAAGGTACACATGCGGGTTCAAAAAGGTAAAGGCAAAGCAGGCGGCCAGCGCCGCTGCCAGGGTGGCCCCGCCACCTGTGTCCGTTGGCATGGGCGCGCCTTGCCAGGCGCGTCGCGCTGCCAGCACGCCGTAAGCCACCAGAAACAAGGCGCCGCCGTAGCGCGTGAGGGTCATCAGGGCGGCGTTGTCGCGAATCAGCAGGCCGGCACCACCAATGCCCGCCAGAATCAGCAGCGCGTCGGACAGGGCGCAAAACAGCACCAGTGGCAACACGTGCTGGCGCAAAATGCCCTGGCGCAGCACGTAGGCGTTTTGCGAGCCAATGGCCACAATCAGTGCCAGCCCGGTGGCAAAACCTTGGACAAAATGCATGCTCAGGCGGCAAAGCGCAGGCGCACGGTGAGTCCGCGCCCCTGCAAGCCGTCCGACAGGGTCAGGCTGGCGTGGTGCAGGTCGGCCACCTGCTTGCAAATGGCCAGCCCCAGGCCGGTACCCGGCTGACTTTGCTGGGCAATGCGAAAAAAGCGCTCGAACACCCGCTGCCGCTGGTCGGGCGCAATGCCCGGACCATCGTCGCTGACGGCAAGCTGTACCCCGGTGCCATCCGCTGCCAGGCTGACGATGATGTTGCCACCAGGCTGGGTGTAATGGATTGCGTTGTCGACCAGGTTGGAGAGCAGCATGGCCAGCATGTCGGCGTTGCCGGACACACGCGGCAAATTGGGCGCGGCCATTAATTCCAGACTTTGCTCGCGCTGCAGGGCCAATGGCGCCAACTCGGCACAAATGGTTTCGGCAATTTTGTCGATGTGAAGGGGCTGAAATTCTGGCCGCGCCTGCTTGGGGTCGAGTCGTGCCAGGGTCAGCAGTTGATTGACCAGGCGAATGCCGCGTTCCACGCTTTGCTGCATTTGCGCCAGCGCCTGCTGGTGCGGCGCCTCGGCCTGGGTATGGCGCGCGGTGTACAACTGCGTCTGAATGGCCGCCAACGGCGTGCGCAGCTGGTGGGCGGCATCTTCAGTGAAACGACGTTCGTTGTCCAGGGTATGCCCCATGCGGGTCAGCAGGTCGTTCAGCGCGGTGACAATGGGCTGCACCTCGTCAGGCACACTTTGGGCGTCAATGGGCGTCAGGTTACCGGGCTGTCTTTTGGTGATTTCCTGGCTCAGGATGGCCAGCGGGTGGAGGCTTTTCCGGATCGAAAACCACAGCAACAGAAACAGCACCGGCAGCCCAAGCGCCAGGGGTGTGGCAGCGTCAATGACCATGTTGCGCACCAATTGGTCGCGAAAGGCACTGGGCTCTGACACGATGATCTGCACGCGGTGGGTGGTGTCGTGCACGTGGTAATTGCGCCAGCCGCTACCCAGTTCATCTGTATTGTCGGAAAACCCCATGGTGGGGGCGATGTTAGCCAGCGGTGCGTTGTCGGAGCGAAACAGCAGGTGGCCGTCGTCACGCCATAACTGGTAGCGCAGGCTGCTGCCATATTGCATTTTTTTGGAACCCGGTGGCCTGGCGCTTGGTGGGCTTGGCGGATTGGCGGCAGTGCTGCCCGCTGCGCTGTTTTGTGTCGTTAGATCCTTGAGGATGGTGGTGCGATGTGGCACTTCGGGCCAACTGTTAAAAAGTTGGTCGATTGCCGCCGAAGACATGGTGGACGGGAAGAAATCTTCTTCGTCATCCGGATCCATCATCTGCAAAAATGCTTTTGCGGTGTGCGCCAGGTGAACATCGTACAGTTCGTTCACCTGGACGATGTTGTCCCGTGTGGACAGGGTCGTTATGACCCCCCAGAACAGAAAACTGACCACGCCCAACGCCACCAGCAGGCGGTGACTGAGGGTGACATGTGAACGACTGGCGACGGTCATGGTTTGGTCAGTGCGTAGCCTACCCCGCGCACCGTCTTGAGGCTGGTGTCGCCTATCTTTTGCCGCAGGTTGTGAATATGAACCTCAAGTACATTGCTGTCGCCGTTACGGATCGATCCGAATACGGCTTCTTCGAGCCGGCTGCGCGAAATCACTTGCCCGGCGCCCTCCATCAGCACCCGCAACAGTTCGAACTCGCGGTTGGACAGGCTCAGCAGCTTGCCATCTTTGGTGACCACCAAGGTGTCCGAGTCCAGTGTGATGTTGCCTACACAGAGGCGCCCGACGTAGCCCGCGCGGCGAATCAGGGCGCGCAGGCGCGCTATCAGTTCTTCCATGTCGGTGGTTTTCACCAGAAAATCGTCGGCGCCAGCCTCAAAACACATCACCTTGTCGTGGGTGGTGTCGCGGGCCGTCAGCATCAGCACCGGCATGGAACTGCCGTCGTCCCTGAGTTTTTTCAGCAATGCCAGCCCGTCCAGGCCAGGCAGGCTGATGTCGAGCACCGCGACACGGAAAGAGGACTGGGTTAATAACTCAAGCGCCGCTTGCCCGTCGGTCACCCAATGGGCGTCAAATCCGGCGTTTTTGAGTGCGGCCTGCAGACCCGCACCCATCATCAGGTCATCTTCAACAATCAGTAGCTTCATGATAGGCTTTCCGTCTGGATGAGTTTTGTCAGCCGGGTCAGGGCATGTTGCACCGTGGCATGCCGCACCGCAGCGCGATCGCCGACAAAGTGTTGCAGCTCGCTGGTGATACCCATGGGTGTGGCCCAGGCAAGCCACACGGTGCCCACCGGTTTGTCGGCACTGCCGCCGCCAGGGCCCGCCACACCAGTCACAGCGATGGCCACCTGGGCGTGCGAGCGTGCCAGCGCGCCAAAGGCCATGGCGCGCGCCACAGCTTCGCTGACGGCGCCATGGGCGTTAATCAGTGCGGCATCAATGCCCAGCAACTCACACTTGGCTGCGTTGGAATAGGTGACAAAACCACGTTCAAACCACTGGCTTGAGCCTGCCAGGTCGGTGCAACTGGCCGCGATCAGCCCGCCCGTACAACTCTCGGCCGTGGCCAAAAACCAGCCCTTGTCTAAAAGCAGGCGTGCCAGCAGCGTGCAAGGGTCCCGCATCAACAGCCTATTTCTGCAGGGGGGTCAGGGTGGCGTCTTCAATCAGGACTTTGTAGCTGTAGCCAGCACCAAAATCCTTGTCGTTTCGCACCACCCCTGAGATGGTGATGCGGTCGCCCATTTTTGCGGACGCGGCACTGGTGACCAGAATGTCGTTATCGCTTTTGGCGGCGGTGCCTGAACCGTCACGCAGGTGGATCCAGTTTTTGCCCATGATTCCGGCGTTGTATTTCACCACCTGGCCACTGACCTTGACCGGTTTGTCCTTGAGCTGAACCGATTTGGTCACAATGTCGGCCACCGTGTAAGCGTTGGCGCCACTGGCCTTGGCGATCTTGATTGGCGCGCTGTCAGTCATATTGGCCACCGTCATTTTTGAATTGAACAGACTCGGGGTGGCAGCTGCGCCTCCAAGATTGCCAAAGATGATGGTGGGGAAGGTTTTTTTCAGCGCCTTGCTTTCAAAATTGGTCATGACCATCGGGTTGTCGATGTTGACCTTGGCGCCTTTTTTGACCGCCGCGGTGCTGACTGCCGCCCAGGTTTCACCGTCTTTGGTTTTCAGGCGCAGGTAGGTGTAGCTGTCAACGTTCTTGACTTCCAGCACTTCGCCGCTGATCCCGCCGCTCGCTGGCGCTTTGGCGGCCGCGGGGTCCGCCGCCCAGACCGCTGCAGTGAATGAGGTCGCAAGGATGAGACTGAGGACGGTTGTGTGTTTCATGGGGCTGAGTGGCTTGGTTAAAGGGGTAAAGCATAGCAGTCTGGGGGGCAAATCTCACCAGGTTCGCCACAGCGCAATGACCAACAGGGTACAAAAAGCGGCCACCAGGTCGTCAAGCATGATGCCCCAGCCCGCCTTTCGCCAGGCGCCGGGGTCGGTGCTGGGGTCTACCTGGTGGTACAACTGGTCGGCCCAGGCCACCGGGCCAGGTTTGACGGCATCAAAGTACCTGAACAGTGCAAAGGCGGCCAATTGGCCCCAAAAGTCGGTCGGGCTCACCAGCCACAGCACCAGCCAGAAAGCGGCAATTTCGTCCCAGACGATGCTGCTGGGGTCCAGTGTGCGCATGTGTCTGGCGGTGACCGCGCAAACCCACCAGCCGGCCAAAATGCTGACGACAATCAGCCAGCCCCATTGCGACTCGGTCAGGCGGTCTTGTAGCAGCACGAACAGCGCCCAGGCCCAGAGCGTACCCATGGTGCCGGGGGCCTTGGGGCTGAGCCCGGAGCCAAAACCCAGCGCCATCACATGGGCCGGGTGCGCCATCATGAAGCGACCGGTCGGCACCACCGGGCCCAGCGGACGGGCAGTTACGGGGGGCACAAAAACAGACTCGGGATCAAGCATGGGCTGATTATCGCGGCAGCGCCCATAGCTTCAGGCAAAGTGGTCGAACGAGGCGTATTGGTTGGGCAGCAGTTGGCCTTGCGCGTCCAGCAGTCGCAGGCCCGGGCTGGCGTCAATCTGGCCGATCCGGTGCACCGGGGTTTGGCTGGTTTGTGCTGCAAGCGCCACTGCAGCGCGATGATGGGGTGAGGCGGCAAACAACAGCTCGTAGTCGTCACCGCCAGCGAGGGCCAGGGTGCGCCACTGCGCCATTGAGAAATCGATACCGACCTGATTTTCTGCAGGCCCCGGACCAGGGTAACTACCGATGCATTGCACCAGCTGATCGACCTGCACCGTCGCGCCAACCTGAGAGCATTCCAGAATATGACCCAGGTCGCCCATCAGGCCGTCGCTGAGGTCAATGGCTGCGCTGGCAAGTCCGCGCAAGGCCAGGCCCAGCGCCACGCGTGGTGTCGGCCGCTCCAGCCGCGCGCGCGCTGCCAGCAACACAGGCGCCGGCACGCTCAATTTGCCGAGTTGCACGTTCAGCGCCAGCCGGGCATCACCCAGCGTGCCGCTGACATAAAGGTCGTCACCGGCCCTGGCGCCACTGCGCAGCAGGGCGAGGGATTGGCCGTTGACGACCGGCACTTCGCCAAATACCGTGATGCAGATGTTGAGCGGCCCGGCGGTGGTGTCGCCGCCAATGAGTTCGCAGTCGTGGGCGTCGGCGAGTTCAAACAGGCCGTTGGCAAAGGCTGCCAGCCAGGGCTCGTTGGCCTCGGGCAGCGCCAATGCCAGGGTAAAGGCCAGCGGTTTGGCGCCACAGGCGGCCAGATCGCTCAGGTTGACGGCCAGCGCCTTGTGGCCCAGGCTGTGTGGGTTCACGTCGGCAAAAAAATGGCGGCCCTGGACCAGCATGTCGCATGAAATCGCCAACTGGGTGCCGGGGGCAGGTTGCAGCAGCGCGCAGTCGTCGCCAATACCCAGCGCCGCGCGGCGTGCCGGGCGCTTGAAATAGCGCGCAATCAGGTCGAACTCACCCACCGTGTGGCTCCTGGCCGGTGGCGCTGGCGGGCTCAGGGGCTGGCCAGAAGAAGCTGCCCAGGCGCTGGCGCATGCGCTCGCGGATGGCTTGGCGGATACGCTTGCGGTCCACGCCGCTGACGCTGTGTGCGCGTAATGCCAGGCGAAACGCCAGGTAAAAACTCACCCCCAGATTCAGCACGCCGATGAACACAATGCTCAGCAGCGCCCACCAGAACGCGCTTTGCTGGAAGATGCCAAGGCCCAGGCTGGCCACTGCTGCCGCAATCAGGCCTGTGGACAGTGTCACATGGCGCACCTCCAGCCCGAGCCCGAAAAAGGCGGCAAATGCGGGCACCAGCCCGAGCATGAAGCCCAGCGAAATGTTCGAGGCCAACCCGGCAATGTGGCGGCGCATGAAGCTGGCCCAGCGCTCGGCACGGTCCCGGCCCAGCAGACCCGTCATGCGCGGGTTGTAACGAATGGCCGAATCGAGCCGGTACAGCACAAACCAGTTTTCCACCCAGCCGGCGATGATGCTCGACGCAAACAGCAGCACACCGGTGAAGGCTGCAAACAAGACCGTGGGGCCGCGCAGGTCCAGGCTGTGCAAGACATACGCGGCTTTGGCCGCATCAACCATGGGGGCACTAAAGGCCAGCCACAACGCACCACTGATCAGCAGCACGCCGGGGATCACCAGCGCCAGGTTGCCCATGATGGCGGCGACTTGCGAGCGCATCAGATGCGCCACTTCATCGACAAAAATTTCAACCGCGCCGGGGGAGCCCAGTTCTTTGAGCTTGGCGGCCATCGCCGGGGCCGTCATGGCCGGCTGCTTGGTGGCCACGGTCCAGTGCAACAGGTAAACCAGGACAAAGCTGGCGGCGTAATTCAGGCTGTCCGCAAAGCCGCCCCAGAAGGCCGACAGGCCCAGCGTGGCGATGACGAATTTGAGTAGCGTGGTGAGTGAGATCATGGCGCCACCGCCAGCCGCGTCGCGCAGCATCTGAAAGTATTGCGTGCGGGTGCGGGTAATGTAGTGTTCACCGGTTTCGGAGCTGCGCTCGGCCACCTTGGCGGCCAGCATCGACGAGTTGGCCGCAATCAGTGCCCGCACGCTCTGCCGTTCCTGTCCGACCATCACCAGGTGCGCCAGCAATTGCGCGGTATGGCGCTGTGCTTGTTCAGACATCAGGCAGTCCAGCAGGGCGCGTATCCGCAACACCCGGGTGCGTAACTGGCGCAGTTGAAACACCAGATTGACCGAAATGCCGTGTGCATCCAGATGGGTGTACACCGTGGCAGCAGCATGACGGCAAGCGTCCAGGCGGCTCAGGTAATGCTGCAACGCGGCTTGGCAAGCCGGATTGTGGCTGTTGGGATCGCTCAAAAAGGCGGCTTGCAGCGCGATCACGTCGCTGTCGAGTGCATGGAAGGGGGCGGTCTCACGGGCGGGTGCGCTCATGCGCAGGCGTAATTCGGGTGAAAACCCGGTGGCACGGATCTGACTCGTGCAAAAGGTCAGGGCTTCGAGCAGCGTGGCTTGCCACGGCGAGACCTGGCACAGTCTTGCTCGGGGTACCCAGGCGCAGACACCACTGGTGACGTGGTTGCAGTTGGCCTGCAGCAGCTCTGCCAGCCGCTCCAGCGTGGCTTGGTCCAGCGTATTGATCCATTGGGCATCAAACGGGTCGTTCAGTGCCAGTGCAAACAGGCTGGCGGCGTCTGCGGTTTCAGGGGTGCCAGGCAGCCACTTGAGGCGCAGGCGCTCGGTCAGTTCGCTGGCAAAGGCGCTGCGTGAAGCAAACCCGTAGTCCGCCAGCAGCGAGGTGGCATCCACCGTGGCCAGCAGTTTTTGCCACCAGGTTTGCAGTTTGGCCCGGGTTTCAGGGCGTTGTTGCAGCGCATCAAGCAGCAAGGTGACGCGGGCCACGGCGCGCGGCACTGAGTCGCGGTTGCCACGCACCCACGCCAGCAACGCAATCAACCAAAGGTGGCGGTGTGCCAGGTCAGCCTGGGGGTCGAGGGCGTCCAGTAGCTCGGAAAGATCGGGCTTGGCTGACATCTGGGCTTAATGCAGGGTGCGCGTGCCACCGCTTTCACTCAGGGCGTCGAGCACAAACATGGGCACATCGACGTCAAATTTTTCGCCGTCTTCTGCCACGCAAAAAAAACTGCCGTGCATGGTTCCGGTGGGTGTGCGCAGGCGTGTGCCGCTGGTGTATTCGAACGCTTCACCGGGTTGCAGCAGCGGCTGGTGTCCGACCACGCCCAGACCTTTGACCTTTTCGTTGTGACCCAGGGCGTCGTTGACGTTCCAGGTGCGCGAAATCAATTGCGCCGCAATGTTGCCAGTGTTGCGGATGGTGATGGTGTAGGCAAAAAGGTACTGGCCTTGCCCCGGCGCTGACTGATCAGCGAGGTAGCGCGGTTTGACCTGGACCTGAAATTGGTAAAGGGTAGAAGTGGCCATGGTCTGAACGCTAGGGTTTGATGCTTGCAAGAGGGGGCAACTCAAGCTCAATCAAGGCGGGCGCTTGCAGGCTTGACGCCAGGCTGGCGCCGCGCGCCGAGACAGATTTCAACACCAGATCATCAGACAGCCGGTCACCCACTTTGTAAGGCTTGGCTTTTTCATCATCTACGGCGATCAAGGCGCTGCCGAGTCCGTTGCCCCGCATCTGGGCGATGACGCCAATCAATTTGTATTTGCCTGCGGCATTGACGGCTGGTGTCGCGTCATCTGCGCCGGCAGGCGCGGCGCTTGCCCCCAGCAATTGGGCCACCCGGCCCGTGTCAATGGCGTTGGGTCTTGAAGAGTCGCTGCTGGCGCGAGGTGTGCTGACGGGCTCGATCCAGCGCAGCCCCCAATAAACGACACTGGCCGCCGCCAAAGCAGCCAATAAAAATGTGCTCAGGCGCGCAGGCCAAGGGCTGTGGTCAAGCGTTGTCATGGTGTGAGGGGCTGGGATTGATGAAGCTGCCAGATTTACCACCGTGTTTTTCCAGTAGCTTGATATCTGTCATGACCATGCCACGGTCTGCCGCCTTGCACATGTCGTACACGGTGAGCAGGGCGGCCGAGACGGCGGTCAGCGCTTCCATTTCCACGCCGGTGGGCCCCACTGTCTCTACGGTGGCTTGGCACAGCAGGCTGCTGGTCCCGGCCTCGCTGGCGTGTAACACCTTGAATTCAATGGCAATGCGGGTCAGTGCCAGCGGGTGGCACAGCGGAATCAGGTCACTGGTTTTTTTGGCGGCCATGATGCCGGCAATGCGGGCGATGCCCAGAACATCGCCTTTTTTGGCGGTGCCAGACTCTATGATGGCCAGTGTGGCTGGCAGCATGTCGATGCGACCGCCTGCAACACCAATGCGGTGGCTGGCGGCTTTGGCCGCCACATCGACCATATGGGCTTGGCCCTGGTCGTCAAAATGGGTGAGGGTGCTCATGGCAAACATCTGGATGGGGTGGACTAAAGTAAAGCGGGTGTCTTGACCGAACCTTTACACGCAGCTGGCATCATACGGTGGTCGGCAGATTTATTTTTTTTAGGTGTACAAAATTTACCCCACATGTTGATGCCTCCTTTCAAACAGAAAATGCGATTAAGCCTTTTTTTTAAAGATCACGTCACTCACGTCTTGATGGCCCTTTGCCTGGTTATGCCGCCGCAGGCGCAAGGTGCCACCAGCACTTTGCCGCTGCTTGGCGACGGCAGCGACATGAGCGCCAGCGCCGAGCGTCGGCTGGGTGACCGCATCATCCGTGAACTCTACCGTGACCCTGATTTTGTGGACGACCCGGTGCTCACGGATTATGTACAAGGCGTCTGGCAGCCCTTGTTGGCAAGCGCCCGCGCCCGCGGCGACTTGACCCCCGAGCTTGATGAACGCTTTGCCTGGCGCATCGTCCTGGGGCGTGATCGCAGTGTCAACGCGTTTGCCTTGCCGGGCGGCTATTTTGGGGTGCACCTGGGCCTGCTGGCGGTGGTGAGCAGCCGCGACGAATTGGCCTCGGTGTTGGGGCACGAGTTGAGTCATGTCACCCAGCGGCACATTTCACGCCTGATTTCCAGGAGCAACCAGCAAACACCCTGGATGATTGGTGCCATGATTCTGGGTGCCCTGGCGGCCAGCAAAAACCCCGATGCCGGCAATGCCATGATTGTGGGTGGGCAAGCCCTGTCAGCGCAAAGTCAGCTCAATTTTTCCCGCGACATGGAACGCGAAGCCGATCGGATTGGCTTTGGGGTGATGACCCAGGCCGGTTTTGAGGCACTGGGTTTTGTCGGCATGTTCGACAAGCTGCAACAGGCGTCGCGGCTCAATGACAGCGGCGCCTACCCCTACCTGCGCAGCCACCCGTTGACTACCGAGCGTATTGCCGACATGCAGTCGCGCTTGCCGCTGGGTGCCTCCCACGGTGCTGACGTGCTGCCTGGCAGCACCCACGCCATGCTGACGGCGCGTGCCCGGGTGCTGTCCGGTGCTGGAGGCGACGCATTACGCGGCTGGCTGGCGCAGGCTGATGACGTGGGTTTGTCGGGCCAGGCGGCAGCGCAACGGGCGGGTGTTTTGTACGGCGCCGCCATGGCCGCCAGCCGCATGCGTGATGTGGCACAGGCGCGCAAACAGTTTGCGCGCCTGCAAAAACTGGCGCTGGATGACCCCGAAGCGGTGCGGCAAGTGCGCTGGCTGGGTCTGGAAATTGAACTGGCAGCGCGTGACCTGCCGCGCCCACAGGTGCTGGCTTTGGCGGGCAACGCCGGACTGGACCTGTCCAAGCCGACGGGTGTGTTACGCCGCCCCGAGCTCGTGTTGCAAGCCCAACTGGCCATGCAGGCCGGCCAAAGTCAGGTGCTTGATCAGGTAGCACAAAACCTGCAGGGCTGGCTGCTCGGTCAGCCGAACGATGCCCTGGTGTGGCAGTGGCTGGCCAGCATTTACGCCGCGCAAAACCAAAGCTTGCGCGCTTTGCGCGCCGAGGCCGAGGCGCGTGTTGCCCAATTGGACTACGCGGGTGCCCTGGACCGGCTCAAAGCGGCCCAGGAGCGGCTGCGCGATATTGGTGCTTCAGGCTCCAGGGCGGACCATATCGATGCCTCGATCATCGACACGCGTCGGCGCCAGATTGAGGTGCTGGTCAAGGAGCAGGCCCAGGAAAGCTGAGCCAGGCGTCAGAATTATTTCCGGCCGAAAGCCGAATCAATGAGCAGCCCCAGCGCCGAGTAGATCAACGAACCCCACAGTGCGGCGTAGAAGTCGCGCACGTGAAAACCCTCCAGAATGCCGGCCGCAGACCAGAACATCAGGGCGTTGATGACAAACAAAAACAGCCCCAACGTCACCAGTGTGACGGGCAGGGTCAGCAGCACCAGCAGCGGGCGCAGCACCATGTTGAAGAGACCGATGACAAAGGCGGCAATCAGCGCGGCACCAAAGCTGCTGACCACCACACCGCTGTAAAGGTAGGCCACACAAAGTAGGGCGGCGGCACTGAGCAGCCATTTCAATAGGAGTTTCATGGGCGCAAGCTTAGCACCTTGGTGGGCTTGGCTCCCTGCAGGGGTGCGATTCAAAGTTTTGGGCAGGCTGTGGTCGATTCTGGGGCGTTAACAGGCGGCTTACACGCACGGTACGGCGACTGGGTCATGCGCATGCGGTTTTGGAGCGAAATCACGCGCGAGGTTGCTGAAAAGCACGCGGAATGCTTTCTGCGCGCGCCTTTCACTCCAAAGCCCGGTCACATGACCCAATCACCGTGCCTCAAGCTTGTTCGACCAGACCTCAATTTGAATCGCATCCCCTTGCCGGGCTTGGTACGCTCAGGGCGCTATGATGCGCACCCCATGAACGGCATCCACATCACCGACATTGAAGCGGCCATCAATTTCTGGCGCACCAAGGCGCCCAGCGCGGACGGTGCGGCACTGCCGCCGCCGACGCGGGCGCTGGCCGAGGTGTACGCTGTGATGGCCTTTGAGCGTCGTTACGACATTGACGAGGCGGCCATGCCCGAGGCGGCTTTACTGGCCTGGCTGATCTGGTACCAGAGCACGCCCGACACACCCTGTATCGCGATTTGCTCCACCAGTCAGGGCGACGAGGTCTGCAAGGGCTGCGGTCGCACCTTTGCCGAGGTGCAGTACTGGACCGAAATGCAGCCGGTGCAAAAACGCGCCACCTGGCGCCGTATCACGCGGGAGGGTACGTCGTGGCGCTTCAACAAATACGCCGAGCGGGCCGCTGAAAATAGAGCGGTGCCCGGCGGGTAGGGACACTCTTGATCAGTTGGGGTCAGAGCACGTCGCTTTGCGAGTGGTCTGACCCGCAAAGTCTCAGGCTCAGTTGGGGTCAGAGGTGCGCCACTTTGCGAGTGGTCTGACCCGCAATGTTTAGAGTGAAATGCCGCCCGAGACTTCGATCACTTCGCCGTTGATGTAGCTGGCCTCGTCGCTGGCCAAAAAAGCGTAGACGTTGGCAATTTCCTCAGGCTTGCCCAGGCGGCGCAAAGCGACTTTGGCGCCGAGGTCCTGCAGCACTTTTTCGGGCATGGCCGCCACCATCGGGGTGGTGATGAAGCCGGGGGCCACCGCATTGGTGCGCACGCCCTTGGGACCGAGTTCTCGGCTCCAGGTCTTGGTAAAGCCGATCACGCCGAATTTGGTGGCGGCGTAGTTGGTCTGGCCAAAGTTGCCATACAGACCCACCACCGAGCTGGCGTTCAAAATCACACCGCTGCCCTGGGCCACCATGCCGTCGGCCACCGCTTGTGAGCAGTGGAACACGCCGCGCAGGTTGACGTCGATGACCTTGTCAAATTGCGCTATGGTCATTTTTTGCAGGCGCGCGTCCTGGGTGATGCCGGCGTTGTTGACCAGCACGTCAATGCGGCCGAATTTCGCCTTGACCTGGGCTACCACGTCGTCGACCATGGTGCGCTGGGTCACATCCATGACAAAACCTTCTGCTGTGGCGCCCAGCGCCCGGCACTGTGCCAATGCCTCATCAATACCGGCCTGCTTGACGTCACACACGATGACAATGGCGCCTTCCTGGGCGAATTTGAGCGCGGTGGCCAAGCCAATGCCTTGAGCGGCGCCGGTGATGATGGAAACTTTGTTGGAAAGACGTGCAGACATGATGAATTGGTAAGTAGTGAAAGAAACAGGGTAATGGTAGCCCTGTGACATTTCACGAACTTGACACCAGTCAACTACTTCCAGATTAGGGGTTCAATATCGACGTTGTGGGTGCCGTCGCCCAGGGTCAGCATGCCTTCCTGGATGGTGGCCTGTAGTGCCATGCTGCGCTGCGCCATGGGAATCAGGGCCTGCGCCGCTGCTGTGGGGATGCGCCAGACGCGCAGGTTTTTGGGGCGTGCCAGCTTGCTTTCCATGCCGCGCCACCACACCTCGGCCGACTGGCTAAAACAGTACAGCACCACGGCATCGGCCTTGCCGCAGGCTTTCAGCAGTGGCTTGTCTTCGGGCTGCCCCACCTCGATCCATAGGCGTGTTTGGCCGGTGAAGTCACGCAGCCAGACATCGGGCTCGTCGGGGTCGCTCAGGCCGGCGCCAAAGGCCAGCACGCCGTCGCCGCCGCAAACGCTTTGCAGCTGGTGCGCCTGCAGGGCCAGCGCGCACAGCCGCACCATCATGCGTTCGTCGGTTTCACTGGGGTGACGCGCCAGGGTCAGGGCATGGTCGGCGTAGTAGCTGTGGTCAATGTCTGCAATTTGCAGGCTGGCCTTGAAGATGGTGGATTTGATCGCCATCAGACCATGCCGTATGTGGCGGTCGTGGGGGCCATATCAGACCCGGCGTGCCAGTTCGGTTGCCTTGCCCACGTAGCTGGCCGGGGTCATGGCCAGCAGGCGCTCTTTTTCGGCCTCCGGCAGGTCCAGGCCAGCAATAAAGCCCTGCATCAGCGCGCGTGTCATGGCCTCTCCCCGGGTGAATTTCTTGAGCTGCTCGTAGGGTTGCGGCAAACCAAAGCGGCGCATCACGGTTTGAATTGGTTCGGCCAGCACTTCCCAGGAACTGTCGAGGTCGGCGGCTATGGCGGCCTCGTTGATCTCGAGTTTGCCCAGGCCCGTGGCCAGTGACTGGTAGGCCAGCACGGCGTAACCCAGCGCCACACCCATGTTGCGCAGCACGGTGCTGTCGGTCAGGTCGCGTTGCCAGCGGCTGATGGGCAGCTTGTCACTCATGTGGCGCAACAAGGCGTTGGCCAGGCCCAGGTTGCCCTCGGCGTTCTCAAAATCGATTGGATTGACCTTGTGCGGCATGGTGCTGGAGCCGACCTCACCGTCGCGCAATTTTTGCTTGAAGTAGCCCAAAGAGACATAACCCCAGACATCACGCGACCAGTCGATCAGGATGGTGTTGGCGCGCGCCACCGCGTCAAACAGCTCGGCCATGTAGTCGTGCGGCTCAATCTGGATGCTGTAGGGCTGAAATGTCAGGCCCAGGCCCAGCGGTTCGGGGGTCTCAATGACTTTGCGGCTGAATGCTTCCCAGTCAAATTCGGGCCAGGCCGACAGGTGGGCATTGAAGTTGCCTACCGCACCGTTCATTTTGCCCATCAGTTTGACGCTGGCAATTTTCTCGCGCGCTGCCACCAGACGCATCACCACGTTGGCAATTTCCTTGCCCACGGTGGTCGGACTGGCGGTTTGGCCGTGGGTGCGGCTGAGCATGGATACCGCAGCAAAGGCGTGTGCCATCTGGCGCAGTTTGTCAATGATGTCGTCGAGCCTGGGCAGCAGCACCAATTCGCGGCCGCTTTTGAGCTGCAGCGCGTGGCTGGTGTTGTTGATGTCTTCGCTGGTGCAGCTAAAGTGCACAAATTCCTGTGCGGCCACCAGTTCTGGCCGACCCTCAAATTTGGATTTGATCCAGTATTCAACCGCCTTGACGTCGTGGTTGGTGGTTTTTTCGATGGTTTTGATGGCTTTGCCATCGACTTCAGAGAAATTCTTGACCAGACCCATCAGATAGGTGCGTGCGCCCGGCGACAGCGGTTTGAATTCCTTGAAGCCGCAGTCGCTCAGGGCAATAAACCAGGCCACTTCAACCTGTACCCGTCGGTGCATGTAGCCCTGTTCGCTCATGACGGGGCGTAATTTGGCGAGTTTGGCCGCATAGCGGCCGTCCAGTGGCGAGAGGGCGGAGATGGCAGAGGTAGTCATGCCCGGGATTGTAGAAGGATCAAAAACGGCAAGCCGCAATGGGGGCGATTCAAAGTCGTGGGCTGGCGGTGGCCGGTTCAAAGCACCTGTTTACAGCTGATTTTTCCGCTTCATCGGAGCATGGTGTGACGACCTGGACAGGAACAGGCGGCTCCCACGTATGGCATGGCGACCGGGCCATGCCATGCGGTTTTGGCGCGAAATCACGCGCGAAGGTGCTGATTCGTGCGCGAGCGCTTTTCGCCCCAAAGCCCGGTCACATGACCCAATCACCATGCATCAAGGTGTTTTAATCACACATTTGTTTGAATCGTACTCGCCGCAAGGGCCATGTCAGTTGGACTGATGACCACAACGTGTGTCGTCAAAGGCAGTGCTTGCATGCGCCGACAGCCAGGTCGCGCTGTATAGAATGCACGCATCATAATATTCCCCACCTCTGTCACATGCCCATGAAACTGATCGGATCCAACACCAGCCCCTATGTGCGCAAAGTACGCGTTGTCATGGCCGAAAAAAAACTTGACTACGACTATGTGCTGGACGATGTGTGGTCTGCCAATACCAATATTGCCGCGTCGAGCCCATTGGGCAAAGTGCCTTGCCTGGTGATGGAGGCCGGTGATGTGCTTTATGACTCGCGGGTTATTGTGGAATACCTTGACACCCTGTCACCTGTGGGCAAACTGATTCCGGCGGTGGGCCGTGAGCGGGCCGAGGTCAAAACCTGGGAGGCCCTAGCCGATGGCATCCTGGACGCCGCCATTTTGGCGCGGCTGGAGGCCACCTGGGGTGGTCGTGCCGAGGCCCAGCGTAGCCAGGCCTGGATTGATCGGCAATTGGCTAAGGTCGCGTGCGCTTTGCTCGCCGCCAGCCGGGATCTGGGCGACAAACCCTATTGCATGGGCGTTCATTTGAGCCTGGCCGACGTGGCGGTCGGTGTGGCCCTGGGGTATCTGGACTTTCGTTTTCCGCAACTGCCGTGGCGCGAACAGTACCCCAATCTGGTCAAGCTCCAGGACAAGCTGATGCTGCGTGCCAGCTTCATGGACACCAAGCCGGTCTGAAGCCTCGTCCTGCCATGGCACGCATGACGGGCGCTGGCTGATTCGGTCACAGGACTTACATCAACTTACAGTTTTGCTGGTTTGTCATGCGCTGACTGGCGTTAAAGTTTACGCACCATGGCAACACGCTTCAAAACCAATTTCAAGACGGCCTACCAGTGCCGGGAGTGCGGCTCAACCTGCTACCAGCCGGTGATTGATCGCTCGCCCAGCGGTGCCCTGCTGCCCAACGGGCAGTACCGCTGCGCCGGATGCCGTACCGTTTTCACCAATGTACAGGCGTGGTTGGCACCGCGCTCGGGTTTGGGGCGGTAACCCCCGTCCATGCTTTCGTAACACGGTTGTCGGCCCCCGCTGCGCGCGGTCAAAAATGCCTGCTAGCATTCGGCATATGCCTTTAACCCCGATTTTTTCTGCTTTGAGTGCGGCCAGCACAGTGTCCGGTTTAACGGACAAACTCTGCCATCCGCTTGATCTGGTGCAGCGAGTGGCCGTTCTGCCGCGCCCGCTGGTCTTTACCAACGGGGTGTTCGATGTGTTACACCGGGGCCATGTGATGTACCTGGCGCAAGCCCGCGCACTGGGCGCCAGCCTGCTGGTGGCACTCAATACCGACGCCTCCGCGCGGCGCCTGGGCAAAGGGCCGGACCGGCCACTGAACAATGAAATGGACCGCGCCTGTGTTATTGCGGCGCTGACCTGCAGCAGTCTGGTGACCTGGTTTGACGAAGACACGCCGCTTGAATTGATCAGCCTGGTGCGCCCTGACATTCTGGTCAAGGGGGGCGACTACGCCATGGCCACACTGCCTGAATCAGCGCTGGTGCAGTCTTGGGGCGGGCAGGCACTGGCCCTGCCGTTTGTGGCGGGTTACTCCACCACGGCGCTGGTGCAAAAAATCAGGCGCACATAAAAACCATGATGCCCAGTCGACCTTCGATCCGCCATGGTGTTTTGTACAAGGGCGGGTTTCAACCCGCCAGGTCGGAGTCCTTATATCCAGTGAATGAGTGCTCTGTTTTTGACAACATCAGCCGGCCAGCACGGGTGTGCCATCACTTCGATTAGCCGCCTGGGGCGTCGCTGCGGAACTGGTCGTGGCAGCTTTTGCAGTTTTTTTGCACTGCCTCTACGCTGGCCCGGATTGTGGGCAGGTCGGCTCTGCCTGACAGCTGTACCAATTTTTCTACTGAGGCGAGGTAGTTGTTTTGCGCTTGTTTGAATTCACCCGCCTGGCTCCAGACCTCAGGCTTGGCGCGGGTCGGTGGGTAATTGCCATCGGCCGTGAAATAGGCCCAGGGCTGTTGTGAGAGTTCTTGCAGCGCCAGTGCGCTGGCCATGAAGTCGGACTTGACATAGTCCTGCCGTTCGCGCGCCACCAGCCCCATGGGTTCGAGGGTTTTGGTGAATTTTTTGAAAATGGCCTGGCGCTTGCTGACCAGTTGTTGTGGGTGCGTGTCTTTGACGCGGTCGCTGCAGGCGCTCAGCAGGACGGCGGCGACAAGGAGCGAGATCAGGGTAGTTTTTTGCATGTTGTGAGTGAACTAGGAGTGCGAGGGGGAGGGCGCGAAGACCTGATGCCATAGGGTCAAAATGGCATCACGCTCGGCTTGCATGGCGTGCGACGCCAACTGAATTGACTCCTCGTTGAGGCGTGCCTTATGCTGCACCTGGCGCATGGCGCGGTAGGCACTGGCAGCACCGTGGCCTACGCCTGTGGTTAGCAGCCCCATGGTTTCGGCGCGTTCCAGCAAGGCAATGTTGCCGGCGTTGGCCATCAGTTCCGGGTGTGCGCCCGACTGTGACAGCACCAGAAACTGCATCACAAATTCGGCGTCAATCATGCCGCCTGCGCTGTACTTGATGTCAAACTTGTCAGCCTTGACCGGTTGTGCGCTGGCCATACGTTCCCGCATGGCGGCAATCTCGGTGCGCAAGCTGTGGGCGTCACGCGGCGCGCTGATCACCGCTTTGCGCACCGCATCGAACCGTTGGTGCAGGGAGTCATCACCGAGCACACAGCGCGCCCGTGTCATGGCCTGGTGTTCCCAGGTCCAGGCGGTGTTGGAGCCGCGTTGTTGCTGGTAATTGGCATAAGCCGCAAAGCTGGTGATCAGCAGGCCGGCGTTGCCATTGGGGCGCAGCGCCGTGTCAATTTCATACAGGTCGCCTTCGCCGGTCTTGACGGTCAACCAGTTGATGAGTTTGCGCACCAGCGCGGCATAGATTTCCGGCGCGTTTTCGTCGTCGTCATCAAACACAAACACGATGTCCAGATCGCTGCCATAACCCAGTTCCTTGCCGCCTAGCTTGCCGTAGGCGATGATGCCAAATTGCGGCTGCGCGCGGTGTGCTTTCTTCAGGCGAGTCCAGCACCAGCGGGTGGTGACGCGCAAAATGGCATCGGCCAACGCGCTCAGGTCGTCGGCCACCTGCTCCACGGTGAGCTTGCCCTCCACATCGCGCGCCAGGGTGCGAAACACCTCGGCGTGGTGCGCGCGGCGCAGCAGGTTGAGCAGGGTTTCCTCGTCGTCCTCGCCGGTGCCCGTTAAAGAAGTGCGGCGGTGGTCCAACTCGATCTCGAATTCATTGGCATTGAAGCGTTCTTCCATCATGGCGGGACTGGCCAGCTCGTCAATGACGCCGGGGTGGCGCAGCAGATAACGCGCCGGCCAGCGCGCCGCGCCCAACAAGCGCAACAAGCGTTCGTGCACTTGTGGGCGTTCCAGCAACAAGGCGAGGTAACTTTCGCGGCGCAGCAGGGGCTCCATCCAGTCCACCAGGCGCACGGCCGCCTCTTCGGTGACGCGGTCTTCGCGCACCCATTGCGCGGTGCGCCCCAGCAGGCGCAGCAGGCGTTCGCGGGCTTCGTCGCGCAGCGCCAGCACACGTGGGTGCTGGCACCACGATGCGAGCCGCTGGCGGAAAGTCTCGCCCAATTGCGGCAACAGGTCGTCAATGGACTGATGGCTGGTGTTGGGCTTGCCGTTGTTGCAGCCTTTGCATTCGGGCTCGGGGCCGCCCAGCAATTTGTCAAATTCCTGCGCCACCAGCTCGCGGTGGGCGTCAAGCTGGCGCAACAGTGCCTGCGAGGTGGCAAACCCCATGGTCTCGGCAATCCAGTTCAGGTCGTGGTCCTGGGTCGGCAACACATGGGTTTGCTGGTCGTCCAGGTACTGGATGCGGTGTTCGATCTGGCGCAAAAAAACGTAGGCCTGGGCCAGCGCCTGCGCAGTCTGTTCCGACATCAGGTTGGCGCGCACCAGGCGCGGTAGCGCGCTCAGGGTCGGGCGGGTGCGCAACTCGGGGAAGTGGCCGGCGCGCACCACCTGCAGCAGCTGCACCGTGAATTCAATTTCGCGGATGCCGCCGCGCGAGAGTTTGACATCGTTGGCGCGCTCGGGGTGGCCGGCACTGCGTTTGGCCGCATGCTCGCGAATTTGCCGGTGTAACACGCGCAGGGCGTCGAACACGCTGTAGTCGAGGTAACGCCGAAAGACAAAGGGCATGACCACCTTGCGCAGCGCCTGGGTGGCCCCGCTGGTGACACTGTCAAACGGTGCCACGACCCGACTTTTGAGCCAGGCAAAACGTTCCCATTCACGGCCCTGAACGTGCAGGTATTCCTCCAGCGCATCCAGCGACACCGCCGCCGGACCGGAGTTGCCGTTGGGGCGCAGCGCCAGGTCGACGCGGAACACAAAACCATGTTCGGTGGTGTCCCCCACCAGCGCGTAAACCGCGCGCACCACTTTGCCAAAGTATTCATGGTTGGTGATACGACCGCGCCCCAGGGCATCACCCGCCGTGTCGCCGTCTTCGTCATAGACGTAAATCAGGTCGATGTCGCTTGACACGTTGAGCTCACGTGCGCCGAGTTTGCCCATGCCCACAATCCAGACCTGGGCGCGCTGGCCTGTCAGTGTGCTCGGGGCGCCGTGGCTTTGATCGAGTGCGGTTTGTGCTTGCGTCAGGGCGTGGTTGAGTGCAAATTCGGCCAGCGCAGTCATGGCCTGGGTCACCTGGGCCAGCGGCAGTTGCTGTTCGCAGTCCAGACAGAGCAGGCGTTCGATCACCAACTGGCGTGTGATGCGCAGCGCGTTGGCCAGGTTTTGCCCCTGTGACTGGAGGGCCTCGAAGGCGGCTTGCAAATGCCCTGAGTCGGGCACACCGGGGGCTAACAGCGCTAACTCGGCCTCATAACGACGGCGCACGCGTTGGGCAAAGCGGGAGTGGGTGGCCAGGGATGGTCGGGTCATAATTCTGGTTGAGCAACTTTTATCAAATCAATGTGTCGCCTCTTCCTTCCAAACTGCTGAAAACCTGGTCGAGCCTGACGCGCTGGCTGTTGGCTGCGGTGGTTTTGGCATGGCTGCTGCTCGGTCTGGCCTGGGGGGCGCTGCACTGGGTGATTGTGCCGCGAATCGGCGAATTTCGCCCACAGCTTGAGGCACGGGCAACGCAGGCCCTGGGGGTAAGGGTGCGCGTCGGCGCGGTGGCAGCCCAGTCCAACGGCATGGTGCCGTCCTTCGAGCTGAACGATGTAACGCTGCTGGACGCACAAGACCGGGTGGCCTTGCGTCTGCCGCAGGTGCTGATTGCCCTGTCGCCGCGTTCGCTCTGGCGTTTTGGTTTTGAGCAAATTTACCTTGACCGGCCGCAGTTGGACATCCGGCGCGACGTGAACGGGAAAATCACCATTGGTGGGCTCGATTTTTCCAACCCGGCGCAGGGCGACAGTGCCGCGCTGGACTGGTTTTTTTCGCAGCTTGAGTTTGCCATTCATGACGGCAGCCTGCGCTGGACTGACGAGCAACGGGCCGCCCCGCCGGTGCTGCTGCAGCAGGTCGCGGTGGTGGTGCGCAACCGTGGCCGCCACCACGACTTGCGCCTGGATGCCACGCCGCCCGAGTCCTGGGGCAGTCGCTTCAGCTTGCGCGGCAAGTTTTTGCAGCCCCTGCTGTCACGCCAGAACGGCCGCTGGCAGGACTGGGAGGGCCAGTTTTACGCCGCCTTTGAGCGGGTTGACCTGTCTGAGTTGCACCGTTACCTGCCTCTGGGGTTTGATCTGAGCCAGGGGCGTGGCGCGTTGCGGTCCTGGCTGGATGTGTCGCAGGGGCGCGTCACCCAGGTCACGACTGACGTCGCCTTGTCCGAAGTCCAGGTTGTTTTGGGGTCAGATTTGCAGGCTTTGGCGGTGCAGCGGGTGCAAGGCCGACTGGGCGGGCAGCGGCTGACAGCCGGTTTCGAGTTTTTCACCCAGTCACTGCGCTTTGATACCCAGGACGGTCTGCATTGGCCGGGTGGCAACGTTTCTCTGCGGCTGGAGCAGGCGCACAACGGACAGCCCGAACGCGGTGAGCTCAAGGCCGATCGGCTGGACCTGGCGGCGCTGGCTCAAATTGCCAGCCGCTTGCCGTTGACTGCGACGGTTCGCGAGCGGCTGCAGCGTTATGCCCCCAAGGGGCAGGTGGAATCGCTGCAGTCCAACTGGCAGGGGGCGTTCAGCGCACCGCAGAGCTATGCAGCCAGGGGCAGGGTCAGCCAACTGGAAGTAGCCGCGGTGGATTCCGCGCCGGGTGTCAAAGGGCTCGACCTGGACTTTGATTTTGACCAGCAGGCCGGACAAGCCCGCCTGGCTTTGAGTGCCGGCAGCGTTGACTTGCCGGGCGTTTTTCACGAGCCGGTCGTGGACGTGGTCTCGCTGGTGGCCGACGCCCGCTGGCAACGCCAGGGTGAGCGCCTCGCCGTGCAGCTCGACAAGGTCAAATTTGCCAACGCCGATGCCGAGGGTGAGGCCCAGATCAAATGGGAAACCGCCGACCCGGCCAAGTCGCTGTCAGGCGCGCTGTATCCAGGCGTGCTGGACTTGCAGGCCAACCTGAGCCGGGCCGATGGCAGAAAAGTGCATCGCTACCTGCCGCTGGTGATTGATCAGGCGGCGCGCGATTACGTGCGTGATGCGGTGCTGGACGGACAGGCCACCGCGGTGCGTTTTCAGGTCAAGGGAGAGATTGACCAGTTGCCTTTGATTGACCCGAAAAAAGGCGCTTTCAAGATCACCGCGCAAGTGGCGGGTGCCAAGCTGGCGTATGTCCCGACCAGTCTGCAGGATGGGACTGATTTGCCCTGGCCGTTGTTGACCGACCTGAGCGGCGAGCTGGTGATTGACCGCATGCAATTGCAGGTCAAAAATGCGCGCGCCACCCTGGGTGAGGCCACGGCTTTGCAGGTGACCCAGGTGGACGCCCGGATTGACGATTTGAATCATTCGTTGGTGCAGGTCAATGCCGACATCAAGGGGCCGCTGCCCGAGATGATGCGCCTGGTCAATGCCTCGCCCTTGCGTGCCATGACCGACCAGGCCCTGGCCGCCAGTGTGGTTACCGGCAGTGCCGCTTATCAGCTGAGGTTGATGCTGCCCATTGCCGACATCGACCGCTCCAGCGTGCGTGGCAGTGTCACCCTGGCCGGTAACGATGTGCAGATCTCGCCAGATAGCCCCAGGCTCACGCGGGCCCGTGGCCGTATCAATTTCACCGAGACCGGGGTGTCCCTGAGTGGTGTTCAGGCGCAGATGTTGGGCGGCGAGGTGCGCCTGGAAGGGGGCTTGCTGCTGGTGCCGGGGACTCCCGCCGGTCGTGGCGCGCCGACGCTGATCCGGGCCACTGGCAGCGCGTCGGCCGAGGGTTTGCGCCAGGCCTCTGAGCTTGGTTTTGTGGCGCGTCTGGCGAGCCAGGCCAGCGGCACTGCGGCCTACACCGCGACACTGGGCTTACGCCAAGGGGTTGCCGAGTTACTGGTCAACAGCAATCTGCAGGGCGTGGCTTTGAGCTTGCCCGAACCTCTGGGCAAAAGCGCCGACGCCGTGCTGCCCTTGCGGCTGCAGACCGCCTTGCTGGCAGACCGGCCGCTGCCGCTGCAAGACCGGCTGAGCTTGTCTGTCGCCAACCAGCTGCAGCTGGTGTACGAGCGCGACCTGTCGCAGGCTGAGCCGCGCGTGTTGCGTGGCGCCATTGAGGTCGGGCTGGATGCGCAGGAATCGGCACCACTGCCCGCATCGGGTGTGGTTGCCAATATCAGGCTGAAAAATTTAAGCGTGGATGCCTGGCATGAGGTGTTGACCCAAGCCATGGGCGGCCCCGCCGGTGGGGGGGCAGCGGTTAATCCGCTGGCCTCGTCTTATTTGCCGGATCAGTTGGCGGTGCGTGCGCAGGTGTTGACATTTGGCGGCCGCCAGTTCAACCAGGTGGTGATCGGTGGGGGCCGCGAGGGCGGCGTGTGGCAGGCCAATCTGGCTGCCAGTGAGCTCAATGGTTATCTGGAATACCGCCAACCCAACGCGTTGCTGGCCAGTGGCGCCGAGGGGCGTGTCTATGCCCGGCTGGCGCGCCTGACCATTGCTCCCAGCGTGGCCAGCGATGTGGAGGCTTTGCTTGAGGCGCAACCGGCCAGCATTCCCTCGCTTGATATCGTGGTCGATGACTTTGAGCTGCGCGGCAAGCATTTGGGCCGACTGGAAGTGCAGGCGGTCAATCGCAGTGCTGCAACGACTGCGCGTGATGCCGGTGTGCGCGAGTGGCGCCTGAATCGATTCAACCTGACCGCGCCCGAGGCCAGTTTTGTTGCCAGCGGCAATTGGGCGGCACTGAAAGCGCCGGCAACCACGGCAGGCAGGCCTTCAGGGCCCCGGCGCACGGCGATGAATTTCAAGCTCGATGTGGGTGACAGCGGCATTTTGCTGAGTCGCCTGGGCATGAAAGACGTGGTGCGAGGGGGGCGCGGCAAGCTCGAAGGTCAGGTGGCCTGGATGGGCTCGCCCCTGAGCCCGGATTACCCGTCGATGAGTGGTGCCTTCACGGTCAATGTTGAGTCAGGGCAGTTTCTTAAGGCCGACCCCGGCATTGCCAAGCTGCTCGGGGTGCTGAGCTTGCAGGCCCTGCCGCGGCGCCTGACGCTGGATTTCAGGGATGTCTTCAGCGAGGGCTTTTCGTTTGATTTTTTGCGTGGAGACGTCAAGATTGACCAGGGCATGGCCTACACCAACAACCTGCAAATGAAAGGCGTCAACGCGGCGGTGTTGATGGAGGGCAGTGCTGACATTGCCCGCGAGACCCAGGACCTCAAGGTGGTGGTGATTCCGGAAATCAATGCGGGCACGGCGTCGTTGCTGGCCTCGGTGATCAACCCGGCCGTGGGTCTGGGCACCTTTCTGGCGCAAATATTTTTGCGCCGCCCGCTGATCGAATCCGCTACCCAGGAGTTTCATATTGACGGTGCCTGGGCTGATCCTCACATTACCAAAGTGTCGCGCACGGGCGCGACCGTTCAGGAGAAAAAACCATGAAAGTTGCCGCTATTCAAATGGCCTCAGGTGCTGACCTGTCGGCCAATCTGGCCGAGGCCAAAGCGCTGTTGCAAATGGCGGCGCAGGCGGGCGCCGAACTCGCGGTGCTGCCGGAATATTTTTGTTTGATGGGCCAGCGTGATGCCGACAAGTTGGCCATTCAGGAGCCCTTTGGTCAGGGTCCAATACAGCAGTTTTTGAGTGACAGTGCCCGTGAGCTGGGGCTGTGGCTGGTGGGTGGAACCCTGCCTGTGAGTGCGCCGCCAGAGCTGCCGGCGACGACGGCGCCGCCAGGCCCGCGGGTGTTCAACAGTTCACTGGTGTATGCCCCCAGCGGGGCGTGTCTGGCGCGTTACGACAAAATGCATTTGTTCCGTTTCGACAACGGCGTTGAACGCTATGACGAATCGCTGGTGCTGGCCGCCGGCCAGCACCCCACCACGTTTGACCTGGCCTCTGCGGATGGTCATACCTGGCGCATCGGCCTGAGTGTGTGTTACGACCTGCGCTTTCCTGAGCTGTACCGGCATTACGCCCAGGCCGGGGCGCATCTGATGCTGGTGCCCGCTGCTTTCACCTACACCACCGGGCAAGACCATTGGGAGTTGCTGCTGCGCGCCCGTGCCATTGAAAATTTGTCGTTTGTGGTGGCAGCGGCCCAGGGCGGCCTGCATGACAACCTGCGCCGCACCTGGGGCCATGCCATGTTGGTGGACCCGTGGGGCAAGGTGCTGGCCGAGCAAGCACAAGGGCCGGGCGTCGTTACGACTGAGCTGTCCTGGGATCTGATGCAGCAGTGCCGCAGCCGTTTGCCAGCACTTGAACACCGGTTGCTGTGATGACGCTGCCGTTGTTTTTCCGGTGGACGCTGGCGGGCCTGATGGCGGCTGTGTTGCTGGCCTGTGGCACGCCACCTGTGCTTCTGCCTGCTGACAGCCGCACAGCCGCACCCGACCTGTCTGCCGCTGCCGTGCCGCCACCCGGTTCGCCCCTGCTTGCCACCGATGCCGCTGTTGCTGGCCCGGCCTTGCTAAGAGGCAACAGCCGCTGGCAGCCGGTGGCCTGGACTGACTTGCCGGGTTTTGAGAGCGATACCCTGTTTGATGCCTGGAATGCCTGGCTCAAAAGCTGCGAGCGCCCGGGGCCGGTGTTTGCCCCGCTGTGTCCGGAGGTGCGCCGTCTCAGCATTGGCACCGAGTCCGAGCAGCGCCAGTGGCTGCTGGCGCGGCTGCAGCCTTACCGTGTCGAGCCATTGCAAGGGTCGGCCACCGGCCTGCTGACGGCGTACTTTGAGCCTGAATTGCAGGCCAGGCGCTTGCCTGGCGCCGGGTTTACCGTGCCCTTGTACCGACTGCCAGCGGGCTTGAGCCCCCGCGTCCCCTGGTTTACCCGGCAGCAAATGGACAGTCAGGCCGCAGCGCAAGAGGCGTTGCGCGGCCATGAAATTGTTTACCTGAGCGACCCGGTGCAAGCCATGGTGCTGCAAATCCAGGGTTCGGGGCGCATCCGTGTGGCCGAGTCCGATGGCAGCACCCGCCTCATCCGGTTGGCCTATGCCGGCCACAACGGTCACCCCTACCAAAGCATTGGCCGCTGGTTGCTCGACCAGGGCGAATTGCGCGACGCCTCCTGGCCCGGGATTCAGGCCTGGCTGGCACGCAACCCCCAGCGCGTCAACGAGTTGCTGTGGCGCAACCCGCGTGTGGTGTTCTTCAAGGAAGAGCGGTTGGGTGACTTTGATGCCGCTTTTGGTCCCAGGGGCGCGCAAGGTGTGCCGCTGACGCCGGGGCGCTCGATTGCCGTCGATCCGCAGAGCATTCCCTATGGCACACCGGTGTGGCTGGCATCGAGCGGGTCGCAAATCGCCCTGCAGCGGCTGGTGCTGGCACAAGACACGGGCAGCGCCATTCGGGGTGCGGTGCGGGCCGATTATTTTGCCGGCTGGGGTGAGGCTGCGGGCGACCTGGCTGGCCGCCTCAAGCAGCCGCTCAGCCTGTGGGTGCTTTGGCCCAAGGCGCTGCCTTGAAATGCCAGTCTGTCATGTCCACGCAGTTGGCTTTAACCCGCAGCGCGCATTGGCAAAAACAGTTGGTGACAGGGCTGAAGGTCTGTCCCGCAAGTCTTCTCCTTTATTTCGCTACGTCAGACACTTAACGCACGCCGCTGATATGGGCATAGCGCTCCACGTCGTCCCCGTTGAGTAAAAGGGGACGCAACTCTTTTTTTTATCCTGAAGCGCTTGGTGCTGGTGCAAGACACTGGCGGTGCTATTCGTGGTGCGGTGCGTGCCGTTCAAAGGGATGTGTTTTTCGGTTTTGCGCCCTTTGGCGAACCCTGGCACGATGTGATGCGCAGCAGCACGAGGCGTGGGTGTTGGATGTCCGGTTGCCCACCCCCTTTCTGTCTGCGCCTGCGCTGGGTGGGTTTTGCGGGATCAGGAGGCGCGATTGTCTGAGCGAAGCGAGTTCGAGCGACTCCCACGCAAAACTCGCCCGGCGCAGGTTGCCCGTAGCGCAAGCGGAGGGATGCAGACAGCGGGGTCGTCTTTCTTTTGCTTACTTTTCTTTGACGATAGCCAAAGAAAAGTGAGTCGCCCGCCGGGGCGAGACCCGGCTTCAAGGGGGCATAGACCCACACCACATTGAATCGAACCCCCCTGAAACAAACACAATTAGTGCCCGCATACAATGCCGAGCTGACCGGAAGGTGCGTTTGGATGCGCCATTTCAGGCCTGATTCGTTTTGCTTGTTTTATTTATTTGGAGTTTGCTGTGTTTATTTCTTCTGCCATTGCCCAAACCGCTCCCGCTGCTGCCGCTGGTGGTGACATGCAGTCCTCGTTGATGGGCATGTTGCCTTTGGTGTTGATGTTTGTGGTGCTGTATTTCGTGATGATTCGCCCGCAAATGAAAAAGGCCAAAGAGCACAAATCCATGATTGAGGCCCTGGCTAAAGGGGATGAAGTCGCCACCGCAGGCGGTATTTTGGGCAAGGTGACCAAGCTCGGTGACAGCTTTATTGACATTGAAGTGGCGAGCGGTGTGGAAGTTCATTTGCAGCGCAGCGCCGTGGTGCAGGTCTTGCCCAAGGGCAGCATCAAGTAAGTTGTTCGCCTTGAGCGCTGGCTTTGTGTCAGCATTTTGCAGTTTGATGTCATAAGGGCGATCATGAATCGTTACCCGGTCTGGAAGTACGTGATCATTGTGATTGCGATGGTGGTGGGTGGCCTGTATGCCCTGCCCAACTTTTTTGGCGAATCACCCGCGGTGCAAGTGTCGTCCGCCAAGCCGATGGTCAAAGTCGACATGGGGGTTTTGTCGCAAGTGGAGTCGGCGCTCAAGGCCGCTGGTGTGGCGCCCGACCTCGTCACGCTGGATGGCGCCTCCATCAAGGTTCGGCTGGCCGACACCGATGCCCAGCTCAAAGCCAAGGACGCCATCCAGAAAGCCCTGGTGCCCGATGCCACCAACCCCGGCTATGTGGTGGCCTTGAACCTGTTGTCACGCTCGCCAGCCTGGCTCAGCGCTTTGCACGCTTCGCCCATGTACCTGGGTTTGGACTTGCGTGGTGGTGTGCACTTCATGCTGCAGGTGGACATGCAGGCGGCGCTGACCAAGCGCGCCGAATCACTTGCAGGTGATGTGCGTACCAGTTTGCGTGAAAAAAATATTCGTCACAGTGGCATCAACCGCAACGCACAAACCATCGAGGTGCGCTTTCGTGATACCGTCACGCTGGACGCGGCCAAGGTGGTTTTCCAGGACCAGTTCGCCGACCTGCAAACAGTTCACGGTGCCGAGGGCGCCGACTTCAAGCTGACGGCCTCCATCAAGCCCGAAGCGGCCCGGCGCATCCAGGACCAGGCGCTCAAGCAGAACATCACTACTTTGCATAACCGGATCAATGAGCTCGGTGTGGCCGAACCCGTGATCCAGCAGCAAGGGTTGGACCGCATTGTGGTGCAGTTGCCGGGTGTGCAGGATACCGCCAAGGCCAAGGACATTCTGGGCCGTACCGCCACGCTCGAAGTGCGTATGGTCGATGAAAGCACCGAGGCCCGTGCCGCCGAGCTGGGCAATGCGATGGTGCCGTTTGGTTCCGAGCGCTACCTGGAACGCAATGGCCAAGCCGTTATTGTCAAGAAGCAGGTCATTTTGACCGGCGAGAACCTGACCGATGCGCAACCCGGCTTTGACAGCCAGACGCAAGAGCCCACCGTCAACCTGAACCTGGACGCCAAGGGCACACGCATTTTCCGCGACGTCACACGTGAAAACGTGGGCAAACGCATGGCCATTTTGCTGTTTGAAAAAGGCCGTGGCGAGGTGGTGACGGCGCCGGTGATTCGCACCGAAATCGGCGGCGGCCGGGTGCAGATCTCGGGTCGTATGACCACCATGGAAGCCAATGACACGGCCCTGCTGTTGCGGGCTGGTTCGCTGGCGGCACCGATGGAAATCATCGAAGAAACCACCATTGGCCCCAGCCTGGGCGCAGAGAATATTGCCAAGGGCTTTAATAGCGTGACCTGGGGCTTTCTGGCAGTGGCCGTTTTCATGTGCCTTTACTACATGTTGTTTGGTGTTTTTTCCAGTATTGCGCTGGCTTTTAATCTGTTGCTGTTGGTGGCGGTGCTGTCCATGCTGCAGGCCACCCTGACGTTGCCGGGTATGGCTGCCATGGCGCTGGTGCTGGGCATGGCGATTGATGCCAATGTGCTGATCAATGAGCGTATTCGCGAAGAGTTGCGCAACGGGGCATCGGCGCAGGCCGCCATTCATACGGGTTATGACCGCGCCTGGGCGACCATTTTCGACTCCAACATCACCACCCTGATTGCCGGTCTGGCGCTGCTGGCTTTTGGCTCTGGTCCGGTGCGTGGTTTTGCGGTGGTGCACTGCCTGGGCATCATGACCAGCATGTTCTCAGGGGTGTTTTTCTCACGCGGCTTGGTCAATTTCTGGTACGGGCGCAAAAATCGCCTGAAAGCCGTGTCGATTGGCACCATCTGGCGCCCTGATGGTGGCACGGCCCTCAAGACCAACGAATGAACAAATATACCTTGCGGGACAGACCGCAGCTACACACCGTGAGCCAGCTCTGTCCTCAACTGACTTGAAACCTTGTGGGACAGACCGCAGCTACACACCGTGAGCCAGCTCTGTCCCCAACTGATTAGGATAGACCATGGAATTTTTTAGAATTAAGCGTGACATTCCGTTCATGCGGCATGCGCTGGTGTTCAACCTGATCTCCGGCCTGACGTTTCTGGCCGCGGTGTTTTTCCTGTTTTCGCGCGGCTTGCACCTGTCGGTGGAGTTCACCGGCGGCACCTTGCTGGAGGTCACTTATTCGCAACCGGCTGATCTGGCGGCCGTGCGCGCGGGTGTGGCCAAGCTCGGTTTTAACGATGTGCAGGTGCAAAACTTTGGCACCGCGCGCGATGTGCTGATTCGCTTGCCAGCCCAAAAAGGCGTGAGTTCTGCCCAGCAAAGCACCCAGGTGATGACGGCCCTGAAAGAACTCGACGCAACTGCGACCATGCGCCGTACCGAATTTGTCGGTCCGCAGGTGGGTGATGAACTGGCCGCCGACGGGCTCAAGGCATTGGCCTTTGTGGTGGTCGGCATCATGATTTACCTGGCGGTGCGTTTTGAGTGGAAGTTTGCCGTGGCTGCCATCATTGCCAATATGCATGACGTGATCATCATTTTGGGTTTCTTTGCCTTCTTTCAGTGGGAGTTTTCTCTCCCCGTGTTGGCTGCCGTGCTGGCCGTGCTGGGTTACTCGGTAAACGAGTCAGTGGTGATTTTTGACCGGATTCGTGAGAACTTTCGCCGTTATCGCAAGATGAGCACGGTGGAAATCATCAACAACGCCATCACCTCCACCATCAGCCGCACCATCATCACCCACGGTTCGACCCAGATGATGGTGTTGTCAATGCTGTTGTTTGGCGGTGCCACGCTGCATTATTTTGCGCTGGCGCTGACCATCGGTATTTTGTTTGGCATTTACTCCTCGGTGTTTGTCGCCGCCGCCATTGCCATGTGGCTGGGCATTCAGCGTGAGGACCTGGTCAAAGGGGGGGGGGCCAAGAAAGACGTGGACCCGAACGACCCGAATGCGGGCGCAACGGTTTAAAATTTTCGGTCATGGTCACTTCGTTATCGGGTCAACAAAGCGCTGCGCTGGCGTTGCACATTCGTCAGCAACTGATCAATGACGCGGCTCGGGTCATGTCTGGCTTGCTGGCCCTGGTGCAAGAGCAGTTGACGACTTTGCTCAATGAAGCCGCACCGATGCGTGAGCAGCAGTTGCGCCGGGACACCTGGACCCTTTATAAACAGCAGAAAAATCGCTGGCTTGAGGCCACGCTCGGGTCTTGGCAGAAGGCTTTAAAACCGGCTGCACCGCGTCAGGTCGAGTTTTCGCTGACAGGCATGCAATTGGTGAGTACCGAGGTGGTAGATAACCGGATTCTTGCGTCCCGCATTGCCTTGTCGGTGATGGAAGTCGCAGCCAGTGAAGTCAACGATTTACGCAGACGGCTGAAATCCCTGAACGAGCAGCAAGAGTTGTCCGCGCAAGACATTGTGCACCCGGAGGTTTTGGCACTGGGTATGGTTGAACAGTGGGTGAATTGCGGCTTTTCGTTGGACGCGTGGCAGTTGATCAACGAGGTGGTGCGCCAGTATATCAATGTGCAATGGCGCCAAATGTATGCCCGCTGCAATGCCGAGTTGGTGGCGCAGGGCGTGTTGCCCGTGATTGAGTTTGAGGCGCGCACCAAGCCGAACCCGGTTGCTGTCGGCCAGCTTGCAGCCGCTGCCGATGGTGCGCCTGCCTATTTGTCCGATGACAATGTGCAGCAAAACAAGCTGTCGAATGACGCTGTTCCGAATGGCCCTGGCTGGCGCAGCCAGGACGGTGGGGCGGGTTGGTCCGCTGTGCCAGCAGCGCCGTCACCGGGCTGGCCAGTGCCGGCGGGTGCTGCGATGCCGGCTTGGTTTGACGCCCGCGAAACGGGCGTCCTGGACCGGGTGGGGCGCCTGATGGCGGGGGTGCTTCCTGCTCAAAATTATGTTTCTGGCTTCCATCACGCGCCTTCTCCTCGCCTGATGGCGGCGCTGGCCCAAAAGCCCTTGCCGGACTTGGTCTGGGCTGGCACAAGCGCTGGCATGCCGGTGTTGGCCGGCGCATCGGTCGAGCGGGTGGCCCAGGTGGCTGGCGAGTTGCAGCAGCAGTCGGCCGAACTCAAGAATCTGGCGCAGAACGACAACGAAAAAGCCATCATCGAGTTGCTTGCCTTGATGTTCCAGTCGATTTTGCAGGAAGACCGGATCCCCCCTGGTATTCGGGTTTGGTTTGCCCGGCTGCAAATGCCGGTCTTGAGCCTGGCCCTGGCGGAACCTGATTTTTTCAATCGGCTGGACCATCCAGCACGCCAGTTGATTGATCACATGGGCTCGTGCGCACTGGGTTTTGATGCCAGCGGCATCAGTGGTCAAGCGCTGGAAACCGAAATCAAACGCGTGGTCCAGGTGGTTGAGCAGTATCCGGACTCCGGCGCCCGTGTTTACCAGCGTGTTTATGAGGAATTCAAGGAATTCCTTAAGGGCTACCTGACGCAAAAAAGTTCGACCCAAAAAGTGGTGGGTGTGGCGCAGCAGGTGGAGCAAAAAGAAACCCTAGCAATTCAATGCACCATTGAATTGCGCAATGAGATCAAAGACATGCCGGTGCATGACGAGGTCAGGGATTTTTTATACAAAGTGTGGTCCGAGGTGATTGCCGTGGCCAGCATGCGTCAGGGCGGCCAGCATGCGCAAACCTTGTTGCTTAAAAAAACCGCGACCGACCTGATTTGGGCCGCGAGCGCCAAGCCCAGTCGCGCCGACCGCACGCGTGTGATTGCCGACCTGCCCGAGTTGTTGCGTTCATTACGCGCCGGCATGACTTTGCTCGGTTTGAGTCTGACGCTGCAGGATGAACACATCAAGATGATCAGCGACATCCTGGCCGATGCCTTTTTGTCCAAGACACAAGCCATCGACATGGCACAAATCCAGGCCCTTGCGGACCGGTTGGCCAATCTGGAAGACTACTTTCGCACCGATGTCGCCGAAGATTTACCGCTGGATGTGCAGCGTATTGAAGATCTGTTGGGTATCGACGCGTCCGAACTGGAGGTGGTAACCTTGGGCGGTTCAGAGGCCAATCCGGTCATGATGGCCTGGGCGCAAAATCTGAATCTGGGATCTTGGTTTACCCTGAATTATCTCGCGCAAGCGGTTCAGGTTCAGTATGTGTGGCGCAGCCCGCTTGGCCATTTGCACCTGTTTGCGTCGGTGGTGGGGCGCAGCTATTTGATTCAGTCCCTGCGCCTGGCCGCGTACTTGGCGGCTGGTTTGCTGGCGCCTCAGGAAGAGCTTTCCCTGACGGTGCGCGCCACCCGTGACGCCGTCGCCAGGCTCGAAGCCAACCCTGAGCGCTTGCTCGGTTGAGCTGGCCAGCCGGCCTGCCGTCAGGTGGTTGCGGCGCAGGGGTTCAAATGCCTGCCATGCGCTGAAACAAACCACCGGGCAGGCGCCCCACCTGGCCATTGAGTTCCAGCGTCATCAACTGGGCCTGTAAGTCTGCGGTTTCAAGCTGCGTCCGTCCTTGCAAGGCATCGAGTCCGACGGGGTCAAAGCCCATGGCTTGCAGCAGCAGACGATCACTCTCCGGGGCGCCATCGGTGCCGGTTGTTTGGGCGTCTGCGGCCGAGACTTGGCTGCTGGCTGTGCATGCGTCAAAGCCCTGCAGCTCTTCCAGGATGTCTTGTGCGGATTCCACCAGCTTGGCGCCTTGCTTGATCAGCGCATGGCATCCACGCGACTGCGCCGCGTGGATCGAGCCCGGGATGGCAAACACGTCCTTACCCTGTTCGGCCGTGAGTCGGGCACTGATGAGAGAGCCTGATTGCATGGCGGCTTCCACCACCAGCGTACCCCGGCAGAGGCCGGCAATCAGCCGGTTACGTTTTGGGAAATTGGCGTTCAGCGGTGGTGTTCCCAGCGGGTATTCGCTCAGCAGCAAGCCATGTTGGGCAATGCGGTGGGCCAGGCCATGGTGGGCTCTGGGGTAGACCCGGTCCAGGCCGGTGCCAATCACCGCGAGTGTGGCGACCTGATCATTGTCCCCGTCTGACAGGCCTTCCAGCGCACCTTCATGGGCGGCGCCATCCACCCCCAAAGCCAGTCCGCTGACCACCGTCAAGCCGGCTTGAACCAGTGCTTTGGCAAACAGTCTGGCGTTGCGAGCGCCCTGGGGGGTGGGGTTGCGGCTGCCGACGATGGCCAGGCAGTGATCCGGGTCGATCAGCCCCTTTTCAGGTGCCAAACAAGAGGCGCTGGAGGTCGGCTGGCCCAGCTCAGGGGCCGGGTTGACTCCAAAATGCGCGGCACCCAACAGGTACAACATCAGCGGCGGGTCGTCCATGCTGAGCAGGGCTTGTGGATACCCCGCATCGCCCAGCGTCACCACCTGGTGTCGAACGCACTTGTCGTCACTTTGGTTCAGCCAGGCCCAGGTGGTTTCCAGCAGCGGCGCCAGGGTCGCGGGCTCGCTACGCAAGGACTGCAGCTGGGTCGCATTGGCCACCTGCTGCAGCGCCGAAGTGGGCTGTTCAAAGACAGCTTGCGGCAAACCGAAAGCCGTCAACAATTTGCGCGCGGAAATATTGCCAATGCCAGGGCTCAAGGACAGCCGCAGCCAGGCCTTGAGTTCGTCGCGTTCCATGCTGTTTCCGGGCTCGGCGTATCAGCGTGGGTTGACCAGCCGGTCACCGACCTTGACGCCGTTGTTGATGTCCAGTATCAGGGCATAAGACACCTTTTCGAAGCTGCGAAACACCATCAGCAATCCATTGCGCTCATCTGGCAGTTTGAGCAGCGGCAGCCCGGCATCGGTTTTGTCCACCACGCGGGCACCGTCGCTCATGATGGCCAGCACATGGCCGGGTTCGATGCCATCACGCAGGCCACGGTTGAGCGCTACCACCTGGTTTTGCGCGGCATTGACCACGGCGCTGCCGTAGACCGAAACAATGCGCGCTTCAACAGGGCTGCTGGGCGCATGGGGCGCGTAGCTTTGCAATTGTGTTGGCGGCTCAGGCAGCAGACGGTCACCGACGCGCATCTCTTCTTTGGCATCGACGATGTCAATGGTGGCTGGTACGATCTCGGTGCGTGTCTTGCCATCGGCATCGAGGCTGTCCTGGCTGCTTTCGCTGCGCACCAGCAGTGCTTTGCCGATGTATTGGGCTTCGTAGCCCAGCACTTCACCCGTACGGGGGTCTTTGAGCGGGGTGGCATTGCGAAACACCCGAAATGCCTGTTGTTTTTGCCTGAGATCGTCGCGCAGTTCGGTCCCGGCGTTGCCACGGGCATAGGCCCGGTCGCCACGCGTGAGCAGGACCCGGCTGTCTTGCGCGGCCACAATGCGCGGTGCAGCACTCAAGCCCTGCGCATCGACCACCACCGGCTCGGTGAGAAAGGGCTCGATCAATTGGCTTTTCAGTGTGGGCAGGGCGCTGCTGCTCAGGTTTTCAATGCGGGTGCGCGGCGTCACGCGTACCGTTGGTATGTCGCCAGGCATGCCGTTGCTGGATTCCAGGCGCAGGCTGGCGCGTTGGTCACGGGTTTCAAGGCGCAGCGTTTGCCCCGGGAAAATCAGGTGAGGGTTTTTGACATCGGCGAAATTCATGCCCCACAAGGCGGGCCACTGCCAGCCATTGCTCAGGAACACGTTGGCAATGCCCCATAAGGTATCACCGCTTTTGACGGTATAGCGCGATGGGGCGTTGGCCTTGAGCTCATTCAGGGCGACACCCGTTTGCGCCACCTGCGTTGCACTGGCACGCTGCTGCGCGCTGATCGGGAAATTTTGTGACTGTGCCGGCGTTGCCAGCAGGGCCAGGCCAAGTGCGGTCCATGTCAAGGGGTGGGAAGCAGTATCAAAAAATGTGTTGGCCATGGTCTTTGTATTTCGTTAAATCGCGCTCAGATTGTGCGCCCAAGCCCTTGCCGGGACAATGATTGTGCCTTGGGCCGCGCGCGTAGCGCCCCGAAAATAGCGAAAATAGCGACATCTTTGAAGTGACACCATGGCTTTACTCCCAATTCTTTGTTATCCGGACCCCAAGTTGCACACGGTCGCCCGACCCGTGGTGGTGGTAGATGCGCGCATCAAAACCCTGATCGCCGACATGTTTGAGACCATGTACGATGCCAAAGGCATTGGCTTGGCCGCCACCCAGGTCAATGCGCATGAGCGCCTGATTGTGATGGATATCTCAGAGGGCCGCGATGTGCCCCTGGTGCTGATCAATCCCAATATTCTCTGGGCCAGCCCCGAGATGCATTTGAACGAGGAAGGTTGCCTGTCGGTTCCGGGTATTTACGATGGCGTCAAACGCCATGATGCGGTCAAGGTGGAAGCCCTGGATGGTGACGGCCGGTCGCACCTGATTGAGGCCGATGGCCTGCTGGCGGTGTGTATTCAGCACGAAATGGACCACCTCATCGGCAAGGTATTCGTCGAGTATTTGTCGCCCCTCAAACGCAACCGCATCAAGACCAAGATGATCAAGGCCCAGCGCGAGGACCGTCCTTGAAGCTGGTGTTTGCGGGCACGCCCGAATTTGCCGCCGTGGCCTTGGCCCATTTGTATGCCGCTGGCCATGACATTGTGTTGGTGTTGAGCCAGCCCGACCGACCGGCTGGCCGTGGCATGAAATTGCTGCCGTCTCCGGTCAAACAATTTGCGCTGGCGCATGGGATGGTGGTGGCGCAACCGCGCAGCCTGCGCCTCGATGGCAAATACCCGGACGAGGCGCTGGCAGCACGCGCCGCGCTGGAACTTGTGCAGGCGGACGCCATGGTGGTGGCGGCCTATGGCCTGATCCTGCCGCGGTGGGTGCTGGACACGCCGCGCCTGGGTTGCTTCAACATTCACGCTTCCCTTCTACCGCGTTGGCGCGGCGCTGCTCCGATTCATCGTGCCATTGAGGCCGGTGACACGGTCACCGGTGTCACCATCATGCAAATGGATGCAGGTCTGGATACCGGCGACATGCTGCTGACACAGGCCGTGCCGATTTCGCCGCTGGACACCACCGGCAGTTTGCATGACCGACTGGCTGTGCTGGGCGGCCAACTGATGGTGCAGGCCCTGGGGCAGGCAGAGTTTGACCAACTGCAAGCCGTACCGCAGCCCCTGGCCGGTATCACCTATGCCAGCAAAATTGACAAGGCGGAGGCGGCCATTGACTGGTCGCAGTCGGCGCAAACGATCAGCCAGCGGGTGCGTGCCTTTAACCCGTTCCCGGGTGCCAGCACGCTGCTTGCCGGTGAGACGCTCAAAATCTGGTCTGCAGCGGCGGGTGACGGGGCTTTTGCAGGTGGTCAGGTTGGTGGGCAAATAGTGGCGTTGACGCCCTCGGGTATGGTGGTCGCCGCGCTGGATTCAACGCTCATCATCACCGAGCTGCAGCGTCCCGGTGGCAAGCGCCTGGCCAGTGCCGAGTTCCTACGTGGTTGTCCGCTGCAAGTCGGACAGGTGCTGGGCTGATGCGCGGCTTGCTTGCTGGTGCCCGCAGTTGGTGGCAGCATCCGGCGTTTGCGCGTGGCCTGCGTGAGATGGCCTCGGTGTCACCGGGCCTGGCCGCCTGGGGTTTGATGACGGGTGTGGCCATGGTCAAGTCGGGCATGAGCACGTTCGAGGCGGTCGCCATGAGTTTGCTGGTGTTCGCAGGCAGCTCGCAACTGGCGGCCATGCCGCTGATAACGGCGGGCGCGCCGGTGTGGGTGATTCTGGCCACTGCTTTTTGCGTGAATTTGCGTTTTGTGGTGTTCAGCGCCCACATGCGTCCCTACCTGATGCACCTGCCGCTGCGCTGGCGCCTGTTTCAGGGTTACCTGACCACCGACCTGAGCTATGTGCTGTTTACCCGGCACTACCATCATCTTTCAGAGCATGTCGCTGAGCGCCGCGAGCAGCTGGCTTACCTCAGTGGCGGCAGTCTGTTCAATTGGTTGAGTTGGCAGGGGGCCAGCCTGATCGGCATTGCGCTGGCCAATGTGATTCCGACCCATTGGGGGCTGGCCTTTGCGGGCATTCTGGCGCTTCTGGGGATTGGTTGCTCGCTGGCCTCCAGCCATTTGCGACGCGTTGCCGCCGGGGTGGCCGGCATGGCGGCCGTGGTGGCGTATGCGCTGCCGCTTAAGCTCAACATTGTGGTGGCGATTGCCAGCGCTGTGGCGCTGTGCCTGATTCTTGAAGAAAGCTGGCCGAAAAAGCCGGGCGCAGTGGCATGAGCGGCCCCGACCTGAACGGCACCGATCTCTGGACGCTGGGCGTGATCGTGGGATTGGCCCTGGTGACGGTGCTCACCCGCTGTTTCTTTTTCATGAGCAACCAGTCCTGGCACCTGCCGCACTGGGCGCAACGTGGCCTGCAATATGCGCCCATCGCCGCGTTGGCAGCGGTGGTGGTGCCAGAAGTGGTCATGGCGCAAGGCCAGTTGATCAGTACCTGGCAGGACGCCCGCATCTATGGTGCGTTGGCCGGGGCGGCGTATTTTTTCTGGCGCAAGGGGCAAGGCCAGGCGGTGTTGGGGACCATTGTTTCGGGCATGGTGGTTTATTTGCCACTGCATCTGGGGCTGGGTTGGTGAGCTGCCTGATCGCGGGCGCCGACGGGGTTCTTGTTGCTGTTATGTAACTGCTTTGTGTGAAAATCTAGAAACTAAATTACATCGGAGTCAGATTCATGCCACGTCGTGCTACCAAAATTGTTGCCACTTTAGGCCCAGCGTCCAGCGATCCCGCCTTGCTTGAGCAAATGATTCGCGCCGGGGTCAATGTGGTACGCCTGAACTTCAGCCATGGCACGGCGCAAGACCACATTGAGCGGGCGCGGCTGGTGCGCGAAGCTGCCAAACGCGCTGGCCGCGAGGTCGCCATCATGGCCGACTTGCAGGGCCCCAAGATCCGGGTCGGCAAGTTTGCCGAGGGCAAGGTATTTTTGCAGCCCGGCCAATCTTTTGTGCTGGATGCGGCGCGCACAGAACTGGGCGACGTTGACGCCGTGGGCCTGGATTACAAAGCCTTGCCGCGCGAAGTCAAGGCGGGTGATGTGTTGTTGCTCAACGATGGCCTGATTGTCATCGTGGTGGATCGGGTCAAGGGCGAAGCCATTTACACCACGGTCAGAATGGGCGGTGAGTTGTCCAACAACAAGGGCATCAACAAGCAGGGAGGCGGCCTGACGGCCCCGGCCCTGACTGCCAAGGACATGGAGGACATCCGCACCGCCATGAGTTTCCATGCCGATTACGTGGCGGTGAGCTTTCCTAAAAATGCCACCGACATGGAAATGGCGCGCCAGCTCTGCAGCGTGGCGGCCGAGGACGGTCACCGCCCCGGCCTGATCGCCAAAATTGAGCGCGCCGAGGCGATTCCGCATCTGGAAGAAATTTTGATGGCCAGCGATGGCATCATGGTGGCGCGTGGTGACCTGGCCGTCGAAGTCGGCAACGCCGTGGTCCCGGCATTGCAAAAGCGCATGATCAAGCTGGCCCGCGAGAATGACCGTGTGGTGATTACCGCCACGCAAATGATGGAGTCGATGATCACCAACCCGGTGCCGACACGCGCCGAGGTGAGCGACGTCGCCAATGCGGTGCTGGACGGCACCGATGCCGTGATGCTGTCAGCCGAGACCGCCGCTGGCAAATACCCACTTGAAACCGTCATAGAAATGGCCAAAATCTGCCATGCGGCTGAGGGTGGCGAGATGTTCAAGCTCGAAGCGGACTTTACTGGCAAGACCTTTACCCGGATTGACCAGACCATTGCCATGGGTGCGCTGTTTACCGCGCACCACCTCGGCGCCAAAGCCATTGTGGCCATGACCGACAGTGGTTCCACCGCCCTGTGGATGAGTCGCCACCTGATTCAGGTGCCAATTTATGCGCTCACGTCCAAAGTTACCACCCAACGCAAGATGACCTTGTACCGCAATGTGCGCCCGCTGCTGATCGACACCAGCGCCGACCGTGACACCGCTTTGGCCGAGTCCGAGGCCGACCTCAAGGCGCGCGGCATTGTCCAGACGGGTGATGTTTACGCCATTACCTGTGGCGAACCCATGGGCTCGCCCGGTGGCACCAACATGCTCAAGATTTGCCGCGTGAGCTAAGTTTTTCCAGCCAGGCAAGTCTGGCTGGCGTGAAGTCGGGGTGCCGCAGGCAAGTCGCTAGAATTGATCGCAGTTACGACACTGTTACCAACCTCTGAAGGACACCATCATGGCACTTGTTTCTATGCGCGAATTGCTTGACCACGCGGCCGCCAACGGCTACGGTATTCCGGCGTTCAACGTCAACAACCTGGAGCAGGTGCAGGCGGTGATGTCAGCGGCCGACGAGGTGGGCGCACCCGTGATTTTGCAAGCCAGTGCGGGTGCCCGAAAATATGCCGGTGAGCCTTTTATCAAGCATCTGATTTTGGCCGCCATTGAAGCCTATCCGCATATTCCGCTGGTGATGCATCAGGATCATGGTCAAAGCCCGGAAGTGTGCCAGGGTGCCATCAACCTGGGTTTCAGCTCTGTGATGATGGATGGCTCGTTGATGGCTGACGGAAAGACCATTGCCAGCTTTGACTATAACGTCGAAGTCACGCGCAAGGTGGTGGACATGGCCCATGCCGTGGGTGTGACGGTGGAGGGTGAACTGGGTTGCCTGGGCTCCCTGGAAACCATGAAGGGCGACAAGGAAGACGGCCATGGCACCGACGCCACCATGACGCGCGAGCAAATGCTGACCGACCCCGAGCAGGCGGCCGACTTTGTCAAGCGCACCCAACTGGACGCACTGGCCATTGCCATCGGGACCAGTCACGGCGCTTACAAGTTCACCCGCAAGCCCACCGGCGACATTCTGGCGATTGACCGCGTGATGGAAATCAACCGTCGCCTGCCCAACACCCATTTGGTCATGCACGGCTCCAGCAGCGTGCCGCAGGAGTCCCTGGCCATCATCAACCAGTTTGGCGGCAAGATGAAAGAAACCTATGGTGTGCCAGTCGAAGAAATTCAGAAGGCCATCAAGTTTGGGGTGCGAAAAATCAACATCGACACCGACATCCGCCTGGCCATGACCGCTGCCGTGCGCAAGTTCATGGCGGAAAATCCTGACAAATTTGACGCCCGCGACTGGCTCAAGCCAGCCCGAGAAGCCGCCAAGGCTTTGTGCAAACAGCGCTACCTGGAATTTGGTTGCGAAGGCCAGGGTGGCAAAATTAAAGGCCATGGTTTGATGGTGGTGGCCGGTCAATATGCACGGGGTGAACTGGCGCAAGTGGTCAATTGAGCCGTTTACCCGGGTTCAATCGCATCAGCTAGCCACTTTAAAGTCTGAAAATTCTGCCATGTCTGACGCCATTGGTCCATCTTTCAAGTTGCCAGAGGCGGCGGCGGGCGCATTTGCAAAACCTACGATCCTGGTCATCGATGACTCCGAAGACCTGCGTTTTCTGATGCAGTCCTTGTTGGAGGACAACTACCGGGTCAGCCTGGCTGACGGGGGGGCAATGGGTTTGCGACTGGCTGGCGCACGACCTGCCCCTGATTTGATTTTTCTCGACATCATGATGGCCGATGTCGATGGCTACGCGGTTTGCCGCCAGCTCAAGGCGGACCTGTCTACGCGCGACATCCCCATTATTTTCATGACCGCCAAAAATGAGGATGCCGATGAAGAGTTTGGGCTGGCGCTTGGCGCGGTAGACTACATCACCAAGCCGCCGAGCCCGGCCATTGTGCTGGCGCGGTTGCGTACCCAGCTCACGATCAAGGCAGCGGCGGACTTCTTGCGCGATCAAAATTCTTTTTTGATGCAGGAAGTGGAAAAACGCACCCGTGAAGTCAGCGCCATTGAAGACGTGACCATTCTGGCCATGGCCTCGTTGGCGGAAACCCGCGACAGCGACACTGGAAACCATATTCGTCGCACCCAGCATTACGTGAAGTGTCTGGCGCGGAAATTGTCATCACATCCGCGTTTCAGCCATTTTTTGAATGCGCACACCATTGGTCTGCTGTTCAAGTCGGCACCGCTGCACGACATTGGCAAGGTCGGCATTCCGGACCGCATATTGCTCAAGCCCGGCAAGCTGACGCTCGAAGAATTTGAGATCATGAAAACCCACACCACCCTGGGGCGTGATGCCATCGCGCATGCCGAGCAGATGCTTGGCACCGAAGTGGCCTTTTTGAAAATTGCCAAGGAAATAGCTTATTCGCATCAGGAAAAGTGGGACGGCAGCGGCTACCCTCAAGGTCTTCAGGGTGGGCAAATCCCGATCGCAGCGCGCCTGATGGCGGTGGCCGATGTGTACGATGCCTTGATCAGCCGGCGTATTTACAAAGCCCCCATGCGGCATGAAGAGGCCGTCCAGATCATCCGGCAGACCAGCGGTCGCCACTTTGACCCGGATGTGGTGGAGGCCTTTTTGGCGGTGACAGACACTTTTAATGCTATTGCCCTCAGCTATGTCGACTCGGATGCCGACCTGTTGCCTAAGCGGTCTTACCTCAATGCTGCCGGTTATTAGGGCCGTTTCCTTTTTTTGTAGCGCTTGCGCCGTCACCGTGCCGTGCTGGCGTGCTGATTTTTTTATTGACTGACATTGATGCCATGATTTCCACACCCACTGCCCTGCATACCTCCAATATCACCTCATTGCCCTTGCTGGCGCGCGGCAAGGTGCGTGACAACTACGCGGTGGGCGACGACCGCATTCTGATGGTGGCCAGCGACCGCATCAGCGCCTTCGACGTGATCATGGGCCAGCCGATTCCGGGCAAAGGCGTGTTGTTGACGCAAATGGCGCTGTTCTGGTTTGACAAGTTGGGCCCGAAAGGCTTGAACATCTGCCCTGTCCACCTCACCGGCGAAGCCCCGGAGAGCGTCGTCACGGCCGCCGAAGTGCCGCAAGTGGCGGGCCGCTCGATGCTGGTCAAGCGCCTCAAACCGATTCTGGTGGAGGCCGTGGTGCGTGGCTACCTGGCGGGCAGCGGCTGGAAGGAATACCAGGAAAACGGTGCGGTGTGCGGTGTCAAACTGCCCGCCGGCCTGAAGAACGCCAGCAAATTGCCCGAGCCTATTTACACCCCGGCGGCCAAGGCCGAGATGGGTGAGCACGACGAAAACATCACGTTTGAGAAAACTGTGGAAATGATCGGTGCCGACCTGGCGGTGCGCATTCGCGACATCAGCATTGCGCTTTACAAGGCCGCCAGCGCTTTTGCCGCCACCAAGGGCATCGTCATTGCCGACACCAAGTTTGAATTCGGCCTGGACAAGGACGGCACACTGGTCTTGATGGACGAGGTGCTGACACCCGATTCGTCGCGCTACTGGCCTTCTGAGAGCTACCAGGAGGGGGTCAATCCGCCCAGCTACGACAAGCAATTTTTGCGCGACTGGCTGGAAACCGCCCTGGTCGCGGGCCAGCCCTGGAGCAAGAGCCCGCCGGCACCCCACCTGCCGCGCGAGGTGATCGAAAAAACCGCATCCAAGTACCAGGAAGCATTACAGCGTTTGACGACCTGATGTCACAACGGGATACCACCACGGATCAATCGCTGCGTTTCAGAATGGGCGTGTGTTCAACAACCCACAGGAGACCGACATGGCTGCTAAAAAGATTCTGATGATATGTGGTGACTATTGCGAAGACTACGAAACCATGGTGCCGTTTCAGGCGCTGCTGGCCGTTGGCCATGCCGTGCATGCGGTGTGCCCGGACAAAAAGGCCGGTGAGACCATCAAGACCGCCATCCACGATTTCGAAGGCGCGCAAACCTACAGTGAAAAACCGGGTCACAACTTTGCCTTGAATGCCACTTTTGCCGACATCAATGTGCAGGACTACGATGCGCTGGTGCTGCCTGGTGGCCGTGGTCCCGAGTACTTGCGCACCTACCCGGCGGTGGTGGCCATGGTGCGGCACTTCTTTGAGACCAACAAACCGGTGGCCGCCATCTGCCACGCTGCGCAGCTGCTGGCCGGGGCCGATGTGCTCAAGGGCCGCTCCTGCTCGGCTTATCCGGCGTGTCAGGTGGAAGTCGAGCGTGCCGGCGGCACCTATGCCCAGATTCCAATAGACGCGGCGTTCACCGAAGGCAACTTGGTGAGTGCACCCGCCTGGCCTGCGCATCCGGCCTGGATTGCACAATTTCTGGCGCTGCTGGGCACCAAAATCACCTTGTAAGGATCGCCGAATTTCTGGTTTGTCCGCATTGACGCACGCCAGCTGCCGGTGCATGCTGGGGCGTCTCGTGTTCATCCAGGGAGCCCATCATGTGCCAGGTTTTCATCAGTGCCGATCCTCATTTGTACCAATGCCGCGCCCGTTCAGTGCGTCTGCATGGTGTGGCCACCAGCATCCGGCTGGAAAACCTGTTCTGGAATGTACTTGATGACATTGCCCGGCGTGACGGCATGCGCGTGCCACAACTCTGTACCAAACTCTACGATGAACTGATCGAAGCCCGAGGCGAGGTGGATAACTTCGCCTCGTTTTTGCGGGTCAGTTGTGGTCGCTACCTGGCGTTACAGCTCTCTGGCGGCATTCCCCAAAATACGTCCATTCCGATTGCCAGTTTGAATGCGCAGCGGGTGCTTGCGACCGAGCGCTGGCCTTTGCCACAACTGGCGTCATTGCGCGTCGTGCCATCCAGTGTCACTAAGGCACGGGTGGCTTAAGCCGATGGGTGCCCTTGGGTCGACCCTGAAAGTCTGTCGATTGGCGTGAGATCAGTTGAGCGCCATGCTTAATTGACGACGGTAGTTCGACACCAGCGCCGCCTGCGGGTCCTCTTGCACGGCCGCCTTGCCCAGCACCTCAATCCCGCCTGCCGTCTGGCCGGGGGTCTGGGCGGTGGCCTTGGGTTTGGGCGGCGTCAGCAGTTCCAAAATGGCGACAAAGGCTTTGCGCGGTGCTTCGTCCATCCATTTTTTGTCACGCATGATGATTTCTAGCAGCTCGTCCATGGCGGTGGTCCACTCGCCCACAGCCATCAGCAGCCGGGCTTTGGCAAAGCGGGTGTCAAAGTCGCGTTTGTTCAGGGCGATCTTTTCGTCAAACTGTGCAATTGTCCAGCTGGCATGGGGGCCGGTGGCGGCAGATTGAATGGCATTGAGCCATTGTGACAAGGCCTCAAAACGCAGTTTGCGAGGGATATCTGACAGCTTGGGGGCCAGCGTGGCCTCGGCTTCTTCCAGACCGCCCAGCTCGATCAACAGTTTGATGTAGTCAAAACGGGCGTCGTCGTTGCCGGGGTCGGCAGCCAGTGCTTCGGCCAGCTTGGCCAGTGCAGCCTCTGTATCCCCCGCCTGCAATAGTTCCAGTGCTGCGTCGGCCTCGGCTTCAGCCACCAGCGCCTCTTCGCTGGGCAGGTGCTTGTCCAGAAAAGTGCGCACCTGGGAGGCGGTCTGGGCACCCATGAAACCGTCTACCGGCTTACCGCCCATCATCAGAATACAGGTGGGAATGCTGCGGATACCAAAGGCCTGGGCCAACTGCTGTTCTTGATCCGAGTCGATCTTGACCAGCGTGAAGCGGCCCTGGTAGTCCACTTCGAGCTGTTCCAGAATGGGGCCGAGCGACTTGCAGGGGCCGCACCAGGGTGCCCAGAAGTCGATCAGGATGGGCTGGGTCATCGAGGCGGCAATGACCTCGGTTTCAAAATTTTGGATGGTGACGTTAATCATGGTTTTGGGTTGCTTGGGTCAAACGTAAAATTCGGGCATGAACTCAATACATATCGGTGTGCTCATGGGCTCCAGCTCTGACTGGGACACCATGCAACACGCAGTCCACATTCTCCAACAGTTTGGCATCCCTTACGAGGCCCGGGTGGTCTCGGCGCACCGGATGCCCGACGATATGTTTGCCTACGCCGAAACTGCGGTGGGTCGTGGCCTCAAGGCCATCATCGCCGGTGCTGGCGGCGCGGCACACTTGCCCGGCATGCTGGCGGCCAAGACCACGGTGCCGGTGCTGGGTGTACCGGTGGCAAGCCGTCACCTTAGCGGCGTGGACTCGCTGCACAGCATTGTGCAAATGCCCAAGGGCATTCCGGTGGCTACCTTTGCCATTGGCGCCGCCGGGGCGGCCAATGCCGCGCTGTTCGCGGTGGCCATGCTGGCCAACTCCGACATTGTGCTGCGTGTCAAGTTGGAAGACTTTCGTGCCGAACAAACCCAGATGGCGCGTGGCATGACGCTGCCCCCCAAGTTATGACCGGGCCGATGTTGTTGCCCGGTGCCACCGGTTTGAACGGCAGCGGCCAGCAAACCACGCTGGGCGTGATGGGCGGCGGCCAGTTGGGGCGCATGTTTGTGCAGGCGGCGCAAGCCATGGGCTACTTTACCGTGGTGCTTGACCCCGACGTCATCAGCCCGGCCGGGCTGGTGAGCCACTACCACATCCAGACCGACTATCTGGATCAACAGGGCCTGGCCCAATTGATGCAGCGCTGCGCAGCGGTGACCACCGAGTTCGAGAACGTTCCCGCAGGTGCTTTGGTGACCCTGGGTGCCGCGCGCCCGACGGCACCCAGCGCCGATGCCGTGGCCATTGCGCAAGACCGCATTAAGGAAAAAGCGCACCTGGCACGCTCTGGCGTGCCGGTGGCGCCCTATGCGGTGATCGAAACCGTGGCGCAACTGGCTGCGGTAGCGCATGACTTGCTGCCCGGTATTCTGAAAACTGCCCGCTTGGGTTACGACGGCAAAGGCCAGGTGCGCGTGAGCAGTCGTGCTGAATTGGCCGTCGCTTGGGATACTTTAAAAAACGTGCCCTGTGTGCTGGAGCAAATGCTGCCGCTGGCCGCAGAGTGCTCGGTGATCGTGGCGCGCGGGTGGGATGGCACCTGCGTCAATTTTGCGCCCCAGCTCAATCTGCACCGCCAGGGCATTCTGGCCGTCACCGAGGCTTATGAAGGCAATATGCCGCAGGTGCTTGCCAGTCAAGCTGTGAAAGCGGCCCACACGATTGCTGAAGAACTGAACTACGTTGGTGTGCTGTGTGTGGAGTTCTTTGTCTTGCAGGCGGGCACGCCCGAGCGAACCAGGCTCGGTGGTCTGGTGGTCAACGAAATGGCACCGCGCCCGCACAACAGCGGCCACTACACGCTGGATGCCTGTGATGTGTCGCAGTTTGACTTGCAGGTGCGCACCCTGGCTGGCTTGCCCCTGATACAGCCGCGCCAGCACAGCGCCGCTGTGATGCTTAATTTGCTGGGGGATTTGTGGGTGGACGGGGCCATGCCGCGTTGGGATCAGGTGCTGGCCTTGCCTGGCGTGCACCTGCACTTGTACGGCAAGCTGAAAGCCAGCAAGGGCCGCAAGATGGGGCATTTGACGGTCACAGCCGCCACCCCCGAGCTGGCCCGCAACACGGCGCTGGCGGCCGCCAGCGTGCTGGGTATCGCACCGTTTTAATGGCTTGACCCCATGATTTTGCCGGGTGATGCACCTGAATCCATCGCTGCCGCGGCCCGTTGTATCCGGTCGGGTGGCTTGTTGGGTTTACCCACCGAAACGGTGTATGGTTTGGCCGCCAATGCCGATGATGATGCGGCTGTGGCGCAAATTTTCAAAGCCAAAGGACGGCCTGCGGACCACCCGCTGATTGTCCATGTGGCCGATGCCCGGGCGGTGGCGCATTACGCTTCTGAGCTGCCGGAGTTTGCCCGGCAGCTCATACAAGCCTTCTGGCCCGGCCCGCTGACCCTGATCCTGCCGCGCCGCCCCGGTGTGGCCAATGCCGCAGCCGGTGGCAACCCCACGATCGGCCTGCGCTGCCCGTCGCATCCCGTGGCGCAAGCGCTTCTGAATGCGCTCATGGATTGCCGCGCTGCGCGGCAATCCATGCCTTTGTCTGTCTGGGGTCTGGCGGCACCGAGTGCCAACCAGTTTGGCCGCGTCAGCCCGACCACCGCCGCGCATGTGCAAGGCGAGTTTGGTGACGACCTGCTGATTCTGGACGGCGGTGCCTGCGATGTGGGTATTGAGTCCACCATCATCGATTGCACCCGCGGTCAGCCGGTGCTGCTGCGCCCGGGGGCCATCACACCGGCGCAGGTGCAGGCGGCGTGTGGGGTGAGGGTGGTGTTAAAAGAAGAGCTGTTGACGCTGTCTGCGCCGGCGCCCAAGGCCTCAGGCACGCTTGAATCGCATTACGCGCCCCGCGCGCGGGTGCGCTTGATGGACGCGCAAGAGATGCAGGCGTCCCTGGGTGATGCCGGGGCTGGCGTGGCGGTGTGGCACCGCAGCGTGATGGCTTTGCCTGCCGTCGGTGTGTTGTCCCACCGCATGCCGACAGACCCGGTGCTGGCCGCCCGCCAATTGTTCGCGGTGTTGCGCGCCTTTGACCAGCAGGAGGTGAAGCAAATCTGGATTGAGGCACCGCCTGAAGCCGTTGAATGGGACGGCGTACGGGATCGCTTGCAGCGGGCAGCCCGTTAATTTTTGTGCGTCATTGCCCCGCACATTCTCGTTAACCCTGTAACTGAAACCAGCTTGGAGCAGCTACCATGCTCTTTCACAAAAGAACGGTCGTTCTTTTGTGTCATAAAACTTTGCTTTGGAAGGTGTTGCCATGTTGGGTCGCAATGATGGATTGAAGGCACGCATGAGTGCGTGGCTGTTGATGCTGGTGTTTGCGGTGTTGCAAACCGCGTGCGGTGGCAGTAGCCCAGACTATGTGGCATTAACGGTGCCGGTTTCCTCTGGCTACCCCATTCTGGGTAGTACCGTGACCGTTAAAGGGGCTAACGGGCTTGCAGTGTCTGCCGTTGGTGATGCGGGCACGGGTATTGCCAGCTTCAATGCCTCGGAAGTCTCCAAATTGGGCAGCCCGCCTTTTCTTGTTAAAAGCACCGGCGGCAAGGCCAACGGCGTGACTGCGGGCGACTATTACTCCATCGCCACAGCCGCTTCAGGTCGCGTCAATGTGACGCCCATCACGCATTTGCTGGCGGTACAGGCGACTGGCTCGATCGATGCAGCCGGGATGGACAGTTTATTTGCTGCCGGCTTTGATTCAAGCCGGTCGGCCGCCCTGACATCTGCGGTGATCACCTCGGCCCGGACGCAGGTTGCGCAGGCATTAAAGACCACTAATCCGCTGATTGAAATGGGTACTGTGGACCCGCTGACGGTGGTGTTTGCTTTTGGTGATACACACGACGCCCTTTTGGATCAGATCGCGTTGACCCTTCGGAGTGCAGGCGTTAGTTTGGATGCGCTTCAAACCAATGTTGAGGCGTTTGCGGTGACGCCAATCGGACAAACGCCTGTTCTTGCCGTGACTAAGCCGTTCAATCGGCTCGTTGTGTTTGGTGACAGTTTGAGTGATGGCGGGGCTTATACGGCTTGGGCTTCATTTGCAGCCAGTGGTGCCAATCGCTTTGTTGGCACCACGCCTTTGCAAATGCTGGCTGCGGCCGCACCTTATGGCGGTAAATTCACCACCAACCCCGGTACGGTATGGGTCGAAAACCTTGCTGCGGTGGTTGGTTATGACCTGAAGCCCGCCAACCTGATGGGTGGTGGGCAACCCTCCATGAACCTGTCTCTGCCACAGCTTGGCGGCTGTACCACCTGTACCAATTACGCTCAAGGTGGTTCGCGGGTTGCGCTGCAGCCTGGTATTGGCAATGTGGGCACCACTGCCAATCCGGTCAACGCGGCTGTGGCTCAAGTCGGGTTCGCGGGTAATGCCGCAGGCGCAGCTGTCGCTGCCACACCGGTTTTATTGGGTGCCGCCGCCGCGGATTACACCGTGACCAACGCCTTTCTTGGTGCCGCGACCTTGCCCGTTGTACAACAAATAGACCAGCATTTGGCCAGCGCTTATGTCACCAACGGTCAATTTGCGACCACAGATCTGGTGATTGTGTTGGCGGGTGCCAATGATGTATTCACCCAGGCTGGTTTGGCTGGTGCGGGCGCTATCACCGCGGACGCGGCCGGACAAGCGGTGGGCGCAGCAGCTGGTGCGCTGGTCGCTCAAGTGGCACGCATCAAGGCAGCAGGTGCCAAACATGTGCTGGTGGTGGGACTTCCCGACATGGGTGTGACGCCTTACGGTGCCAGCGCAGGCGCGGCAACGGCGGGTGCCTTGACGGCCTTGTCACGCACAGCATTCAACACGACGTTAACGACAAATCTGGCGGGTGTTCCTGGCGTTGCTTACCTTGATCCCGCGCCTTTGTTCAGTGCAGTGGTTTCCAGCCCAAGCACCTATGGTTTCACCAAGGTGATTGATAGCACGTCAGCTCAAACTGCGTTGGAAAGTGCTGCGTGTGGCCCCAATCAAACCGCCCAATTGACCGTGAGTGACAGTGCTATATCACCCAGTTCCCTGTTTTGTTCCGTGGCCAACCTTGCCCAGAGCATCAGCGGCACATTGCGAACGCCAACGGCCGACCTGACTTACGTCTTCGCAGATGGTGTGCACCCAACAACGCAGATGCACAAAGTACTGGCCCGGCACGTTCAGGAAAAATTGGGTTTGCTGTTGGTGACCGCTATGGTTCAATGACACCTGACGTAGCTAAAAAACTCTTCAGTGATAGCGCAGCTTCATCACCAGAATGCTGCTTGCCAGCGCCAGCGTGATCACGTTGGCAATCACCACCGGCCAGGCGCCCAGCAGCAAGCCATAGACCAGCCACAAGGCCACGCCCAGCGTGAACGCGCTGTACATGCCCAGCGAAATGCCCCGGACATCTTTGGTGCGGAAGGTGTGTAACGCCTGGGGTAAAAAGCTGATGGTGGTCAGGATGGCGGCAAGGGTGCCGATCAGGTCAGTGAGGTTCATTGTTTCAGGTCAGTAGGGTAGCTGCGCGGCGGCTGATTGTCCATGACGGCCCAGTCAATCAAGGCGTCCAGTGCCGGGCGAACCGCAGCGGCGTTAGGGTGATTGACAATGGCTACCAGTACGTAACGCTTGCCATTGGTTGCATGCACATAGCCCGCCAGTGCGGTAACTTCGCGCAAGCTGCCAGTCTTCAGGTGAGCGCTGGCGCTGCTGGCCAGGCTGCGTTTGAGGGTGCCGTCCACACCCACCAGGGGCAGTGACGACATCAACTCGGGCATGTTGGGCGAGGTGTAGGCCATTTGCAGCAGTTGCCCCAACTGTTGTGCGCTGATGCGGTTTTGGCGTGACAGCCCCGAGCCGTTGTCAATGGTGGGGACATCGGTGGCGCTGATGCGGCGCTGCCACCATTGGCGCACGGCTTCGCGGGCGGTCGCGGGGGTAGCGGGTGCGGGCAAGCCCAGGGTCAAAAACACCTGTTGCGCCATCACGTTGTTACTGAACTTGTTGATGTCGCGGATCACTTCGGCCAGGGTGGGGGAGTTGAACTCGAAGGTGGCCGGTCCCTGTGGTGCGGTGCCAGCGTGAACGGTACCGGTGAGTTGCCCCCCCATGCTGCGCCACAGGCCCTCAAGGGCGCGGGCGTTGTAGCTGGCGGGGTCGGCATAGGCGATGGGCCAAACCTTTTCGCCACAGCTGGCGGCGTAACTGCCGTTGAAGCGGATGCTGAGCGGGGTTGAAAAATCTGCCTTGAGACCGGCGCGGTAGTTGCCGCAGCTGCCGTTGCCGCCAGATTTGACTGGGCTCAACGGCACGCTGGTCTGCAACTGAACACCCCACAAAGGTGGGTCAAATTGCACGCGGGCGATGTTGGCCAGCGGGTCTGGTGCAAACGTCATGACAACCGACTTGAAATTGACCAGCAAGGCGTCTGGCGCTGTGTTGTAGGGTCGCAGCGGTTCGCCATCAAAATCAGCCGCGTCGGTGGTGGGCACCTCGAACGCCCGGTTGTCAAGCAAGATGTTGCCCGCAATGGTGTGAATGCCCAAACCCTGCAGGCGGCGCAACAGCAGCCAGAGTTTTTCAAGTACCAGTTTGGGGTCGCCCTGGCCCTGGATGATCACATTGCCTTGCAGCACGCCATTCACCACCGGGCCATCGATCCAGACCGATGTGCGCCAGGTGTAAGCCGAACCGAGCAGGTCGAGCGCGGCCGTGGTGGTGACCAGTTTCATGACCGAGGCCGGGTTCATGGGCTGGTCTGCACGGTGGCTGAGGCGCGGCGCGGTACGGCCACCGACTTCCTGCACCAGCAGGGCAATGGCGTCAGTCGGCACCTGGGCGCGGTTCAACGCCATCAGCACGGGGGGGGGCAAAGCTTGCGCCTGCGCACTGGCGCTGAAAATGCTGGCCACTACGCAGAGCAGGGTGCATGAGAGGTAGCGTGTTAGCGATTTGAGGGCGTGCATTTTTCTATTATGAAGTGTGGGGTGGCGGCCGATCAGCAGTTGCACTATTCTTGCGCCTGTTGTTTGAACCTAGATTCCGCAGTTGACCGCTTTGGAATCTCAATAAGATCATGAAATGATTGAATTTTTTTGCTCCGATCAAGTTCACCTGTTGGGTGAGAGCGCTACGCACCCGATTGAACCGC
>MESQ01000056.1 GCA_001771065.1 Burkholderiales bacterium RIFOXYD12_FULL_59_19 | reverse complement strand
GTGGCTGCCGATTTCTGGGCCTTTGACAGTATGAGGCTGCCGCCCCAACCCATCCCCTGCCACCCAAGACCTGAATGTGGAGGGGTCGTCAATCAGGTCTGGCTCAGCGTTTACTCGTAGCCAAACGAGCGCACACGCGCTTCGTCGTCGGCCCAACCCGAGCGCACCTTGACCCACATTTCTATGAAGACCTTGCAATCGAACAGCTTTTCCAGCTCGACGCGGGTCTCCATGCCGATGCGTTTGATGCGTTCACCCTTGTCGCCAATCACCATGGCCTTGTGGCCGTCGCGCTCGACCACAATGGTGGCGGCAATACGCAGCAGGCGCTTCTGGCCTTTTTTCTGGGGCGGCTCTTCGTCAAACTTGTCAATGATGACGGTGGAGGTATAGGGCAGCTCATCGCCGGTCAGGCGAAACAGCTTTTCACGCACCATTTCGGCCGCCATGAAGCGTTCGCTGCGGTCGGTGAGTTCATCGGCGGCGTACCACCAGGCTTGTTCAGGCAGGTATTTTTCGCAAATGCCCAGCAGGCGTTCCACATCTTTGGCGCTCTTGGCCGACATCGGTACAAACTCGGCAAAGGCGTGCTTTTCCTGCATGGTCTGCAGCCAGGGCGCAATATCGCCACGACGGTGCACGTTGTCGAGTTTGTTGGCAATCAGCAGCGTCGGGATCTTTTTGTCCAGCAACGCCAGCACGCGCGCATCGGCCGGCGTGAAGCTGCCGGCTTCCACCACAAACAAGATCAGGTCGACATCGGCCACCGCACCCACCACGGTTTTGTTGAGCGACTTGTTCAGCGCATTGCCATGTAGGGTCTGGAAACCGGGGGTGTCGACAAACACAAACTGGGTCGCGCCCTGGGTGTGCATGCCGGTGATACGGTGGCGCGTGGTTTGCGCCTTGCGTGAGGTGATGCTGATTTTTTGCCCCACCAAGGCGTTGAGCAGGGTGGATTTGCCCACATTGGGCTTGCCCACAATGGCGATCAAGCCGCAACGCTGACCCGCGACCGGCGCCTCGGTGGCACCGGCAGGGCGCATGTCGCGGCGCATGCCGGCCAACAAGTCTTCCAGGTTGGCTTGCACTTCAACCCCTTTTTCTTCAACCTCAGCCGCTATTTTTTTTGGAGTATTCATGAGTTCACCGTTGTTTTCAAAATTTCCAGCATCGCTGTTGCGGCGGCTTGCTCGGCAGCCCGGCGCGAGCCACCAATACCGCGCTCGGCGCGCTTGAGTTCGGGAATTTCGCATTCCACATCAAAGCTCTGCTTGTGCGCCGCACCCAGGGTGGCCACCACCCGGTAACTGGGTAATTTCAGGCGACGCCCCTGCAGCCACTCCTGCAGCTCGGTTTTGGGGTCTTTGCCAATGGCGTCCATCTCGGGGTTAATTTGCACCGCCTGATAGAGGCGTTGCACCAGTGCTTGCGCCACGGCAAAACCGGCATCCAGATAAACCGCACCAATCAAGGCTTCAAGGGCGTCGGCCAAAATGGAAGGACGCTTCTGGCCACCCGAACGCAGCTCACCCTCCCCCAGCAAAATCACATCCGGCAGGCCCAGCGACACCGCCAGCTGGTGCAAGGTGTCCTGCTTGACCAGATTGGCCCGCACCCTCGACAAATCACCTTCGGGCAGATTCTGCAGGCGCCGGTAAAGCATGTCCGCCACCACCACGCCCAGCACCGAGTCACCCAAAAACTCAAGCCGCTCGTTATGATCAGATGAATAGCTGCGGTGCGTGAGCGCGCGTTTCAGTAAACTGGAATCATTAAATTGGTACTGCAAACGCTGTTGCAGCGTGACCAAGCCTGCATTCAAACCATCACCTGTTGTTTCAATTCGATTTCCCGCTGTACTTGAGGGTCAGAAAAGCCGGCCCCACCAGATGAATTTCACTCTGGTAAGAAAAACTGACCACGACTTTGTCATTTTCTTTGGTCACCTCGAGGTCTTGCCCAGCGATCGATTTGATGCCGTCCACGGCTGCAGCACGGTCAAAGAGTGCGCGTACTTCTGGCACCGTCTGGCCCGCTTTGGCCTTGTTGGCGGCTTTGGTGATGGTCTGAAACTCCACGTAGGTCGGCACCACCTGGGCCGCGAGCAGACCGGCCATGGCGATCACCCCGCCCACAAAAATGATACCGATCAAGGTGATGCCACGCTGGCTGGATTTGCGAGAAGAAATCATGTCAGTCTCCTGGTCAATGGAAAGAACCGATGCGTTTGAGGTTGCCAAAATTCATCCAGACAAAAAACGCCTTGCCTACAATGTTTTTGTCCGGCACAAAACCCCAGTAGCGCGAATCAAGCGAATTGTCGCGGTTGTCGCCCATCATGAAGTAATGCCCCTCGGGCACCTTGCACACCACACCTTCAACACTGTAACGGCAATTGTTTTTGAATTCAAAGTCATCGGCACCGGGTATGAACGCAGGCCGCGCCGGGTCGTTGAGCAGGCGGTGCGGCTGACCACCCAGGGTTTCTTCAAACTGCGGAAAGTAACGCATGGCGTCTTCGTCAAAAAACTCGGGCAACGCATTGATAGGCAGCGGCGTGCCATTGATGCTGAGACGCTTGTTGAGGTAGGCCACTTCATCACCCGGCACACCGACCACACGCTTGATGTAGTCCAGGCTGGGCTTGGGCGGGTAGCGAAACACCATCACGTCACCGCGCGCGGGTGGTGTGCCTTCGGTGATCTTGGTGTTGAGCACCGGCAAGCGCAGCCCATAATGAAACTTGTTCACCAGAATCAGGTCACCGACCCACAAGGTGGGAATCATGGAACCCGACGGAATCTTGAAAGGTTCAAACAGAAACGAGCGCAGGATAAAAACACCGATGATCACCGGGAACAGCCCGGCTGTCCAGTCGAGCCACCAGGGTTGCGCCAGGATACGGGTTTTGGCTTCGGTCACGTCACCGTCGACCTTGCTGATGCCCATTTTGCTGAGTTCGGCCCTGCGTGCAATGGCCTGCGCCTCCAGTGCGGCAGCAGCTCTTTGCCGTTGCGGCCAAAAGTAAAAGCGCTCGGCCAACCAGTAAATACCGGTGACCACCGTGGCCAGAAACAGCAGCAGGGCAAAATTGCCTTCGAGCACCCCAAAATACCAGGCGCCCACATAGCCCGCAAAGGCCGCCAGAATCACGGCGGTAATGGTCTGCATCATGCGTCCACCTTCAGAATAGCCAGGAAGGCCTCTTGTGGCACTTCGACCGAACCAATTTGCTTCATGCGTTTTTTACCTTCTTTTTGTTTTTCCAGCAGCTTGCGCTTGCGTGAAATGTCACCGCCGTAACACTTGGCGATCACGTTCTTGCGCAGCGCCTTGATGGTTTCACGGGCAATGATGTTGGCGCCAATGGCCGCCTGGATCGCCACGTCGTACATCTGGCGCGAGATCACTTCGCGCATTTTGGCGACTACCGCGCGGCCGCGGTACTGCGACTGCGAGCGGTGCACAATGATCGACAGCGCATCGACCTTCTCCCCGTTGAGCAAAATGTCGACCTTGACCACATCGGCGGGGCGGTATTCCTTGAACTCGTAGTCCATCGAGGCATAACCGCGCGAGACACTTTTGAGTTTGTCAAAGAAATCCATCACGATTTCGCCCAGCGGCATGTCGTAGGTCAACACCACCTGACGGCCTTTATATGCCATGTTGAGCTGCATGCCGCGTTTTTGGTTGCACAGCGTCATGACCGGCCCCACATATTCTTGCGGCATGTACAAGTGCACAGTGACAATGGGTTCACGGATCTCGTCGAGTCGGCCCTGGTCGGGCATTTTGGACGGGTTTTCCACCATCTTGACTTCGCCGTCGACCGCGACCACCTGGTAGACCACGCTCGGGGCAGTGGTGATCAGGTCCTGGTCAAATTCGCGCTCCAGCCGTTCCTGCACAATTTCCATGTGTAACAGGCCCAAAAAACCACACCGGAAACCAAAACCCAGGGCTTGCGAGACTTCAGGCTCGTAGTGCAGCGAGGCGTCGTTGAGCTTGAGCTTTTCCAGACTGTCGCGCAGGCCTTCGTACTGGTTGGCCTCGGTCGGGTACAGACCGGCAAATACCTGCGGCTGAATTTCCTTGAAACCTGGCAAGGCCTCGGTGGCCGTGAACGCCGCCCCCCCGCTGCCAGGTTTGATCAAGGTGATGGTATCCCCCACTTTGGCTGCCTGTAATTCACGAATACCGGCAATGATGTAGCCCACTTCCCCGGCTTCAAGTGCCTGGCGCGGTTCATTGGCGGGCGTAAAAACACCCAAACTGTCGGCGTTGTAGGTGGTGCCTGTGGCCATCATCTTGATGCGTTCACCCTTGGCCAAACGGCCGTCAACCACCCGCACCAGCATGACCACACCTACATAAGAGTCAAACCAGCTGTCGATGATCATGGCGCGCAGGGCGCCGTTCGGCCTGCCTTTAGGCGCCGGAATGCGGGCCACCACGGCCTCCAGAATATCGTCAATGCCCATACCACTTTTGGCCGAGCAGGCAATTGCATTAGAGGCGTCGATGCCGATGACGTCCTCAATTTCAGACCTGGCATTGTCCGGATCGGCATTGGGCAAGTCCATCTTGTTCAACACCGGCACCACCTCCACCCCCAGGTCAAGCGCGGTATAACAATTGGCCACGGTTTGCGCCTCGACGCCCTGACTGGCGTCCACCACCAGCAAGGCGCCTTCACAGGCCGACAGGGAACGGCTGACCTCGTAGGAGAAGTCGACGTGGCCGGGGGTGTCAATCAAGTTGAGGTTGTAGACCTGACCGTCTCGCGCCGTGTAGTGCAGGGCCGCGGTTTGCGCCTTGATGGTGATGCCACGTTCTTTCTCGATGTCCATCGAGTCGAGCACCTGGGCTTCCATTTCACGCTCCTGCAAGCCACCACAACGCTGGATCAGGCGGTCGGCCAGCGTGGACTTGCCGTGGTCAATGTGGGCAATGATGGAAAAATTTCTGATGTGTTGCATCCAGGAAAACCGATTTAAGTAAATGAGAGACAAACAACAAAAAGGGCGCGTTCCAGAGAGACGCGCCCCGAACCCAACGGATTGGCTAGACCAAAGTTAAGTGCCCGATTGTAATTAAGTCCGGCGCCACCCGATTAGATGCCTTGCGGGTCAGACCACTCGCGCAGCGACGTGCTCTGACCCCAACTGATTAGGAGTTGAAACGGAGCATGGTGTACTGGGCCCACTCGCCACGACGGAAAAGAATATTGACCGGTTTGGTTTTATCCAGGCCGGACAGTATTTTCTCGAACCCAGCCACATTACTCACCGCCACGTTGGCCACCGCCACAATCACATCACCCTCACGCAAACCACCGCGCGCCGCCGCGTCGCTGCTGGCCTTGACCTGCACGCCGCCTTTGATCTTGAGCTCTTTTTTAGCCGCATCGGTCAAGTCGCTGACGTCAAGACCCAAGGCCTGTGCCATTTTGGACTCGGCCACTTTTGGCTCTTTTTCAGTGGTCTGGGCCGCTGTTTTGTCGGCTTCGATCTCGGCAATGGTCACCGTCAAATCTTTGCTGGCGCCACGGCGGAACACCGTCAGCGGACTCCTGACACCCGGCTTGGTGCCACCCACCATGCGCGGCAAATCGCTTGACTTCTCTACCCTCTTGCCATCGAACTTGATGATGACGTCGCCGGCCTCAACCCCCGCCTTGTCGGCAGGCCCCCCGGTTTCAACACCGCGTACCAGAGCGCCATAGGGCTGCCCCAGACCGATGGACTCGGCCACCTCTTTGGTTACCTGCTCAATTTGTACCCCGATGCGGCCGCGCGTGACACGGCCAGTGGCGCGTAATTGCTCACTCACACGCACCGCCTCGTCCATGGGAATGGAAAAGGAAATGCCCATGGAGCCGCCCGAGCGCGAATAAATCTGGCTGTTGATGCCCACCACTTCGCCTCGCATATTGATCAGCGGACCGCCCGAGTTACCGGGGTTGATCGCCACATCAGTCTGAATGAAGGGCAAGTAGTCACCGGTGTCACGTTGCTTGGCGCTAACAATGCCAGCGGTCACCGAGTTTTCCAGACCGAACGGCGAGCCAATCGCCATCACCCATTCACCCACCCTGAGGCGGTTCACATCACCCACCTTGACGGCAGGCAGGCCGGTGGCTTCAATCTTGACCACGGCCACGTCGCTACGCTTGTCGGCGCCAATGATTTTCGCCTTGAATTCACGCTTGTCGGTGAGGGTCACAATCACTTCGTCGGCCCCCTCGACCACATGGGCGTTGGTCATGATCATGCCGTCCGGGGTCAGGATAAAACCGGAACCGACACCGCGCGGCTGGTCTTCCTGGTTAGGCTGCTGGCCATGCCCGGGCGGCGGACTTTGCCGCGGACCGTTGGGCATATTGGGGATGGGCAAACCAAAACGCCGGAAAAACTCCAGCATGTCCGGGTCCATCTGGCCACCCGGACTGGCCCGGCGCGAGACTTTCTCCAGGGTTCGGATATTGACCACCGAGGGCCCCACCTGTTCCACCAGATCGGTAAAGTCAGGCAATGCGCGCACCTGGGCCAGCGCCGGGGTCAAGGGCAACAGCACGGTCGAAGCGGTCACGGCCATGGCGGCACTGAGGACGCAGGCAGACAGGGCTTTTAAGTTAAATCGAATCATGATCGGCCTTTTAAAAAATACACAACTAATTGGAGACTCATTTTTTTCTTTCAAGCCCCTGGGCAAAAATGACCAGGGTTTTGGGGGGAACCTCACCCACGGCCGTGATCCACCAAGGACCCAGGCGACGTGTCAGCATGTGGGTGGCGCCCATCGCCATGGGCTCATGCGCGGCCATTTTGCTGTGCCGGGCGGCATCAAAACTTTCCATAAACAGCGACACCGAGGCCAGGCCGTCAGAAAAAACCCATTGCACGGTGTTGGCGGCGGGTTCAGATTGACCCGCGCTGACCCGTTTGTGGCACGCCATCGGCTTGAAACCAGCCACCTGGCCATTGAACAACCAGCCCTCCTGGGCAGCCGTGGTTTTGACCAGCTCGGGCTTGTGCACCTGGTAACCTTCGGTGTTGTCCATCAGCGCCGCCAACCGGTCCATACTGACCGGTTCACCCAGCTGTAATTCGGAAAAAGCTGCCTGTTCCAGCACGCCCTGGGCCGCGTCAAGGGTTTGCAGCTTGACCACCACGCCGCTCTCAAGTTCGGTCCAGACCTTATAGCCAAAACGCAGTGCATCCACCGGCACCAGCTGCACCACCTCTGAGGCCAGGCCCGCAACACGTTCACGCCCAAGCACCTGCAGTCGGTAAAACTGGGCAATCGACGAATCCGCCCGGTTCAGCAAATTGGGAAACAGGCCAAACGACTCACGGGTTTCGGAAATGACCACGCGACGTTCAGGCAAGAACGTCACCACCCGGTCGTTGTGGCGGAAGGTGGTGCGCGCCACCCCGCTCAGGGCATCAATACGCTCCATTTGCTGCTGGCCGTCACACACATGCCAAATGCGCGACGATGACATGGTGTCGCCAGCACTCACCACAAAGGTGCCCACATAAGTCCGTTGCCGGGCAGCGTCGTGCAGACGCATCAACCAACGACTGAGCGTCGTCTCTTCAGCACGGCTGGACTGGGCTTTGACAGTGGACCGGCCCACTTCGCTTTGCGTCCAGGCCGGGCTGGCATTCAAAACAAGACTCAAACCCAGCAAAACAAGAACGCGGCGACTCAAGGCGCGCCCTCTTCATAGGTGGCGTTGCGCAAGAACCCGGTGGGCATTTGTAACGCCGAGGTGCCGCCAAACTGGCGGTGCGCTGCCAGCAAGGCATCGAGTTGTGGATCACGAATCATGACCGGTGCAGCCCCCAAGGTGCTGGGCGCCGGACCTGACTGTGCCAGCGATGCGACGGCTGGCTGGCTGGATGGCGCAACGGCGAGTTGAGGGCCTGGCGAGGCCAGCCCCTGAAAACCTTGCCAGGCAATCACGCCCACCATGGCAACCGACGCCAAGCCCACCACCAGACGCCAAAAACGGTCATTGGCGCTTGCCACGGGAACAAGCGCCACGGTGGTTGATGGCGCCTCAGGCAAGACCAGGGGCTGCGACTCCTGTTGCAGTCTGGCACGCAGCCGCAGCACAAAATCGGCATCATGCGCGCCTGCGGCGGCTTGCCCGGTGCGCATGGCATCGCCCACCACATGGTAGGCGTGCCAGTTTTGCCGCGCTTCGCTGCTGCGCTCCAGATACGCCATGGCCTGGGCAAATTCGGTGTCGCGCAATTGCCCGTCGACCAGGGCCGAGACCAACTCACTGTGTTCAATTGTCCTGTCTGTCATGTTTGTCCAAACCTCTACCGTGATGCCCTGCCAGGGTCCGAAAAATTGTGTTTACCACCGCTTGCCCGTCTGCTTTTCCAGCATGGGTTTCACCTTGTTGGATACCGCCTCACGCGCCCTGAAAATACGTGAACGCACTGTTCCCAAAGGACAATTCATCACGTCAGCGATTTCCTCGTAACTCAAACCATCGATCTCGCGCAGGGTCAAAGCCTGTTTCAAATCGTCAGGCAAAGCCTCCAGCGCCGCATTGACCGCCTGGCCAATTTCTTTGGCCGCCAGCACAGACTCGGGGGTCTCGTCTGTGCTTGGTTCATTTCTACGCTGAAAAGTTTCATCGTCTTCGTCATTGCCTTGCAAGGCGCTCTGAAATACTGCGGGGTCGTTTTTAAGCTTGAGCAAAAACCGCTTGGCGGTATTGACGGCAATGCGGTACAGCCAGGTGTAAAACTGGGCGTCGCCGCGAAACTGGTGCAGCGCCCGGTAAGCCCGAATAAAGGTTTCCTGGGCAATGTCTTCAACCAGGTTGACGTCGCGCACCATGCGCCCAATCAGGCGCTCGATGCGGCGCTGGTACTTGATCACCAGCAACTCAAAAGCGCGCTGGTCGCCAGCCACCGCCCGCTCCACCAACATGGCATCACTGTCGCCGGACTGCGGCGCCATGTCGGGAACAGGTTTCTGATCGGCCGTCATTCAGGCCTCCGGCAACGCGGCCAAGCCAGATGCATCGGGCTGCGCCCGATGCGACGCCGGGTTGAACAAGGCACGGCGCAAAGCCAGCCAGCGCTCGGGCTGTGCCCGCTGCGCGGGCCAGACCCACAACACCGCCCCGGTTGGCAGCCGCAAACAGAGCAGCAGGCTGTGCTGCGCATCCAGGATCACCTGCGGTGTCACCAGCAGACTCAAGGCTCCGGCATGCCAGCGCCAGTCCTGGCCATCCCAGACCAGCTGCGCCAAGGGGGTGCGCAAGCCCCCCCAAACCGCCCAGATGCCAGCAAGCAGCCACAGTGACAAACCAAGCCCGTGGCCAAGCCTCTGCCCGGCCGACTGCTGCCACCAGGCAGCTTGCGCCACGGCGCCGGCCAACACCACGGCCAGGGTCAACCCGGTCTGAAAATGCGAGCGCCCCACCGGATAAGTCACCGCTGGGGCGTTGTACATGGTCGTGGCCGCTGCAGCTGAAACGTCAGGGTGCCCGTTTAAAAACCAGGGAACCGTTGGTGCCACCAAAGCCAAAGTTATTTTTCACAGCCACGTCAATCTTCATGTCACGCGCCGTGTTGGCGCAGTAGTCCAGGTCACATTCAGGATCCTGGTTGAAGATATTGATGGTGGGGGGGCTCTTTTGGTGGAGCAATGCCAGCACCGTGACCACAGACTCCAGCCCGCCAGCTCCGCCCAGCAAGTGACCGGTCATGGACTTGGTGGAGTTGACCACCACGTTTTTGGCATGGCTGCCCAAAGCGGCCTTGATGGCATTGGACTCATTTACATCACCCAGCGGTGTGGAAGTGCCATGGGCATTCAGGTAGTCCACCTGATCGGCATTGAGGCCGGCGTTGCGCAAGGCGCTCACAATGGCGCGGCGCGGGCCGTCCATGTTGGGCGCAGTCATGTGACCCGCATCGGCACTCATGCCAAAACCAGCCAGCTCGGCATAAATCTTGGCACCGCGCGCCTTGGCGTGTTCGTATTCTTCGAGCACCATGACACCGGCACCTTCACCCAGCACAAAACCGTCGCGGTCGGTGTCCCAGGGACGCGAGGCGGTGGCGGGATCATCATTGCGGGTGCTTAAAGCGCGCATGGCGGCAAAACCACCCACACCCAGCGCTGACACCGTGGCCTCGGAACCGCCGGCAATCGCCACATCGGCATCACCATATTCAATCATGCGGCCGGCTTGGCCGATGCAGTGCAAACCGGTGGTGCAGGCGGTCACGATGGCCAGGTTCGGGCCCTTGAAGCCAAACCGGATCGACACATGGCCGGCAATCATGTTGACGATGGTGGACGGCACAAAAAAGGGCGTAATACGCCGCGCACCACGCTGAACAAATTCAGTGTGCACGTGCTCGATCATGGGCAAGCCGCCAATGCCCGAGCCAATCACGCAGGCAATACGGGTGGCCAATTCTTCATCCAGCGCCTCACCTGTCGGCAAACCAGCATCGGCGACCGCCTGAGCAGCGGCGGCAATGCCGTAGTGAATAAAGGTATCCATGGTGCGCGCCTCTTTGGCACTCATGTAGGACTCGATGTCAAAACCCTTGACCTCGGCTGCGATTTTGCAGTTGAAAGTGGATGCATCGAAGTGGGTGATCAAGCCCACGCCGGACTGACCCGCCAACAGATTGGCCCAAGTCGTGTCAACCGTGTTGCCAACGGGACTGACACAACCCAAACCGGTAACGACAACGCGACGACGAGGCATATTCATAAGCAGTCAGTGGTTCGTCCAAATAGGATCTCACCCCATGACAGGGTGGGATCAGGATGGGGTACTGCCAGCACACAAGGCCCGGTCAAAGACTGGCTTGTGGTACTGACCTTGGCGACACCCGCTCGGGGTGCCCACCTTCAGGGTTACGCTTTTTTGTGGTTTGTCGCGTAGTCGACGGCGTTTTGCACCGTGGTGATTTTTTCAGCATCTTCGTCCGGGATTTCAATGCCAAACTCGTCTTCAAGTGCCATCACGAGTTCGACGGTGTCCAGGGAATCTGCGCCCAGATCAGCCACAAAGGCTTTTTCGTTGGTGACTTGGGATTCTTCAACACCGAGTTGTTCGGCAATGATTTTTTTAACGCGTGCTTCAATATCGCTCATGGGTTCCCTCAGAGGGTTGTGAAAAGATCCGTGATTTTAGCCGGGCTTGGAAATGACTCCTGAACCCGGCCGCCGTACGGATAACGCGGCTTTATTGTGACATCAATGACGGCTTGACCTTCAAGCCATGAACATACCACCATTGACGTGTAATTCTTGTCCTGTCACGTACGCCGCCTGCGGCGACGCCAGGTAAGCCACCGCATGGGCGATGTCAGCGGGCTTGCCCAGATGGCCCAGGGGAATCTGGCTCAACAAGGCTTTTTGCTGTTCGTCGGCTAAATTGGCGGTCATGTCGGTTTCAATGAAACCGGGGGCAATGCAATTGACCGTGATGTTACGCGAGCCCAGTTCACGCGCCAGGGCGCGTGTCATGCCGGCCACACCGGCCTTGGCGGCCGCATAGTTGGCCTGCCCCGGGTTGCCGGAAGCACCGACCACCGAGGTGATGCTGATGATGCGGCCGTAGCGCTGCTTCATCATGGTGCGCATGACCGCACGGCTCATGCGAAAGACCGCCTTGAGGTTGGTGTCGAGTACCGCATCCCATTCGTCATCCTTCATGCGCATGGCCAGGTTGTCACGCGTGATACCGGCGTTGTTGACCAAAATCTGCAGCCCGCCGTGCTCTTTGACGATGGCGTCGATCAGCGCATCCACGCCAGCCGGGTCATTGACATCCAGCACCCGACCCGAGCAGTCGGCAAATTTGAGTAGCGATTGCGACACTTTGGCCGCGCCGTCAGCAGTGGTGGCAGTCCCGATGACTTTGAGACCGCGCTCGGCAAGTGACAACGCAATGGCTGCGCCAATGCCGCGTGAGGCACCGGTGACCAAGACCACCTGGCCTTCAAATTTAACTTCGCTCATGTTATTGCGCATCCAGAATAAAAGTTTTGACTTCGGCCAGGCTGGTCAGATCAAACAAAGGCATGCCCTGCATCTCGGCGTTGATCCGTTTGGTCATGCCTGCCAACACCTTGCCGGGGCCGCATTCGACCAGGTTGGGCAAACCGCGCGCGCCCAGCGCCTGCACACACTCGACCCAGCGCACCGGGCCAAAGGCCTGACGAAACAGCGCATCGCGAATCCGGTCGGCGTCCTGCTCCACGGCCACATCAATGTTATTGACCACCGCAATATGAGGCGATGCAAAGACCGTGGCTTGCAGTTTTTCCTTGAGTTTGAGCGCCGCTGGCTTCATCAGACTGGAGTGAAACGGCGCCGACACCGGCAAGGGCAAGGCACGCTTGGCACCCTGGGCTTTCAGGGCCGCGCAGGCCTGCTCGACTGCCGCCTTGGAGCCCGCAATCACGGTCTGACCAGGGTCATTAAAATTGACTGCTTCCACAACCTCAAGGGAATTCGACCCAAAAGAAGCCGTCACTTCGGCACAGCCAGCACTGACTTTGGCGGCATCCATGCCCAAAATCGCCGCCATGGCGCCCACGCCCACCGGCACGGCCTCCTGCATGGCCTGGGCCCGAAAGCGCACCAACGGTGCGGCTTGTGCCAGCGTCAACACACCAGCGGCGACCAGCGCCGAGTACTCCCCCAGCGAGTGCCCCGCCACCGCTTGCGGCGCAGCACCCACTTCAGCCATCCAGACCCGGTACGCAGCCACACCAGCCACCAGCATCACGGGTTGGGTGTTGGTGGTGAGCGCCAGCGCTTCCTTGGGGCCGTCCTTGATCAGCAGGCCGATGTCTTCATTCAGGGCGTCAGATGCTTCCTGCAGGGCAGCACGCACTTGCGGATGATCAGCCCAAGCATCAAGCATGCCCACAGATTGCGAACCCTGGCCCGGAAATACAAATGCAAAAGGTTTCATGTTGTGTCAGAGAAAGAAGAGGAATACAAGGTATGCCCGAAACCGGCAAACGGGGTCACTTACAGCTTGAGCAGCACAGCGCCCCAGGTAAAACCACCTCCAACACCTTCCAGCAACAAGGTTTGCCCGGCTTTGACCTGGCCACTGCGTACCGCTGTGTCCAACGCCAGCGGAATCGAGGCGGCCGAGGTATTGCCGTGCTGGTCCACTGTGACCACCACCTTGTCCATGGATAATTTAAGCTTGCGCGCGGTGCTCTGCATGATGCGGATGTTGGCCTGATGCGGGATCAGCCAGTCAATGTCGGCATCGGTTTTGCCCGCTTTGGCCAGGACCGCACGCGCTGCTTCGTCGAGCACGCCAACCGCAAGTTTGAAGACCGCCGGGCCGTCCATGCGCAGCAGCGGGTCCCCCAGCACACTGCCGCCACAAACATGCCCCGGCACACACAAAATATCGGTGTAACTGCCGTCGGCGTGGATGTCGGTGGCCAAAATACCAGGCGCATGGGAGGCTTCGAGCACCACAGCACCCGCACCGTCTCCGAACAGCACACAGGTGGTCCGGTCCTTGAAGTCCAGGATGCGCGAAAACACCTCGGACCCGATCACCAGCGCCTTGGTCGCGGTACCCGACTTGATCAGGGAATCGGCGATGGTCAGGGCGTAGATAAAACCACTGCAAACCGCCTGTACATCGAATGCAGCACCGCCTTTAATGCCCAGCTTGCCCTGCAAAATGCAGGCGGTGGAAGGAAACACCATGTCGGGCGTTGACGTGGCCACAATGATCAGGTCAATGTCCTTGGCTTCCACACCAGCAGCCTGTAGCGCCTGGCGTGCTGCCAACAAAGCCAGGTCACTGCTCCCCATCCCCGCATCGGCAAAATGCCGGGCACGGATACCGGTTCGCTCAACAATCCAGCCGTCGCTGGATTCAATGCCCTGGGCCGCAAGTTCGGCCACCAAATCGGCGTTGGTGAGACGCCGCGGCGGCAAATAACTGCCGGTACCGGTAATACGAGAGTAAGTTTTCATGAATCAAACCGAGGAAGTCATCTGCGATTAAATAGGCACATCAGCACTCGCCAACAGCGGAGCTGCATGGGCAATCCGAACGCGGACACGCTCTAACAAATTATTGCGGGCTGCATCATACGCCCGCGTCAAGGCATAACCAAAAGCCAGCTCGTCGGCCGAGCCATGGCTCTTGAAGACCAAACCACGCAGTCCAAGCAAAGCGCCGCCGTTGTAGCGTCGATGGTCCATGCGTTTTTTCAATGCAGATATCACCGGATAGGCGGTGATTGCAGCAAATTTGGTGAATATATTGCGCGAAAACTCTCTTTTGAGAAAATCAACAATCATGCCGGCCAAGCCTTCACTGGCTTTCAAGGCCACGTTACCGACAAAGCCGTCACACACCACAATGTCCGCCGTCCCCCTGAAAATGTCATTGCCTTCGACATTGCCATAAAAGTTCAGGTCACCCGCCTTGCCGGCAGCGCGCAGCAATTCACCGGCTTTTTTGATGACTTCGTTGCCCTTGATGGCTTCTTCACCAATGTTGAGCAAACCCACCGACGGATTGTCATCACCACTGAGCACCGACACCAGCGCCGACCCCATGACAGCAAACTGCAACAAGTGCTCTGCCGTGCAGTCCACATTGGCCCCCATATCGAGCACGGTGGTGGCCGCGCCCTTGGCATTGGGAATTTGCCCGGCAATGGCAGGGCGGTCAATGCCGTCCAGGGTTTTCAGAAGATAGCGCGAAATCGCCATCAGGGCGCCGGTATTGCCAGCAGACACTGCGGCCTGGGCGGCACCGTCCTTGACCTGCATGATGGCCACACGCATCGACGAGTCTTTTTTGCGCCGCAGCGCGACTTCCAGCGGGTCATCCATGGTGACCACTTCGCTGGCCAGCACCACGGTGGCGCGCGCATGTGCGTAACCAGCCATGCTTTGCGGCAGACCGACCAGAATGAGCTGTACATCGGGGTGCTGATCAAGAAAACGGGAACACGCAGGCAAGGTAACGCCGGGACCATGGTCGCCCCCCATGCAGTCAACAGCAATAGTGATCATGAATAACAGGTCGCCCAACAAACATCAATAACATGCCCAATGGATATCAGACTGGAAAAAACAAAGGCCCGGGGCTACACGTTTGGTAGCCCCGGGCCTTGGGTGCCTGAAAAAATTAGGCTTCAGTCTTGCTCTTGATCACCTGACGGCCACGGTAAAAACCGTTGGGGCTGATGTGGTGGCGCAAGTGGGTTTCGCCGGTGGTGGCTTCCACTGCGATACCGGGCACGACCAAAGCGTTGTGCGAACGGTGCATACCGCGCTTGGAAGGAGACTTTTTGTTTTGTTGGACGGCCATGGTTGGCTCCTTAAGGCTGCAAGCTGCCAGTATGGCAGCCGATGGGGATTGTTAAAAAGCGCACGTCGTCGTGCGCAAAAGCTGCAGAGTATAACCCAAGGCAGCGGACTTCAAACCATCAGGGCTTGGCAGGTACTTTCAGTCCGGCCAGCACTGCAAAGGGACTCGGCTTCTGTGCCACCTCTTCAAAGTCTGCATCCACGGCTGCCAGCTTGACCGGCAGCGGACAGGTGTCGTGACGCGGCACCACCGGCAAATCCATCAGCACCTCATCTTCAATCAACGCCGCCAGGTCAAAGTCCCGGCTCAGCACCAGCACGTCTTCGGGGGACTCATCGTCTTCCTGTTCGGCCTGCGCCTCGGTCTCGACAAAACGAAAAGCGCGCTCAATCTGCACGGGCACATCCACCGGCCCCAGGCAGCGCTGGCAGGTCAGGGGCAGTATGGTGCTGACATCTAAAAATAACCAGGGTTGCGGCTGCCCATTGGCGTCGGGCTGAAGCGCACCCCGGGCCGTCCAGTTCAGCACGTTTGCCTCGCCAAGACCCTGCGTTTCTTCCATCAGCCGTTCGTAATTGGCCAATACATCCTGACCTGCGAGTTGCTGCGACGACTGACCAGCGTGTTTGACATCGAGTTTGGGGGGGCGTTGGTGTGGCTTCATGTGTGCAGTGTAAGAGAATCGGGGGATGACCCAATCCTCGCAACGCCAGATCATCCTGGCCTCCACCTCTGTTTACCGCCGCCAGTTGCTGGAGCGACTGCGGCTGCCGTTTACCGTGATCGCCTCGCATGTGGACGAGGCCGCGCTAGCCGATGAGGGGCCTGAGCCACTGGCCCGCCGATTGGCGCTGGCCAAGGCCCTGGCCGTGGCCAGCCAGCACCCTGAATGCCTGGTCATCGGCTCCGATCAGGTGGCCGACCTCGATGGTGAAGCCCTGGGCAAGCCCGGAACCCATGCGCGGGCCGTGGCGCAATTGCAGCGCATGCGCGGGCAAACCGTCATCTTTCAAACCGCAGTCGCGGTGGTGTGCCTGGCCACCGGGTTCGCCCAAACCGAACTCGCAGCGGTGAAAGTCCAATTCAGGGACTTGACTGATGACCAGATTGCGCACTACCTGCTGGCTGAAAAACCCTACGACTGCGCGGGCAGCGCCAAAAGCGAAGGGCTTGGCATTGCCTTGCTGGCGCATATTGACAACGACGACCCGACTGCGCTGGTGGGCTTGCCGCTGATTCGAACCTGCCACCTGCTGGAAGCCGCCGGGCTCACGGTGTTATGAAAGGCCTGCTCTACCTGGTGCCTGCACCGCTGGACTTTGGTTGCGCCCAAAGTGCTGATTTAAGCGCCACCCTGCCGCTGGCGACCATCACCACGGCCGCCAGTTTGGCGCACTGGGTGTGTGAAAACGCCAAGTCGGCGCGTGCCTACCTCAAACGGGTCAATGAAATTACACCGCTGTGCCAGCCTATCCAGGCCCTGTCGTTGGTGGAGCTGCCGCGCGAAGTGCACAAAAAAGGCGACCACAACGGCAACTTTGATGCCCGCGCGCTGCTGCAACCTGCGCTTGAGGGTCACAACATGGGCCTGGTCAGCGAGGCTGGCATGCCTGCCGTGGCCGACCCCGGCTCGTCGGTGGTGCGCGCCGCCCATGACCTGGGCATCCGGGTGGTGCCGCTGGTGGGACCGGTGTCGCTGCTGCTGGCCTTGGCCGCCAGTGGGCTCAACGGACAAAATTTTGCTTTTGTGGGCTACTTGCCTCAGGACCCGCAAGAACGCGTGCAGCGCATTCGGGAGCTGGAAGCACTGGCGCTCAAAACTGGCCAAACCCAGCTCTTCATCGAAACGCCCTACCGTAACCTGGCCATGTTTCAGGCCCTGCTGCAGACCCTGCAGCACAACACCCGACTGGCCATCAGCAGCGGGCTCACGCTGGAGAGTGCCAGCATTGCCAGCGACAGCATCAAGAACTGGAAACAAAAACCGGTGTTGCTGAATAACGCAACACCCGCCGTGTTTGCCTTGGGTCGCTGATCTGGTTTTAATGCGGGGCAGTGCCGGTCTTTAGCGCCGACATGACGCCGGCACCCATGGCCACACCAAAACGCTTGACCAGACGCTCTGCCACGTTGTCGCGGCGGGTGTAGTCAATGATTTCTTCGGCCTTCACCACTTCACGGGCGACAAAATCGAGGCTGCCCAACTGATCAGCCAGCCCGATCTCCACGGCCTGCTGTCCGCTCCAGAACAAGCCGCTGAAGGTCTCGGGGGTTTCTTTCAAGCGCTCGCCACGCCCTTCCTTAACCACCGCAATAAACTGTTGGTGAATCTGATCCAGCATGGACTGGGCATACGCCCGCTGGGTCTCGGTCTGAGGGCTGAACGGGTCTAGAAAACCCTTGTTTTCTCCCGCCGTCATGAGGCGGCGTTCAACCCCCAGTTTGTCCATCAGGCCAGTGAAGCCAAAACCGTCCATGAGCACACCAATACTACCCACGATGCTGGCTTTATCGACAAAAATCTTGTCGGCCGAGACCGCAATGTAATAGGCCGCTGAAGCCGCTGATTCTTCCACCACGGCGTAGACCGGTTTGTTGTGCAGGGCTTTGAGCCGCTTGATCTCATCGTTGATGATGCCGGCCTGCACCGGGCTGCCGCCGGGGGAATTGATCAGCAACACCACCGCCTGGGCCCCTTCATCTTCAAAAGCGGCGCGCACGGAGGCCACCACCAGCTCGGCACTAGCCTCGGCACCTGAGGCAATTTCACCCTTGATCTCAATCACGGCCGTGTGTGGCGTCGTCACATTTTGGTTGCTAACCCCTTCGCTGAAAGCCAGCCAACCCAGCGCCACAAAAACCAGCAACCAGGCCAGCCGCACAAAAGTACGCCAGCGACGTGCCAGCCGCTGCTCTCGCAAGCTGGCAAAAACCAGTTTTTCCAGTGTGGCGCGCTCCCAGTTCGGGGCATCCTGAAACGTCGTGTTGGCCGCTTTTTGGGTCGCCTTGGCCGCGTTCATGACCGGCTCTGGTGCCTGAGTCTGGTCAGGTTCGGGCGCCCCGGGCGCTGGCGCAACGGGGTCATTCACAGGTTCGTTCATATTAAATAGGCAGTTGAAATTTATCGGAAGTATGCCAGTGCACCAAGCCATCAGCCTCGCTGACCTCAATTTTTTCCAGGCCACCGCGGCACGGACCCTGGCGGCATTGACCAGTTTGCGGTGTATAGGTGGCGCCATGGGTGGCACACATCAGCCAATGCCCGGTCAGGTCAAAAAACTCATTGGGCTGGTAGTCCATCTCCATCGGCACATGGCTGCAACGGTTCAGGTAGGCATGAACCCGGCCCTGGTATCGCACCGCAAAAGCAGCCTGGTTCTTGCCCAAGTAACGCACTTCAAATGGCACAGCCAGACTGCTGTTCACCAGTTCGTGTGCCTGACACAGCAAAATCGCTTGGGTCATGCCTGGCGCTCAGGCGTGGGCATGCAGCCAGTCATGCAGTTGCGCCACATCGTGCACCACCACCTGCGGCTTGAGTGCCACAAAAGCCTCAGGCTCATGCGCACCGTAACTCACGCCAACACTGGCGCAACCGGCATTAAGTGCCATTTGCAGGTCATGGGTGGTGTCACCAATCATCAGGGTGCGTTCGGGCGGCACGTCAAATTCGGCCATCAGTTCACGCAGCATCAAGGGGTCCGGCTTGCCAGCGGTCTGATCGGCGGTGCGCGAGGCATCAAACGTACCTGCCAGTGTGGAGGTGGCCAAGGCCTCATCCAGTCCGCGGCGACTTTTTCCCGTGGCCACCGCCAGCAGGTGCCCGCGTGCCTTGAGCGCCGCCAACATCGGCAACACGCCATCAAACAGGCTGATTTCATGCTGGATTGCAAAATAATGGTGCCGATAGCGGTCCCCCAGCAAAGGGTAACGCTCAACGGGCACATCCGGCGCCGCATGGGCCAGGGCCTGCATCAAGCCCATGCCAATCACATACGAGGCGGCTTCGTCACTGGGTTTTTGGCCACCCACGTCGAGCACGGCGGCCTGGATACAGCGGGCAATGATGGCGGTGGAGTCAAACAGGGTGCCATCCCAGTCAAAGGCGATCAGGTCAAAACGTCGAAAAGTCATGGTGCGGGGCGCAAAAGCGCCGGGTTTGAAGAAAATTGAGCCAACTCAGGGGGCAACTCTGCCAGAATTTCCAGGCGTTCGCCCGTGGCGGGGTGATTGAACTGTAAACGCCAGGCGTGCAAAAACATGCGTTTGAGCCCAGGCCTGGCGCCCGCACCGGCCAGGACCTTGTTGAGGTCAAAGTCGCCATATTTGTCATCGCCCAAAATCGGATAACCTTCGCTGGCCAGATGAACCCGAATCTGATGGGTGCGGCCGGTTTTGATCGTCACCTCCAGCAAGGTGCCCTGCGGGCTTTGCTCGCGCACCTTGACCAGGGTCACAGAAGGCATGCCATCGGCGTCGTCACGCGCCACCACCTTGACGCGGCGTTCACCCGCTTGCGCGTCCTTGCCATCCAGCAAATACTTGTGCAAGGGCTTGTCGAGCACCTTGAGCCGGGCTGGCCAGGCACCGCGCACCATGGCCAGATAGGTTTTGCCGGTTTGGCGCTCGCGAAACTGGTCCTGCAGGTTTTTCAGCGCGCTGCGTTTTTTGGCCACCAGCAAAATGCCGCTGGTTTCACGGTCCAGCCGGTGCACCAATTCCAGGAACTTGGCCTGCGGGCGGGCCATGCGCAATTGCTCAATCACACCAAAGCTCACGCCCGAGCCGCCATGCACGGCCACCCCGGCGGGCTTGTTGATCACCAGCAGGTGCTCGTCTTCCAGCAGCACCGCAAAGTCGCGGGCGGGCACACCACGCACAGCCCCTTGGGCCATGGCCTGCGCCTTTTCGGCCACCCGTTCGGAAATGCGCACCGGGGGCACACGCACCAGATCGCCCTCGGCCAGCCGGGTGTCAGCGCCCACCCGGCCCTTGTTGACGCGCACCTCGCCACTGCGAATCATGCGGTAAATATGGGTTTTGGGCACCCCCTTGAGATGCCGCATCAGAAAATTGTCGACACGCTGGCCAGCACTGTCTTCATCGATGCAAACGGTTTTAACCTGGGGTGCTGGCGCAGAGGGTTTGCCCTCTATAATGACTTTCACTGGTGGTGTGCTGTAAGTGGTTGATTTAACGAATCATTCATTCTTTATATCGGTGAAGTTTAGTTCACGCGCCTCTTGCCCCGCCAGAAAAGTCGATACCGCCTGACACCTTGCCCGCAAATGACTGTCCCATTGTCAGCCATGGCAGAGTGGGTGAAGGGTCAAAACGACGCAATGAAACCCTGATATGGAATACCCAAAATTCACAGACCTGTGCTGTGAATGGAATGAAGCGATATGTTTGTGTTGATCAACCTGATGTGTAACTGCCTGCAGCGCGAAACCGCGCGACTCACAGGCATTTATCAGGCATCGGCGCCCGCCAAACGGACGCAAACAGCTATTAGATCAATAGCAAAACCAACACCCATCCCGATCGCTCCCCTCCACGCGCCTATACCCAAACTCATCACTTGAGTTCGGATTCTCCGGCTGTTTTCCCCTCGGCTCAAAGCGTCAGTTCGTGTATCAATGCTCGTCATGAGCAGTTTGTTGCTATTTGAATTGAAGGAACGCGACCCATGAAACGGATGCTGATCAACGCGACGCAGGCAGAAGAACGCCGCCTCGCCATTGTCGATGGACAAAAATTACTCGACTACGAAATCGAAATTGAAGGGCGCGAACAGCGCAAGGGCAATATCTACAAAGCCGTAGTGACACGCGTGGAGCCGTCACTGGAAGCCTGCTTTGTCGACTACGGCGAAGAGCGTCATGGCTTTTTGCCGTTCAAGGAAATCTCAAAACAGTATTTCCAGCAAGGTGTGGCGGTCAGCCAGGCGCGCATCCAGGACGCCATCAGGGAAGGCCAGGAGCTGCTGGTGCAAGTGGAAAAAGAAGAGCGCGGCAACAAGGGTGCAGCCCTCACCACCTTTGTGTCACTGGCCGGTCGCTATGTGGTGCTGATGCCCAACAACCCGCGCGGTGGTGGTGTTTCGCGCCGTATTGAAGGCGAGGACCGCGCCGAACTCAAGGAAGCGCTGGACCAGCTCGAATACCCCAACGGCATGAGCATCATTGCCCGTACCGCCGGAATTGGTCGTGCCGCGCCCGAGCTGCAGTGGGACCTGAATTACCTGCTCAAGCTGTGGTCCGCCATTGACGGTGCCGCCAAGGGCGGCAAGGGCGCGTTCCTGATTTACCAGGAATCCAGCCTGGTGATTCGCGCTATTCGCGACTACTTCAACCACGACATTGGCGACATCCTGATCGACACCGACGACGTGTACGAGCAGGCCCAGCAGTTCATGGCACACGTCATGCCCGAGCACGCCGCACGCGTCAAGCGCTACCGCGACGACGCACCACTGTTCAGCCGGTTCCAGATTGAGCACCAGATCGAGTCGGCCTATGCCCGCACGGTCACGCTGCCAAGCGGTGGCGCCATTGTGATTGACCACACCGAAGCCCTGGTCAGCGTGGACGTGAACTCGGCCCGCGCCATCAAGGGCGGCGACATCGAGGAAACCGCCACCCGCACCAACCTGGAAGCTGCCGACGAAGTGGCACGCCAGGCGCGTCTGCGCGACCTCGGTGGCCTGATCGTCATCGACTTCATCGACATGGAAGAAAGCCGCAACCGCCGCGAAGTGGAAAACCGCCTGCGCGACGCGCTGCGCCAGGACCGCGCCCGTGTGCAGTTTGGCACCATCAGCAAATTCGGCCTGATGGAAATGAGCCGCCAGCGGCTGCGCCCGGCGCTGTCTGAAGGCGCCTCCATTCCCTGCCCGCGCTGTGGTGGTTCGGGCCACATCCGTGACACCGAATCAAGCGCGCTGCAAATTTTGCGCATCATCCAGGAAGAGTCCCTGAAAGACAACACCGCCTCCGTGCTTTGCCAGGTGCCTGTCGAGGTGGCGTCCTTCCTGCTCAACGAAAAGCGCACCGAGATCGCCAAGATCGAGCTCAAGCAACGCATCAACGTGCTAATGGTGCCCAACAAGTCGCTGGAAACACCCAACTACCGCCTGGAACGCCTGAAACACGACGACCCGCGTCTGGACAACATCGAAGCCAGCTACAAGATGGCCGATGAAGTTGAAGAAGCGACCGCCGTCACACGCCGCTCGCAGGAACCCACCAACCGGCAGACCCCGGTGATCAAGGGGGTATTGCCTGACGCACCAGCGCCCGTGGCCGCCCCCAAACCCGAGCCGGTGAAAGCCGCCGCCCCGGTGGCACGGCCAGCAAAACCTGCAGCAGCCACACCTGTGGTGGCTGAAAAAGGCTTTTTCGGCTGGCTCAAAAACCTGTTTGGTGCTGCCCCCGAGGCCGCGCCAGCCGCCCCTGTGGCCGCACCTGCAGCCAAAGACGACACCCGCGCGCCACGTGAAGGCCGTCATGGCCGCGACGGTGCCCGTCGCCCGGAAGGTCGCGGTGAAAGCCGCCCCGAAGGCCGCGGTCCACGCAATGAAGGACGCAATGGCCGCGGTGAAGGCCGCAGCGACACCCGGGGCAACCGCCCAGACCGCGCCGGCCGCCCTGACCGCAACAGTGCCGGCAAGGACCGGACCGAAATGCAGAGTTCTCTGGACGCCAGCAACGTCACCCCCGAACTGAACACGGCACCAGATGCAGCCGCTCGTGGCGAGCAACGCCCCGAGAGCGGTGGCCGCAACACGGAGCGCAGCGAACGTCAGCCACGTACCGAGCGCGGCGAGCGCCCGCCACGCACTGATCGCGGTGGCCGCAATGAGCGCCGCCCCGAGCGCTCACCTCGCCCGGAAGAAGAGCGCCAAACTGGCGAGGCGGGTGTCAACGCTGCGGCCGAGGGCGCAGACAGTTCAACGATGGCGGCTGATCAGGGCAACGCGGACAACACTGTGCGTGATGACAACGGTGCCCCGAGAGAGAAACGCTCACGTGACCGTTATGGCCGCGACCGCAAACCCCGCACCGAACGCGCGGAACGCAGCGAGTCGCCCGCCCAGCCGGACCAGGAACCTCAGGCCACGGAAGCAGCGGCTGAGCAGGAACCGGCGCGCAAGTCTTACTTCAGCGTGCCAGCGGCCAACAGCCAGCCCGAAGCCGTGGTCGTAGCGCCTGCAGCACCCGCACCCGCGCCTGTCGCGGCTGAAGTGACGCCTGAGCCTGTCGCGGTGCCAACCGTCGTGACAACGCAGGACGTGGCGCCGCCGGTCGTGGTAACGACACCAGCACCCGCGGCGGTGGTGGCAACCACACCGGCACCGACACCGGCTATCACAGCGGCACCCAAAGCCACGACACCCGCTGTGGCGGTTGCCCCGGTGGCGGCCGCACCGGCCAAGGCCATGCCCGCCGTGCAGCCGTTTGCCCTGCCGCTGGACGAATTGGCGCAAGTAGCCCAATCATCCGGACTGCAATGGGTGCAATCCGATGCAAGCAAAGTAGCCCTGGTGCAGTCGGCGATTGCGGCAACACCCAAGCCGGTGCATGTGCCACGTGAACGCGCACCCGTGCCCGTGCTCGACAACCAGCCGCTGGTGCTGGTGGAAACCAAACGCGACCTGCGTGACCAGAAACTGCCTTTTGAGCAAACCGAAGCAGTCTAGGCAGTTGGGGTCAGAGCACGTCGCTGTGCGAGTGGTCTGACCCACAAGCTATCAGTATCTGACACCCAGGTCAAAGGGCACTTGCGGGTGCCTTTTTTTTGCCTGGCAGGTCTTGAACACGCTGGAAATTCACTGTTGGCGAGGATTTCTATGGCTTGGGAGCTGGCCGCAAAAGACCCAGACCGGCCATTCGACTCGACGGTGGCCATTAGCAAATTTTGTCCCACAAGCGACATTCGACTTCCCGAATTGCCTCCTTCAAGCCAGCCGTTCAAACGTAAGCGTCTGGGTCGCCTTCATGGCGACGACTGAAGTGGACCTAAACACCCGGAGCTCAGCATAACCTGATGCCCCAGTCGAGGTGATAAACGTTGAATGTCGGCAGCATCCAGTGCGATGTTGGTAATGATTTCCTTACATGTTTGCAAGTCACAACATTGGTAGCAACATTTGCATCAGACCTTGCTGCGCCGCAGGCGAAGTGCATTGCCAATCACAGACACAGAACTGAAGCTCATGGTCAGTGCGGCGATCATGGGCGACAACAGCCATCCGGTAAGTGGAAACAACACATCGGCGGCGATCGGGATAGCCAGCGCGTTGTAAAACAACGCAAACAGCAGGTTTTGTTTCATATTGGCTACTGTGGCCTCCGACAGCGAGCGCGCAACGGCAATGCCGCGCAAATCGCCCTTCACCAAAGTGAGTTGTGCACTGTTCATGGCCACGTCCGTGCCGGTACCCATGGCGATGCCCACATCCGCCTGGGCCAACGCCGGCGCATCATTGATGCCGTCGCCCGCCATTCCCACCACCCGTCCTTCCTTTTGCATTTTCTCCACCAGAATCAGTTTGTCCGCAGGTTTCACTTCGCCATGCACTTCGTCGATGCCCAAGCGCTTGGCTACCGCTTTTGCCGTCGTGAGCCCATCACCGGTTGCCATCACAATGCGCAAACCGGCCGCCTTCAACATAAGCAAGGCTTCAGGTGTGCTCTGTTTGATCGGATCGGACACGGCCAGCAGGCCCGCCAACTGGCCATCCACCGCCAAGTGCATGACACTGGCGCCCTCGCTGCGCAATCCTTCAGCCTGCGCCAACAGCGACGCCACCGAGACGTTCATCTGCTGCATCAGCGTGGTGTTGCCAAGCGCAAGCTGTCGCCCGGCCAACCGACCGCGTACACCAATGCCAGAGTTTGACTCAAAATTTTCCGGCTTGTCGAGCGTCATGGTGCGCTCGCGGGCGGCACGAACGATGGTCTCGGCCAGGGGGTGTTCGCTGCCCTGATCCAGACTCGCGGCCAAGCGCAACACTTCATCGGCCTCAAAACCCGGAGCCGGGACGACCCGATCGAACGCTGGACGGCCCTCAGTCAGCGTGCCGGTCTTGTCGATGATCAGCGTGTCCACCTTGCGCAGGTTCTCAATGGCTGCGGCGTCGCGAAATAGCACGCCGCGCGTCGCCCCCAACCCTGTGGCCACCATGATCGACATCGGCGTGGCCAGTCCCAAGGCACAAGGACAGGCAATGATCAGCACAGCGACGGCATTGATCAGGCCGAAAACCCAACTCGGCTCAGGCCCAAAAAATCCCCAGGCCAGGAAAGTCAAAACGGCAATCACCAAGACAGCGGTGACAAAGTAACCGGCCACCACATCGGCCATGCGTTGCATTGGCGCCCTGGAACGCTGCGCCTGAACCACCATTTGCACGATCTGTGCCAGTACCGTGGCAGAGCCCACTTTTTCAGAGCTGATGACCAAGGCACCGCTTGTGTTGAGGGTCGCGCCGATGACCTTGTCGCCCACTCGCTTGTTCACCGGCAGCGGTTCACCTGTCAGCATGGACTCATCGACCGCGCTGCCGCCCTCAGTCACCATCCCGTCGACTGGCACTTTCTCGCCTGGACGCACGCGCAGTACGTCGCCGACATGGACCTCACTTAAGGGAACATCTTCCTCGGAACCATCTACCCGTATCCTGCGGGCCGTTTTTGGTGCCAAGCCAAGCAGAGATTTGATTGCTGCGGAGGTCTGGGATCTGGCCTTGAGCTCCAGCAGTTGACCCAGCAGTGTCAACGAAATGATCACGGCAGCCGCTTCAAAATAAACTGCGACCCGCCCCATGGAAATAAACGACGCCGGGAACACCTGAGGCGCGACGGTTGCCACCACGCTGTAGACAAAAGCGGCGCCAGTACCCAGACTGATCAGCGTCCACATATTCAGGCTGCGATTGACCACGGATTGCCAACCACGGGTGAAGAAGGGCCAGCCAGCCCAAAGCACGATCGGTGTTGCAAGGGCCAACTCGACCCAACTCTGGGTTGCCATGTCCATCCACTGCAGGCGATGACCAAACATGGCCAGCACAAAGACGACAGCCGTCAACGGCAAGGACCACCAGAATCGGCGCTGAAAGTCGCGTAATGCCGGATTGTCATCATCGCCCAACTTGGGCAACTCCGGCTCCAGCGTCATGCCGCACTTGGGACAATTTCCGGGATGGTCTTGGCGGACCTCAGGGTGCATCGGGCAGGTGTAGATCGTGCCCTCGATGGCAGGAAACTTGGTCGGCGATGTTTCAACCGTCCGCGCCGCCGTGACGTAGTGCAGCGGATCGGCTGCAAACTTGCCTTGACACTTTGCGCTGCAGAGATAATAGAGATGCCCGTTGTATTCCTGACGATGCTCGGCTTTATCCGTGACAGTGATGCCACACACCGGGTCTTTCAAAGGCGGCGGCGAAGTCAAATTTGCACCTTCAACCTGCTGGTCGGGTGAAGGAATCATTGGGACCGAATGGTTCGAATGAGAGAGTTTGTTCATATCATGAACTCTAAATTAGAGGCTTGGCACCAGTTCGAAAGCTGGTGCAACCTTTAATCCTATTTTCCTCAGTTAGCCCGTAGCGACCGCTGCGGGGATGGGGGTATTGGGCACAAAG
>MESQ01000055.1 GCA_001771065.1 Burkholderiales bacterium RIFOXYD12_FULL_59_19 | reverse complement strand
CAGCGCTACGCCCAAACCTGGACCGGCGACAACACCACCAGTTGGGAAACCATGCGCTGGAACATCCGCACGGGTCTCCAAATGTCCCTGTCGGGCATGTTTAACATCGGCCATGACGTCGGCGGCTTCGCGGGTCCGACACCCGAGCCTGAGCTGTTTTTGCGCTGGGTGCAGGCGTGTTGCCTGAACCCGCGCATGGTGATGAATTCCTGGAAAGCGGACGGCACCGTCAACGTGCCCTGGCTGCACCCGGCGGTGACGGCGGATGTGGCGGCGGCGATCCGGCTGCGTTACACCTTGATGCCCTATTTGTGGTCGCTCTTCGAGCGCGCTCATCGCTTGCACCAACCCATCATTCGCCCGACCTTTTATGACTTTCCGGATGACGCGCAATGTTTCGCCGACAGCGACGACTTCATGCTCGGTGATGCCCTGCTGGTCGCGCCGGTGGTGCAGGCTGGCGCTACGTCACGCAGCGTCTACCTGCCCCAAGGTCCCGAGGCGTGGTTTGATTTTCACACCGGCGCACGCTTCGAGGCCGGCCAAGTGCACACGGTGGCGGCGCCGTTGTCCGCACTGCCCTTGTTCGCCCGCTGCGGTGCGACGATTGCGGTCGCGGCCGGCGTCGCAGGCCGTCATCGCCATGACGATCCAGCGAGCGGCGTGCGGAGTTTTTCGGGCTAGGGAACTTTGCAAAACCGACTACGGAAAATGAAGCCTATGCCACTTGAATCCACGCCGCGGCCGACGCGGCGCCATGAACTGATCGCCCGGCTGGCCCAAGCCTGTCAGTATGACATCGCCATCATCGGCGGCGGCGCCACCGGTCTGGGCGTGGCGCTGGACGCTGCCGCGCGTGGCCTGCGCGTGGTTTTGGTTGAATCGCATGATTTTGCCAAGGGCACTTCGTCCCGCTCGACCAAGCTGGTGCACGGTGGCGTGCGTTATTTGGCGCAGGGCAATATTTCTCTGGTGCGGGAAGCCCTGCATGAACGCACGCTGTTGCTGAATAACGCGTCTTATCTGGCGCAGCCGTTGCCGTTTGTGATGCCGACCTATCGCTGGTGGGAGGCCGGGTTCTACGGCGCGGGACTGAAAATGTACGACGTGCTGGCAGGGCGCGCTGGCTTGGGCAAAACAGAACTTTTGGGACGCAGGAAGACGCTGGCGTATTTGCCCACGCTGCGCGCTCAGGGGCTGCAAGGGGGGGTGAAATATTGGGACGGGCAATTCAATGATGCGCGTCTGGCCATTGTGCTGGCGCGCACGGCGGCCAGTCATGGGGCGCTGTTGGTCAACTATTGCCGTGCTACCGGACTGACCTATGACAACGGCAAAGTTTCCGGTTTGCTGTGCGAAGACCAACTGACGGGAAATCGGTATCAGCTCCAAAGCCGGTGCGTCGTTAATGCCACCGGGGTTTGGGTAGATGAATTGCGACAAAAAGATGGATTGGCTGTGCCTGGTGAGCACGGCCGCGCCACGCAGCCCCTGGTGGCGCCCAGCCAAGGTGTGCATATGGTGGTGGAGCGTGATTTTCTGGCGGCCGACGTGGCCATGATGGTGCCCAAGACAGCCGACGGGCGCGTGTTGTTTGCCGTGCCCTGGCTCGGAAAAGTCATTCTGGGCACCACCGACACGCCACGCCATGATCTGGCCCGTGAGCCCATGGCTTTCGGAGATGAAATCGAATTTATTTTGAGTGAATCCGACAAATACCTGCGTCGCGCTCCCACGCGGGCAGATGTTAAAAGCATTTGGGTGGGACTGCGCCCCCTGGTCAAGCCGCCGCAGGATGAGGGCAACAATACCAAAGGACTGAGCCGGGAGCACACGATTTTGGTCAGCCGCAGTGGTCTAGTGACTGTCACGGGCGGCAAGTGGACGACGTATCGGGCCATGGCCGAGGATGTGCTTGAGAAGTGTGCTGAGCATCAACTGATTGCCTCGACGCAGGCGGGCGTCACAAAAAACCTGCGGTTGTTGGGCAGCCATGCTTTGTCGGACGTGGTTTCTGCCTCTGTGCGGTCGTTGAGCGAAGCGCCAGGCTGGCATTCTTACGGCTCTGAGGAGTCATTCATTAAAACACTGCCAGGTGCAGCCGAGGAGTTGTGCTCTGGCCTGACCATTGCCATGGTGCGCTTTGCCGCACGCTATGAATATGCATTGACGGTGGAGGATGTGTTGGCCAGGCGATCACGCCTGCTGTTTCTGGATGCGCGTCTTGCCATTGAACTCGCCCCCCGCGTCGGTGAAATCTTGCGTGAAGAAACCCAAAAGGACCCAAAAGTTCAGGAATTCCAGTCGTTGGCAGCCAACTATTTGCTTCAGTCCTAAATTTTTTTTTGACCGGCCCCTGTTTTCAGGGCATAATACGAGGCTTCGCGTTAAACCGAAGTGTCTGCCCCAACCTAACAACATGAGTGGTTCATGTTGCATGTGACGGGCCCAAGACTGACTGAAACCAAATTTGCATCGTGCGGGTTTGCTTTTGGTGCAAGTTGGGAATTAAACAAATGATCCAAACCGAATCTCGACTCGAAGTCGCCGACAACACTGGCGCCAAGTCCGTTCTGTGCATTAAGGTGCTGGGCGGATCCAAACGTCGCTACGCCAGCGTAGGCGACATTATTAAAGTGAGCATTAAAGAAGCTGCGCCTCGTGGTCGCGTCAAAAAGGGCGATGTCTACAGTGCTGTGGTTGTGCGCACGGCCAAGGGAATCCGTCGCAGCGATGGCTCTTTGGTTAAGTTTGACGGCAATGCGGCAGTGTTGCTCAATGCCAAGCTCGAGCCTATCGGCACGCGTATCTTCGGACCAGTGACGCGCGAATTGCGCACTGAAAAGTTCATGAAGATCGTGTCTCTGGCACCTGAAGTTTTGTAAGGACATCACATGAACAAGATTCGCAAAGGCGACGATGTCATCGTGCTCACTGGGCGCGATAAAGGCAAGCGTGGCAAAGTTACATCGCGCAAAGATGATTCGCATCTCCTTGTTGAAGGTGTCAATATCGTCAAGAAGCACACCAAGCCCAACCCCATGAAGGGTGAGGCAGGTGGTATTGTTGAGAAAACCATGGCGATTCACCAGTCCAATGTTGCAATTTTTAATGCAACAAGTGGCAAGGCTGATCGCGTCGGTATCAAATTGCAAGCTGACGGCAAGCGCGTTCGCGTTTACAAGTCCAGCGGCGAAGAAATCAAGGTGGCATGAACATGGCTCGTTTGCAACAACTTTACCGTGAAAAATTGGCTCCCGAGTTGATGGCCAAGTTTGGCTACAAGTCGCCAATGCAAGTTCCTCGTCTGACCAAGATCACGCTCAACATGGGTGTGAGCGAAGCCGTCGCCGACAAGAAGGTGATGGATCACGCCGTGGGTGACATGTCGAAAATCGCAGGTCAGAAGCCCGTGGTCACGATGTCCAAAAAAGCGATTGCCGGTTTCAAGATTCGTGAGAATCAGGCTATTGGCTGCATGGTTACTCTGCGCGGTGCGCAAATGTATGAGTTCTTGGATCGCTTTGTCAGCGTCGCCCTGCCGCGAGTGCGTGACTTCCGTGGTATTTCCGGTCGTTCATTTGACGGTCGTGGTAACTACAACATCGGCGTGAAAGAACAAATTATTTTCCCTGAAATTGAGTATGACAAGGTTGACGCCTTGCGTGGTCTCAATATCAGTATCACGACAACGGCCAAGTCCGATGATGAGTGCAAGGCACTTCTCGCTGGTTTCCGTTTCCCCTTCAAGAACTGAGGTGATCTGTGGCTAAGATGGCTTTAATCGAGCGCGAGCTCAAAAGAGACAAACTGGTTGCCAAGTACGCAAAGAAACATGCGGAATTGAAGGCGATCTCAACGGATGCAAAGCGCACTGATGAAGAGCGCGCTGCGGCACGCCTTGGTCTGCAACTGTTGCCCCGTAATGCAAACCCAACTCGGCAGCGTAACCGTTGCGCCATCACTGGACGCCCCCGCGGTACGTTCCAGCAATTTGGTTTGGCACGTGCGAAGATTCGCGAAATGGCTTTTGCTGGTGAAATACCCGGCATTGTCAAGGCCAGCTGGTAATCGGTAGGAGAAATAGATATGAGTATGAGTGATCCGATCGCCGACCTGTTGACCCGCATTCGCAATGCGCAAATGGTTGCAAAAACTTCTGTTCGTGTGCCTTCTTCCAAAGTAAAGGTTGCGATTGCCCAAGTCCTGATGGATGAAGGTTATATCGATGGGTTCAAGGTCAATCCAGCCGACGGCAAGCCTGAGCTGGAAATCGCCTTGAAGTACTACGCTGGTCGTCCGGTGATTGAGCGCATTGAGCGCGTCAGTCGTCCTGGTCTGCGTGTGTACCGTGGCAGCGATGCCATTCCGCAAGTTCAAAACGGCCTGGGTGTGGCAATTGTCACAACGCCCAAGGGTGTCATGACCGACCGCAAGGCGCGCGCTACCGGTGTCGGTGGCGAAGTACTTTGCTACGTCGCCTAAAGCGTGACATTGAGAGGAAATACAAGATGTCCCGTATAGCAAAAATGCCCGTGACCATCCCCGCAGGGGTTGATGTGACGGTTGGTGAGCAAAGTGTCAGTGTCAAGGGCGCCGGCGGTTTGCTGACCCTGACGCAAAACATGCTGGTCAAAATTTCCAGCGACGCTGGCAAGCTTAGCTTCTCTGCGGCTAACGAAACCCGCGAAGCAGATGCAATGGCCGGTACCATGCGCCAGTTGGTCAACAACATGGTGGTCGGTGTCAGTAAAGGCTTTGAGAAAAAGTTGACGCTGATTGGTGTGGGTTACAAGGCGCAAGCGACTGGCAATAAGCTCAATTTGACGGTGGGGTATTCTCATCCGGTCAATATTGACATGCCTGCCGGCATCACTGTCGCAACCCCCACGCCGACAGAAGTTTTGATCAAGGGTGCTGACCGTCAGCGCGTTGGTCAGATCGCAGCTGAAATTCGTGCGGTCCGTCCGCCTGAGCCCTACAAAGGCAAGGGCATTCGGTACTCAGACGAAAAAGTCGCCATCAAAGAAACCAAAAAGAAATAAGGATCTGCAACATGTTGAGCAAAAAAGAGCAGCGTCTTCGCAGAGCCCGTCAAACCCGGATTCGCATCGCCCTTCAAGGCGTTGCCCGGTTGACGGTGAATCGCACCAACTTGCACATCTACGCCAGTGTAATTTCTGGCGATGGCAGCAAAGTTTTGGCCACCGCATCGACGGCAGAAGCCGAAGTGCGTCAGTCATTGGGTGGATCTGGTAAAGGTGGCAATGTTGCTGCTGCCCAGGTCATTGGTAAGCGTTTGGCTGAAAAGGCAAAAGCTGTTGGTGTTGAAAAAGTAGCGTTTGATCGTGCAGGATTTGCGTACCATGGCCGCGTTAAAGCGTTGGCTGATGCGGCACGCGAAGCTGGCTTGCAGTTCTAAGCAGATCGGAAATTAAGATGGCTAAAGTACAAGCAAAAATGCAAGGTAAGGCTGAAGGGCCTGAGGATGGTCTGCGCGAAAAAATGATCGCGATCAACCGAGTCACGAAAGTGGTCAAGGGTGGTCGTATTCTGGGATTCGCAGCGCTGACTGTTGTTGGTGATGGTGATGGCACCGTGGGCATGGGTAAGGGAAAATCGAAAGAAGTTCCTGCTGCCGTGCAAAAAGCCATGGAAGAAGCACGTCGCAACATGACCAAGGTGTCACTCAAAAATGGTTCCATTCACCACAAGGTGATGGGGCACCATGGCGCCGCATCGGTCATGATGGCACCAGCCCCCAAGGGTACGGGCATCATTGCGGGTGGTCCCATGCGCGCCGTGTTTGAAGTCATTGGCATTACAGACATCGTGGCCAAGAGCCATGGTTCCTCGAATCCATACAACATGGTTCGCGCCACCTTGGACGCGCTGTCGCATGCTACAACGCCATCTGTCGTTGCTGCCAAGCGTGGTAAGACGATCGAAGAAATTTTTGCTTAATTGGAGTTTTTAAAAATGACAACGCAAAAAAAAGTAACCGTTCAACTTGTGCGTAGCCCGATTGGTTGCGCAGAGTCACACCGTGCGACTGTCCGTGGTTTGGGTTTGCGCAAGATGCGCAGCACCAGCGAATTGGTGGATACGCCAGAAGTCCGCGGCATGATCAACAAAATCAGCTACTTGGTTAAAGTGCTGTAAGAGGTAAATGATGGAACTCAATGGCATCAAGCCGGCTGACGGCGCTAAACATTACAAACGCCGTGTTGGTCGCGGCATTGGATCAGGTCTTGGTAAAACGGCTGGCCGTGGTCACAAAGGTCAAAAATCTCGTGCTGGTGGCTACCACAAGGTGGGCTTTGAAGGCGGTCAAATGCCTATGCAGCGTCGGCTTCCCAAGCGTGGCTTCAAGTCTGCACTGCTGAAGTTCAACGCAGAAGTCACTTTGTCGGCACTGAATCTGCTTGATGTGGCAGATATCGATGTGCTCGTGCTCAAGCAGGCTGGCCTTGTGGGTGAGTTGGCCAAGGTGGTCAAAATCATCAAGACGGGTGAAGTCACCAAAGCTTTCAAGCTCAATGGCGTCGGTGCGACGGCCGCCGCCAAACTTGCAATTGAAGCTGCCGGCGGCAGTGTCGCTTAATACAGAATCAGGATTGGTGTAAGTGGCTACCAGTACGGCTCTCTCGGCAAAAACGGACAAATACGGCGATTTGCGTCGTCGTCTGGTGTTTTTGTTGCTCGCCCTTGTGGTTTACCGTGTGGGCGCACACATCCCGGTGCCTGGCATCGATCCGGTTCAGTTGCAACAATTTTTTAAGGGGCAACAGGGTGGCATTCTTGGCATGTTCAACATGTTTTCGGGTGGCGCGCTGTCCAGATTCACCATCTTTGCACTAGGTATCATGCCGTACATTTCGGCGTCGATCATTATGCAATTGTTGGGGTATGTGCTGCCAGCTTTTGAACAGCTGAAAAAAGAAGGTGAGGCTGGTCGTCGCAAGATCACCCAGTACACCCGTTACGGTACGCTTGGCTTGGCATTGTTCCAGTCCTTGGGGATCGCGGTGGCGCTTGAGAGTTCTGCTGGATTGGTGATCGACCCCGGTTTTGCCTTTCGCATGACTGCAGTTGTGACACTGACTGCAGGTACGCTGTTCTTGATGTGGCTTGGTGAGCAAATTACGGAGCGTGGACTCGGTAATGGTATCTCTATTCTGATCTTTGCTGGCATTGCCGCTGGTCTGCCAAGTGCTGTGGGTGGTTTGCTTGAATTGGTTCGGACCGGTGCCATGAGCATCATTGTTTCCATGTTGATTGTGGTGTTGGTTGGGTTGGTGACATATTTTGTTGTATTTGTTGAGCGTGGCCAGCGCAAAATTCTTGTGAACTATGCACGGCGGCAGGTTGGTAACAAGGTTTATGGCGGGCAGTCTTCACATTTGCCACTCAAACTGAATATGGCTGGTGTGATTCCTCCAATTTTTGCATCGTCGATCATTCTTCTTCCCGCCACGGTTGTTGGTTGGTTCAGCGCGGGTGACTCGATGCGTTGGTTGAAAGATATTGCGGGTTCCTTGACGCCTGGTCAGCCTATTTATGTCATGTTGTATGCAGCAGCGATTATTTTCTTTTGCTTCTTTTATACCGCACTGGTATTTAATAGCCGAGAAACCGCGGACAATCTGAAGAAAAGCGGCGCTTTTGTTCCTGGTATTCGCCCCGGTGATAATACCGCCAAGTACATCGACAAGATTTTGCTTCGTTTGACATTTGTCGGTGCCATGTACATTACGCTGGTTTGTTTGCTGCCGGAGTTTTTGATTCTCAAGTACAACGTACCGTTTTACTTTGGTGGTACATCACTACTGATTATTGTTGTGGTGACCATGGACTTCATGGCCCAAGTGCAAAACTATTTGATGTCGCAGCAGTATGAGTCTTTGCTGAAAAAAGCCAACTTTAAGGCTTCCTGAGATTAAATATATGGCTAAAGACGACGTTATTCAAATGCAAGGCGAGATTGTAGAAAATCTTCCCAATGCAACCTTCAGGGTCAAACTTGAAAACGGTCATATTGTTCTGGGGCATATTTCCGGAAAGATGCGCATGCATTACATCCGAATCTTGCCCGGTGATAAGGTGACTGTAGAGCTTACACCGTATGATTTGAGCCGGGCACGTATTGTGTTTCGCGCCAAGTAGTTTTAACTGTTTACGAATTGTTTAGGAGAACGCAATGAAAGTTTCGGCTTCGGTCAAGAAAATTTGCCGCAACTGCAAGATTATTCGGCGTAAGGGTGTGGTTCGTGTGATTTGTACAGATCCACGTCACAAACAGCGTCAGGGTTAATTGCAAGAGTTATAGAGGATCAAAATGGCACGTATCGCTGGTATCAATATTCCACCACAAAAGCACTCCGAAATTGGTTTAACCGCCATTTTTGGTATTGGACGCAGTCGCGCCCGCAAGATTTGCGAATCTTGTGGTGTTGATTACGCCAAAAAAATCAAGGATCTGACAGATTCTGAACTCGAAAAAGTGCGTGATGAAGTCGCCAAATTCACTATCGAAGGTGATTTGCGTCGCGAAACCACCATGAACATCAAGCGTTTGATGGACATTGGTTGTTACCGTGGCTTTAGGCATCGTCGTGGCTTGCCCTTGCGTGGTCAGCGCACGCGTACCAATGCGCGTACGCGCAAAGGTCCTCGTAAAGCAGCGGCTTCTCTCAAGAAATAACAGGCACTGAAAGTTCATTATGGCTAAAGCTCCATCCAATAATGCTGCACAGCGCGTTCGCAAGAAGGTTCGCAAGAACGTTGCTGACGGCATTGCACACGTGCACGCTTCCTTTAACAACACCATCATCACCATTACTGACCGCCAGGGGAATTCCCTTGCCTGGGCTTCTTCTGGTGGTCAGGGTTTTAAAGGCTCCAGAAAGTCAACTCCTTTTGCAGCACAGGTAGCTTCAGAAGTAGCAGGCCGCACCGCCATTGAGCAAGGTATCAAGAACCTTGATGTTGAGATCAAAGGCCCCGGTCCTGGTCGCGAGTCTTCGGTTCGTGCCCTGGCTGCCCTCGGCATTCGGATCAACATGATTGCTGATGTGACGCCGGTTCCGCACAACGGTTGCCGTCCACAGAAGCGTCGTCGCATCTAATTTTTCAAACCAAGCCCACCGCCAATGTGTTTGCACATTGGCTCCCGCTTTTTTAAGCGGTAGATGATCAAAAAGGAAATTCAAGTGGCACGTTTTTTAGGCCCCAAAGGCAAACTATCTCGCCGTGAAGGCACCGACCTGTTTTTGAAGAGCGCGCGCCGCTCCATTGGTGACAAGGTTAAATTTGATTCCAAGCCAGGTCAGCACGGCCGCACTTCTGGTGCTCGCACGTCCGATTTCGGTATTCAACTGCGTGAGAAGCAAAAAGTCAAACGTATGTATGGCGTTCTTGAAAAGCAATTCCGCCGTTATTTTGAAGAAGCTGACCGTCGCAAGGGTAACACCGGTGCTAACCTGTTGGCCTTGCTTGAAACACGCCTTGACAACGTCGTTTACCGGATGGGGTTCGGCTCTACCCGTGCTGAATCGCGTCAGTTGGTTTCTCATAAAGCCATTTTGGTGAACACCAAGTCTGTGAATATTCCTTCCTACCTGGTGAAGGCTGGCGACGTCGTGTCTGTTCGTGAAAAATCGAACAAACAAACGCGTATTGTTGAGGCCTTGCAACTGGCACAACAAGTTGGTATGCCTGCTTGGGTTGAAGTCAATATTGAGAAGGCCGAAGGCGTTTTCAAATCTGTACCAGATCGTGATCAATTTGCCGCCGACGTAAATGAATCACTGATTGTCGAGCTGTATTCACGTTAAGTGTAAGCAGCCTATGTTTTGGCAACCGAGGGTTTATGGCTCATCTGTTGCATCGTAAGCCTTTACCGGTGTAAGTCACCGGGGGTATCAAGAGGATTTGTACATGCAAAATATTTTACTAAAACCTAAGGCTATCAATGTTGAGCAGTTATCTGCCAACAGGGCCAAGGTTGTATTAGAGCCTTTTGAAAGAGGTTATGGTCATACCTTGGGTAATGCCCTGCGCCGCGTGCTGCTTTCTTCCATGCCGGGTTTTGCGCCTACTGAGGTAACTATCGCTGGTGTTCTTCATGAGTACTCTTCTATTGAAGGTGTTCACGAAGACGTCGTCAACATTTTGCTTAATCTCAAGGGTATTGTTTTCAAACTTTACAACCGTGATGAAGTGACGTTGAGCTTGCGTAAAGACACTGAAGGTGTTGTTTGCGCCGGTGATATTCAGACGCCGCATGATGTTGAAATCATCAATCCCGATCACGTGATTGCTAATTTGGCGCATGGTGGCAAGCTTGACGTACAGATCAAGGTGGAGCGTGGTCGCGGCTATGTACCGGGTACCTTGCGCCGTCATCTGGATGACACGACGAAGTCAATTGGTCGCATCGTCCTGGATGCTTCGTTTTCACCTGTTAAACGTGTTAGCTACACGGTGGAAAGCGCGCGTGTCGAGCAGCGTACCGACCTGGACAAGTTGATTCTGGACATTGAAACGAATGGCGCGCTCTCTGCAGAGGATGCTGTGCGTGCTTCGGCCAAGATCCTCATTGAGCAGATGTCCGTTTTTGCCCAGCTTGAAGGGGGTGACGTTGACTCCATCATTGCATCACCTGTGCGCGGCGGCAGTTCCAACTTTGACCCCGTGCTGTTGCGCCCGGTAGATGAGCTGGAGTTAACGGTTCGTTCTGCCAACTGTCTGAAAGCTGAGAATATTTATTACATTGGTGATCTGATTCAGCGCACCGAGAATGAGCTGCTAAAGACACCCAATTTGGGCAGGAAGTCGCTCAATGAAATCAAGGAAGTGCTGGCTTCCCGTGGCTTGACTTTAGGCATGAAGCTTGAAAGCTGGCCTCCAGTTTCACTTGAAAAACGGTAATACAAATTTACCGATGTGACATAGACAGTACCTGATACGGCTGTTTTAATTAAATAAAGGAAATCATAATGCGTCACGGACTAGGTCTTCGTAAATTAAATCGCACTTCTTCCCATCGTTTGGCGATGCTGCGTAACATGATGAATTCTCTGATTGAGCATGAAGTTATTAAAACAACGGTGCCCAAGGCCAAAGAATTGCGTCGTGTGGTCGAGCCAATGATCACTTTGGCTAAAACTGCGACACTTGCCAACCGTCGTCTGGCTTTTGATCGCTTGCGTGATCGTGACTCGGTTGTCAAATTGTTCAATGTCTTGGGTCCTCGTTTTAACGCCCGTCCAGGCGGCTATACACGGATCCTGAAAATGGGTTTTCGCGTGGGTGATAACGCGCCGATGTGTATCGTGGAGCTGGTTGACCGTGGGTCAGAAACTGTTACGCCAGAAGCTGAAACAGCCGCTTAATCGGTTACAATACAAACATACCGCGCGATGGAGCAGTCTGGTAGCTCGTTGGGCTCATAACCCAAAGGTCGGAGGTTCAAATCCTTCTCGCGCAACCATTCAAAAGCCTACGTTAGTGGGCTTTTTTTTTGTGTCTGCCGGTCTAAATGGTTTTTGAACTTAAACTGTCCACACAATGTATTTAACGATCATCTGATTTCCATTTGCGGCTTGGCCGTTTTTTTGCTGTGAACAAGCTCCCATGACGAACTACCCCTTGACCGAACTACCCGATACCTTGCCAACCGTATTGCCGCGATGTGCTGATGTAGTGCGTCAAACAGCGGAAACAAAAATTTCGGTTCGTGTCAATCTGGACGGTACTGGGCAAGCGCATTTGCATACGGGAATTGGTTTTTTCGACCACATGCTTGATCAAATTGCCCGTCATGCTCTGATTGACCTGGACATTGATGCCGACGGTGATCTCCATATTGATGGTCATCACACGGTTGAAGATGTGGGTATTACTCTGGGTCAGGCGGTGTACAAAGCCGTGGGCGACAAAAAAGGGATTCGACGTTATGGACATGCCTATGTGCCCCTGGATGAGGCCTTGAGCCGGGTGGTGATTGATTTTTCCGGGCGCCCAGGCTTGGTCATGGATGTTCCCTTTACCAGCGGCATGATTGGTAACTTTGACAGCCAATTGATGCATGAATTTTTTCAGGGCTTTGTCAACCACGCGTTGGTGACGCTGCACATTGACAACCTCAAGGGGGTCAACGCCCACCATCAGGCGGAGACCGTGTTCAAGGCTTTTGCCCGTGCCATGCGCGCAGCACTGGAGATCGATCCCCGTGCCTTGGGGAGCATTCCTTCGACCAAAGGTTCACTCTGATCCTGTCTGGCCTGCCATTCTGTTTTCTTCCAATGGAGACCAACCAGCCATGAATTCCGTCGTCATTCACGACTTAAGAAAAGTGGTGGCTGTCGTCGATTACGGCATGGGCAATTTGCGCTCGGTTTCGCAGGCGGTAAAAGCAGCGGCCGTGGGTACCGACTTTGAGGTGTTGATCACCCAGGACCCTGATGTGGTGCGTGCTTCCGAACGGGTTGTGCTGCCGGGTCAAGGGGCCATGCCAGACTGCATGCGCGAGTTGCGCGAATCCGGCCTGCTGCAATCGGTCCTGGAGGCAGCCGCCAGCAAGCCTTTGTTTGGTGTCTGTGTGGGCATGCAAATGCTGCTGGATCACAGTGCTGAGGGGGACACCCCAGGCCTTGGCTTAATCCACGGCGAGGTCGTTAAATTTGACCTGATCGGGCAATTGCAGCCTGATGGCAGCCGGTACAAGGTTCCGCAAATGGGTTGGAACCAGGTTTGGCGCAATAACCATGACGTCGCGTCGCATCCGGTCTGGGGCGAGGTGCCTGATGGTAGTTATTTCTATTTTGTGCACAGCTTTTACGCCAAACCGTCTGATCTGCGCCACAGCGTAGGAGAAACCGACTATGGTCATCGCTTCAGTTCAACCATTGCCCGTGATAATATTTTTGCCACCCAGTTTCACCCTGAAAAAAGCGCTGAACATGGTCTGAGCCTGTACCGTAATTTCCTCCACTGGAATCCTTGAATTTATTTTTTCACCAGTCGTGCTGCGTTAGCCGAAGCCTATTCACTCCCTCTCACTGAAGCATCATGCTTTTAATTCCTGCCATTGATCTTAAAGACGGCCATTGTGTGCGCCTGCAACAGGGCGACATGACACTTTCAACCACCTTCAGCGAAGAGCCATCGGTCATGGCGCGCAGTTGGGTTGACAAGGGCGCGCGTCGGGTCCACCTTGTGGATCTGAATGGCGCCTTTGCCGGGCAGCCTAAAAATGAGGCGGCCATTCGCAAGATCCTCAAAACCATTGGCAGCGAGGTGGATGTTCAGTTGGGTGGCGGTATACGTGATCTTGACACAATTGAACGTTACCTGGATGCTGGATTGCGCTACGTCATCATTGGTACTGCAGCCGTGCGAAATCCGGGCTTTTTGCAGGATGCCTGCACCGCCTTCGGCGGCCACATCATCGTCGGTCTGGATGCCAAAGACGGCAAAGTGGCCACTGATGGTTGGAGCAAGCTGACCCGGCATGACGTCATCGACTTGGCCAAGAAATTTGAAGATTTTGGTGTCGAGTCCATCATTTACACGGACATTGGTCGCGACGGTATGCTTACGGGCATCAATATCGACGCGACTGTGCGCCTTGCCCAAGCGTTAACCATTCCCGTGATCGCCTCAGGCGGCCTGTCCAAGCTTTCCGACATCGAGGCCTTGTGCGCAGTCGAGGAAGAGGGCGTTGAAGGCGTGATCTGTGGCCGTGCCATTTACAGTGGCGACTTGGACTTTGAAGCTGCGCAAGAGCGGGCCGACGAGCTTAACGGTTGAGCGGCAGACCTTTTCGTGTTAGCCAAACGTATCATTCCCTGCCTTGACGTCACGGGCGGGCGGGTTGTCAAAGGTGTCAATTTTGTCGAATTGCGAGATGCTGGCGATCCGGTAGAAATTGCTGCGCGTTACAACGAACAGGGTGCGGATGAGCTTACTTTTTTGGACATCACTGCCACCAGCGACGGACGTGATCTGATTTTGCACATCATAGAAGCGGTGGCCAGTCAAGTGTTTATCCCGCTGACGGTGGGCGGTGGTGTGCGCACGGTGGATGATGTGCGTCGCCTGCTCAATGCTGGCGCGGATAAAACCAGTTTTAACTCTGCAGCCATCGCTAATCCGCAGATCATTCGTGATGCATCGGGTAAATATGGCGCGCAGTGTATTGTGGTGGCCATTGATGCCAAGCGACGTGCGGGTGCCGATCTTCATCGGCTGGACGCGCAAGAGCAGGCTGCAGGCGAGGGCTGGGATGTGTACAGCCATGGCGGGCGCAAAAACACCGGCCTGGACGCTGTGGCCTGGGCGCGCCAAATGGCAGCGTTTGGCGCCGGTGAGATCTTGCTCACCAGCATGGACCGTGACGGCACCAAGGCCGGCTTTGATCTGGCCCTGACCCGTGCTGTCAGCGACGCTGTCAGCGTGCCAGTGATCGCCTCGGGTGGCGTTGGCACGCTCGACCACTTGGCGGATGGCATACAACTTGGCGGAGCCGACGCGGTGTTGGCCGCCAGTATTTTTCACTATGGCGAGTTCACCGTCGCACAAGCCAAAGCCCATATGGCGGCGCGCGGTATCCCGGTGAGAATCTGATTTCTGGCCCGATAAATCATCGACAATCTGGCCATGAACTGGTTAGACACACTCAAATGGGATGCGCAAGGCCTCATTCCTGCCATAGCGCAAGAGCAGGGCAGTGGCGACGTGCTGATGATGGCCTGGATGAATCGCGAAGCCCTGCAAAAAACTGCCGAGTTGGGCCGTGCGGTGTATTTCAGTCGTTCGCGCAACAAACTCTGGTTCAAGGGCGAAGAATCCGGTCATGTGCAGACCGTGCATGAGATTCGGCTGGATTGCGACCAGGATGTGATTTTGCTCCAGGTCACCCAGACCGGTCACACACCGGGCTTGGCGTGCCATACGGGTCGGCATAGTTGTTTTTACAGTGTGTATGACAATGGGGACTGGAAAGTAGTTGATCCGGTCCTGAAAGACCCTCAAACCATTTATAAAGCCTGATGTGCCCCAATACAAACTCTGCTGATTCCCTGGCTGCGCTGGCCGCTGTTATTGCGTCCCGCTTGCCAGCCCATGGGGGTGACCCGGAGGCCAGCTATGTGGCCCGTTTGTTGCACAAAGGGCCTGACGCATTTTTGAAAAAAATTGGCGAGGAGGCCACTGAGGTGGTGATGGCCGCCAAAGATGCTGACCATGGAGGCGACACAAGCAAGATCGTCTATGAAGTGGCCGACCTGTGGTTTCACAGCATGATTGCCTTGGCGCATTACGGCCTGAGTCCTGCGGATGTGATTGCCGAACTGCTGCGCCGTGAAGGTACCAGCGGCCTGGAAGAAAAAGCCATGCGCAAGGTTAAGGCGCGCGAGGCACAAGGAGACGCAGCATGACCCAGGATTTCACTACCCCCCCCAAAAAAAACGACGGCACTGAATGGCGTGAACTTGACCTGCAAACGCTCAACGGACTCAACGCATGGGGCACAGTCAGTTATGTGCTGCATTTGATCGTGGCCGTAGGGGCATTGATTCCGGGGGGGCAGTTTGGCCCGATGTTGCTCATCATTGCGCTGGTGATTGACCTCGTCAAGCGCAGTGATGCAGATGGCACCTGGCATGCCACGCATTTCAGTTGGCGTATCCGCACCGTCATCATTGCTGCGTTGCTGTATTTGGTCACTGCACCCCTTTGGTTGTTATTTTTACTGCCTGGCTGGCTCGCCTGGCTGGCCATTTCAGTCTGGTTTTTGTACCGTATTGTCAGCGGTATGGTGCGCATGAACAAAGGTTTGCCCATGGAGGTGCCAGCATGATCGAGCAGGTGGTACACAATGATCCAGATTGTCTTTTTTGCAAGATTGTTACCGGCAAGATTCCATCAAGATTGGTTTATCAGGACGAGGACTTGTATGCGTTTCATGACATTCACCCTTGGGCGCCTGTGCATTTTCTGATCATCCCCAAACTGCACATCCCCTCCATGGCGCTGCTCACCGAAGAGCATGCCGCGCTGATGGGGCGCATGATGGTATTGGTTCCCAAGTTGGCCCGGCAGGAAGGGTGTAACCCCTATCCACAGGGTGGATTCCGGATGTTGGCCAATACCGGAGCGGAAGGCGCACAAGAAGTACACCACCTTCACGTGCACGTGATGGGTGGCCCGCGCCCCTGGTTGCGGGGTTAAATTTTGCTTTGTCGGCGCGCCAATTGGGTGCGCCCCTTAAAATCCAAAGATTCTTTAGGAGACCACGATGGGTTCATTTTCTATTTGGCATTGGTTGATTGTTCTGTTGATCGTCATCATGGTGTTTGGCACCAAAAAACTTAAAAATATTGGCGGAGACCTGGGCGGCGCGGTCAAGGGTTTCAAGGACGGCATGAAAGAAGGTGGCGCTGCACCGGACGACAAGGCCACTGATGCGGCAAAGGTCAGCAATGCTGGCGCAGCCGAAAAAACTACGATCGACGTCGAAGCCAAGCAAAAGTCGTGATGAGTGCACGGTTGGCAGCGGCTGGCATAGCGCGAGGCCCGCATGATTGATCTCGGTATTTCCAAGCTGGCCATGATTGGTGCCGTGGCATTGATTGTCATAGGTCCCGAAAAGCTGCCCCGTGTGGCGCGCACCGTGGGCACCCTGATCGGCAAGGCACAGCGCTATGTGAGTGACGTCAAGGCCGAGGTCAGTCGTTCCATGGAGTTTGACGAACTCAAAAAAATGAAGGACAGCGTCGAAAGTGCGGCCAAAGACGTCAGCCAGTCGATGCAAGCCAGTGCGACAGATTTTGAAAAAACCTGGGCCGAGGCCACCCAGGTGGGTTCCGAGTCTGGTTCGGACTACCAGATCACATTGCCCGAACCCGTGCCCGAGTACCAGCACCCCAAGAAAAACTGGCGTCTTAAACAAGGGGCCACGCCCAACTGGTTCAAAGCCCGTACCGGTGTCCGCACCAAAGCCCTGTCGGGTGCGGCCCGGGTAGCGCGGTACCGACCCACCAAATTCAATTGATGACTGATTCCCCTAAAAAAGCCGACGAATTGGCCGGTTCAGAGCAGCCGTTTGTAGCCCATCTGGTTGAATTGCGTGATCGACTGGTCAAAGCGTTCATTGCCGTGGCGGTGGTGGCTGTGGTGCTGGGCGTCTACCCCGGTCCCGGAGCTTTGTATGACTTGATGGCAGCCCCACTGGTGGCCCATTTGCCCAAGGGGGCGACGCTCATTGCCACCTCAGTCATTTCGCCATTCATGGTGCCGCTTAAAGTGTTGTTGATGGCTGCTTTCATGGTGGCCTTGCCGGTGGTGTTGTACCAGCTGTGGGCGTTTGTAGCGCCCGGTTTGTACTCGCATGAGAAAAAACTGGTGCTGCCCCTGGTGATGTCAAGTACTCTGCTGTTTTTTATTGGCGTGGCTTTTTGCTACTTTTTTGTCTTTGGGCGCGTCTTCGCCTTCATTCAGAGCTTTGCACCGGCCAGCATCACGGCTTCGCCCGACATTGAGGCCTACCTGAGTTTTGTGCTGTCCATGTTTCTGGCCTTTGGCATGGCGTTTGAGGTTCCAGTCGTGGTGGTGGTACTGGCGCGCATGGGCATTTTCAGCATTCAAAAGCTCAAAGAATTTCGCGGCTATTTTGTCGTGCTGGCCTTCATTATTGCGGCCATCGTGACGCCACCCGATGTGGTGTCGCAACTGGCGCTGGCGATTCCGATGTGCCTGCTGTACGAGGTTGGTATCTGGGCCGCGCAAGTTTTTATCCGTCATACCAAAGCGCCGGACGACAGCGCAGAAACCAGCAGCAATCCGGGCTAGCACACGATTACACCTGAGTTTGGTGAGTTACTGCGTTGGTCGATGCGCTTTAGGGCGCACGTCTGGTGTCACTTGTACGCTTGATTTGCCATTGGTGCGTTGCACTTCAAAAATTGCTGTTGTGCCTGGTTTGAGTGCCGCCACCTGGCTGAGCAATTCGGCCACGTTGTGAACTGGCATATCCCCGATCTTCGTCACGACATCGCCTGGTTTCATGCCCGCCAGCGCCGCCGGTCCGTTCTGCAGTACGCCGGTGATGATCACGCCCTGTTGTGCCGCCACACCAAAGGTTTGGGCCAGTTCTGGTGTGAGCTCATTGGGCTCCACACCAATCCAGCCGCGAGTGACTTGGCCGTCTTTCACAATGCCCTCCAGCACCATTTTGGCGGTGGACACCGGAATGGCAAAACCAATGCCCATGCTGCCGCCCGAGCGTGAGTAAATGGCGGTGTTGATGCCCAGCAGGTTGCCATTGATGTCCACCAGCGCGCCGCCCGAGTTGCCGGGGTTGATGGCGGCATCGGTTTGTATGAAGTTTTCAAAGGTGTTGATGCCCAGCTGGTTGCGCCCCAGCGCGCTGACAATGCCGCTGGTCACGGTCTGACCGACCCCAAAGGGGTTGCCTATGGCCAGCACCTGGTCTCCCACCTGCAAACTGTCTGAGTTGCCCAGCACCATCACTGGCAAGCGATTCAATTCAATTTTGAGCACGGCCAAATCGGAGTCCGGGTCGGTGCCGATCACTTGCGCGGGCGCACGTCGACTGTCGTTAAGGATCACTTCAATCTCGTCCGCACTTTCTACTACATGGTTGTTGGTCAAAATGTAGCCATTGGCGCTCACGATCACCCCACTGCCCAGGCCCACTTGGGGCGTATTGTCCTGCTCTCCAAAAAAGAATCTGAACCAGGGGTCGCTGCTGTGCGGGCCAGATCTGGCATTTTTGCTGGTGTTGATGCTGACCACGGCCGATGACGATTTTTGAGCCGCCAGCCGAAAACTACCTGCTGGCACAGCCGTGGCCACGCTTGCAGGCGCCTCAAGGAGTGCAACGGAGGCTGGTTGGACGTAAATGCCGTCCAGCCAGTCAGGTTTGAGGGTCAGCACCACAAAATAGGCGGCCAGCAACACCGTGACAGACTGGGAAAAAAACAACCAAAATCTTTTCATGTCGAGGCAAGCATGAGGCTTGGTGAAAGTGGAACAGCAACAATTCAATAAATTGTAGGTGTCCTGACCCATTTCAAGACCTGATCAGCGCCACATGCCCATATATTTGGCCGACGGCCAGGCTGTCGGTCAGGTGCGCTTTGCGCGCGTATCATTCAAGGTCCTAAAGGAATGAATCCAGATATGTGTGAACGCGCTGAACTTTTGCAAGCCTTGAACGTACTGCTGCAACCGGAGCGCTTTAAAGACTATAGCCCCAACGGGCTGCAGGTGGAAGGTCGGGCAAGAGTGGGGAAAATCGTCTCTGGTGTGACAGCCAGTCGGGCCTTGATTGAAGCTGCGATCGGCGCCCAGGCGGACACCATTTTTGTCCATCACGGACTCTTCTGGCGTGGCCAAGATGGCTGCGTGACCGGCTGGATGAAACAGCGGCTGGCGCTGCTATTGGCGCATGACATCAACCTCTTTGCCTACCATTTGCCGCTGGATGCGCACCCCATGTTGGGCAACAATGCACAGTTAGGACTTCAACTGGGTTGGGTGGCGCAGGCGCGATTTGGCGAGCAAGACCTTGGCTTCCTGGGGCAGCGCGCTGATGGTCTGTCCTATGAGTCGGCGCAAAGCCTGGTCGCACACATTCAGGTCGCGCTCGGGCGTCCGGTGGTGTTGGTGGGCGATCAGAACAAGGTGATTCGAAAAATTGCCTGGTGCAGTGGTGGTGCGCAAGGCTATTTTGAAGCCGCCCTTGCGACCGGTGCCGACGCCTTCATTACGGGCGAAATTTCCGAGCCGCAAGCGCACTACGCGCGCGAATGCGGGGTCGCTTACCTGGCTTGTGGTCACCATGCCAGCGAGCGCTACGGTGCGCCCGCCGTGGCTACCCACATCGCAGCCCAATTGGGTCTGGCGCATGAATTCATTGATATTGACAACCCGGCCTGACATGACTGAATCACCACTTGCTTTGCCTATCGCCATTACCCAGGGTGACCCTGCCGGCATTGGTCCTGAGACCATTGTCAAAGCGTTTCGCGATGCGTCCGATCTCACCCGAGGCTGCTTTGTCGTGGGTGATGTTGCCACCCTGCGGCGGGCAGCCAGCCTGGTGGCGGGGGCCGGGGTCGCCCTGCCTTTGGCGGTTTTAGGCAGTGTGCAAGAGGCGCTGGATTGTCCGCCCCGGTGTCTGCCCGTTTGGCCAATCAACCCGGCGACTGTGCAAGGGACGCAGCCCGTTGCGTTTGGTCAACTCAGCGCCAGGGCGGGGCAATTGGCGGGCGATTGTGTGGTCTGGGCGGCCAATGCCGCCCTGCGCGGTGAGGTGGCGGCCATGGTGACTGCGCCCCTTAACAAGGCCGCGCTGTCGTTGGCGGGTGCGCCCTATGACCATTTTCCGGGACATACCGAGCTGCTGCAATCCTTGGCGGCGGCGCATCTCAAGACGTCGGTGGCACAACTGCCGGTGCGCATGATGTTGGCCAATGACGAGTTACGTGTCGTGTTGGTTAGCATTCATGTGTCATTGCGCCAAGCCCTGGAAGCGGTCACATTCGATCAGGTGCTGGAGTCCTTGCTCATTACACACCGCTCCCTGCAGGCCATCCTGGGGCGTGCGCCAAAAATTGGCGTGGCTGGTTTGAATCCGCACGCTGGCGAGGGCGGCCTGTTTGGCCGCGAAGAACTGGACGTCATTGGTCCAGCTGTGCTGGCGGCGCGCACACAGGGTGTGCTGGCCAGTGACCCACTTGCGCCAGATACCGTCTTTATGCGCGCGCGCGCGCAACCTGGACAACCTGGTGAATTTGACGTGGTGTTAGCCATGTACCATGACCAGGGCCTGATTCCGGTCAAATACCTCGGGGTGGACAAGGGTGTGAATGTGACACTGGGTTTGCCACTGATCCGTACCAGCCCGGATCATGGCACCGCCTTTGACATTGCCGGGACCGGGCGTGCCGATGCGTCCAGCCTGATCGAAGCCATTCGCATGGCGCGCCAGCTGCTGTCTTAGGCCTGAAGAGGCCTTCGGGTGTCAACGTCGCGTCAGGTGTGGCCGCTTAGCGACCCAGGACGAATCAAGTAAGCTGGTGCTTTTTAATTTATGACAATGGCCTCCGCTAGAATCGAGGGTTGTTACTAATACTTATCTTTTCCATTGAGGATGCTCATGAGTGAAACGCTTGCCGCAAGCGGCCCCAACGATCCAAGTAAAAGAACCTGGCTAATTGCATCTGGTTGTGCTGGTGCAGTGGGCGGAATCGCCGCAGCGGTTCCCTTTGTGAGTTCGTTTCAGCCCTCCGAACGGGCCAAAGCCGCCGGTGCCGCGGTTGAAGCGGACATTTCCGCCATCAAGCCAGGCGAGAAAATGACGGTTGAGTGGCGTGGCAAGCCGGTCTGGATCGTGCGCCGCACGCCCGAGCAACTGGCAGCCCTGCCCAAGCTCAATGACCAACTGGCAGACCCATTGTCGCAGCGCAAGCCCACCGAACAAGCCCCCGAATACGCCCGCAAGGACGAAAGCCGTTCCATCAAGCCCGAATATCTGGTGGTGGTTGGTATCTGCACGCATTTGGGTTGCTCGCCATCAGAGAAGTTCAAGGCGGGTCCCCAGCCTTCCCTGCCGGATGACTGGCAAGGCGGTTTCTTCTGCCCTTGCCATGGTTCCACCTTTGACCTGGCGGGGCGCGTTTTCAAAAACAAGCCGGCACCAGACAACCTTGAGGTGCCGCCACACATGTACCTTTCAGACACCAAGTTGCTCATTGGTGAAGACAAAAAAGCCTAAGGACTAAAAATATGGCTACTTTTCACGAAATCTCCCCCAACGCGTCAGCTGGTGCAAAAACCCTGAACTGGATTGATAACCGCTTCCCGCTCTCCAAGCTCTTCAAAGAGCACATGAGCGAGTACTACGCGCCGAAAAACTTCAACCTCTGGTACATCTTTGGTTCCTTGTCCCTGCTGGTTCTGGTGATCCAGATCGTCACGGGTATTTTCCTGGTGATGCATTACAAGCCTGATGCGGCCTTGGCCTTTGGCTCGGTTGAGTACATCATGCGTGACGTGCCCTGGGGCTGGTTGATCCGCTACATGCACTCTACCGGCGCATCAGCGTTCTTTGTGGTGGTGTACTTGCACATGTTTCGCGGCCTGATGTACGGTAGCTACCGTAAACCACGCGAGCTGATCTGGCTGTTTGGTTGTGGCATCTTTTTGGCCCTGATGGCCGAAGCTTTCATGGGCTACCTGCTGCCTTGGGGCCAGATGAGTTACTGGGGCGCTCAGGTGATCGTGAACCTGTTTTCCGCCATTCCCCTGATCGGCCCGGACCTCGCCTTGCTGATTCGCGGTGACTTTGTGGTGGGTGATGCCACCCTGAACCGCTTCTTCAGCTTCCACGTCATTGCGGTACCGCTGGTGCTGCTGGGCCTGGTGGTGGCGCACATCATTGCTTTGCACGAAGTGGGCTCGAACAATCCGGATGGCATTGAAATCAAGGCCACCAAGGACGCCAATGGCATCCCGCTCGATGGCATTCCTTTCCATCCTTATTATTCTGTGCATGACGTTTTTGCGGTCAGCATGTTCTTGTTTGTGTTTTCTGCCATCGTGTTTTTTGCGCCGGAAATGGGTGGCTATTTCCTGGAATACAACAACTTCATTCCTGCTGATCCGTTCCAGACACCTCTGCACATTGCCCCAGTCTGGTACTTCACGCCTTATTACACCCTGTTGCGCGCCGTCACCACCGAGATGATGTACGTGTTGATCGCCTGTGTGTTGGTGGGGGCTGTGCTGGCCGTTGCCAAAATCAAGATGCCCAGCCTGTTCAAGGGGGCTATTGTGGGCGGCGCACTCGTCGTGGCGGCCATGATGATGGCCATTGATGCCAAGTTTTGGGGCGTGGTTGCCATGGGCGGCGGTGTTGTGATCTTGTTCTTCCTGCCCTGGCTTGACAACAGCCCGGTCAAGTCGATTCGTTACCGTCCCAGCTGGCACAAGGTGTTGTACGGCGCTTTTGTCATCAACTTTTTCGTGATCGGTTACCTCGGGACCCAACCCGTGTCGGTGATCGCGGGTCGTATTTCCCAGTTTGGCACCTTGTTCTACTTTGGTTTTTTCATCCTGATGCCTTGGTGGAGTCGGCTTGGTACCTTCAAACAAGTGCCCAGCCGCGTCAATTACACGGCCCATTGAACAGGAGAACACAACATGAAAATCATGGGTTTCACAAAAAAAATCATTCTTGGTGTGGCTGTGGCCTTGGGGTTGGCCGGTGCTGTACAGGCGGCTGCGGTTGGCGCCGCCTGGGACAAGGCCCCGAACAAAATCACTGACATGGCCGCCTTGCAAAGTGGTGCCAAGGTCTTTGTCAATTACTGCCTGAATTGCCATTCAGCCGCTTTCATGCGCTACACCCGCCTGACCGACATTGGCTTGACAACCGAACAGATCAAAGACAACCTGTTGGTCACCAACAACAAAATTGGCGACACCATGAAGGCGGCCATTGATCCACAGCAGGCCAAGGCCTGGTTTGGTGTCAACCCGCCTGACCTCACCGTCATTGCCCGTTCGCGTGCTGGTGCGGGTGGGACCGGTACCGACTACCTGTACTCCTATATGCGCGGCTTTTACAAAGACGACACTAAGCCTACGGGTTGGAATAACCATGTTTTTCCGAACGTGGCCATGCCACACGTGCTGTGGGAAATGCAGGCCAGCATGACACCCGGCCAATACGATCAGACCATCGGCGACTTGGTGAACTACTTGCAATGGATGGCCGAGCCCGCTCAGACCACGCGTAAAACCATTGGCATGTGGGTGTTGATATTCCTGGCGGGTTTGACCTTTCTGACCTGGCAATTGAATAAAGCCTACTGGAAAGACATCAAGTAACACAATCTGCCGGTCTGGGCAGGGCCTTGATTGGCGCCGTTCAGACTTTTCAGAGTGGGTCGCCTAACAGCCGCCCGCTCTTTTACTTTTTTAGGAGCCTCCACCATGATGGTGCTTTACTCGGGTACAACCTGCCCTTTTTCACATCGCTGCCGTTTTGTCCTGTTTGAAAAAGGCATGGACTTTGAGATTCGTGACGTTGACCTGTACAACAAGCCCGAAGATATCAATGTCATGAACCCTTATGGCCAAGTGCCGATTCTGGTGGAGCGGGACCTGATCCTGTATGAATCGAACATCATCAATGAGTACATTGACGAGCGTTTCCCTCACCCGCAACTGATGCCTGGTGATCCGGTTGACCGGGCACGTGTCAGGTTGTTTTTGCTCAACTTTGAGAAAGAACTTTTTGCCCATGTGATCACGCTCGAATCACGCCATGCCAAGGCCAACGAAAAAGCACTGGAAAAGGCGCGCGCCCATATTCGCGACCGACTCACCCAGCTGGCACCTGTATTTTTGAAAAACAAATTTATGCTGGGCGAAGGTTTTTCGATGCTCGACGTGGCCATTGCGCCGTTGCTTTGGCGTCTCGACTACTACGGCATTGAACTCAGCAAAAATGCGGCCCCCTTGCTCAAATACGCCGAGCGCATTTTTTCACGCCCGGCCTACATTGAAGCGCTCACGCCTTCAGAAAAAGTTATGCGCAAATAACAGGCGGTGCTGACGTAATGAATCCATCTTCGGAATTGACCTCGTCCCAACCTTACCTGATTCGTGCCTGGCATGAATGGTGCACAGACAACGGGCTCACACCCTATGTGACCGTGGCGGTGGATGCCAGCGTTCAGGTGCCACGTGAATACGTCAAAGATGACGAAATTGTGCTCAATATCAGTCATGACTCCACCACTGGCCTGCAAATTGGTAACGACTATCTGGTTTTCAAGGCCCGGTTTGCCGGTGTGGCGCGGGACGTGATGGTGCCGGTGGACCGTGTTCTGGCCATTTTTGCGCGTGAAACCGGTCAGGGCATGGCGTTTCCGAAATCCAGTCTGCATGTGCATGAAGACGCTGTGGCATCAGACACACCAGACCCGGACGATGCAAACACACGCCTGGGACATTTGTCCAGCGTTCCGGACGTCGTCGCCAGCGAAGCAGAAACACCTGCTTCGCAGCTCCCGGTGACCAGCAAGACTGGAACCCGCCCGACACTCACGCGCATCAAATAGTGCGTTCAGTGCGTGCTTTACGTCATGTAAAATACGCGCGTTGCCGATTTAGCTCAGTTGGTAGAGCAACCGCCTTGTAAGCGGTAGGTCATCAGTTCGAATCCGATAATCGGCACCATCAGACAGTCCAAAGGCCTCCAGGTAGTGGTACCCGGAGGCCTTTTTGTTGTTGTGCAGGAGCGATTTATCTGTGATGTATTGCTTTGAATTTGGATCATTCAGTCCATCCCGTCGCCAATGGCCGAACCGTTCAACCTAGATTCCTTGGCTGGACGCGCCCGAGTGGGCTGCTGGCGGTGCGTCTGGGTAGGCGCGACGACGCAGCGGGCTACTGCCCGCAAGGAGGAGTAACGCCCCCAGGCGCGTTGCCGGCGGCTCAATCGGGTGCGTAGCGCGCTCACCCAAAAGGTGAACAACATCGAAGTCACTTTTTCTATTCATTTCATCAACTTATTTAAGTCTTCAAGCGGTCAACTGAGGAATCTAGGTTCAAACACTGGCTGGCGCAGGTTGGGTACGCGCGGGAGAAGGAGATGGAAAACCCTGAGCTGGTCATCCTGACCGCTGAAATCGCCCGCGCCACCTTTGTGACGCCCAGCGAACACAGCCAACTCAGAAAACTGGATCAGGTCAAGACCGGTAACAAGCTGCGTGACCACATGACTGATCTGGAACTGATTTTTACCATGTTGGGCGAAGCCGGGCTCTTCTGTGATGGTTTTGCTGTCAATGGCGTTCTGGTCAAGTCTTCAAACTGCCAAAACCATTTTGCCGCCAGGCCTCAAACACAGTCACTGCCACCGCGTTGGACAGGTTCAGGCTGCGCTGGCCTGGCATCATGGGTAGTTTGAAGGTTTGCTGAGGTGTGAATGATTGACGCACCCCATCACTCATACCCTTGGTCTCGGAGCCAAATACCAGGAAGTCACCCGGCTTGAAGCTCGCCTCAAATGCGTTCTGGCCGGCCCGGGTGGTCAGCGCGAACAGCCGCACGGGCTCGGGCTGCTCATCATCCAGAAAGGTCTGCCAGCTGGCATGGCGTCTGACCGTGGCGTATTCGTGGTAATCGAGTCCGGCCCGGCGCATGTGTTTATCGTCCATCGAAAAACCCAGTGGCTCCACCAGGTGCAAGGTACAGCCGGTGTTGGCCGCGAGGCGGATGACGTTGCCGGTGTTGGGTGGGATTTCGGGCTCAACCAGAACAATATGAAACATGCTGCATTGTCGCGCAGGCTCATTCGGTGCGGGCAACGACCAGGCCCGTAATGTGGGCAGCCCCCGCCGCCTTGAGCACACGCGCGGCGGTGTACAGCGACGCGCCCGTGGTCATGACGTCATCAACCAGCACCAGTCGCACGCCCTTGACGGCTGAAACCTTGAGCGGATCCACGGCAAATACCTGATTTAGGGCGGTCAAGCGCTGGGCCCGTTTGAGGCCGTGTTGTGCAGGCGTGTCGACCATGCGTAGCAACAGGTCCGTGCGTGTTTTTGCGGCGTTGAGCTGGTTTGCCAGTAGCAAGGCCTGGTTGTAGCCGCGCAGTTGCAGGCGTTGTCTGGACAAGGGCATGGGCAACAACAAGTCGGCCGCTTCCAGTGTCGGCTCGACCCACGGTGTGGCCTGGAGCAGGTGGGCAAAGAACCCGGCCAGTGCGGGCTGTTCATTAAACTTGAACTCGGCCATCAAATGCGTCCATGGAAAGGCGTAGGGCACGGCGGCCAGGCAAAGGTCCAGCGGCGGCGCTTCTTTCAGGCAGGCACCGCATTGCGTTCGACCGGCTGGCAAGGGCAGGGCGCAACTGCGACAGCGTGGCTGGGGTTGGGCAAATTCAGCCACACAGGGGTCGCAAACGGGCTGCGTTGGCCAGGTGCGGCAAACCCGGCATTGGCTGCCGGGTGGCTTCAACATCCTTGAAAACAAGCGGGGGAACATTCAGTCAATATACTCGCGTCTCATTTTTGAATGCTTTATGGCCCACTTATCGCCCCCGTCCATTGACCCACAGGCTGCCTTACGCTGGCAAAACCGTCCTGCGACAGCATCGGCCTGGCTGCACGAAGAGGTGGCTCGGCGCATGCAGGAGCGGCTTGGCTGGATTACCTGTCAACCCCAAAGCTGGCTGCATTGGGCGCCTCTTAATGGCGGACTGGAAGCCCATGGGCTTCTCAGTGCGCGCTACCCTCGTGCGGCCTGTACCCTGGTCGAGACCAATTTGTCACATGCGCGGCATGTCGAGCGGGCCGTAACGCCACCTTGGTGGCAGGCCAGGCGTTGGCTGCAGTCCAGGCCGCAGGTGCTTGCCCAGGTAACTCAGCCGGCACAGATGCTGTGGGCCAACATGAACCTGCATATGAGCGACCAGCCGCAGGCCATGCTGCAGCAGTGGCATCAGGCGTTGGCGGTGGATGGTTTTTTGATGTTTTCGTGTCTGGGTCCCGATAGCCTCAAAGAGCTGCGGGTGCTTTACCAGGCCTTGGGCTGGCCAGCGCCGAGTCACGAATTCACCGACATGCACGATTGGGGTGACATGCTGATCGGGGCCGGCTTTGCTGAGCCGGTGATGGACATGGAGCGCATCACGCTCACCTTTGAATCGCCGCAGCGCTTGCTGCAGGAGTTAAGGGGTCTGGGGCGCAACCTCCATCTGGAACGCTTTCCGGCTTTGCGCGGGCGCCGCTGGCACAGTCAGCTGCTGCAGGCCATTGAGCAAAGCGCCATGCAACTCACTTTTGAAGTGGTCTATGGCCATGCCTTCAAGTCGGCACCCAAGCTGACGGTGAGTGCCCAAAGTGAAATCTCCCTGGACCAGATGCGTGCCGCCCTGACGCGCGGTAAGGCGGCAACGCGTGCTGTCCCCAAACCAAGCCTTGATTAACATGAATGAATTCGATTTTCGCTGGGCGCTGATGCTGCTGTGCCTGCTGTTATTTGGTCTGTCGTTTGCCGTGTTGTTGTGGGCCGCCTGGCGCCACCATCGGCGTGGTGACGTGGAGGGGGTCAATTTTCACAGTTCGCTGGCCGTTGAGATCGCCTGGACGATTGCGCCCTGCATCATTGTTTTGCTCTTGGTGTGGCCGACCGCGCGTATTTTCTGGACCCCCTGATCGCGACAGATCTGCGCCGGAAAACGCCCGGCTCATGGGGTTTCCCCCTGTAGTTTCAGGGCAATTTATGGGCGATCATCCATTAGAATACATTGATAAATATCAACTACATGTTCAATAGTTGATCATCATCCCCACAAGAAGGACAGCGATTTATGCGTAGCTTGTACAAATTTGGCTTGAGTGTTTTGCTGGCGTTAGGTTCGGCGGCAGCCCTGGCTGGTTATGCCTTTAATTTTCCGGAGCCGGTGACACCGATTGCGAGGGAAACCCTGCACATGCACAACCTGGTCATGGTGGTGATCCTGGTGTTGTTTTTTTTGGTATTTGGCTTGCTGATTTATTCTTTCCGCACGCACAGTAAATCTGCGGGTTACCAGGCTGGAAAATTCACCGGACCTACCAGTCGCAAGCAGTGGCTCTGGGTGTTGTCGCCGTTTGCCCTGCTGTTTTTTATTGACTATGTGGTGTTCGGTATTCCGGCCTATCACGCCGTGGTGTTGTACGAAGACACCAAGACCGATGCCGAACTGGTGGTTAAGGTGACGGGTAGCCAGTGGCTGTGGCAATACGATTTCCCGGCGGAAGGCGTCAGCTACACCAGCCGCCTGATTACGCCGCGCAACCAGATCGACAGCGGAGCCGCCAAGGGCGAGCATTATCTGCTCGAAGTGGATAACCCGCTGGTGTTGCCTGTCGGTAAAAAAATTCGTTTCATCACCACCTCCAACGATGTGATTCACAGTTGGTGGGTGCCTGCTTTTGGTGTCAAGCGCGACGCCGTGCCTGGCTTCTTGCGTGAATTTTGGGCGACGGTTGAGAAAACTGGTACCTACCGCGGTCAGTGCTCCGAGTTGTGTGGCAAGGAACACGGTTTCATGCCGGTGGTGGTTAATGTGGTCAGCCAGGAAGAATTTGCCAAGTGGCTGGCCAGCAAGAAACCCGTGGCGCTTGCACCAGCGCCCACAGCGGCGACAGAGCCAGCAGCCCAGGCCGTGCTTGCCAAGGCACAGTGATCAGTCAAGATTTTCAAAAATTCAGTAAAAGGAGTTGGTAATGGCACACGATATGGCGCATGGCTTGCCGGTCAGTGATTCCCACGATGGGCATTACAAAGGCGGATGGGTTCGCTGGTTGGAAACCACCAACCACAAAGACATCGGGATCATGTACCTGATCTTCGGTTTCATCATGCTGTTTGTGGGCGGGGCGATGATTTTGACGGTGCGTCTGGAGTTGTTTCAGCCGGGTCTGCAGTTTGTTCAGCCTGAGCTGTTCAACCAGTTGATCACCTTACATGGTTTGGTCATGGTTTTTGGCTTTGCCATGCCGGTTGCCACCGGTCTGGCCAATTACATGCTGCCGATGATGATTGGCGCGCCTGACATGGCATTGCCGCGTCTGAATAACTGGGGTTTCTGGATTTTGCCGCCCGCGGCCATCATGCTGACACTGCCCTTCTTTCTGGGCTTGATGGGCATTGGCCCGGGCGCTGTAGATACCGGCTGGACACTGTACGCACCCTTGTCAATCCAAAGTGGTTGGGGCATGGACTTTGCCATTTTTGCTGTGCACATGCTGGGGGTGTCATCCATCTTGGGCTCCATCAACGTTATTGTGACGATTCTTAACATGCGTGCGCCTGGCATGACGCTGATGAAAATGCCGCTGTTTGCCCATGGCTTCCTGATGACAGCGGTGTTGCTTATAACGATCATGCCGGTGTTTGCCGGTGGTGTGACCATGGTGCTGATGGATCGTCACTTCGATACGCACTTCTTCAACGCCGCCGGTGGTGGTGACCCGGTGTTGTGGCAACACATTTTCTGGTTCATGGGCCACCCTGAGGTGTATGTGCTGCTGTTGCCGATTGCCGGCGCCTTGCCCCACGTGTTTTCTGCTTTTGCCCGTAAACCTATTTATGGCTACAAGGCGCAGGTGTATTCCTTCTGGGCGATTGCCGGTTTGGGCTTGATCGTGTGGGCGCACCACATGTTCACCAGCGGCATGTCGCTGGGCAGTCAGATCTACTTCATGTACATCACCATGGCGATTTCATTCCCGCTGGCGGTGCTGTTCTTCTGCTGGATTGCCACCATCTGGAAGGGCGCTATGAGTTTTGAAACCCCGATGCTGTTTGCCTTGGGTTCTCTTGTTTTGTTTGGCTGGGGTGGTGTCACCGGGCTGGCGTTGTCGGATGCGGCAGCCGATCCGCAGTACCACAACGCATATTTCATGGTGGCGCACTTCCACTACGCGTTCTATCCCACGGCCGTGATGGGTGCGATGGCTGCGGTGTACTACTGGTTGCCCAAGTGGACCGGCCACATGCTCAATGAAACGCTGGGTAAGTGGCACTTCTGGGTCACCATCGTTGGCTTCAACCTCACCTTCATCCCGCAGTTTTTTGTCGGTCTTGCCGGTATGCCGCGCCGCATTCCTGACTATCCACTGATGTTTACCGAGTGGAACATGCTCTCCAGCATTGGCGCGTTCATTTTGGGTGCCGCCCACTTGATCTTTGTTTATAACGTGTACAAAACCATCAAGGGCGGTGACAAAGCCGGTGACAAAGCGTGGGAAGGTGCTGAAGGTCTGGAGTGGACCGTGCCTTCGCCAGCGCCGTACCACACCTTTGAGACTCCGCCGGTCATCAAATAATTTGTCACAGGGGCTGTCGTCATGAAATTATTTGAGTCCACCGTGCCGGTGATGGATGCCGCAGAATGGGAAAAGCGTAAACGCAGCAACAGGCGTTTGGGTTATATCTTTGGCGTGATCGTGCTGGCGATATTTTTGGGTTCCATATGGAAATACCGTCCCTTCTGATGAGTGTCTCTGCCTTTGATCGCCAGCGCAGCAATGTGCGGCTGGGGATCAAACTTGGCTTCGTGGCCTTGTTTTTTGTCGGTTTTGGTTTTGCCATGGTGCCTTTTTACGACTTGATCTGTCGCATCACCGGGCTCAATGGCAAGACCAACGCCGTGGCGATCGTGGCCGACAAAAATACCCAGATTGATTTTTCGCGCTCGGTCAAGGTGGAATTTTTGAGCCATTCGATGCCCGGCGTGGGCTTGCATTTCAAACCCGAAGGTTTTTCAATCCGTGTCCATCCCGGTGAAATTTCGCGCATGAATTACACCATCACCAACACCACAGACCAGGTGTTTGTGGGGCAGGCCATCCCCAGCGTCACACCCGCCGTGGCAGCGCAGTATTTTGAAAAACTGGAATGCTTTTGTTTTAGCCAGCAAACCTTTGCGCCAGGCGAGACCCGCACCATGCCGGTGGTGTTCGTGGTCAACCCCAAGCTTGATCCGGACTTTGGAACGGTCACGCTCTCCTACACTTTTTTTGAAGCCGTTAAAGCCAAAAGCTGATTTGATAAGGAAATAGAAGAATGACACATGCTACCCAACCTGCTGTGCGGGGTCACTATTTTGTGCCTGCGGCCAGTCACTACTCGACGTTTTTGTCAGTGGGCATTTTTCTGCTGGCGCTCGGCTTCATCTTTCGGCTCAATGGCATAGCCCAAGGCGGCTGGAGCATGCTGGCTGGCGCCGCGCTGATTTTGTATGTGGTCTATGGTTGGTTTGGTGAAGTCATTGGCGAGAACGTTCGTGGCATCTACACGATGTGGGAAGATCGTTCGTACCGCATTGGCATGGTCTGGTTCATCTTTTCCGAGGTGATGTTTTTTGCCTGTTTTTTCGGTGCGCTGTACTACATCCGTCGCATCGCCTTGCCGGAGATGGCAGGTTTTGAAGAATCGCTGTCCCCCTACGGCAAATTCACCAACGTCTGGCCAAGTGCCGGCCCGCTGGGTGACAGTTTTACCCCCATGAAGGCCTGGGGCATTCCGGCCGTCAACACCATGTTGCTCCTGACATCTGGTGCCACACTCACCTGGGCGCATTGGGGCCTGATCAAAGGTAAGCGCATGCAACTGAACCTGGGCTTGGCCCTGACGGTGGCGCTGGGCCTGACCTTCATGGGTTTTCAGGTGTATGAATATGCCCATGCGTATTCTGAAATGGGTTTGACACTGGGCGCGGGAGTATACGGCGCCACGTTTTATATCCTGACGGGCTTTCATGGACTGCACGTCACGCTGGGCTCCATCATGCTGATGGTGATGCTTGGCCGCGGCCTGAAAGGCCATTTTTCCGAGCACAACCACTTTGCTTTCGAAGCGGTGGCCTGGTACTGGCACTTTGTGGATGTGGTCTGGCTGATCTTGTTTGTGTTTGTTTACATTCTCTGAAGCTTATCCCGGTGCCTGACTGGCTCCGCGTTGCCCGGCGCATTAAGCATTCCGTCGCTCTGAAACACAAAGCCACTGCCTGGCCAGTGGCTTTGTGTTGTCTGCAATGGGGTTTTAGCCTCTTCCCGGAATCAATCCAAAATAAAAGCTGGCCAACAAGGCGGCAAACAGTGCGATAGACAAGCTGATGCGTACTGTCAGTGCTTGTACCATCCGTTTGCGTTTATCGGCGTCGTCGTTTTTGTAAAGCAAGGCCAGAGCGCTGAATAGACTCACCAGAATCAATGCCAAGGTCGCCAGAATTAAAATTTTCGCCAGCATGGCAGTCTTTCTAAAAAATATGACCGCATTATGCTTTTTTACCAAGAGTCATCTTTTTTCATGCATTTTCAATTCCGCTTGATTCCTACCCTGGCCATGCTCCTTGGCGTCATGCTGTTTGGCTACCTGGGTGCCTGGCAAAGCGGCAAAGGGGAGCGTTTGGCGCAAACGCTTGAACGCCGTGCCGAGCGCAGCCAATTGGGTCCCGCCACGATGAACGGGTCATTGGTAGCACCGCAGGCTGCACAAGATGTGCCCTTTACGGTGGTGGGCACCTATGAAGCGCAATACCAGGTATTTCTGGACAACCGCCAGGAAAATGACCAGCCGGGTGTGCACGTCATCACGCCGCTTAAAATCGAAGGCTCGGAGACCCGTGTCCTGATCAACCGTGGCTGGGTGGGATGGACCTTGGGGCGTTCTGTGCTGCCGGTGGTGGCGACACCTGCCGGGCGTGTTCAAATCACGGGTCTGGCCACCGTGCCCACGACCAAGAAGTTTTTTTTAATGCCCGACCATCCTGAAAGCTCAAGCAAACTCTGGGCCAAACTTGACCTGACACGTTTCCAGAATTTATTGGGTCATCCGCTGCAACCTGTGGTGTTGCAGCAAACCGGTGGTGATGCGCCCGATACGCTGGTGCGCCATTGGCCCCCGCCGGATGACCGGGTTGGCAAACACCGTGGTTATGCTTTCCAGTGGTTTGGCATGGCCGTGGCGTTGATCCTGTTTTATCTGTTTGCCAGCTTCCGCAAAGGTGCTGACCAATGAACCCGTCAAACGATGAGGTGTTGGGACTGGTGGTGCATTCGCTGCCCACCCCTGGCGCAGACACTGTCTCGAGTGAAGGCGGGCGCCTGAAGCTGCTGGCGATCTTGCTGGCCTGTTCACTGCCGGTACTGGTGGCCTTATTTGTGTTTTACGTGGTGCGCCCGCATGGTGAGGCCAGTTTGGGCGACCTTGTCACGCCGGTGCGCCCGGTGCCGCAAGCACAAGGCCTGAGTCTGGACGGGGCCCATGTGCCCTTACCTTCGCTCAGGGCGCAATGGTTGCTGGTCAAGATCGATGGCGGGTCCTGCGTGCAAGACTGCCAGAAGCAACTCACCGTGCTGCGCCAGTTTCGTCTCATGCTGGGCAAGGACATGGACCGGCTGGACTGGCTCTGGCTGATCAACGACCAAGCACCGGTATCGCCGGCGCTGGCTGCCGGCCTGAAGCATGACGGTGCCACCGTGCTGCGCGTCGACACCAACATCCTGTCCGCCTGGTTGCCCGCGCCCGCCGGTAAAGCGCAGCAGGACTATATTTATGTGGTGGATCCGATGGGCAACACCATGATGCGCTTCCCCTCCAGGCTCGACAGCGCGGCCGCCGCCAAGGCCAAGCGCGACATGGAGCATTTGCTGCGTGCCTCGCTCACATGGGATTCCCCTGGGCGCTAAGGCACAGCATCAGGCAGACCCCATGAATGCACAACCGCTCTACGACCTGTCGCCGCTGGCCAGCCTGCTGGGCCTGGGTGCGCTGCTGGCAGTAGGGCCACTGGCGTGGGTCTATTGGCGCAACCGCCGCTGCGCGCCGCTGCAACGGCTGCAGGCCTTGCGCCTGTTCACCCTGTTTCTGACCTTTGATTTGATCCTGTTTGGCGCCTTTACCCGGCTCACCGACTCGGGTCTGGGCTGCCCGGACTGGCCCGGTTGCTACGGCAACACCTCGCCGCTTGGGGCCCATCACGCCATCACCGCCGCGCAAGACGCCATGCCCACCGGCCCGGTGACGCAGGCCAAAGCCTGGATCGAGATGATTCACCGTTACCTGGCCACAGGGGTCGGCGCCCTGATCCTGATGATGACGGTGGTGAGCTGGCTGAACTGGCGCGCCAGGGTCCGGGTTGAGCAGGCGAGTCGTTCGGTTGAACTGTCGCCCTGGTGGGCAACTTTCACCTTGTTCTGGGTCGGCTTGCAGGGTGCGTTTGGCGCCTGGACGGTCACCCTGAAGCTGTTTCCGGCCATCGTCACGCTGCACTTGGGCGGTGCCCTCGTGCTGCTCGCGCTGTTGGGTGTGCAGGTGGTGCGCGGCAGCACGTTCACCGTGCCACTGGCCATGACGCTGCTGATGCGGCGCTGGCTGGCGTTGGTTTTTGCCTTGCTGGCGCTGCAAACTGTGCTGGGCGGCTGGGTTAGCACCAATTACGCGGTGCTGGCGTGCAGCGACTTTCCGCAGTGCCAGAACCGCTGGTGGCCCGAGATGAATTTTCAACAAGGGTTTGAACTTTGGCGCCACTTGGGCGTGACTGGCACAGGTGAGCCCATCAGCTTTGCCGCCTTGACCGCCATTCATTACGTCCATCGGCTGATGGCCTACGGGGTGCTCACGCTGCTGGCGGTGTTGGCCTGGCAGTTGAGCCGCTTGGCGGCGTGGCGCGTCCACAGCCGGGTATTGGCGGCGCTGATTGGTCTGCAACTGGTCACTGGTTTGAGCAATGTGGTGCTGGACTGGCCGCTGCTGGCGGCGCTGCTGCATACCGGAGGCGCGGCCGCACTGGTGCTGACGTTGACCTGGATCGCGGCCAGCGCGTCGCCCGACGCCAAGCCAGCGGTGCCTGCCATGCAGCGCGCGCGCGTCGCCACCCTGCCAGAGCAGACTGCAACCGGGAGGCTGGCATGAGCACCCTGGTCCGACCTGCCGTCATGATGGCTTTTTCCCAGTACTACGCGCTGACCAAGCCGCGCGTGATTCAATTGATCGTGTTTTGCGCCCTCATCGGCATGGTGCTGGCGGTGCCCGGCGTGCCGTCTTGGCGCGAGATGGGTGTGGTCGCCTCCGCCTGTTTGGGCATCTGGTTGGTGGCGGGTGCGGCGGCCGCTTTCAACTGCATTATCGAAAAAAGCATCGATGCCAAGATGAAACGCACCGCCTGGCGCCCCACCGCCAAGGGCGAGCTGGGTGACCGGCAAACGTTGTTGTTTTCAGCCACCTTGTGCGCAGTCGGCTCGGGCCTGCTGTACTTTGCCGTGAATCCGCTGACCATGTGGCTCACGTTCGCCACCTTTATTGGCTACGCGGTCATTTACACCCTGATCCTGAAGCCGCTGACGCCGCAAAACATTGTGATCGGCGGGGCATCCGGCGCCATGCCGCCGGTGCTGGGCTGGGCCGCCATGGCCGGTAATGTGGGGCCGGAAGCGCTGATTTTGTTTTTGATCATCTTTCTGTGGACGCCGCCGCATTTCTGGGCGTTGGCGCTGTACCGGGTGGAAGATTACCGTAAGTCCGGTTTGCCGATGTTGCCGGTCACCCATGGCAATGAATTCACCCGGTTGATGGTGTTGCTCTACACCTTCATCCTGCTGGCAGCCTGTTTGCTGCCGTTTATTTATGGCATGAGTTCCTGGCTGTACCTCGGTGCTGCGGTGTTGCTCAACGCTGGTTTTATTCTGCACGCTTGGTGGTTGTGGCGCGACTACTCTGACCTGTTGGCGCGCAAGACCTTCCGCTTTTCGCTGATTCACCTCAGTCTGTTGTTTGCCGCCCTGCTGATTGACCATTACGTGTCATAACCAGGCGCATGGGCAGGCCCGGTTTATCATCGAGCGCATGAATAAACGAACCGCGCTCAAATATCTATCTGGCTATGCCGTAATGACTGGGACCACAGGTCTTTTTTCCGCATGCTCGCCAAACGCCCCCAAATTCACGGCCATCGACCTTACCGGTGCCGACTACGCCAAAGACTTTGTCCTCACTGACCACAACGGGCAGGTCCGCACACTCAAAGATTTCCAAGGCAAAATTGTCATGATGTTCTTTGGCTACACCCAGTGTCCCGACGTCTGCCCGACGTCGATGGCCGAGATGGCCCAGATCAAACAATTGCTGGGCAAGGACGGTGAGCGCATCCAGTGCCTGTTTGTCACGATTGACCCGGGGCGCGACAAACCCGAGATGCTCAAAGAATACATGGCCGCTTTTGATCCGAGCTTTCTCGCGCTGGTGCCCACGCCAGAGCAATTGACTGTACTGGCCAAAGACTTCAAGGTGTACTACAAAAAGGTGGAAGGGCCAACCCCCACCAGCTACACCATGGACCATACAGCGGGCAGTTACGTCTATGACACCAAAGGAAAGCTGCGACTGTTCACCCGATACGGCACCAAGCCCGCGTTGACCGCGACCGACATCAAACAGCTGCTGGCACATGCCTCCTGATTGCCGGTTGCACCAGTCTGATGCCTTGCGCATTGTGTGTGAACCCTGCGCATCCTCATGGCCTGGCTGTCTGGCGTGATGTAAAGTGAAAAAAACCATTGCTTGTGCCAGGCAGCCTGCCGGGCTTAACTCAGGAGAAAATCATGCAAATTCAAGTCAATACCGACGACCACATTCAAGGCGGCGAGCCTCTTGCCCAGTGGATCAAAGATGAAACCACGAGCCGGCTGACTCGCTTCAAGGACCACATCACCCGTGTGGAAGTCTTTTTGACCGATATCGACGGCGCCAAATCCGGTGTCAATGACAAGCGTTGTCGTCTGGAGGCGCGTGTGGTCAGCCGTCAGCCGGTCACCGTCACGGCCGACGCCGACAAGATGGCCGCTGCATTTATCAGTGCGGTAGACAAGCTGGCCAGTGTGCTGGAGGCCGATCTGGGTCGTGTGAAGGACCGCAATGGGCGCGACACGATTCGGGCCATGCCGGAGTAAGGGCGCCCAACAGCGGTTTCAGGCCTCTGTTGCGGAGACGGGCACAGGTGCTTGCGCTGGTTCTACATCTTCATCTACATCAACAGCTTCAGCGCTGAGCGTGTCACCCGACCAGCGCAGTGCCTTGGCACTGATGGGGGGACCTACCGTTTCGAGCACAGCCACTGCGGCCAGAATCACCGAACTGACCACGGCACCCTGCATTTGAAACAGCGTCAGCGTGGTGTCGGCCAGACCAATGGCCAGCCCTGCCATGGGGATGAGCAGCAAGCCGGTGGTCGCGGCCTGGCGTCGGTTGCTACCTAAAACCTTTGCCGTGATCCCCACACCGAGCCATTTGGCCAGCGAACGGCCAAATACCAGCACCAATGCAGCCGGGGCATATTGAACCATTTCGGCGACATGCAGATTGGCCCCGGCGTAGACAAACAGGGCGATAAAAAACAGCTCAAAGGCCGGGCCAAATTCGAGATTGGCGATCAGCTCGGTACGTTCGATGCTGCGTACCACGATGCCCAGCACCAGCGGCGCAAACAGCGTCGAGAGCTTGAGTGTGAGTGCCGCGCCCAGTGTGAACGCCACCGCACCCACCACCAGCGCCAAGTGGTATTGGTGCGCATCCTTGGTCTTGCGCGCAGCTATATGCAGGGCCATGCCCATGCAGCCACCCAGCAAGGTCGAGCCTAGCAACTGGTAGACGGGGCCGCCCAGGATGGTGGTCAGTGGTGCGTCGGCGTTGCTGTAGAGCAGCGGCAACAGGGCACTGAAAACCAGGAAGGCAAGTACATTGTTGAGTGCCACCAGGCTCTTGGCGCGTTCAGTCACCGGGCCGCTGGCGCCGAGTTCGTTGGCCACATGGATTAACACCGCTGGTGATGATGACACGGCAATGGCCGCGATCACGGCTGCCGACAGGCCATGGATACCCATTAGGTCCATACCAAAAAATACCACGACAAAGGTGAGCGTGCTCTCCACCAGCGAAATGATGATCAGATGGCGGTCATGTACCAGTTGTTTGATATCCAGTGACAGGCCCAGACGGTACAGAATCAGACCCAGTGCCACGTCGATGATGATGCGCGAGCTGGCCAGTGCCTCGTAACCCACCAGTCCCAGCACATTGGGACCGGCCATCAGGCCGACCAGCATGAAGCCGGTGATACTGGGCAGCCATGGCCAGCGGTGCGTTACGTACCCACCCAGCGCACCGCAAAAAAGCAAAAAACCAAAGTAAAACAGCGTGTTTGCGGCGAGCGGCCAGTCAGGAAGGAAATTCATGGACAGTTCAAAAGGCGGCTATTGATTGGCCACACCCAGCGTCTTGATGATGCCGCCAAACTGCAGGGTGTCGCTTTGAATGCGCTTGTCCAGGCCTTCTGGCGACGAACCCACCACCTGCCAGCCTTGGGCAAACAGCTTTTGCCGGACGTCGGGTGAGCGGGCAATGTCGCTGATCAGCGCGGCCAGTTTGGCAACCAGTGCGGGCGGCATGGACTTGGGCGCTGCCACCGCGTTCCAGATTTCCAGGTTGAAGTTGGGCACGCCCACCTCGGCCATGCTAGGCAGTTCCGGCGCCAGGGCGCTGCGGCCGCTGGAGGTCACGCCAATGGCGCGCAATTTGTCACCTTTGACCTGTGCCATGGCCAGAGCAGGCGGCAGCATCGAGAGTTGCAATTGGCCGCCGATCATGGCGGTCGCCACCTGGGCATACCCGGGATAGGGCACATGAACGGGCTGGGTGGCAGTCTTGCTTTTGAACAGTTCCATGCCAATGTGTCCGATGGTGCCTACGCCAGGTGAGCCATAGCTCCAGCGGTCACCCGCCTGTTTGGCGGCAGCCAGAAAGTCCTGGGCGTTGGCACCAGGTGCCGATTTCGGCACCATCAGCACCAGTGGCGAAACCCCGACCAGACTCACCGGCTGGAAGTCCTTGAGCGGGTCATAAGGCAACTTGGGATTGAGCAGTTTGGCCGTGGTCAGGTTGCCGTTGATCATGAGGCCAAGGGTATGGTTGTCAGTGGCCTTGGCCACGTAGTCGGCCGCAATGTTGCCGCCGGCGCCCACTTTATTTTCCACAATCACGGGTTGACCCAGTGCCTTGGACAGGGGATCGGCCAGCGTACGCGCTGTCAGATCGGGCGAAGAGCCGCCGGGAAAACCAACAACGATGCGCAAGGTCTTGGTCGGCCAGGCGGGTGTTTTTAATGTGTTTTGCGCGCTGGCGCAGAGCGTAAAGGTGCTGGCAGCGATTGAGATGAGGGTCAGTTTGATCCATTGACGACGCATGATGTCTCCTGTAAAAAAATACCCCTGACGGTGGGGCCGGCAGGGGTATTGTGGCGCACAGCGCCAGGCGGGTCTGAATGGGCCTGGGTCTGTCGCTGGTTCAGGCAAATTCAATCAGCGCTTTTTTCATTTTTTTCATGGCAGCCACCTCAATTTGGCGGATGCGTTCGGCGCTGACGCCATATACAGCGGCCAGGTCATGCAGCGTCATGCCGCCCGAGTTGTCGTCATTCACTTTGAGCCAGCGTTCCGTCACGATGTGGCGACTGCGCTCATCCAGCGTGTCCAGCGCCAGCGCAATGCCATCACTGGCCAGCAGGTCACGGTGCTGCGCTTCCAACATGGCGGTAGGTTCGTGCGCAGCATCGGTCAGGTAGGCGATCGGACCAAAAGCGTCGTCGCCGTCATCCGAGGGGCTGGGGTCAAGCAGGACATCGCCGCCGGCCAAGCGGGCTTCCATTTCAATCACTTCCTCGCGTTTGACGTGCAGCTCGGTGGCCATGGCATCAATCTGGCTCGGGTTGAGCGTGTTGCGGTGGGTATCAAGGTCAGCCGCAGCGTCGGCGCTTTGGTAACGCTGCTTCATGGAGCGCAGGTTAAAAAATAGCTTGCGCTGGGCTTTGGTGGTGGCCACTTTGACCATGCGCCAGTTTTTCAGGATGAATTCGTGAATTTCGGCTTTGATCCAATGCATGGCATAACTGACCAGCCGAACACCCTGGTCGGGGTCAAAACGTTTGACGGCCTTCATCAGGCCCACATTGCCCTCCTGGATCAGGTCGCCATGCGGCAAACCATAACCCAGATATTGGCGTGCAACGGACACCACCAGGCGCAGATGGGACAACACCAGCCGCCCCGCAGCCTCCAGGTCATTGTCCAGACGCAATTTGCGTGCGTAAGATTGCTCTTCCTCCAGGGTCAGCATCGGCATGCGGTTCACTGCAGAAATATAGGCATCCAAATGACCCAGTGCGGGCACCACTGACCAAGGGTTGGTCAAGGCCATTGTGTTGCCGGTAACGCCAGTATTGACAGACATGTCAGACCTCCTTGTTACGCTAAAGTTGTTATGTTAGCACTCTCTTTGATGGAGTGCTAAATCAGAAGTTCAATGGATTTGATGTTGAGGTCAGTCTAGACCACTTGCTATGGCGTGGATTGGGTTCCTGAACTGTCCTTGGTGGTGCCCGTGCCGGGGGCCTCGGGTAAATCAAAATCCAGATCAATCAGGTTTGAGGGGGCTGCGTCAGTTGCCCTCACCTCGGGTTGGTTTGTCGGCAAATTAAAGTCGGGGAAGATATCCAGTTCATTCAATGGACGGTCAAACAGCGCCAACTCTGCGGGCATCAAGAGCCCGGCGGCTTCAGGCTTGGCTGGTGCGGCAGGCAGCAAATCAGCGCTGGTCAAAAAACGCGAATCCAGGTTCAAGTCAATCAAAGGAGGCATGGGTGGGTCAAATTCGGATATCTGGGTTGGCTGGGCAAACAATTCGGGGCGCGAGCGTGTCTTTTTAGGCGCGTTGATTGGCATATCCAGTGCCAGTTCTTCGGCAACAGCATGCAAGGTCAGCAATTCACGAAACGCTGCCAGATCAAAGGTGTCGAGGAATTTTGTTTTTGTGTTGAGAAAGATGCAGGTGTCCATGAAAGCCTGGGCATGCACGCCGGGCCACAGGCGGGTCAGGGTATCAAGGACGTCGGGGTAGGCCTCAAGACCGCGGCCTTCTTGTTGGAATGTGGTCACATCAGGGATGTGTACATTGAAGTGCTGCTGACAGGCATCACGCATTTTGTCAAACTCGCTCGTCTGACCCAGGCTGTGGTAGAGCCCCAGCAGGTCCATACACATCAGGGGATTGGGAATATCCGAGGTAGTCATCTGTTGCACCAGGATTTGGATGGCGCGATGACTTTGGCCAAGGGAGATAAAAAAATCGGCTTGCTGACGGATGTCCTGAACCGACTCCGGGTTGAGTTGGTGAGGTGTGATACCGACATCAGGATTGGCCTGGTTTTTGAGTATGGCGGAGGCGGACGGCGTCTCCGGCTTCATGTGGTCGTCAGGCTGATCGGCAGGTTTTAGCCATGCGGGTGTCTGCAGGGTTCCTGCTGTCCTGGCTTCAGGGGGGGGCGTGGCAAACGCTGATGCCGCTTCCAGGCTGGGTGGTCGTGGGGACTCTTCGGGGTTTGTCAAAGGGTCGGCTTCGTCGTACGCCGGATCCTGCCACCAGGAGTCGGCGGCTGGCGCCACTTTTTTCTGCTTGTGCCAAAGCCATGCCAGGCCGGACAGGCAGATCAGTACCAGACCGATCAAGCCGTAAACCAGGGCCTGGGGGAACTGTTGCGCTTGCGCTTGCTGGAGTTCGCTGCGCAGCTGCAACAAAGTGTTGTCACTTTTTAAGGCAAGTTCGCGCATGGATTTGAGATCTGCCTGCAAGGCTGCAATTTGTTTGCTTTGCAGCAGGGCATCTTCAGTGGGTGCAAACAACATGCTGGTGTCCAGCGAGTCCATGCGGTCGGAGAGGATCTCCATGGGATCGAGTTTGAGTACTGACCTGCCTGCTGAATTGTTTGCTGTCTGGCGATTGCGCGGCAGCGGTGTCGCGCTGGATCTGGTTTTTTTTACTATGACTGTATTGGCGGCTTTTGTGGCGGACGCCGCAGTTTCGCTCCGGGCTGAAGCACGGTCTATGGGCTTGTCAGTGCCAGTGCGTTGCGGCAAGACCACCAGCGGCGGTGAACTTGCTGCACCGGAAAAATCAGGCTCGGTGGAGACTACTGTGGTTGTGGGCAGGTCAGCCAACACGACGTAGCGACGCGTTTGGTGGCTGCCACATTGGGTCCGCATGAGTACCGTGACCACCGGTTCATTGACCAACTCGGACAGGGTGATGTGTACCACCCCTGGTTTGATCGTGATGCGCGGTGCTTTCTGAAGCGCATCGGCATAGTAGACATCTGCGCTGACACACGTTGCAGCCAGCACTTCATCCGGACTTGCCTGGACCCGAATGCCAACACTCAGGGCCTGTCCAATCACTGCTTTGCCTTGTAGCTCGCCCAGTGTCAGTGCCTGAACAGACAAGACGACGCCACACAACAGCATGGCCAGCGCACTGGCAAGTGCGGTCACGCGGCCTTTCAATGCAGGAGTTATCTGGTGTGGGGTGGTCATGGCCGGTTCAAAATTTTCGAGTGTTGCAATTTGTACCGAGCTCGCGTCCGTCATAATTGAAACTTGAAATATGCAACAGCATAACCGGACTTGATCCCTATTTTTTGCAGTGTGAGGCTCATCCTGGCTTTCTGTTTGAGAAAAATGCCGCTCGGCTTATGTTGTTCAAATGGTTCTTTTTTTGAGGCCAAAGTTTTATGTGCCAACTTCTGGGAATGAACAGCCACTTGCCGGCCAGTCTGACGCTGAGTTTTACCGGGTTTTCGCAGCGCGGTGGTTGCACTGATCACCATGAAGACGGGTGGGGCATTGCATTTTTTGAGAGCAGCTGTACCTCCCCAGGCAAGGGCATCCGCCATTTTGTTGACAAGGCCAGCGCCGCCACTTCACCCATTGCGCAGATGCTCAAAAGCTACCCCATCAAAAGTCATAACGTGGTGGCGCATGTACGCAAGGCAACCATAGGGCAGGTGGCGCTGGAAAATTGTCACCCGTTTGTGCGTGAACTCTGGGGCCTCAATTGGGTTTTTGCCCATAACGGAGACCTGAAAAATTACGCTCCCAAATTGCATGGCAGTTTTCATCCGGTGGGCACCACCGACAGCGAGCTGGCGTTTTGCTGGCTCATGCAGGAGCTGGCCAAATCACACGCCAACGTACCCTCGGTGGCCGAACTGAGCTGTACTTTGCGTGACCTGGTGCCGCGCATTGCAAAACATGGCACCTTTAACTTTTTGCTCAGCAATGGGCAGGCCTTGTGGGCGCATGCCACCACCAAGCTGCATTACGTGCAAAGGGGCCATCCGTTTCGTCAGGTGCACCTCAAGGACGAGGACATCAGTGTTAATCTGGCCGAACTCAACTGCCCGCAAGACCGACAGGTGATTGTGGTGACAGAACCTCTGACCACTGATGAAAGCTGGGTGCCCATGGCGGTTGGTGAGTTGAATGTTTTCGTCGATGGCGCCTTGTGTAACAACAGCATGCGTGTCGAGGTTTGCGGCTTGTAGACCATCCCAAAGTGCTGCAAATCTTCGTCATAACCTTCCCTTTTTTCGCCTTGGTGCTGTGTGGTTATCTGGCCGCGAGCCGGCGTATGCTGCCACTGGAAGCCATTCCCGGATTAAACGGCTTTGTGCTCTTTTTTGCCTTGCCGTGTATGTTGTACCGCTTTGGCGCCAGTACCCCCATTGGTCAATTGCTCGATGTCGGTGTGCTGACGACCTGGACGCTGTGTGCGCTGATCACGGTTGGGTTCACGTTGGCCGTCAGTCTCAATGCACGCATCGGCTGGAATGATGCAGCATTTGGCGCCCTGGTTGCCGCATTTCCCAACTCGGGCTTTATGGGGGTGCCGCTGTTGGTGGCCTTGCTGGGAGCGCAGTCGGCGGGCCCCGTGATTTTGACCATGGTGATTGACATGATTGTCACCACCTCCCTGTGTATTGCGCTGTCGCGTCTGGATGGCAGTGATGCCCATGGTGCCGCCGAGGCCTTCAAGAAGGCGCTCAAGGGGGTGCTGGCCAACCCGATGCCATGGGCTATTTTGCTGGGGGCGCTGGTGTCGGTGCTTGGCTGGGCGCCGCCCAAGCCGGTGACGCAAACCATTGGCTTGCTGGCCGATGCAGCCTCCCCGGTGGCGCTGTTCACGATTGGTGCGGTGCTGGCGCGTGCGCAAATGCTGGCCAAAACCGGGCACGCGACGGTTCCCCTGCTGCGCGATTACTTGCCTGTCGCCCTGTTCAAGCTGTTTTTGCACCCGCTGCTGGTGTGGCTGGTCGGGCTGGGGCTGATCAGCCAGGGCCTGCCCTTGTCACGCTTCACCTTGACCGTGATGGTGCTCACGGCAGCCTTACCCAGTGCCAGCAATGTGTCGTTGCTGGCCGAGCGCTTTGGTGCTGACAACGGGCGCATTGCACGCATCATTCTGGTTTCTACCGCAGCCGCATTCGTGACGTTTTCGCTGGCGGTGTCGCTGCTGCTCTGAGTCCTCCGGGCATGGGCGCCGTTCCCGAAGGTTTCCGTTTTTTGATCTGTATCAACACCGGGTTTCCCCTTGGGTGTGTAATCGGCACTTGAAATTTTTTGCTTCCCTGGGTTGTTCACATGCCCGTTATTTGAAAGAGTTCAATGTCTGCCTGGTTTTCTTATACCGTCTTTGCCGTGGTTGTGGTGCTGGTCAGTACCGCCATGTTTTTTTTCACGCTGACCCGCGGCGCGCTGATCATGCGGGGTGTCATGGGGCGGCTCTCCCATGACGCTGCGCATGTCTACCCCATTTATTCCAACATGCGTTTGATTCGCCTGGTGGACTGGCAGCCCATCATTTCGGCCATTTTGTTGTTTCAGTACAGTCGCCTGGTGTCTATCATTTTCCATGGTTTGCGACACGATGATTTGCAGGGCAAGCAGGTGTTGATTACCTCATGCGCGTTTGGCAATGTCATTCCGCGCGTGGTTGAGGCTTCGGTGGCTTCTGGGGCCAGCAAGGTACTGATTGCAGACATCATTCAAAACGAACTGGACCATGCGCAAACCAAGCTGGGTGACTACGCCGCCCACACGGTGTATGTGCGCGACAACGCGGTGGCGATGCAACAGCCCGATGCCTCGGTGCAGGCCAATGTGATGTTTTTCCTGCTGCATGAACTGCCCCATGACTTGAAAATTGAGGCGTTGAATGAAGCCATGCGGGTGCTGGCCCCTGGCGGCAAGCTTTACCTGGGGGAGTTTCATCGACCCCGTCCCTGGTTGCTGCGTACCTTGAGTTGGACTTATTTCAAGGTCTTCGAACCCTACGGCCTGGCACTGTGGGGCAGCCATGACCCGGTGCTGCAATTACAAGCCATGCCCGGCGTGACCTGTGAACGCCACACCGCTTTTTTTGACAATTTCCAGGTGATTGTGGCCACCAAAGCCGCCTGAAACGCGTCGTATGATTTTCAAAAACCTGTTCAGATATTGAGCGGGTCCACGTCAATGGCCCAGCGCAGCACCCCCTTGCATTCGGGCAAGGCGCGGGTCTGGTGCAGCACGATTTGCCAGGCATTCAAAAACTTTTGCAGTGCCGCGCGCGACGGGCTTTCGATCAGCATCTGTGCGCGCTCAATGTTGGCAATGCGTGCAATGCCCATGGGCACCGCGGGGTAGCGTGTCAGGTGCGCCAGCAGCGCAGCCGTGTCGTTCTGCTCGCCAGCGGCCTGGCTGGCGGCATTTAAGAAACCTTGCGCGGTTTCCTGTGTGCGGGCTTCAGAGCGTACCAGCGCCTGAAAACTGAACGGCGGCATGGCGGCCTGCTGGCGTTCTTTCAACTGCGATGCGGCAAAGGTAGGGTAGTCGTGTTTTTTGAGTGACTCGTACAAGGGGTGTGTCGGGTGAAAGGTTTGCAGCCACATTTCGCTGCTGCCAGCCACCGCTGAGTCCCGTCCAGCCCGGCCAGCGGCCTGCATCAACAGGCTGAAAAGGCGCTCTGGCGCACGAAAGTCGCTGGAAAACAGGGCGTTGTCGGGGTTGACCGCAGCCACCAGCGTGATGCGTCGAAAGTCGTGCCCCTTGGCAATCATTTGGGTGCCCACCAGCACATCCACGTCGCCTGCGTGCACTTGGGCTAGCTGCGATTCGAGCGCCCCCTTGAGGCGGGTGGTGTCGGCATCGATGCGCACAATACGCACCGGCTGGCCGTCCGGGCGGTGCACCTGGACCAGCAACTCGGCCAGGTGTTCTTCGAGTCGTTCGGTGCCGCGCCCCATGGGTGCGATGTCGGGGTTGCCACAGGCCGGACAGGCGCGCGGCACGCGTTCGCTCAGGCCGCAGTGGTGACAGCGCAGGGTGCGGTCAATCTTGTGGTACACGCGGTAGGCGCTGCAGTGGGGACACTCGCTTTTCCAGTCGCAGTCAGTGCATTGCAGCACCGGGGCGTAGCCGCGCCGGTTCAGGAACACCATGCTTTGCTCGCCACGGGCGATACGCTCGGCGATGGCGGCGAGCAAGGGCGGTGAGATGATGCAGGCTTTGGGCTGGTGGTTCATGTCGACCCGGCGCACCAGGGGCAGCTGGCCGCTGCCAACACGACTGGGCATTTCCAGCCTGTGGTAGCGTCCGCCCTCCGGCGCGGGGCGACTGTGATGCCAACTCTCGAGCGACGGCGTGGCCGAGCCCAGCATCACTTTGGCACCTTCCAGATGACCGCGGTAAATGGCCAGATCGCGGGCCGAGTAACGTGCACCTTCGCCACTTTTGTAGCTTGGGTCATGCTCTTCGTCAACGATGATCAGCTTGAGCTGGGGCATGGACGCAAACACGGCCATGCGGGTGCCCAGCACGATGCGGGCAGCACCGCTGTGTGCCGCCAACCAGCTGTTCAAGCGCTGCGCCGGGGTCATGCCGCTGTGCATCGAGACCACGGCCTCCATGCCATAGAGGCTGCAAAAACGGGCCTTGAAGCGCTCTTCAAGCTGTGGCGTCAGGTTGATTTCCGGCACCATCACCAGTGCCTGGGCCTGGGGTGATGCGGCCAGTAACTCGGCTGTGCAGTGCATGAACACTTCAGTTTTGCCGCTGCCAGTGGCACCAAATAACAAAAACGGTCCGTTATGGTTTCTGAATTGGTCAATGGCCACCGTCTGCTCAGCACTGAGCACCACGCCATGGGGTGCTGCCACAGCGGCCTGTTGAAGGGCCGCTGTGGTGTCTGCGGCAACGCCGGTCGTGGCGGGCATTGGCTGATTGGCTATTTTGGCGAGCTTTTTCAGCTTTCGGCCGAGTTGCACCTGGCTCAGATCACGCAGTTGCGGTGGCAGCGCTGCCAATGCCACTTCTCCCTTCGCACGTTGGTAGTAGCTGGCGGCGAAACTGATCAGGCTGCGCCAGTGGCTGCTCAAGGGGGGCAAAGACGTGAGCACATCAGCGATCGGGCGCAGTTTGGCGGGTTCAACTGTGCTTTGCTGTGCTTGCGCCGGACTGTCATCCCAGACCACGCCGAGCAGTTCACGTTGGCCCAAAGGCACCCGCACCAGCGTGCCCGGCGGCGGCACCTCGCTGCTCAGGTAGCTTAAGGCGCTGGCCATCTGGCTGTAGGCCGGGGTGTGCACCAGGACCTGGATTTGGGATGTGGGTGGCGCGGAAGCTTGCGGCATTTTGTTCAAGTGAACTGGCGGAAATGACCTTAAGTGCTTGATTTTGAGGGCTTTTATCAGTCATTCAAGTTTTCTGTGGATAACTATGTTGATAACAGGTCAACAAAGCCTTCGAAGCCTTGCCAATCAAGGCTTGTGTTAGGCTGCACAGAAAACAGGCAATTTTAAAAATACTTATAAATCAATGACTTGCAGTCGCTATGGGTTTAATAGCGAGGGACTTGAGGTCACCCTTTCTGCTTGCGCAGTTTGCCCATTTTTGTGCATAAGTTACAATTTTTTTGTCGGTTTGACTGGAAAAATGGTGAAAAAAGTGCTAGCGGGCTGGCAAATCAGCAAGCACCGCGCATTTGGCGTGAATGGCTGTGAACCGCTTGCACCAGCGCGGCGACATGTTCTGGCGGCGTGTGCTGGCTGATGCCGTGTCCCAGGTTGAAAATGTGCGTCGGACCCGTACCCGCGCCGCTGTGGGGGGTACCAAAGGCGTTGAGCACCTTGACCACTTCGGCCTCAATTTGCGTCGGCTGTGCAAACAGCACGTTGGGGTCCAGATTGCCTTGCAAGGCTTTGCTGCCGCCCACCAGGGCGCGGGCTTTGGTTAGATTGACGGTCCAGTCAAGTCCTAGCACATTGCAGTCCAGCGACTCCATTTCGTCGAGCCACTGGCCACCACCTTTGGTGAACACAATACTGGGAATTCGGGCGCCGTTGTATTCCTTGTGCAATTGCGACAGCACGCGGCGGGTGTAGGACAGGCTGAATTCCTGGAACGCGCCGTCGGCCAGCACGCCGCCCCAGCTGTCAAAAATCATGACGGCCTGGGCGCCCGCCTCGATTTGGGTGTTAAGGTATTGCGCCACTGAATCCGCATTGACCTGCAAAATCTTGTGCATCAGGTCCGGGCGGCCATACAGCATGGTTTTGACCAGCCGGTAGTCGTCGGAGCCGGCGCCTTCAACCATGTAACAGGCCAGCGTCCAGGGGCTACCGCTAAAACCAATCAGCGGCACGCGGCCATTCAGTGCGGTGCGTATCGACGTGACGGCGTCAAACACGTAGCGCAGTTTGTTCATGTCGGGGACTTCGAGTTTGGTCACAGCCGCTTCGTCGCGCACCGGGTGGGCGAACTTGGGGCCTTCGCCTAGCGCAAAACTCAAGCCCAAACCCATGGCATCCGGCACGGTCAGGATGTCGCTGAATAAAATGGCGGCATCAATCGGGAAACGGTCCAGGGGTTGCAGCGTGACTTCGGTGGCAAAGTCGGTGTTTGTGGCCAGGCCCATGAAGCTGCCTGCTTTGGCGCGGGTCGACCGGTACTCGGGCAAAAAACGCCCGGCCTGGCGCATCATCCAGATCGGTGTGTAGTCGGTGGCCTGACGCAAACAAGCGCGCAAAAAGGTGTCGTTTTTCAGGGGGGCAAAGGAGGAGGTGGTCGAATTCATGGCCTAATTGTCGCATTCAGGCGCACCCAAAAAATGCACCCCCGGCGAGTCAGCTTATGTGTCAGGGTTGGGAAGCTGCAGAAGCCACTTTGGCTGGTGCTTTCGGGATATGCATGGCCCCGTCTTCAAAGCTGCCGTCGTCGGCATCACTGTGGCAGGCGGCGCAGTTGCTTTTGCTCAGGACCAGCGGGTTAGCCCAGTCGGCGGCGGCAATTTCGCGGTGTTTTTCGACCCAGTACGGGGTCTCGGTGATGCGCAGCGGCGTGTGCGCTTTGGGCACGGATTGTTCGATTTTGAAGGCGGCCTCGGTCAGGTGTTTGTCGGCTGAGTTGTCCACCATGAACTGCAGCACTTCCGCCGTGGTGGCGCCGTCCAGGCCCAGGTCGGAGCCAAAATGCTGGTCTTGTTCTGCCATCATTTTTTGCCACGAGCGCTCCGGTAACAGGGCCGGGTAAAACACCGCATGGCAGCTGCCACATTCGTCGCGCCATAGCTTGTTGTCTGGCAATTGTTTGCCGACAAATTTCACGTGCGGCTCTTCGCCCACACCCGTTTCCAGTTTGATGTGCCAAGCCTGGTTGTCAATGTTCTTGTCGATGGCGTAATAAAACCACCAGCCGCCAAAGCCCAGCATGGTCAGCAGCAGCAGCACCGCTACCCAGGGGTGTGCCGTGGCTTTTGGCGTACCTGCTTCGGCCATTTTGAAGCCACTGACCATGGCGCGCGCCAGGTTTTCCTTGTGCAGCACGCTTTCCACCACCACGCCGGTGATGTGTCCCGCAACCACCAGCAGCATGGCGATGGCGCCGAGTTCATGCAACTGCTTCAAGGTTTGAACCTGGGCAAAGCTCAACCAGCCTGCCGTGATGCCTTGTTGTTCGTCCCCGCCCAAAGTGACCACACCAGTGAGCCCCACCGCTACCGACATGACCAATAAAATATAAATGGCCAAGCTACCGGTGGGGTTGTGCCCGACGTGGCGCGGCGCATGCCTGGTCGTCACCTGTTTGAGGTAGTCAAGCGCCTCTTTGGGGCCAAACCAGAAGCTGGAAAAGCGCGAAAAGTGTGACCCGGTAAAGCCCCAGATCAGGCGAAAAACCACCAGTCCCAACATCAAATAACCCAGAAACACGTGGATCGAGCGCCACCGGTCACCCTCGCTGGTGAGCCAGGCGAGCGCAAAACTGCTGGCCAGGGTCCAGTGAAACAGACGGGTGGGAAGGTCCCAGATCAGGGTGCGTTGCATCGGGTGTGCCTTTATTTACTGGGGGATGCGAATGCGGTCTTCGTTAAAGTCACCGCGTTCGGCAGCCTGGTGGCACGCTGAGCAATTGCCCGGACTCTTGACCGACTCGCGCTTCCAGATGGACGGGTTGATCTCGCTGCTGTCGTGCTTGTTCTTGAACCATTCGCCCTCGGTGATACGCAACGGGGCGGCGCTGGAAGTCCAGCGGTTGGATGCGTATTTCACCAGGTAGTCAGTGATTTCTTTGGTGTCTTGCGGCGACAGGCTGGCATCAGTGCCGAAGTGTTTGTCCAGACCTGCCATCAGCTTTTTCCAGGAAGCTGCAGGCAGCAAACCAGCCGGGTAAGCCATGTGGCAGCCGGAGCATTCGGCTTGCATCTTGGCATTGTTCTCGGACGGCATGACGGGTTTGCCCCGGTCTTCGCCGTTATATTTGGCTTGAGCGCCCAGCGCGCAGGCGGCCAACAGCAGCATCAGCAAGGATTGGATCAATTTCATGACATGCACCTTATTTGACGGACAGGACGTAGGTCATGAAGTCGCCTTTTTCCTGCGTTGTGCAGGCGCGGCCCAGGGCATCGTTGCAATTGCGTTTGAACCATTTTTCCACCTGGGCGGCATCAGTGAAGCGCTTCGGGTTGGCGCTGGGTGCCAGCGGGTCGATGGCTTTGTTGGTTTTGGCGTGTTTACCTGCATTTTTGGGTGAGTCGGTGTGGCAGGACGCGCACGACAATTGATTTGGGCCAACGGTCTTGTACAGTTTTTCCCCGGCGGCAGCGGTGAAGCTGCCTTTGATCTCGGCTTTGTAGCCGTCCAGAATCGGGTTGGCACTGGCCAGCATGGGCGTGCTCAGGGCCAGGCAGGCGAGCAAGTGGGTCGGGCGAAATGTAGAGATCATGATGTGTCCTTTAAATTAAGAAGAAAAATGGGAAAATCGGTTTAGCGGGGAATACGGATATTGTGCTCGTTGAAGTCGCCGTTGGCCGCATCGACGTGGCAGGCCTGGCAGTTGGTCGGACTTTTCACCGAGCTGCGGCGCCAGACATCGGCTTTGACATGGTTGGTACCGTGTTTGCGGGTGAACCAGAACGCCTTGGTGATGCGGTTGTCAGGCGGTGCTTCACCCAGTTCCTGCGAATTGGCAACAATCCATTCTGTGATTTCTTGCTGGTCAGCCGGACTCAGGGAGGCATCCGTGCCGTAATGTTTGTCCAGTGAGCCCATCACCTGTTTCCACGCGGAGGTGGGCAAAAAATTGGGCCTGAAGGCGATGTGGCAGGCAGAACATTCAGTTGCCATTTTGGGTAGCAAGGCCAGGCGCTGGCCACCGCCATCGGCCAAGGCCATGGTGCTGCTAGCCAGCAAGGTCAAACTTAAAGTGAATGAATTAAATACTCGCATACACGTTCCCCTAATTAAGATAGGGTTAAGCCTAACCGTCGAGTCTTAAGATTTCCTTAGGCAAACGGGCAGAACGTTTGACCAGGATCAACCCTTCTTGTTTTTCGGGCAGACTACAGCGTCGCCAGCGCAGTGCGCACTTCAGCCACTGACAAAATTTCTGACAGTACCACTGGGGCACGACCTGTCTGGTACAGCACGTAAACCGGCACACCGTTACGCCCCAACTGCGCCAGCGCGGCGGTAATAGCGGGGTCCTGGCGGGTCCAGTCGGCGCGCAAGAGCGTAACTTTTCTGGCGGCAAAGTCGGCCAGGACCTCGGCGTTGGCCAATGTTGTTTTCTTGTTGTACTGGCAGGTCACACACCAGGCAGCGGTAAAGTCCACAAACACCGGCGCGCCACTGGCCAGAACCTGATCCACCTTGCCAGGTGCCCAGGGCTGCCACAACGCGGTGCTGGCCGGATTGCTGGTGTTTTCCTGCGGTCGGATGACATTTTGGCCAATGGACGCGGTCAAGAGAGCGAACACCGCTATCGCCAGCGTCGACATCACCCAGCGGGTGCGACCCCGCAGGCCCAGCGTCCAGATCACCAGCGCCAAGCTCAGCAGCAGCGTTAACAGGGTTGCGGCTCCGTCAATGCCACTTTGTTGGCCCAGTACCCAGACCAGCCAGACCACGGTGGCAAACATAGGGAACGCCATGGCGTGGCGGAAAGTGGCCATCCAGGCACCCGGGCGCGGCAGCTTGCGGGCCAGCGCCGGAGACCAGCTAGCCGCCAGATAGGGCAGCGCCATACCCAGTCCCAGGGTGGCAAAAATCGCCAACGCCTGCAGCGGGGGCAGCGCCAGCGCCAAACCAAGTGAGGCGCCCATGAACGGCGCCGTGCAGGGCGAGGCAATCACCACCGCCAGAATACCCGACAAAAACGCATCCACCGACGGATTTTTGGCCTCCAGCAGCGCTACGTTTGAGGGCACAAACTGGCCAAATTCAAACACGCCGGCCAAATTGAGCCCGATCACGGTAAACAGCGCGGCCAGCGCTGCGACCACAGCTGGCGACTGCAATTGAAAGCCCCAGCCCAATTGCGCGCCAGCGCCACGCAGCACCAGCATCAGAGCGCCCAGGGCAACAAATGACAGCACCACGCCCGCGCTGTAAGCCAGGCCACCGACGCGCTGGCGGCGCGGGTTATTGCCATGGCGGGCAAAACCCACCACCTTGATGGCCAGCACCGGGAAGACGCAGGGCATCAGGTTCAGGATCATGCCGCCCAGCAGGGCACCGAGCAGTGCCAGCCAAAGTGAGGAGGGCAGGTTTGCCGGCGTGCTGCCCGGTGCCCACTGGGTTGCTGGTGTTGTTGCGTTTGCCGCAGACGGCGCCACCATGGCGGGCCAGGTGCCGGTGACCTTGGCCTGGGTGACAAAGCCCAGGCGCTCGCTGCCTAACTGTGCCGCCAGCACCAGCGGCATCACTTGCGGGTCGCCGCTGCGGTGCTGGGCAATAGGCACCACGGCGGTCCACACGGCACCCTGCCAGCTTTGCGTCCATTTGGCTGCTGTCTCGATGATTTCGGGGGTTTCCGGGAAAAATTCCAGTGTTTGACCTTGCAGACTGGCAGGCAGTCCGATCACCGATACCCTGAGTGTGCGGTCCTCTATGGCAATGCTGCTCGCTTGTGACAGCGGCTGGGGTTGGGCTTTGAAGGCGGCTTCGAAGGCGGCACCCTGCATGGCCGTGGAGCCCTTGACCGGAATGCGCAGCACAAAGTCACCGTCCTGCGGTACACATTCGAGCTTGCACACCAGCCAGCTGGCACGCAGTTTGACCTCGAGTTCGGGGTTCAGCACCGAGGGTTTGAAGTCGGGTGTGATCGTCAGCGGCACCGGCAGCAGCACGGTGTTGTCATAACCGTAGTTGGCGAGGTTGCCGATCGGGATCTTGACCGGCAGCGGCCAGGCGATGTCGCCCGCCAGCACGCCGTCGGGCAGCGTCCAGCTCAGGCTGGTGGCCAGGCCCGAGTCGCCAGAGTTCTTCCAGTAGGTGTGCCAATCCGGCTGGTGGTGCAGTTGCAGCCCGACCCAGACCGCCTTGCCGGGGTCCACGCCATCGGGCGCGTGGGCCATCAACTCGGCCTGGACCTGCTCGGTGGTGACGGCGGTTTTAAAACTGTTTTGTGCGATGGCACCGGTCGATAGCGCGCAGCTGGCTGTGAAAAGCAGCGCAGCGAGAGGGCGCGTCAGGTGTTTCAGGAGGATCATGGTGCTGTAAGAGGCAGAGGTGGTCGTGAAGTTCCGCGGGTGGACCGGTGTTTGGTCTCAAAGGTCAGCACCAAACAGCGACGCCTGTTCAGTCTGTTGGTTAAAAACGGCGGGCAGCTTGGTCGGGGCTTTGATGCGTAATTGCTTGTTTACATTCATACGGCCAAATACCACCTCAATGTCAGAGGCGCTGACGCCAAAGTGCGGTGCCAGAAAGCGCAGCATGTGGTCGGTGGCGCGGCCTGCCACCGGCGCCGCCGTGACGCTGACCTTGAGCTGCTTGCCAAATGGCTTGCCAATGGCGTCTTTGCTGGCGCTGGGTTTGCCCAGGATATTAACCACCAGTACGTCGCCATCCCAGGCAAAAAAGGAGTCGCCCGTGATGTTGCGTGAACTTTTTTTAGTCATGCGGGGATGATAGCGACCTCTACAATCTGTTTCTTTGCCTTCAATTACCATGTCCAATTTGCCCGCCTGCCCCCAATGCACTCTTGAAAACACTTACCCGGACGGTGACAACTATGTGTGTCCAGATTGCGGTTTTGAGTGGCCCCAGGCTGCGGCAACCGAGGCCGGTGACGATGCCAGTGGCCCGGTCAAGGACGCCAATGGCAACCCGCTGGCCGATGGTGACACGGTGATCCTGATCAAGGACCTGAAGGTCAAGGGTTCGTCCATCGTGCTGAAAAAGGGTACCAAGATCAAGGGCATCCGTTTGCCCGAAGGTGCGGGTGACCATGAGGTTGACTGCAAAACCGACCAGGGCGCGTTCATGCTCAAGGCCGAGTTCATGAAGAAAGCCTGAACCCTGCCATGGCTAGCTCCTCGCGCTTTTGGGCTGACTGGACCACGCTTGACTTTGCGCACTTGCATTCTTGTGGCTTGGCTGCGCGCACCATCGCCGTGTTGCCGGTGGCGGCGACCGAGCAGCATGGCCCGCACCTGCCGCTGAGTGTTGACACCGTGCTGGTCGACGGCATTGTGGCGGCATCGTTGGACCATTTGCCGGATGAGTTGCCGGTGCTTTTTTTGCCGACGCAAGCGGTCGGCCTGAGCCCGGAGCACGCGCGTTTTCCCGGTACGCTGACCCTGAAGAACGAAACCATTTTGCGACTCTGGACCGACATGGCTGAGTCGGTGGCAGCCACCGGCATCACCAAGCTGGTGCTGTTCAATAGCCACGGTGGCAATGTCAGTGTGATGGACCTGGTGGCGCGTGACCTGCGCGCGCGCCTGGACATGTTGGTGTACAGCGTGAGCTGGTTTAATTTGCCGCTGACGGACGCGCAGGGCCAGGATGTTAATGCCTTGTTCAGTGCCGAGGAGCATCGCTTCGGTATCCATGGTGGCGACATCGAAACCTCGATGGTGCTGGCGCTGGATCCGGCCCGGGTGGACATGGCGCAGGCGCGCAACTTCACCTCTGCGGCGCAGACGCGCGCCAGTTGTTTTGAGATTCTGGGCAACGGCAAAAGCGCCAAGCTGGGCTGGCAGAGCCAAGACTACAACCCGGCCGGGGCGGTGGGTGACGCGGCCAATGCCACGGCTGAAAAGGGGCAGGCCCTCATCGATGCCGCCGGGTTGGCGCTGGCCAGGCTGCTGGTTGAAGTGGATCACCTGCCCGCCGATACCTTGACGGCACGACCCGCGTTCGGTTGATGGCCCCTTACGACCTGTTGGCCCTGGGGGCTGCTGCCTGCTGGGCGGTGGGCAGCGTGATGTCGGTCACGCCGGCGCGCCATCTGGGGGCTTTTGCCTTCACCCGCTGGCGCATGGCGATGGTGGCCGTGATGTTGTGGTCGGTGGTTGCCGTTCAGGGCAGCTGGCACAGCTTCGACGGCCATGCCTGGGGTGTCATGGCCATCAGTGGCCTGATTGGTATCTTTGTTGGTGACACCGCCCTGTTCTCGGCCATCAACCGGCTTGGGCCACGCCGTGCGGGGGTGCTCTTTGCCACCCACGCCGCCTTCAGTGCGGCGCTGGGTTTTGCGCTGCTCGATGAGCGCATGAGTTTGCAGGCCCTGTTGGGTGGCGTGCTGACCCTGGTTGGGGTGATGCTGGCCATTTTATTGGGCCGCCACAAGGGCGAAACCCATGACTGGGAGCTTGACCATGGCCATGTGGGGTTGGGTGTGGCGTTGGCTTTGCTGGCGGCTTTGTGCCAGGCCGTGGGCTCCCTGATTGCCAAGCCGGTGATGGCGCAGCAGGTGGACCCGATCATGGCCTCGGCGGTGCGGGTCACGGTGGCCACGGCCGCGCACGCAATGTTGCTGTTGGCGGGTTTTCAGGCGGCGCGTGCCAGCCAGCCGCCCACGCTGCGGGTGCTGGCGCAAACCGGGCTCAATGGTTTTATTGCCATGGGAATTGGCATGACGCTGGTACTGCTGGCGCTGGAAAAGGGCGATATTGGCATGGTTGCCATTTTGTCGTCGGTGTCGCCTATCCTGGTGCTGCCGTTGTTATGGCTGCAACTCAAGCGTGCGCCTGCGCCAGGGGCCTGGCTGGGGGCGGTGTTGACGGTGGTGGGGACGGCACTGATTTTGTGGCGCTGAGTCTGCGGCTGGATTGTTTCGCTTAGAGGCGTACCTCTAATTTTTTTGCTGCAGTGCAACAAAAAAGACTTGCGAGGTTGCGGGTTTTCCCTATAATTCAACCCATGCTGCACTGCAACATAAGCCGCTCACCCGGACGTTTCAACGCAATCAACCCCTTTCAAAGGAACTCACATGTTTATCACCGCTGACCAAATCACTGCGACCAACCAAGCCGCCTTTGACACCACCAAGGCCCTCGCCACCAAATCGTTCGCTGGCCTGGAAAAGCTGGTGGAGTTGAACATGGCTGCCGCTAAGGCCTTGATGACTGAATCTTTCAGCCACGCCCAGGCTGCCCTGGCTGCCAAAGACCTGCAGCAAGCCCTGGCTTTGCAAACCAGCTTGGTGGCTCCCATGGTTGAAAAATCGGTGGCTTACAGCCGTCATGTGTACGGCATCGCGGTGGAAACCGGTGCTGAATTCAGCAAAGCCTTTGAAGGCAAGGCTGCTGATGCACAAAAAGCGTTTAACCAGGTGGTTGAAAATGTGGCCAAAAATGCACCAGCCGGTACCGAGTCGGCTGTGGCTGTGTTCAAGAGCGCTTTGGCTTCTAGTCAGACTGCCATTGATTCCGCCCAAAGCTCGGCTAAAAAGGCCCTGGCTGTGGCTGAAAGCAACATCGCTGCCGTGACCGAACAAGCGCTGAGCGCCGCCGCAGCAGTGACCCAAAAGGCTTAATTCCCTGCTGCCCGCAGGCAGTCTGAAAGGCACCTTCGGGTGCTTTTTTTTGCCTACGCAGCATAGAATGACCGTCAATTCCAAATCTTGACAAGGTCAAACCATGTTGTCTGTCGCCCTTGAGCTGACCTACAACATGGCCATTCTGGTGGCCATGGTGCTGACCTCGGGTTTGATCACGCGCAGTCAAGAATCTTCCTCGCGGCAGGCGATTTTGCAAGGTCTGCTGTTTGGTGCTGCCACCCTGGTCAACATGGTGGCGCCGATGGCGTTGGGGCCGGGCCTGATTTTTGACCCGCGCACGGTCACGCTGAGCCTGTGCGGCTTGTTTTTTGGCCCCTTGGCGGCTGGCATAGCGGCTTCCCTGGCGCTGGTGTACCGTCTGGCTCTGGGCGGTGCCGGCGCCACCATGGGCGTGCTGGTCATCGTTTCCGCCGCCACATGGGGCTGGTATTTTTACCGGCGCTGGCGTCAGCCCAAGCTTGCAATTCGGTTGCACCAGTTGCTGTTGCTTGGTCTTGTGGTGCACATCACCGAGTTGTTGCTGATGGTTACCTTGCCAGCCCCGTTGGGGTGGCAGACGCTGCAAAGCCTGGGTCTGCCGATCATGCTGGCTTTTCCGCTGCTCACCTTGTTGCTTGGCAAAATGCTGTCGAGTCAGGACGCTGTGGCCGAAACCGTGGCTGCCTTGCGCAAAAGCGAACACCGGCACCGCAGCATCTTGCAGGCCGCCATGGACGGCTTCTGGCTGTCAGATCTGCAAGGACGTTTGCTTGAAGTCAATCAGGCCTATGCGCGCATGAGTGGTTATACCGTTGGCGAGTTGTTGAGCATGCACATCAGCCAGCTTGAAGCAAAGGCGTCCGACAAGCTGAGCCCTGCGCACATTCAAAGGATCGTGATATTGGGCTCGGATCGTTTTGAAACGCAGCACCGTGCCAAAGACGGCAAGGTGTTTGACGTTGAAGTCAGTGCTCAACACCACGCGGTTGAGACCGGGCGCCTGGTGGTTTTTTTGCGTGACATCGCCGAGCGCAAGCGGACCGAGCAGGCACTGATGGAAGCCAAGGCGCTGACCGAGGCCATTGTGGAAAACGCGCCGCTGATGATCTTCTTGAAGGAAGCGAGCAGCTTGCGTTTTGTGCTGTTGAACCGTGCGGGTGAAGATTTGCTGGGTTATGGCCGCGACGACCTGATCGGCAAAAGCGATATGGACTTTTTCCCGCCCGGGCAGGCTGATGACTTCATACGCAAAGACCGGGAGGTTCTGGACGGTGGCATGGGCGTGCAGGACACCCCGCTGGAGCCGATCCAGACGGCCCGCAAAGGGTTACGGTTTTTGCACACACGCAAGGTGGGCATTCGCGGTGGTGATGGCCGCATGAAATACCTGTTGGGTATCTCAGAGGACATTACCGAGAGCAAAAATGCCCACGAAAGGCTGCTGTTGACGGCCAATGTTTTCACCCACGCCCGCGAGGGCATCTTGATCACCGATGCTGCTGGCGTCATCATTGATGTCAACGAATCCTTTTCCCGCATCACCGGCTATTCGCGTGACGAGGCGCTGGGGCAAACCCCCCGCATTTTGAGTTCGGGCCAACAGTCGCTGGATTTTTATCAAACCATGTGGGCTGCCCTGAGCTGTGACGGTCAGTGGTACGGTGAAATCTGGAACCGGCGCAAAAATGGTGAGGTGTATGCCGAAATGCTCAATATTTCGGCCGTTCCAGATCACCAGGGACAGTTCAAGAATTATGTGGCCTTGTTTTCGGACATTACCGCCATCAAAGAGCATGAAAAAGAGCTGGAGCACATCGCCCACTATGACGTGTTAACCGGGCTGCCGAATCGGGTGTTATTGGCAGACCGGCTGCACCTGGCCATGACCCAGAGTGTCCGGCGTTGCCAGCAACTGGCGGTGGTTTATCTTGACCTGGACGGTTTCAAAAGCATCAATGACCGCCATGGCCATGCGCTTGGCGACCATTTACTCAGGCACGTGGCCACCCGCATGAAACTGGCGCTACGCGAAGGCGATACCCTGGCACGTATCGGTGGCGACGAATTTGTGGCCGTGTTGATTGACCTGGACGACAGTCAAGCAGCGGTGCCTCTGCTCAATCGCCTGCTCACAGCGGCCGCCGAGACGGTGCAACTGGCCGAGTTTTCGTTGCAAATTTCTGCCAGCCTGGGGGTCACCTTTTACCCACAGACCGAAGCCTTGGAAGCCGACCAATTGCTGCGCCAGGCCGACCAGGCCATGTACCAGGCCAAACTTGCAGGGAAAAACCGTTTTCACTTCTTCGATGCTGAACAAGACCGTACGACGCGGGGTCATTTTGAGAGCCTGGAGAGCATTCGCAACGCGTTGGTCGCCAACGAGTTTGTGCTTTATTACCAACCCAAAGTCAATATGCGCACGGGTGCCGTGATCGGGGTTGAAGCCTTGATTCGTTGGCAACACCCTGACAAGGGCTTGCTGGCACCCGCCTTGTTTTTGCCTGTCATTGAGGAGCATGCGCTGGCGGTGGCGATGGGCGAATGGGTGATCGATACCGCTTTAAGCCAGATTGAACACTGGCAAAATGAAGACTTGGCCCTGTCGGAGCGCTTCAACGTCAGCGTCAATGTGGGCGCCCGGCAACTCCAGCAAGGCAATTTTGCCGCGTACCTGCAGGACTTGCTGGCCGCACACCCGCAGGTCCGGCCAGCGCAGCTGGAGGTTGAGATACTCGAAACCAGCGCCCTCAATGATTTGGCGGGCGTCTCGCAAGTGATTGAAGACTGTCACCGGATCGGTGTTTTGTTTGCGCTGGACGACTTTGGCACGGGCTACTCGTCACTGAGCTACCTCAAACATTTGGGTGTTAGTCTGCTCAAGATAGACCAGAGCTTTGTGCGCGACATGCTTGATGATCCGGATGACCTGGCCATTTTGCAGGGGGTGATCGGCTTGGCGGCAGCCTTCAAGCGCAGGGTCATCGCCGAAGGCGTCGAGACCGAGGCGCATGGCCATTTGCTGTTGCAAATGGGCTGTGAGTTGGGTCAGGGGTATGCCATTGCGCGCCCCATGCCCGCGCATGATTTTCCGCAGTGGCTGCAGCACTGGCAGATGAAACCGATGTGGGGTTCGGCAGGCGCCAGCGCCGCATCCTGACATGCGCCTAGGCGTGGCTTACCCATTGCGCAAAATCAAGGTGTTCCAGATGCGGCAGCGTGTTGTAGGTCAGGAGTGTGTGGCGCTTGGGTCCAAAGGAAAATTCGGTGATGGCCGTGTTGCGCAGCCGCATGTTGAGCTCGACCGTGGCCTCGGGCGGCGTACCCAGCACATGGCCGATGGCGCTGGCAATCGGGCCACCGCTTGACACCAGCAGCACACGTTCGGCCTGGCTGCGCCGCACATGGTCAAGCACTGCCACCACCTGTTGCCCAAAGGTCTGCCAGCTCGGCATGCCCTGGGGCTGGGAGTTGCCCAGCATCCATTGCAGCAATCCGGCGCGCAGCAGCCGAAAGTGGTGGCGGTAATTCTCGGGCGTGGTGTCGCGCGCCAGCGGCTCGGGGTGTATGGCCGCAATCACAGCGTCGCTGTCGTATTCGTTCAGGCCCGGCCACTGCAGGCTGTGTTGGGTCGCCAGGCCCATGCCCTCCCTGATGCCGTCCAGGGTTTGGCTGTGGCGGCGCAAGGTGCCGCCAAGTACGGCATCAAAAGACATGTTTTTACTGGCAAAGTAGCGCCCTAGCTGCACGCTCTGACGCAAGCCCAAATCGCTCAATTGATCGTAATCGTCGGCGCCAAACGAGGCTTGTCCATGGCGGACCAAGTAAAGAATGCCCATGACCTGAATTTAAGCGATATTGACTGGATGCACTTGTCGCCGGGGCGATACGTGGGCAGGACTTGGCCGCGCACTGGCGCAGCAGGCCACCGGTTGGTTTTTCATGACCTCACACCTGCAGGCTGGCGGCATAAATTTTCAGCGCTACGGCCAGCGAAGCTACGCCGCGGTGAATTTCATCCACACTGGGGGTGACGAACGAGAGGCGCAGGGTGCGCGCGTCGCCATGGTCGGCGTAAAACGGCGCGCCTGGTACAAAGGCCACACCTTGTTCAACGGCAAAGGGCAGCAAATCAACCGCGCTCATGCCCTTGGGCAGGCGTGCCCACAAGAACATGCCGCCTGCGGGGGTGTTCCAGGTCAGGGTGCTGTCGGGGTCGCCTGCTGGCATTTCGTGTGCCAGGGCCTCCAGCATGGCATCGCGTTGGGCTTTGTACAGCGCGCGAATGGTGGGCACGTGGCGCTCCAAAAAGCCGTCTTTCATGACTTCTGCAATCATGCGCTGGTTAAAACCGGGGCTGTGCAGGTCGGCGGCTTGCTTGGCTTGCAGCAGTTTGGGATAAACCGCTTTCGGCGCCACCACAAAGCCCAGGCGCAGGCCCGGGGCCAGCACCTTGGAGAACGACCCCAGGTAAATGCAGCCATCCGGGTTGCGTGCGGTCAGGGGCGCGGGCGGCGGCACATCGAACCACAAGTCGCCGTAGGGGTTGTCTTCAATCAAGGGCAAGCCGCGCTGGGTTGCCAGTTCGCTCAAAGCGCCCCGGCGGCTCTCGGACATGGTGTTGCCCGTGGGGTTTTGAAAATTGGGCAGCACGTAAAGAAAACGGGCATCGTCGGCTTTTTGCGACAGGTCAGCGATGTCCACACCGTGTTCGTCACTGGCCACGCTCACCACCTTGGGTTCCATCGGGATAAAGGCCATGACCGCGCCCAGGTAGGTGGGCGACTCGACCAGAATTTTGCTGTCCGCGTCAATCAAGACCTTGGCCACCAGGTCCAGCCCCTGCTGTGAGCCGGTGGTGATCAGAACTTGTGCCGGGTCGACGTTCCAGGGCAGCCTATGGGCCACCATCTCGCGCAGCGGCCCGTAGCCTTCGCTGGCGGCGTACTGCAGGGCACCGGCCGGGTCATCCTTGAGCACTTTGGCGCAGGCGGCTTCGAACTCGGTCACCGGAAAAGTTTTGCTGGAGGGCAGGCCGCCGGCAAAACTGATGATGCCCGGCTTTTCGGTGACTTTCAGGATTTCGCGGATCACAGAGGGGTTCATGCGCGCGGCGCGGCGCGCAAGATGCCAGGAGGAAGTAGAGGTGGTCATGAGGATTTTTTTGACGTTCTGTAAACAACTGGGAGAGGGGCAGAATAACGCTTGCCCAAAAACACGGTGGCCATGACAGCCAGCGCAAACCCTAGGGTAACCCATTCCAGGGGTTCGCCCAAAATGGGAACGGCGGCCAAGATGCTCAAGAACGGTTGCAGCAATTGTGTTTGGCTCACTTTCAGGGCGCCGCCCATGGCCATGCCACGGTACCAGGCAAAAAAGCCCGCCCACATCGAAAACACACCCACATAGACCAATCCCAGCCAGGCTGATGGGTCCACGCTGTGCGCTGGCCAGGTGAGCAGTGCACCGGGCACGGTCAGCGGTAGCGCCATCACGCAGATCCAGCAAATGACGCGTTCGGCGCCCAACGCATGGGTGACCTGCGCACCGTACACGTAGCCCGTGGATGCGGCCAGCACGGCGCCCAGCAGCAGCAAATCAGCCCACTCAAAGCCAAAGCCGTGACCCTGTTGGTGGGTGCGCAGCAGCGAAAACGACACCACCAGCGCGCTGCCCAGCACCGCGCAGATCCAAAAACCCAGGCGCGCCCGTTGGTGTAGCACCCAGGCGGCAATGGCTGCCGTGGCCAGTGGCAGCAGGGCAGTGATCACGGCGGCGTGGCCAGATGTGACCTGGCGCAGTGCAAAACCTAGCAGCAGCGGGTAGCCGATGGCGTTGCCCATCAGCGCCATGTCCAGTGATTTGTGTTGTGTGGCGGTGGGCAAAGTAGAGCGGGTTACCGCCAGAAACACCAGCGACAGCGCTCCTGCTAGCGCGGCCCGTCCAAAGGTGACAAACCAGGGCGAGAGTTGTGGTGCCTCGGCCGTGCCCGTGGCCAATCGTGTCATGGGCAGTGTCACCGCAAAGATGGCCACCCCCAGCACGCCCAGCCACATACCAAGGGTTTCGCGCTTCAGGGCTGTCATGGGCCGGGCGCTGACATGGCCCAGTGTGCGGCGCTGCGGGCGTGTAATGCCGTGGTGTCAAAAAGAGGCAATTGACACTCTTCTGGCTGAATCAGCATGGCGATTTCGGTGCAACCCAGAATAATGGCTTGTGCGCCTTGTGCGCCCAGGTCGGCGATCACCCGCAGGTAGGTCTGGCGCGAGGCGTCATGCACCTGGCCCAGGCACAGCTCCTGGTAAATGATCTGGTGCACCCGGTCTCGGTCGGCCTTGGGCGGTGTCAGTACCGCCAAGCCGTGGTTTTGTTCCAGGCGGCTGCGGTAAAAGTCCTGTTCCATGGTGAAACTGGTGCCGAGCAAGCCCACGGTGGTGTAGCCCGCGTGCTGGATGGCGAGTGCCGTGGGGTCGGCGATGTGCAGCAGGGGGATGCTGACCGCCGCTGAAATGGCATCGGCTACCTTGTGCATGGTGTTGGTGCACAGCACCAACGCGTCAGCACCGGCGCCTTCGAGATTTTGCGCGACATGGGCCAGCAGGGCGCCGGCGGCTTGCCACTGGCCGCTGGCTTGCAGCTGTTCAATTTCTGCAAAGTCCACGCTGTACAGAATGATTCGGGCAGAATGCAGGCCGCCCAACCGGGCTTTGACGGTTTCATTGATCTGGCGATAGTAGGGGACGGTCGACTCCCAGCTCATGCCGCCAATCAGGCCCAGTGTTTTCATACCCTGTGTTGTCATGGGTGTGCTCCTGCCGGCCTAGACCGTGGCCATCCACAGCGCCGTGACCACCAGCACGGCCGCCATGCAGCGGTTGAACCAGCGCAGCCGCCGCCCGCCATGCGTCGGGTCGGCCAGCCACTGGCGCAGCAGCGTGCCGACCAGCGCGTAGCTTAGGTTGCTGGTCAGGGCAAACGCCAGCAGCAGTGGCAACACCACGGCAAACCGCGTCCACAGGTCATCATGCCCGGCCAGCCAGCCGGCCACCACGGTGAGCGCCAGCATCCAGGCTTTGATATTGAGAAATTGCAGCATCACGCCCTGCCAGAAGCTCACGTTGAGCTGATCGGCCTTGGCTTGGGACAGTTGGTGGGCATGCCAGAGCTTCCAGGCCAGCCAGAGCAGATAGGCCACACCAGCCGCCTTGACGCCCAGGCGCAGGGGTGGCAGGCTCACCACCAAAGCACCCACACCGCTGGCGCACAGGGTCAGCAGCAAACCCCAGCCTACCGGCACCGCCAGCACAAAACGCAGCGCACGACGCAGGCCGAAGTTGGCCGCCAGGGCGGTGGACAAGGTGGTGTTGGGGCCGGGGGTAAAGCTGACCGCCGTGCACAGCAGCAACAGCGCGGTGATCTCGGCGCCGTTCATGGGGTCGTTATGCCAGGGTCATGGGGCGCCATGGGACGCTGGTGCCGGGTCAGGGGAGGCGCTTAAAGAAAAGGTCTGGGCGCTTCAGTGCACCACGACCGGGTTTTGCGCCAGTTCGGCGTATTGCTCCAACGTGTCTTCGACTTCTTCCTGGGTGGGCGTTTTGGTTTGCCATGCCGAGATTTGCTGTTGAAACAATTCAGCCCAGGAGCCGTCGAGGTAGACCTCTTTGTTGGCGCGCTTGTCGACAATCTCAAAGCCGTGGCGCACCAGTTGCGGCACGATCAGCAGTTGCTCGCCCGCCTTCATGTCGTCAGGCTGAACCTCTGCCGTGACGGCGTTGGCCAGCATGTGGGTGACGGAATAGGTCTCGGAGTCGTAAAGCGTATGCATGCATCAAATTATCCATGAATCTGGATAGCCTTGAAGCGGCTTGCCCATGGCGGCATGTCAAGGGCTGTCAGCGGCCTCAGAGGCCACCCATTTTTGATCCACATAGTCGCCATTGGCTTCGGTGATACGGATACGTGCTGGCAGGTACGCCAGGTCGGGTGCCAGCCAGACCTCTAGTTTCTGGTCGTAGAGCTGGCGAGGTTGGCGCACCAGCTTCAGACCCTGCTGGGGTCCACCGGGGAGTTCCAGGGTTTCCAGGCTACCAAAAGTAAACAGCCACAGGTCGCCATCGCGCGGGCCAATGGTTTGTACACGCAGCGTGGTGCCAGGGCTAAAGCGTTGGGGTGCACTGGCCACCAGGGCCCCGAGTTGCACCAGCACACTCAGGCGATCCTGGGCGCCGGGCAGCAAGGGGACGTTGGGTGTGTTGGCGCTGAAGCTCACCAGACCCTGCGCGCGGTTGAAATGGGCCGCCACCTCGCTGCGGTATTTGTCAGAGAAACGCTCAGGGGCCAGGCCAAATGGGTCAATCTGGCCGCGGCTGGTTTGCACCCGTGTCTGGCCAAAAGTACTGATGCTCAGTTGCGCCTGGTAGCTCTGTTCCCGCCGTTGCCATAACAATTCGCCGCTCAGCGTATACGGAAATTTGTTGGCTTCGACCCGGTACACCAGCTTGACCGAAGTCGGTAGGTGATCGGCATTAAACGCCACTTCCGTGGCGGGAATGGGGGGGGCTGCTTCGGGTATCGTCGCGGACACCATGGCTACCGTGGCGGGCTCGGTGGCGCTTTCGGCCGCGCTGGCTGGGGTGATGGCTGCCGTCGCGGGTGTCGAGGCAGGCTGCTCGGTGGCGCTGGCTGGGGTGATGACCGCCGTCGCGGGTGCAGAAGCAGCATCGGCGGGGGCGTCGGCCATGGGCTGTTCTTGTGGGTCAGTCGCGCCGGGATCAACGCTGGCCAGGGCGGTAGGGCTGGTGCTTGACACCGTCGATTCAGGTGTGAGGCTTGGCTGGACGACTGGTTCGCGGGCAGGCGCCCGGGCTGCTGGCTTTTTGGCTTTGGGTTTAACCTGTTGCGTGGCGACCGTCTGGTCGGCACTGGGTGCTGGCGCGCGGGTCAACACCACCGTTCGTGTGGCAAACGTTGGGCTGGTTGGTGTGTTCGTCACGGGCAGATTCAAGGGCAGAGTTTGCAACAGTGCCAGGTGCACCAGCAACACGGCCAGCGTCAGGGACAGCCAGGTTTTCATGGCGCCAGCTTGTGCTGGCTCCGGCGGGCCAGACTCATGCCAGTTGTGAGATGAAGGTCTTGACGCCGCGCAGCAGCATCTCGATCGACACCGCCACCAGCACCAGGCCCATCAGCCGTTCCAGCGCCACCACAAAACGGTCGCCGGCGACGCGCTGAATGCGCTCGGCCAGCACCAGCACCACGGCACTCACACTCATGGTGACACACAGCGCGGCGATCCATTCGAGCCGCTTCTCGGGTGCTTGCGACACCAGCAGCAACACCGTGGCCAGCGCCGACGGCCCGGCAATGGCTGGGATGGCCAGCGGCACGATCAGCGGCTCACCCAGAGGTTCGTCCGACTCCACCTTGGGCGGCGGAAAAATCATGCGCAGCGCGATCAAAAATAGAATCACGCCGCCGCCAATCTGCAGTGACAGCTCGCTCAGGTTCATCACGCGTAAAAAGCTGTCGCCGATGAACATGAAAGTCAGCAGCAGCAAAAAGGCAATCAGCACTTCGCGCAAGATGACACGTGCGCGCCGCTCGGGGGCCACGTGCTTGAGAGCGTTGGCAAAAATCGGAATGTTGCCGATCGGATCAGTGATCAGGATCAGCAAAATGGTGGCTGAGGCAAAGGTGTAGTTCATGCGCGCTGCAATATCTGTCGGGTGCAACAGGATAGCAGGCTTGCCCCTGGCCGTGGTTAGGTCGCCAATTCCAACGCGGTCCATCACATTGGTCATGGTCATGGGTCATTCATAAAATGGCGACTTCCTACAACAATGGATTTTGATCCTGAGCGTGTTGACCGAAAAGCTACCAATGCAGCTGTCGCGCGCATGTTCTGGAATCACTGGACCAGCATCTGCGGCACCGACCAGTAATTGTCCTATAACTGGTGCATTTACGCGCCCGGCCGCAGCGCTGGAACCCGTTGCGGGCGCAGCACCGCGCCATCTGGCAGGCCATTCGTGAACACCAGCCGCAAGAGGCGGCGCTGGCCGCCAGCGAACACATTGATTTTGTGCGCCAGGGGATCGAGGACAAGGCGCTCGATGAGGCGCGGCGCTCCAGTGCGCTCAGGCGCCTGGGTGAGCTGCCGGATCAACTGGCGTAGAGCGACGCCAGCGAGTCAAAACCCTTGACTTCGATCGGATTGCCAAACGGATCGCAAAAGAACATGGTCCATTGCTCACCCGGCTGCCCGGCAAAACGCAACTGCGGCGGTAAAATAAAGTTGATGTTGGCATCGGCTAAGCGTTTGGCCAGCGCCTGCCAGTCGGGCAGCGCCAGCACCAGACCAAAGTGCGGCATCGGCACCAGGTGCTCGCCCACATGACCCGTGGCGGCAGTCTTGAACGGCTCGCCCAGGTGCATGGAGAGCTGGTGTCCAAAAAAATCGAAGTCGACCCAGGTGGCGGTGCTGCGGCCCTCACGGCAGCCCAGCACGCCGCCGTAAAAAGCGCGGGTCTGGTCGAGGTCGGTGACGTTGAAGGCCAGGTGAAATAAGCTGTTCATGGCCTCAAGAATAGCAGCTCGCGGCCCGGGCCGTGCCGCACCAGGCGGGGCCTGTTGGCCGTGTCGGTGCGGGTCAGTGTAATAATCGCGCCCCATGAACCTTCTGCACACCCTGCGCAACGCACCCTGGCTGGCCCGTCTGGCCCTGCTGTGGTTTGCCATGACGCTGGGCGTGGCCGTGGCCTCGCCCATGGTGAATCCGCAAGCAGAGCTGATGATTTGTACCGGCGCGGGCATGCTCAAGGTGGTGCTGGCCGACGATGGCAGTGTGAGCACCGCAGCCTCTTCTGACAGTGGCAATGCGCTCTTTTGCCCGCTGTGCCTGGTGGGCAGTGCGCCACCCCCCTTTGTGCTCAATACCTTGGCGGCGCCACAACCTCTGAGCCATGTGCTGCAAAGTATTCCGGCGGCCATCATCGCCGCCCTGACCGCCGGGCCACCACCCGCGCGCGCTCCCCCCAAAGCCTGATAGCCCTGTTTTACTGTGCGTCTTGTGGGTGTTTGTAGGGTCGACTTCAGTCGACCTTGGCGGACTAAAGTCCGCCCTACAGATCACAGTGGACTCAAGTTCGCCCTACAGACCAGGCTGGCTGAAGCCCGCCCGCTTACGCTAAATTAATATTGGCTATTGGTGCTTTTTCGTAACGGCTTGAGCCCCGTTTCCCTGTCACTCTGTCGGTCGTCCTGACCTTTTAATCCTGAAGGAAATCCCATGAAATTCAAATCACTGATGACCGCCGTTGCGCTGGCCACCACCGCTCTCGGCGCCCTGGCTGCCGACCAGGGGGTTGAGGTGCAAAGCGCCTGGGCCCGTGCCACGGTCAAGGGCCAAATGGCCACCGGTGCGTTCATGACACTCACCGCCAAAGAAGACACCACATTGGTCGGCGTGGCATCGTCCGTGGCCGGTGTGGCGCAAGTGCATGAGATGAAGATGGACGCTGGCGTGATGAAAATGGCCGAGGTCAAAGGTGGCTTGGTTCTGCCTGCTGGCAAAGCCGTTGAGCTCAAACCCGGCGGTTACCATTTGATGTTGATGGACTTGAAAGCGCCGCTGGCCAAAGACAGCTCCGTGCCGGTGACCTTGTTGTTCAAGGACGCCAAGGGTGTCGAGAGCAAGCTGGAACTGACGCTGCCCGTGGCCGTCATGGCGCCGGGCGGTATGGCCAAACCGGCTGCCATGGACCATTCCATGCACGGCAACATGCCAGCCAAGTAAGCCCCCTGAACGTCAGCTTGACCCTTTGAGCCGCGGCACATTCATGCCATTCAGAGCCGCCACAGCAAGCGCTGCACGACCATCCTGGGTGCTGTGGCTGGCCTTGTGGCTGGCGCTGTTCGGGGCACTGGCTCCAACGGTGTCGCATGCGTTGACCTGGGCGCATGGCGACCGGGCGCCGCTGATTGAAATCTGCACCAGCGCCGGGCCGCGCTGGATGGCGTTGCCGACCGCCGTTGAACCTGTCTCCAGTGATCCGACCTCCGCCGTAGTGTCGGATCACTGCCCGTTTTGCTTGCTGATGGCAGACCGGCTCGCCCCGCCCCCGCAGCCCCAGTTTTTCTTTTTTTCCGCACCCAGCCACGCTGTGGTGCCGGATGATCCGCCAGCCAGCTATTTCCCTGCCCGAATCTTCGCGGCAGCGCACCCTCGCGGCCCGCCCGTCCCCTGAGTTTTCCGGTTTTTCGCCTGATCTGCCTAGCTGCAGAGGCACGTGCCTGATTGGCGTGTGTGTGCTGCGCGCGTGCTGCGAGCCAGCACGTTCATCGCCACCCAACAAAGATGGCGACCGATTTTTCACCCCTTAAAACAACGCTAACAACACAAGGAAATCACCATGTCCTATCCCCAAACCCATCCATTTGTTCGCGCCATGGCGCTGGCCGTTGCGCCGCTGTGCCTGCCATGCAGTCTGGCATTGGCCCAAGATGCCGCCACGGCAACTTTGCCCACCGTGACGGTGAACGCCAGCAAAATCAAGCTGGCTCAGACGCCGGGTGCGACCCCAATTGACAAAACCGCTTTGGCCCCAAAACGGGTCGCCACCAGTGACACCGCCAACCTACTGGCGGATGTTCCCGGTCTGAGTCTGTACGGTGCCGGTGGCGTGTCGAGCCTGCCCGCGATCAACGGCCTGGCCGACGACCGGTTGCGTATCAAGGTGGATGGCATGGACCTGATCGCCTCCTGCCCCAACCACATGAACCCGGCGCTGTCCTATATCGACCCGACCCAGGTCGGCTCGCTCACGGTGTATGCCGGTATCGCCCCGGTCAGCAGCGGGGGCGACAGCATTGGCGGGACCATCGTTGCAGAGTCGCACGCACCAGAGTTCGCCGCGCCTGGCCAAAAAGCCATCACCAAGGGCGAGGTGGGTACCTTTTACCGCAGCAACAACAAATCCAGTGGTGCCAATCTCTCGGCCAGTTACGCAACACAAGCGTTCAACATCAGTTACAGCGGGGCCACCAGCAAGGCCGACAACTACACCGCAGGCAGTGATTTCAAATCCTACGACGCCACTGGTCGTATTGGCCACACCCTGGCGCGTGATGAAGTCGGCTCCACCGCTTATGAAACCCGCAACCACACCCTGGGACTGGCCTTCAAAAATGACAACCATCTGTTTGAGGCCAAAGTGGGCATCCAGGACATGCCGTTCCAGCTATACCCGAACCAGCGCATGGACATGCTCTACAACAAACAGGACAGTGTGAACCTGCGCTACCTGGGCCAGTTCGACTGGGGTTCGCTGGATGCGCGCGCCTACCAGGAGAACGTGGACCACTTCATGGATTTTGGGGCAGACAAGCGGTATTGGTATGGCACGAACTCCGGTGCCGGTGTACCTTGCACCCCTATCCGTTTCGCCGGTGATGCACTAGGAACTTGCGCCTCCGGTATGCCGATGGATACAGAGGGTAAAACCACCGGTCTGAGCGTCAAGGCAGACATGGTCCTGAACCCTCAAGACCTGTTGCGTGTTGGCGCTGACTTGCAGCAATACCGTCTTAACGACTGGTGGCCAGCGTCTGGCGGGGGCATGGGACCTGGGACTTTCTGGAATATCAAGGATGGCGAACGTGACCGCACAGCGCTGTTTGCTGAAGTGGAAACCCGCAAAAACGCGCAGTGGATGACGCTGATCGGTGTCCGCGTTGAGCAGGTCAAGATGAATGCTGGCAACGTGCAGGGCTACAACCCGGTCACCAACGGTACCGCGCCCATGTTCAATTACCAAATGCGCGATGCTGCGGCGTTTAACGCCCAAAGCCACGCCAGTAGTGACACCAACCTCGACCTGACCGCCCTTGCCAAGTACACCACCAACGCCAATGTCGACATCGAATTCGGCTTTGCCCACAAGGTGCGTTCGCCCAACGTGTATGAGCGCTTTCCGTGGTCCACCTGGACGATGGCTGCGGTGATGAATAACTTTGTGGGTGACGGCAACGGTTACATCGGCAATCTCAAGCTCAAGCCCGAGGCGGCCAACACCCTGAGCGCCACCTTTGACTGGCACGCAGCCGACAGCATCTGGGGCATCAAGGCCACACCGTTTTACACGCAGGTGAACAACTACATCGATGCTGTCCAGTGGAACGCTGCCACCAATGCTGCCGCCACCACGCTGGTGACCAACGGTTTTAGCGTGTTGAAATACATGAACCAGTCGGCGCGGCTGTATGGTGTCAACCTTTCAGGTCACATGCCGCTGGCCAAAACCAGTTGGGGTGAGTTTGGCTTCAAGGGCCTGTTGAATTACACCAAAGGCAGCAATGAAACCACGGGCGGCAACCTGTACAACATCATGCCGCTCAATGCCAAACTGGCCGTTACGCAAATCACAGGCGGCTGGGCCAACAGTGCCGAACTGGTGATGGTGCAAGCCAAAGACGATGTGTCGGCCATGCGCAACGAAATCAAGACCCCTGGCTACAGCCTGGTCAACCTACGTGGCAGTTATTCGTGGAAAACCGTGCGCCTGGATATTGGCGTGGAAAACCTGTTTGACAAGTTCTATGACTTGCCCACGGGAGGTGCTTACACCGGGCAGGGCACGACCATGAGCATCACTGGTACGCCATACGGTATTGCCGTGCCTGGCATGGGTCGCTCCATTTATGTGGGTGTTAACGTGAAATTTTGAAGCCGCAGGCCGGGCCTGCGACACCCTCACGGGCTTGGTAATTTTCTTCGGAGATGTCACTTGAACAATGGCTTTTTTGCGTTTTCTGAACAGGCGCCAGATGCCAATTTTTTTGCAGAGGTAAGTCCATGAAATCCATACCATCCAATCCAAGCAACCGCACCTTGAGTCCCCGTGAGGGCCTGGCCGCGTGTGACTTGACGCAAATGTGGCGCGTTGAGTCTGGCGCACTGCGCATTGACAGCGCCCGGAGCGGCGAAACCAGCTGTTTCATGCGACTGGCATTGCCCGGCGATGTGATCGGTGTGGAGAAATGGGTTGGCACCGACGATGCTTTGAGCGTGCGTGCGCTCACGCCGGTTACTTTGACTCCGGTGCAAGCCTCGGGTCCAGAAATGATGCACGTCCTGATGGAAACCGTGGTGATTGCCCACCAGCGCTGCCGCGAGGTGGTCAGCCTGCGTACCGGACCGGCTTCACAGCGCGTGAAGTGCCTGTTGCTGATGTTCTCCGACAGCGTGAACCACGACGCCAGGACCACATTGGAGTGCATCCTGCCTAACCTGAGCGACATGGCCGATATCCTGGACGCTGCGCCCGAAACCGTCTCGCGCGTCTTTAGCAGCATGCGCAAGCTGGATTATTTGCAAGACCGCAAACCGCACAAAGTGCGATTCAGCAGTCTGGCGTTGCGCGCACAAGCTCTGATTCCCGGTATGACGGCCAGTTCGGCCGTGCGTCGCGGTCAGATGGTTGGGGTCAGAATGTAATTTCCTGATGGCGCATGCAGTAGGCGCGGGCTTTGCGTTAAGCTGTTGCCCGTGCTACGACAACAATCCTTCAGGAGAAAAACATGAGTGATTCAGAAAATTCTGGCTTTGGCAAATTTGTCCCCGGCTTTGACTTTTTGCAAAATCTTGCCAAGGGTGCCTCGCAAGCCGTGCCGCAAATGCCCACGATGTCCAACTGGATCGCGCCGTCGCTCAATGAGGAAGAGCTGGACAAACGCATTGCCGAGCTCAAGTCAGTGCATTTCTGGCTTGATCAAAACTCCAAGGCGCTGGGCGCCACGGTGCAGGCGCTTGAAGTGCAAAAACTCACCCTGGCCACACTCAAAGGCATGAACCTGAGCCTGGGCGACATGGCCAATGCCTTCAAATTCAAGGCGGTCGACACCGTGACAGCGGGTGTGCACAAGGTGGCGGAAAAGGCCGAAACGGCCGCCAAAACCGTGGCCGATGTGGCAGGACAAGTTGAAGCATCGGCCAAAAAGCTGGACCAGGCTGTCGAGCCGGTTGCCGTGGCGGCAGCGGCAGGTCTGGTTGATCCGATGCAGTTGTGGACGGCGCTAACCCAGCAGTTCCAGCACATTGCCGCCGGCGCCATGAAGGAAGCCAGCAAGGCAAGCGCCATGGACCTGGGTAAAAACCTCGCCAAAGGGGCGGTCAAGGAAACAGTCAAGGCGGCAAAAGGTGTCGCTGCGTCTGCCGTAGCCAAAAAAACGCCTGCCAAGAAAGCTGCTGCCAAAACGGTCAAGAAGGCAGTAGCTAAAACCGTCGCGCGGGGACGTTAACGCGGTGTTTTTGCACAACCGGCTCTGGTTATGAAATTGTTCCCCTACGGGCACGCAACCCACCCGCAGTGGGGCATGGCGGCTGGTCTGGTACTGGCGCAGTTGCGCGCCCAGATGGCGCTGCACGGGTATGCCAGCAGCCCGACACTGGCCTTGCTCTACATCACTGACCACTATGCCGCTGCTGCCCAGGAGATACTGGAACACCTCAGCGCCGAGCTGCCCGAGGTCACTGACTGGTCGGGCACGGTGGGTGTGGGCATTGCATCCAATAATGTCGAATACTTTGACGAACCCGCGCTGGCCGTGATGCTGTGTGAGCTGCCCAGCGACCAATACCGGGTGTTCTCCGGCGTGGCGCCGCTGGGACTGGCTTTTGAGGCGCACACCGTGCTGGTCCATGCCGATGGCCACACCGCCGATCTGGCGGAACTGATCGAAGAACTGGCACAGCGCACCGACTCCGGTTATGTGTTTGGTGGCCTGGCATCAAGCCGCGGCGCGGCGGTGCAATTTGCGGTGTCGGGCAATGGCAACGTCAAGGGCCAGGGTGCGGCCAGTGGGGTCTTCAGCGGCGGCTTGAGCGGGGTGGCCTTTGGGTCGGAGGTGGCGTTGGTGTCGCGCGTCACGCAAGGCTGTTTGCCGATCAACCGGGCGCACAAGGTCACCAGTGCCGAACGCAACGTGGTGCTGGCGCTGGACGGTGAGCCCGCCTTGCAGGTGATGTTGCGTGAGTTGAATGTGACCCTGGATGAGCCGCGTGAAGCGCTGCAAGCCTTACGCGCCACCCTGGTCGGCTTGACCGAGCCCGCCACCCTGGCTGATACGTCGCAAACCATCATGCGTACCGGTAACTTCGGGCCCGACGTGCTGGTGCGTCACATCATCGGCCTGGACCCCGCCCGCGCTGGTGTGGCGGTGGCCGATCTGGTGACTGAAGGCATGGAACTGGCATTTTGCCAACGTAACGTGCAGGCGGCGCGTGCCGACCTGGTGCGTGTCTGCGCCGAGATTCGTGAAGAACTGGAACCGCAGGAGCAGGCGCTGGAAACGGCCGCCGCACTGGCGCAATCCGAGGCGGATGCGGCACCGCATGCCGCGCGTGGCATTGCAGGCGCCATTTACGTGAGCTGCACCGGCCGCGGTGGTGCCCATTTTGGTGGCGAGAGTGCTGAACTACAAATCATTCGCCGCGCCTTGGGCGACGTGCCGCTGGTGGGTTTTTTTGCCGCTGGCGAGATCGCCCGCCATCACCTGTATGGCTACACCGGCGTGCTGACGGTGTTTACTGGCAAATAGGGCGGCTTGTTCATGCCGATGAAGCTCTCGGCGCCAATTCCTGACAAAGCGCCGCCAGTGGCATGGCCACCACGTCGTTGCCCAGAGGAAAGGCTTCGGTGCCTGGGTACACCACCAGTTTCCGTGCTGGCGACAGGTCGGCGCAGGCGCTATGAAAGCCGCGCTCGACCTTCGGTGTAAGGCTGCGTTTGATCTCGATGGCCCAGATATCGCCGCCTGGCCAAACCAGCAGCAGATCGATCTCTGCACCGCCGCTGGTACGGTAAAAATAGGCTTGCACGTTGGCGGGCGCGCAGCTCAGCAGGTTTTCAATACAAAACCCCTCCCAACTGGCACCCAGCACCATATGCGATAGCAAGGCTTCTTTGGTTTCGATGTCGAGCAGGGCGTGCACCAGCCCGCTGTCGCGCACGTACACCTTGGGCGACTTGACCAGACGTTTGCCGATATTGGCGTGCCAGGGCGGCAGGCGGCGCACCAGCAGCAGGGCACACAGCAGGTCGATATAACTTTGCGCGGTTTTGATGTCCACCCCGATGTTGCGCGCCAGTTGGGCCACGTTAAGCAGGCCGCTTTGGTGGTGCGCCAGCATGGTCCAGAAGCGGCGCAGCGTGTCAGCGGCAATGCGCGGGCCAAACTGCGGGACGTCACGCTCCAGATAGGTACGGATGAAGTTTTGCCTCCAGCGCAGGCTGCGCGCGTCGCTGGTCGCAGTCAGGCTCTCGGGAAAACCGCCGCGCAACCACAAGGCGTCGTGCAGTGCCGTGCCGGTTTCCAGCAGATTGAGGGGACCAAGTTCAAGGTAGGCGATGCGTCCGGCCAGGGTTTCACCAGATTGCTGCAGCAAATCCAGCGCGGCCGAGCCCAAGAGCAGGTATTGGCCTGCGCGTCTTCCGGCGCGGCGGGCTTGGTCGATCAAACCACGCAACACGGGAAACAGATGGGGCGCGCGGTGCACTTCGTCCAGGATTACCAGTTTGTCGAGGTGATCGGACAGATACAGTTCAGGCTGCGCCAGCTTGGCGCGGTCGCGTTCGGATTCCAGGTCGAGATAGAGGCTGGGAATCGACTTGGCGGCTTCCAGCGCCAGCGTGGTTTTGCCTGATTGGCGCGGCCCCAGCAGGGCAACAGCGGGTGAGTGTTGGAGTTCTTCGGCGAGTAAAGGTAGCAAGTGGCGTGTAAACATCCTTGTAATTATGGAGTTTCATTCCATGATTTGCAAGGATAAATTCAACGAATTCAGCCACCGCTGAGGGTGCCGTTACCTCAATCGAAAGCAAAATCCAGCGGGTCCAAGTCGTGGTTTTGCGCCGCCTGGCGCTGCTCTTTCAGCCAGCGCTTGAAGCGGGCATCGTCCTGCACCAGAGCCAGGTCCTGCTTCATGATGGCAATTTCTTCGCGCAAATTGCGTTCGCTTTCAGTGAGATGGCGGTGCAAGGCGTTCGCACTCAAGGGCACGAACATCGGAAAATTGAATTCGCCCATGACGCGCTGCTCAGCCATGAAAAGCTCTTCGGTGAGCACTTTGACCCGGTCTTTCAGCAAGGTGGTTAATGCCGCCAACTTTTCTTTGGCCATGCTGGTCATTTGGTTGGCATCGACCAGATCGGCGCGTAACTGCAACTGCAGCAGGCCCAGCAGGTCGCGCTTTTCGTAGGCCGCGTTGGCTTCTTTCATGAGTGCGGTTTTTCGTACCTGCTCGGCGTGATCGGTTTCGCGGTCGGGATGCAGGGCGCTGACCAACTGGCGGTAAATGGTGCGTAGCGCGCCGGTGGCATCTTCAGTCTGGGCCGTGACCATGGCTTCGGCCTTGGTCTGCGCGGCAGACTTTTTGCGTTTGGTCTTGCGGCTGGCGCGGGCGGTCGCCTCAAAGGCGTCTTTTTCCTGCATTTTGGCCATACTGGCGCGCAGCAGGTCTTCCAGGCTGTCAAACGAGGTGTCGCGGTCGCCTATTTTTTCGCCCAGCATGTCTTCCATGAACATTTTCATGTCGGCGGCATCGGCCTTTTCTTCTTCTTTTAACGATGTGGCGCTGTGTGCCGCATAGAGTGTGTGCATGGCCTCATCGCCCGTACTGGCCACCGCAGCGGCCAAATGGCACAGAATCTCGCGGGCCATGTTTTTTTGTTTGGCGCTCAAGCCTTTGCGCTGCAAACGTGCGTCCAGCCACACGGCCATCTGGCGCATCAGCGCCACCTGCTCTTTTTCCAGCGGCGCCAGCGTGCGGGCCGCCACCAGGCGGTGCGCGTCGGCCAGTTTGTCGGTTTCTTCGATCTTTTTTGCCAGGGTTTCAGTTTGGTTCAGCAACTGGTTAAAGCGCTTTTGGGCTGGCGATACCTGACCGCCGCCAAATTTGAGTGCACCTACAACCAGTTTGGCGGCTGGTGCGGGTGTGGCTGGGTTGTGCGGTTGATCTTCTTTGAAGAGGTGGGGCTGATGTGGCATGTCTAGATGAGTGCTTGCGAGCTGGATTGCAATGCACGATTTTATAAATCTTGGCGGCATCTCTTGAACTGGTGTCGGTCATGGTTTTTCCTGTAAGTCACGGTTGCAATCAAGAGTTGTCGCAAGGATGACGCATCTGCTTTTGGCCACTTTGCGCGTGGCAAACGACACCACAGAGGGTCACTTTTGTGCTGCGCAAGAGGCCATACCAAAGTCCGCTGATGCAACAACACAGTTCAAAATCGTGCATACAAAATGGTGCGCTCAAGACCTATTCAACAAGAATTACATACAAATAGAGGCATCACTGCATTCATTTTCAGTAGCTCTACATCGGGCTTTAAATGCAAATGTAAGGAAAACCAATTGTGTACAACAACTTAGAAAATACAAGGCAGTTGGTCTTGTTTGTGGCACGTTCCATGCATCAAAGGTTGGGGATCACGTGAAACTTTTGGAGATTGACTTGGAACTGATCAGCGCACGATGTTCAGAATGGTTATTGGCAATGCTAATCGTTGCTCTTTTTGCACCCAAATGAAGAGCACGTCAACACAAGACATTGCCGCTGCTCGCGGCAGTTTGGCCGATTCGGTGTGCCGTTTGATTGCTGACGAGATCGCGTTGGGAAATTTTGCACCAGGCAGCAAGCTTGATGAAGTGATGTTGTCCAGCCGGTTCAGCGTCTCGCGCACGCCTGTTCGTGAGGCGCTCAAGCAGCTAGCGATCATGGGGTTGGTGGACTGCCGGCCCAACCGTGGATCGGTAGTGGCGGCAGTTAGCGCGGCGAAGCTGGATCAGATGTTTGAAGCCATTGGCGAGCTTGAAGCATCTTGCGCACGCCACGCGGCACTGCGCATGACGCAAGATGACCAAGCCTCACTGATTGCGCTGCAACAGGATGGGCGCGCTGCCATGCAGTCGCGCGACTTTAACCGCTATGACGCCAACAACCTCGCTTTGCACAACATGATCATTCGCTGTAGCTACAACCAAATATTGATCGACTTGACTATGAGTTTGCGGCAACGTGTGGCACCGTTTCGGCGTACTCAGTTTCGAAACATTGAGCGCATGGGCGAGTCGTTTGAAGAACACGCTGTCTTGGTAGAGGCTTTGTTGGCACATGATGCCGTCGTAGCGTATCGGCAGATGCGTGCCCACCTTCAATCAGCCCGGTCAGCGACCTCGCGTGTGGCTCCTGCCTGGTTAAGTGCCTCGGCTTAACCGTCAATCCATCCAACCTGAGTACCATTTGAATGACGCACGCCACGACCGCCCTACTTGAAGTGAAAAACCTTCGTACCAGTTTCAGACATGAAAGCGGTTTGGAGTTCTCGCCAGTCGATGGTGTCAGCTTTTCTGTTCATGCCGGTCGTACCCTTGGTATTGTGGGCGAGTCGGGGTGTGGCAAAAGCGTAACGTCTCTCTCCATCATGGGTTTGCTTCCCAAGGGCCAAGGACGTATTTCGGCCGGGTCCGTGGTGTTTGAAGGACGCGACCTGGCAACGTTGTCACCACAAGACATGCGCCAGCTTCGCGGTGACCGCATGGCGATGATTTTTCAGGAACCCATGACGTCCCTCAACCCAGCGTTCACCATCGGGAATCAGCTGATCGAGGGCATTCGGGCGCACCGTCACATCAGCGCCAAGGAGGCCAGGAGCCGCGCCATTGAGATGCTCCGGCGCGTGCGTATCCCGTCGCCGGAACAACGTATTGATGAGTATCCACACAAGCTCTCAGGGGGGATGCGTCAGCGCGTCATGATTGCGATGGCCTTGTCGTGTGAGCCCAAGTTGCTGATTGCCGACGAGCCAACCACAGCGCTGGATGTCACCATTCAGGCACAGGTGCTTGATTTGATGCGAACCTTGCGCGAAGAAACGGGCACCGCCATTATTTTGATCACCCATGATCTGGGGGTGATTGCTGAACTGGCGGATGACGTTGTCGTGATGTATTCGGGCCAGGTGGTTGAGCGTGCCAGTGTGCAACGCTTGTTTGCCGTGCCCCAGCACCCCTACACCATTGGTTTGCTGGGCTCCATTCCCAAGTTGCACCAGACCCAAGGTCGGCTCAATGCCATCGAAGGTCAGGTACCCACGCCCATGACCCAGGTGACGGGCTGCCGTTTTGCGCCACGCTGTCCTTTTGCAATTGAAAGATGTCAACTGGAGGCACCCAAGTTGATGGATGTCGGCGAGGGGCACGAGGCCGCGTGCTGGTTGGCGCCGCTGGAGCCAATAGTATGAGTGCACTGCTAAAAGTTGACCATTTGGTCAAGCATTTTCCGGTTCGGCAAGGTCTGTTTAGCCGTGCCAAAGTGGTTGTGCACGCTGTGGATGATGTCAACTTTGAGTTGAATGCGGGCGATACCATGGCACTGGTTGGTGAATCAGGCTGTGGCAAATCGACGCTTGGGCGCTTGCTGTTGCGTTTGCTCGATGCCACTTCAGGTCAGGTATGGTTTGAAGGCCAGGACCTGATGACCATGTCACCGGCTCAGTTGCGCGCGGCAAGGCGAAACGTGCAAATGATTTTTCAAGATCCCTATTCATCGCTCAATCCACGCATGACAGTGGAACAGACCTTGATTGAACCACTTGTGCTGCATGGTTTGGCGGCGGGGCGGCATCGACAGCGGGCCATCGAGTTGCTGGATCTGGTTGGCTTGCCAGCGCAGTATTTGCAGCGCTACCCACACGAATTTTCAGGTGGTCAGCGACAGCGTATTGGGATCGCGCGGGCGTTGGCAGTCGAACCCAAGTTGATCGTCTGCGACGAGGCGGTGTCTGCCCTTGACGTGTCGATTCAGGCGCAGGTGATCAATTTGCTGCAGGATTTGCAGCAGAGATTAAACCTGGCTTATGTGTTCATTGCCCATGATCTGGCAGTGGTGAAACACATTGCCTCCCATGTGGCGGTCATGTATCTTGGGCAAATTGTTGAATACGCCGACAAGCACACTTTGTTTGCGACACCTCGGCACCCTTACACCCAGGCTCTCCTGTCGGCCATTCCGCTGCCCGTGCCAGGGTTGAGGCGGCAGCGGGTGTTGCTGCAAGGTGACGTACCAAGTCCGAGCAACCCGCCGTCGGGCTGTCGCTTCAGAACGCGTTGCCCCCTCGCTCAAGAACGTTGTGCGCAAGAGATGCCGCCACTGACGTGGCTGAATGGGCATGCCGTGGCATGTCATTTTTGGGAAACAAGCCAAGCAACCGTGACCACCTTGACTACCGAGGTCGTGAATGAGCGCTTGCTGCGTTTGCAGCAAGCTTTTAGTGGAAGCGTGTCAGTTCAGCCGGTTCAACAGGCGCAAGCCTGAAGGCCCTGTGAGTTTTTATCAACTGTAAAGGAAGTGTTCAATGAAGAAAAAATTGCTCCTGGCACTGGCGATGATGGCCAGCGCGTGCGTCGTCCAGTCACAAACCTTGCGTATAGGTTTGGCCGAAGATCCCGACATCTTGGACCCCACCCTGGCCCGCAGCTTTGTAGGTCGAATTGTGTTTTCATCACTGTGCGACAAGTTGTTTGATATTGATGAAAAGCTCAACCCTGTACCGCAATTGGCAACTTCCTACCAATGGTCTGCAGACAACAAATCGCTGACGCTAAAGCTCCGCAGTGGTGTGACTTTCCACGACGGTGAGAAGTTTGACGCGGCGGCGGTCAAGTTCAATATTGAGCGCCATAAGACCATGGCAGGCTCTAACCGGCGCGGCGAGTTGTCGCCGGTCACTGCGGTCGAAGTGGTCGATCCGCTAACTGTCAAGATCAATTTGAGTGCACCGTTTTCACCACTTCTGACGGTGTTGGCAGACCGTGCTGGCATGATGGTGTCACCCAAAGCGGCGGCAGCCAATCCCACCAGTTTTGGCACCAAGCCGGTTTGTTCAGGCCCGTTCAGGTTCACTGAGCGGGTAGCACAAGACCGCATTGTGCTGGAGCGTTTTCAGAACTATTGGAACAAGTCCGAGATTCACTTTGACAAAGTGATCTATCTTCCGATTGTGGATTCCACCGTCAGATTGGCCAATCTTCGTGCAGGGCAGCTCGACTTCATTGAGCGGGTTGCGCCCTCCGATGTGGCTTCAATCAAAGCCGATGCCAAGCTCGGTATGTCACGCATCACAGAGTTGGGTTATCAGGGTATCACGATCAACACCCACAAGAGTGACCAGTCGCAGGCGAACCCCTTGGGGCGTGACGCCCGGGTACGCGAGGCATTTGAACTCTCTCTCGATCGGGCGGGTATTGCCAAAGTGGCGATGGATGGTGAAGCGACACCCGGCAACCAGTGGGTTTCTCCTAGCAATAGCTTCTATGCCAAAAACGTGCCTGTTCCCGCACGGGATATTCCCCGTGCCAAGGCATTGCTGAAAGAAGCCGGTGTCACCAATCCCAGCTTCACACTCATGACACCCACCACGTCCGACGGCCAACGCGTCGCCCAGGTGGTGCAGGCTATGGCCAAAGAGGCTGGTTTTGATGTGAAGATTCAGTCTACCGAATTCGCTACCTCGCTCAATATGGCCGACAAGGGCCAGTTTGATGCGTATGTGCTGGCCTGGAGCGGGCGTGCCGACCCGGATGGCAATCTGTTCAGCTTTTATGGTTGTAAGCAGCCCTTGAACTACAGTGGTGAATGCCGCCCGACCTGGGACGATTTGCTCAATCGGTCACGCAACACGCTCGATATCGCAGGACGGATCAAGGTGTTTGCCACCCTGGCTGCCGAGGTGGTCAAAGAGCGGCCCATCATCTACCTCTATCACCGCAATTGGCTTTGGGCCTACAACAAGAAACTGACTGGCATGAGTACCATCCCTGACGGCTTGGTGCGCGTGCAAGGTTTGAAGATGTAGGTTTTTAGCGCCATTGATTGAAGCCATGCTCACCTATTTCTTAAAACGTGTTGCGGCACTGGTGCCAACCGTTTTCTTTGTCACCGTGATCATTTTCGGGTTGCAGCAGTTGCTTCCGGGCGACGCTGCGCTGATCCTTGCCGGTGAGGATCAAGACCCGCAAGTGATTGCGTATCTGCAGAAAAAAATGCACCTTGATGAACCCTTGCCAGTGCGCTACGCCTACTGGATTGGCGGGGTGCTGCAAGGCGATCTAGGTGAGTCGTTGCGTATTCAGCAACCGGTCTTGGGTTTGATCAAGGAAAAGCTGCCAGTCACATTGCAGCTGGCCTCCATGGCGATGCTGGTATCGCTGCTCATTGGTGTTCCGGCGGGCGTGATTTCGGCTGTGGCCAAAGACTCGATTTGGGACTATCTGGCCAACATACTGGCTTTGTGGGGCTTGTCTACCCCCAACTTTTGGCTCGGCATTTTGATGATTTTGTTGTTTTCGGTGTCCCTGGGGTGGCTCCCGGCTTCGGGTTATGTCAGTCCTTTTGAAGACCTGTCTGCCAACCTGGCGGCGATGGTGATGCCTGCTTTTGTGCTGGGCGGGGGCCTGGCTGCGGTGCTGATGCGCCACACCCGCAGCGCCATGCTGCAGGTGCTTGGCTCCGACTATGTGCGAACCGCGCGTGCCAAAGGGCTCAATGAGCGCACCGTGGTGCTAAAACATGCTTTGCGCAATGCACTGACACCCATCATCACGCTGGGTGCCCTGGAGTTTGGAACCCTGTTGTCGGGCGCGGTGTTGACCGAGCAGGTTTTTTCGATTCCGGGTTTTGGCAAGCTGATCGTTGATGCCGTGTTCAATCGCGATTACTCGGTCGTGCAAGGCGTGGTGCTGTTTACCTCCAGTGTGTACATTGTGCTGAATTTACTGGCTGACATGGCCTACTTTTTTGTGAACCCGCGCCTGCGCGGCTAAATCAATGACAACCCTGAACTTGCCTGTTTTCACGCTACAAGATTCCAGCCCGGCACGGCGCGCACTGCGCAGGTTGTTACGCCGCAAAGGGGCGATGGTGGGGCTGGTCTTTGTGCTGTTCTTTATTGTGATGGCTGTTTTTGCGCCGATTTTTGCACCCTACGATCCGGTGGCGACCAGTTGGAGTGCCGTGCGCATGGCACCGAGCCAAATGTATTGGTTTGGCACCGACGAAATCGGTCGTGATGTCTTGTCCCGCGTTGTCTGGGGTGCCCGTGCATCGATCTTGGCTGGACTGGTGTCGGTTGGCATTTCCATGGCCTTGGGTATTCCAATTGGTTTGTTGGCCGCTTATGTGGGTGGCTGGACTGACAGCATCATTTCGCGCTTTACCGATGCCATGCTGGCGGTGCCATTTTTGATTTTGGCGATCGCACTGTCTGCGTTTCTGGGGCCCAGTCTTAACAATGCCATGATTGCGATTGGTGTGTCTGCGATGCCGGTGTTCATCAGACTGACCCGCGCCCAGGCGATGCAAATCAAGGTGGAAGATTTTGTGGAGGCTGCACGCGCTGTTGGCAACCCCCATTGGCGCATTGCCTTGCGCCATGTCATGCCAAATGTCATACCGCCACTCATTGTGCAAGCCACTCTGTCTATTGCAGCCGCCATCATTGCCGAGGCCAGCTTGTCGTTTTTGGGCTTGGGGCAACAGCCACCGCTGCCAAGCTGGGGCAGCATGCTCAATACCGCCAAAAATTACATGGACAACGCACCCTGGATGGCGGTGTGGCCAGGCCTGTCTATTTTCTTGTTGGTTCTTTCATTCAACTTGCTCGGTGATGGTTTGCGTGACGCGCTTGACCCACGGCAAAAGTAGGTAAACAAACATGTTTTCATTTGACGCTTTGAACTATCCATACGCCTCTCGCCGCAACGTGGTTTACGCCAATCGTGGCATGGTGGCCACGTCACAGCCTCTGGCGGCCCAGGCCGGGCTCAGGGTCTTGCAAGCCGGTGGCAATGCCATGGACGCAGCCGTTGCCACCGCTGCAGCACTCACTGTGGTTGAGCCCACGGCCAACGGCATTGGTGGCGACGCGTTTGCCCTGGTCTGGCACAAGGGCAAATTGCACGGCCTCAACGCCAGTGGCCCGGCACCCCAAAGTTTGACGCTCGAAAAGATGACCGCCCTGGGCCACACCGAGGTGCCCAAATACGGACCACTGCCCATCACTGTGCCGGGCACACCGGCGGCCTGGGCGGCTTTGTCTGAGCGCTTTGGTCGCTTGCCATTGGGCACCGCGATGGCCGGTGCGATTGAACTGGCTCAAGATGGTTTCCCGGTATCGCCCTCGGTGGCTTTCGCCTGGCAGCAGGCCTTCAAGCTGTTCAAACAACAGTTCAAGGATGCGCACTTCCAATCCTGGTTTGACACTTTTGCGCCAGAGCGGGCACCACAGGCGGGTGAGATGTGGCGTTCGCTAGCCCATGCGCAAACATTGCAATCGATCGCAGAGAGCCGTGCTGATAGTTTTTATCGGGGTGCCATTGCGGAGCGCATCTGCCAATTTGTGCAATCAGCGGGCGGCTACTTGAGCCCATCTGACCTGGCTGACTACCGTGTTGACTGGTGTGACCCGATCAGCGTCAACTATCGGGGCTACGACGTTTGGGAGATTCCGCCTAACGGCCACGGCTTGGTTGCCCTGATGGCGCTCAACATCTTGCAAGGTTTTGAGTTCACGGATCGTGATTCACTGCTGACACACCATCGGCAGATTGAAGCCATCAAATTGGCTTTTGCGGACGGTTTTGCGCATATTGCCGAGCCTGCACACATGCGGGTCTCGGTATCTGATTTGCTCAGCGCGGCTTACGCCAAGGAACGGCAAGCCTTGATTGGGGCGCGTGCCACTCTGCCATTGCCAGGAGAGCCGTCGCGGGGGGGTACGGTTTACCTTTGTACAGCAGACAAAGAAGGCAACATGGTGTCGTTCATTCAAAGCAACTACATGGGTTTTGGCTCTGGCATGGTGGTACCAGGCACCGGTATTTCGTTGCACAACCGGGGTAACAATTTTTCATTAAAAGCCGATCATCCAAATTGTTTGGCACCCGGCAAGCGACCCTACCACACGATCATTCCTGGCTTTTTAACCAAGAACGGTCAAGCTGTTGGGCCCTTTGGCGTCATGGGTGGTTTCATGCAGCCACAAGGCCATGTGCAAATGGTCATGAACACCGTGGACTTTGGTTTGAACCCGCAAGCGGCACTGGACGCACCGCGCTGGGAGTGGGAAACGGCGAACCGTGTCAACATTGAGCGCTCGATGCCCGAACATTTGTACCACGGCTTGGCCCGTCTTGGTCATGAGGTGAGCTGGTCGAACAACCGCATCGCTTTTGGCCGCGGCCAAATCATCTGGCGAAACGCTGAAGGCGTGTTGTGTGGTGGCACGGAGCCCCGCACCGACGGTGCCGTGGCGGCTTGGTGAGTGCCCTCCAAATTGGTCAATAACACAACCCGTATCGCCTCGGTACTGGTGTTTCTGCTTGTGCTGGTGGCAGTTTGTGCGCCCTGGCTGGCCCCGTACCCACCAGAGGAAACCTTCTTTGATGGTTTGACGCTTGAAGGCGCGCCATTAGCGCCATCCGCCAGGTTCTGGTTTGGCACGGATTTGCTGGGTCGTGATTTGTTCTCCCGTGTCATCTTTGGCGCACAAACGTCTCTCATCATCGGTGTCGTGGCCAACGGGATTGCCTTGACTGTGGGCACGGTCATCGGTGTTTTTGGCGGGTTTTTACGCAGTTGGGTCGGTGTCGCGTTGATGCGGTTCACCGACCTGATGATGTGCTTTCCGGCCTTGTTGCTGGCCATTGTGTTGTCGGCCATTTTTACACCCAGCTTGTGGATCGTGGCGATGGTGATTGCCATGGTTAACTGGGTACAGATTGCGCGTGTTGTGTACGCGCAAACGGTGGCATTGGCCGAGCGCAGCTTTGTCGAAGCAACCATCAGCCTGGGTGCTACCCCCGCGCGTATTTTGTTTCGTCACATTGTTCCGCACCTTGTTCCTACGCTCATTGTGTATGGCACATTGGGCATCGCGACGACCGTGCTGCTTGAGGCAACCCTGTCTTTTTTGGGCATTGGCGTGCAACCCCCCACACCGTCCTGGGGCAACATTATTTTTGAAAATCAAAGTTATTTTTCTACTGCGCCATGGCTGGTCTTTATTCCCGGGGCGGCTATTGTGCTGATGGCAGTGTGTTTTAACGTCCTGGGTGATGCACTGCGACAGGTGCTTGACCCGACGCTGGGGGCACGACGCTCATGATGCGGTATTTGCTGGGGCGTTTGTCGCAAGCTGCGTTGTTGCTTTTGGGGGTGACGTTGATCACCTTTGCACTACTTTATATTTTGCCGGCAGACCCCGCTCGACAGATTGCCGGGCGCAGCGCAACCGCTGAAACCGTGGCGAATATTCGTACACAGCTTGGCCTGGATCTGCCCTTTTATCAGCAATATGGTCGTTATGTGACCCAACTGGTTCAGGGAGATTTGGGCCGTTCGTATGCTCAGAAAACCGAAGTGGGCGAGGTGGTGGCATCGCGGCTGCCCGCCACATTGATCCTGATGGGTGCCGCGATTGCTTGCGAGCTCGTCATCGGTTTGGTCATTGGCATTTTTGCAGCAGCCCAGCAGGGGCGGCGCTCAGACGATGTGGTGATGATGCTGTCTTTTGTGGGCGTTTCTACCCCGCAATTTGTGGCCAGTCTGGCCATGCTCTACACCTTTTCGGTGCTGCTTGACTGGTTCCCGGTGGGGGGATATGGCGAATTCAAACACGTGGTGCTGCCCGCCATGACGCTGGGTTTGTTGGGCGCGGGCTGGTATGCGCGCATGCTGCGTTCTTCGATGATTGATGTGCTCACGCAGGACTATATTCGCACAGCACGGGCCAAGGGCGCGTCTCAACTGCGCGTTCTGATGCGCCATGCACTGCGCAACGCCGTTTTGCCCGTGGTGGCCATGATCGGTATTGACATTGGTCTGTTCATGAGTGGTGCCGTGGTTGTCGAGTCGGTTTTCGGATGGCCGGGCATTGGCCAGCTCGCATGGCAGGCCATTCAACAAGTCGATATCCCCATCATCATGGGTGTGACTTTGGTCGCAGCAGTTGCCATCGTTTTGGGCAACCTGTTGGCAGACCTTGTGGCCCCCTTGATTGATCCGCGCATTCAACTGCGATGACAAAGATTGATTAAATCCGCCTGTTTCTTCAACCTACCAGAAAGTGCATCACCATGAAACTCCGTGCCTTGACCGCAGCCGTTCTGTCGGCATTTGCCATTGCTGCCTCACCCACGTTCGCCCAGGAGGGCCCGCAGGGTGGCTCTATTGTGGTGACCTACAAAGACGACATCGTCACATTGGATCCGGCCATTGGTTACGACTGGGTGAATTGGTCGATCATCAAAAGCCTGTTTATACGCTTGATGGATTACAAACCGGGCACAGCAGAACTCACGCCCAGCCTGGCCGAGAGTTATGAAATTTCACCTGACGGACTCAACTACACGTTCAAGCTTCATAAAGGTGTGAAGTTTCATAACGGGCGTGAGATCGGATCGCAAGATGTCAAGTACTCCATTGAGCGCACCACCAACCCCAAAACGGAAAGTCCTGGCGCGGGCTTCTTTGACAGCATCAGCGGTATGGAAGCCTACAAAAGCGGCAAGGCCAAAGAGGTTAAGGGAGTTGTTGTGCTTGATCCGCTGACCGTCAAGTTCACCCTTACCCGACCTGATGCGACCTTCTTGCACGCCATGGCCATCAATTTTGCCTCGGTGGTTCCCAAAGAAGCTGTTGACAAAGCAGGCAAAGACTTTGGCAAAAAAGTGGTGGGGAGCGGCGCCTTTATGTTGGCTGAGTGGAAGTTGGGACAACAGTTGGTGCTCAAGCGCAACCCGGATTACTTCATCAAGGGCCTGCCCAAGCTGGATCAAATTACTTTTCAAGTGGGTCTTGAACCCATGACGGCCTTGCTGAAGCTTGAAAAGGGCGAGGCAGATTTTGCCGGTGATGGCATTCCACCCGCCAAATTTTTGCAAATACGCAACGATCCCAAATACAAGTCCATGATCATCGAAGGAGGCCAACTCCAGACCGGCTACGTGACGATGAACGTGCAAATGAAGCCGTTTGACAAGCTTGAGGTTCGCCAAGCCATCAATATGGCCATTGACAAAGCGCGCATCGTCAAGATCATCAACAACCGCGCGTTGGTGGCGAATCAACCCCTGCCGCCCACCATGCCGGGTTACGACAAGGACTACAAGGGCTACGCGTATGACATCGTCAAAGCCAAAGAACTGCTCAAGCAAGCGGGTTTGGAAAAGGGCTTTGCGACCCAGCTTTATGTGTACAACGTCGATCCCAACCCGCGCATTGCGCAGGCCATTCAGGAAGACTTGTCCAAGATCGGCATCAAAGTCGCTCTCAAAAACCTGGCCCAAGCCAACGTGATTGCTGCAGGTGGCAAGCCCATGACGGCACCGATGATCTGGTCTGGCGGCATGGCGTGGATTGCCGATTTTCCGGATCCGTCCAATTTCTACGGTCCTATCCTGGGCTGTGCTGGCGCAACCGCAGGCGGCTGGAACTGGTCTTGGTACTGCAATAAAGACCTCGACAAGCGTGCGCAGGCGGCCGACGCGATGTCCAGTCCGGCCAAGGCGGCTGAACGCGCGCAGCTTTGGAAAGGCATTTTCACGGACATCATGAAAGACGCACCGTGGGCCCCCATCTTTAACGAGCAGCGCTTTAGCATTCGCTCCAAGCGCCTCGGCGGGTCTGACGCCTTGTTTGTTGACCCGGTGCGTATTCCCATCAACTATGACCATGTGTATATCAACAAGTAAGAGGCATCCATGAACCAGACACCCCACACCCACAGCGCCGGTTGCGGCTGCCCTGCGCACACCATCCATCACGCCCAGAGCCATGTTGGCTGGAATAACGCGCTGCCGCCTGTGCTGCGTATCGAACCCGGCACGGCGGTTGAGTTTGAAGTCTATGAGGCCTCTGGCGGGCAGCTCTCGCCGTCTTCAAAAGTGGAAGACGTGAGCACGATGGACTTTGGACGCATCAATCCAGTCACTGGCCCGGTCTTTATAGAGGGTGCTGAGCCTGGTGATGTGCTCAAGGTCACGCTGCAGTCTTTCCGTCCCTCGGGCTGGGGCTGGACGGCCAACATACCGGGCTTTGGTTTGCTTGCAGATGAGTTTAAGGAACCGGCCTTGCACCTGTGGTCTTACGATGCTTCAACGCTGGCACCTGCCATGTTTGGTAAGTGGGGCAAGGTACCACTGAAGCCCTTCACCGGCACCATTGGATTGGCGCCGGCTGAGGCCGGGTTGCAAAGCATCGTGCCACCGCGCCGGGTGGGTGGCAACATGGATGTGCGTGATATCGCCGCTGGCACCGAGCTTTATTTGCCGGTAGAAGTGGCGGGCGCACTTTTTTCTGTGGGTGACACGCATGCGGCGCAAGGCGATGGCGAGGTCTGTGGGACGGCAATTGAAAGCCCCATGAGCGTGGCTTTGCAGTTTGAACTCATCAAGCAAACACCCCTGGCGTTCCCGCGCTTCAAAACACCGGGTCCGGTCGCGCGGCACCTGGATGCCAAGGGCTATGAGGTGACCACGGGCATCGGACCTGACCTGATGCAGGCGGCCCGCCACGCGGTTAGCGGCATGGTTGATCTGCTAAGTGCCCGGCACGGCATGCCTGCCGTCGAGGCTTACATGCTGTGCAGCGTTTGCGGTGATTTGCGTATCAGTGAAATCGTTGACATGCCCAATTGGGTTGTCTCCTTTTACTTTCCATGTGTGGTGTTTGATTGATTGTCATGAACACGGGTCGTTGCAAAGCCATGCCCGTATCACTGGGGCCTGTGTGACAACAGTTCCAATGCGCCAGCCATTGTTTGCTGTCGATCACCTCAGCGTGAGTTTTGGACGCAATCCGGGGGGCGCACGGGTTGTTGATGGTGTTTCGTTCTCAGTGGAAGCGGGGCAAACACTGGGCATCGTGGGCGAGTCTGGCTGCGGCAAGAGTGTGATGGCGATGTCTGCGATTCGCCTTCAGGCTTCACCACCAAGCCACATTGAAAGTGGTCGGCTGCGACTCGATGAACTTGATCTCATGGCCATGTCCCGATCTGCGCTGCGCGAGGTCTGGGGGAAGCGCATCGGTGTGGTGTTTCAAGATCCCATGACCAGCTTGAATCCAACTTTCACCATTGGGGATCAGCTTCGTGAGGCGGTCAGCCTGCATGAAAAGCTGACGCGCACACAGCAAAACGAGCGCGCGTTGCAGATGCTCAAGCGTGTTGGTGTGAATGCCCCCGAGCGGCGTCTTTCGCAGTACCCGCATGAGCTCTCAGGCGGACTGCGTCAGCGTGTGTTGATCGCCATGGCGCTGATTTGTAAACCGCAGTTGTTGATTGCCGATGAGCCCACAACGGCGCTGGATGTCACGCTCCAGGCCCAAATTTTGGATTTATTGCGCAGTTTGCGCGATGAGTTAGGCATGGCCATCGTCATCATCACGCATGATCTTGGTGTGGTAGCGAGTTTTTGCGATCGTGTGGCTGTCATGTACGCAGGCGAAATCGTCGAAAGTGCCAGTGTGCGCGACCTTTACACCGCTGCCAAGCATCCCTACACCCGCGGACTTTTTGCTGCGATTCCGCGCTTGTCAACCCCCAGGACTGACCGCCTGGCTGTAATTGATGGGCGCGTGCCTGCTGCCGAAGACCGGCCCAAGGGGTGTGCCTTCGGGCCCAGGTGTCCGCGTGTGTCTGACCGCTGCAAGTCATCGCCGCCGCCGCTCACACCTGACGGATCAGGGCACCAGGTGGCCTGTTTCCACCCCGTGGCGCACCCATGAGTACGCCACTTCTTGATGTGATCGAGTTGAGCAAAAGTTTTGCCTTGAAGGGCGGGCGACGGTTATTGGCGGTAGACCGTGTCAGCTTCACGCTTGGCAAGGGGCAAACTTTGGGCGTGGTTGGCGAGTCAGGTTGTGGAAAGTCCACCTTGGGGCGACTGATATTGGGACTCCTACAGTCGAGCAGTGGCTCCGTGCGTTTTAAAGGACAGGATTTGACGCTGATGCCACCTGATCGTATGCGTGACATGCGCAAACACTTACAGGTGATCTTCCAAGACCCTCACGGCGCGCTCGACCCACGCATTAAGGTGGGGCGCTTGATTGAAGAGCCCCTGATCATTCATCGTATGGGCGGCGCTACCGAGCGCCAGGCTGAAGTGGCGCGGTTGCTGGAAACGGTGGGTTTGCCTGCTGAAGCTGCATCGCGTTACCCGCACGAGTTCTCGGGCGGCCAGCGTCAGAGAATTTGCATTGCGCGGGCCTTGGCGCTCAAGCCTGAATTGATCGTGGCCGATGAGCCGGTGTCCGCCTTGGATGTATCGATCCAGAGCCAGGTACTCAATCTGTTAGTCGATTTGCAACGTCAGCGTGGTCTCTCTTATGTGTTCATCTCGCACAACCTGGCAGTGGTCAAGTACGTGAGTGACATCGTTGCGGTGATGTACCTGGGGCGGGTTGTCGAAATGGGCGTTGCCGAGCAAGTTTTTAGCCAGCCAAAACATCCGTATACCCAGGCCTTGCTGGCAGCGATTCCCGAACCGGACCCGGATGCAATGTTGGCCCAAAGTCGAAGCGAACAACTGCTGGGTGAGCTACCCGGCCCGGACGATTTGCCTAGCGGCTGTCGTTTTCATCCCAGATGTATTCATGCCATGGAGCGCTGTCGCCGCGAAGCGCCACTGTCTATCCGGGTGGGTGAGCCAGGGCAGTTTCACTGGGTGGAGTGTCACCTATGGGCGTGAGATTCGGGGCTCGGGATGATGAGGTCTGCTGGTCTGAGTTGCAGCCCGCCGTACCTTGGCTTCGCCTTAACTTCACACCCCGCGCGCCCGGTCCGCCTTGAACTGCTGGCGGAAAGCGCCAAAGCTGCCGCCATCGAGTGCGGCGCGCACCTCGCGCATCAGGTTCAGGTAGTAGTGCAGGTTGTGGATGCTGGCCAGCATGGGCCCGAGCATTTCGCCGCAGCGGTCCAGGTGGTGCAGGTAGGCCCGGCTAAAGCCGCCGCTGATCGTGCCGTTGGGCCGGGTCGTGCCTTTGCAGGTGTAGCAGCTGCAGGTGCTGTCGAGCGGTCCGTGGTCAGCCTTGTGGCGGGCGTTGCGCATTTTCAGGTCGCCAAAACGGGTGAACAGGGTGCCGTTGCGGGCGTTGCGGGTCGGCATCACGCAGTCAAACATGTCCACGCCTTGTGCCACACCTTCGACCAGGTCTTCGGGGGTGCCAACACCCATCAGGTAACGCGGCTTGTGCCAGGGCAGGCGGTGCGGCGTGTGCGCCATGATGCGCAGCATCTCGTCCTTGGGTTCACCCACGCTCACGCCGCCCACCGCGTAGCCGGGGAAGTCCATGGCCACCAGCTGTTCCAGCGACTCTTGCCGCAGCCCTTCAAACATGCCGCCTTGCACAATGCCAAACAGCGCGTTGGGGTTGTCCAGACGGGCAAACTCGTCCTGGCTGCGTTTGGCCCAGCGCAGGCTCATTTCCATCGAGCTGCGCGCTTCATGTTCGGTGGTGATCTGGCCCTTGGTTTTGGGTTCGACCGACAAATAGGGTGTGCATTCGTCCAATTGCATGGCAATGTCGGAGTTCAGCGTGGTCTGGATCTGCATCGACACTTCGGGCGACATGAACAGCTTGTCGCCGTTCACCGGGCTGGAGAAATGCACGCCTTCCTCGGTGATCTTGCGCATGGCGCCCAGGCTCCAGACCTGAAAGCCGCCGGAGTCGGTCAGGATTGGTTTGGTCCAGCGCTCAAAGTCGTGCAGACCGCCAAAACTTTGCATCACGTCCAGCCCCGGGCGCATCCACAGGTGAAAGGTGTTGCCCAAAATGATTTGCGCGCCCATGTCTTCCAGGTTGCTCGGCATCACGCCTTTGACGGTGCCGTAGGTGCCCACCGGCATGAAGATCGGGGTTTGCACCATGCCGTGGTTGAGTACCAGGGTACCGCGTCGGGCGTGGCTGCCCGCGTAGCCGGTGTCAGATACCGGCGGGTCGGTGCGCAGCAGGTCAAACTGAACCACGGGTTGGGCTGGATGCGGGTGTGGGTGCGGATGGTCGTGTGGGTGAGCGTGATCGTGTGTCATGGCGATGTGAAGGAGCTTGGGCGGTATTGTCTTTGATCTGTTGATGATCGAACTCGCCAGGTCCTGCGCGCCAGAAAAATGAGAATGAGAGAGGGTTTTGCCTAGGCGCGTGATAACAGCATGGCATCGCCATAGCTAAAAAAACGGTAGTGCTCACGGATGGCATGGACGTAAAGCGCCATGATGTGCTCATAACCGGCAAAGGCGCTCACCAGCATCATCAGGCTTGACTTGGGTAGGTGAAAGTTGGTGACCAGTGCATCCACCACCCTGAACTCAAAACCTGGCGTGATGAAAATGCGGGTGTCGGTTGAAAAGGGGGTTCGAGAAATGGGGGGCAGATCCGAGTAACGTGTAGATTCGGCTCTGCCCCCCATTTCTCCCATTTCCCTGGCCCAGGATTCGAGCGTGCGCACTGTCGTGGTACCGACCGCCACGATACGGCCACCGCGGGCGCGGCAGTCGGCAATGGCTTGCTGGGTTGCTGCCGGCACTTCATACCATTCACTGTGCATCTGGTGCTCGGACAGGTTTTCTGTTTTGACCGGCTGAAACGTGCCAGCGCCTACATGCAGCGTGACATGGGCGCGTTGCACACCCATGGCGTCGAACTGGTTCAGCAGGGCTTCGTCAAAATGCAGTGCCGCCGTGGGGGCGGCCACGGCGCCGAGGTTTTTGGCAAACACGGTCTGGTAGCGCTGGGCGTCCTCGACTGAGTCGGTGTGCGTGATGTAGGGCGGCAGCGGCACATGGCCGTGGCGCGCCATCAGGGTGTAGGGGTCATCACCCGCATCGTTGCACAGTACAAAGCGAAACAGCGCGCCATCGGCGTCGGGCCAGCGCCCCAGCAGCGTGGCGCTGAGGTGCTCCGGGTGGCCGGGCGCGCTGATCAGCGAGACGGTGTCGCCAATGGCAGGCTTTTTGCTGACACGCATATGTGCCGCCACCTGGTTGCCGCCGAGCACACGCTCGATCAGCAACTCCAGCTTGCCGCCGCTGGCCTTTTCGCCAAACAGCCGCGCGTTCATGACCCGGGTGTCGTTGAACACCAGCAAGTCACCGGCCTTGAGCAGCGTGGGCAGTTCCCTGAAAATGCGGTCTGTGGGTGTGCTGGCGCTGCCGTCGAGCAGGCGTGACCCACTGCGCTCAGGCGCCGGATGCTGGGCAATCAGTTCGGGCGGCAGGTGGAAGTCGAAGTCGCTGAGGCCATACGTGCGGGCTGTGGGGCGGGTGTGGGGCATGGTGTTCACACCGGCCAGACCACGCCGTGGTCGTTCAAAATGGCATCCATCGGCAGGTCGTGAGGTTCGGGTTCGAAGTCGGGTAAAAAGTCGGTGCCAAAGCCCAGGCCCACGGTGAACGGGCGCGGGTTGAGCCGGGCCAGGGAGCGGTCATAAAAGCCGCCACCGTAGCCCAGCCGATAGCCGCCAGGGGCATAACCGACACAGGCCACAAACAGCAGCGTCGGGGTGATAACCTCGGTGTCTTTGGGTTTTGGGATGCCGTAAGCGTCTTCTTCCATCGGGCAGCCGGGATACCAGGTATGAAAAGCCATGGTTTTGTGAACTTTGTCGACCACGGGGAGTCCAATTTTGCGCAGTTGTTGTTGCTCGATCAGTTCACCGTCTTCCTTCCAGCGGTGCAGGGCTGGAAGGGGGTCAAATTCACCTTTGATGGGCCAATAAGCGCCAATCACGGTGTCGGGGCGCCCCACCAGCCAAATGCGCAGCACTTGCTGCAGCATCGCCACACGCTCGGTGCGGTCCGGCAGCCGCAAACGTTGCTCAACCAGGTGCTTGCGTAAGGCTTTTTTCTCAATGGCTTTTTTTTCGTCAGATTTATTCATAATCCATACATGCAGTTCAGAACGATTTTGACATTGATTGGCTTGCTTGGTTTCCTGGGAGGCTTCTCCGCGCAGGCCCAAGGCCAGGCAACCGACCGGAGCCCGTCCGATGCGGTGATCCTGGAGATGCGAGAGGCCTTTGGCAAGGGCCAGGTCGGCCGCCTGACCGAGCTGCTGCCACGTGCACAGAACCATGTGCTGGCGCCCTGGGCGGCTTACTGGGAGTTACGCTCCCGCCTCGAGACGGCCGAGCCCGCTGAAATCAGTCGGTTCTTAAGCCGTTTTGCCGGCACCTACCAAGAGGACCGCTTGCGCAACGACTGGCTGTTGCTGCTCGGGCAACGGCAGGAATGGGGCACTTTCATGGCCGAATATCCCAATTTCCGCATGAACGATGACCGTTCGGTCCAGTGCTACGCCTTGCTGACCGACTTCAATTCAAACGAACGTGATGTGGCACAACAAGTTGAGACTCTGTGGCTAGCCCAGCGCGATGCCGATCCGGGTTGTGCGGCCGCCGCAGAGCAGCAACTCAAGGCCAGAAAGCTGCAGCCGCATACCGTTTGGTTGCGTGCGCGCTTCGGAATGGAAAATGGCAACCAGCGTATCGCCGTGCAGGCCGTTGGCTTGCTTGACGCCGAATGGGCCAACACGGTTAGCGCCATTTATGGCAACCCCGAGCACTACCTTCAAGGCAAGCTGTTGGCACTGCGTCTACGCACCAAAGAGCTGGTCACGCTGGCCATGATTCGTCTCGCGGTTAAGGCCCCCGACCTTGCAGCCCAAGAAATTGACAAGCTGCGCTGGAAAACCCAGCTTAGCCAGGAAGAGCGCAGTTGGGTTTGGGGTGTGATCGGTAAAAGCGCGGCCATGCGACAGTCTGACAAAGCGCTGGCCTATTTTCTAAAGGGACAAGACAAGCTGATGCAGGCCGACCACCTGGCCTGGAAAGTGCGCGCGGCGTTGCGGGTGGGGCGTTGGGAGCAGGTGGCCAAGGCCACTGAGGCCATGAACGAGAGCCAGCGCCAGGAGGCCGTCTGGGTCTACTGGCGTGCGCGGGCCCTGCTGCTGTTGGCTAAAACGCCGGTTGATCATGTTGATGCCCAGCGCCTGCTGCAAAGCGTGGCTGGCGTGAAGGGTTTTTACGAGCTGCTGGCACAGGAAGAGTTGGGGCTGGAGATCACACCACCCCCCCCGCCTGAGCCCCTGACCGAGGCCGAAAAGGCAGCTGCCAGCGGCAACCCGGGCTTGCAGCGTGCGCTGGCCGCCATTGCCATCGGACTGCGTTCCGAGGGCGTGCGTGAATGGAACTACAGCACCAATCTGCACACCCGTGGCGGCATGAGCGACCGCGAGCTGCTGGCCGCGGCTGATTTGGCGTGTAAGTACGAGGTCTGGGACCGTTGTATCAACACCAGCGAGCGCACCAAAAATGTGATTGACCTCACGCAGCGCTTCCCCATGCCGCACAAACAGTCAGTGTTGGCGCACAGCGGCGCCATCGGCCTGGATCCGGCCTACGTCTATGGCCTGATCCGGCAGGAAAGCCGCTTTATTGTCGATGCCCGCTCTGGCGTGGGCGCCTCCGGCCTGATGCAGGTGATGCCGGCCACGGCGCGCTGGACTGCCAAAAAAATTGGCCTGACCGACTTCAAGCCGCACCAGATCACCGAGCGCGACACCAACATTGCGATTGGTACCGGTTACCTCAAGCTGGTGCTGGATGACTTTGCTGGCTCAATGCCGCTGGCCGCCGCAGCCTACAACGCCGGCCCTGGCCGCCCACGCAGTTGGCGTGGCCAAATGGGCGCCCCGGTGCTGGAGGCCGCCATTTGGGCCGAAAACGTGCCTTTTACCGAGACCCGTGATTACGTCAAAAAAGTACTGGCCAACACCACCGTTTATGCTGCCTTGATCAGTGGCCAGACCCAGTCGCTGAAAGCCCGGCTGGGGCAGGTCGGTCCGATGGATGGCAGCTTGACAGCGAACCGAGACCTGCCATGAACCACACCATGAAACTCTACATCGGCAACAAAAATTACTCCTCCTGGTCGATGCGTTCCTGGGTACTGCTGACCCAGGCCGGCATCCCTTTTGACGAAGTGATGGTGCGCTTTGATGCGTTTACTCCCGAGTCGCAATTCAAGGCCACCTTGCGCCCGTTGTCGCCCACGGGCAAGGTGCCGGTGCTGGTCGATGGCGACCTGGTGGTGTGGGACACGCTGGCGATTGCCGAATACCTGACTGAGCAGTTCCCCGGCAAAGCACTGTGGCCCCGCGACAAGGCAGCCCGGGCACGTGCGCGCAGCCTGTGCGCCGAGATGCACAGCGGTTTTACCGGCCTGCGCTCGTATTGCCCAATGAACATTGAGGCCAGCCTGCCCGAGGTGGGCGCACTGGTTTGGCGCGATCAGCCTGTGGTACGTGCCGACGTGGCACGCTTGGTCGCCATGTGGCAGCAGTGTCTGGACGCACATGGCGGGCCATTGTTGTTTGGTGATTTCAGTGTGGCAGATGCCGTTTTTGCCCCTATTTGCACGCGCTTGTTGACCTATGCTTTGCCCTTGCCCGATGCCGTTCTGGCTTATGTGCATCGGGTTTGTGCGCTGCCGGGCGTCAAGGCGTGGATCGATGACGCGCTGGCCGAGCAGGATTTTTTTGACTTTGAAGAGCCTTATCGCTTGTCGCGCTGAGGCACCAGCCCTGACATGCAGCTTTACCTGGTTGGCGGTGCGGTGCGTGATGCACTCCTGGGTTTGCCGGTAATAGACCGCGACTGGGTGGTGGTGGGCAGCACGCCTGAACACATGGTTGCCCAGGGTTTTGTGCCGGTGGGCAAAGACTTCCCGGTGTTTTTGCACCCCCAAACCCACGACGAATACGCGCTGGCCCGGACCGAGCGCAAAACTGCGCCTGGCTACCATGGTTTTGTGATCCATGCGGCGCCAGACGTGACCCTGGCGCAAGACCTGGCACGGCGCGACATCACCATCAATGCCATGGCGGTGCCAGCGGTGCGCCTTGATCACGCCGACGCATGGGATCGACACAGTTTGATTGACCCTCATGGGGGTGTACAAGACCTGGCGGCCAAGGTATTTCGGCATGTCAGTCCGTCCTTTCGCGAAGACCCTGTGCGTATCCTGCGCATAGCCCGTCTGGCTGCGCGTTTTGCCGATTTTTCAGTTGCCCCGGAAACGCTGCAACTGATGTGCGAGATGGTGGCCAGTGGCGAGGTCGACCACCTGGTGCCCGAGCGTGTCTGGCAGGAACTGGCCAGAGGGCTGATGGAGGCCAGGCCGTCGCGCATGTTTGCGGTGCTGCGCGATTGCGGTGCGCTTCTCCGCCTGCTGCCCGAAGTGGACCGCTTGTGGGGTGTGGCGCAGCGCGCCGACTATCACCCCGAGGTCGACACAGGTATTCATGTGATGATGGTGCTGGACATGAGTGCGCATCTGCAGGCGCCCTTGCCGGTGCGGCTGGCCTGTCTGTGCCACGACCTGGGCAAGGGCAATACGCCAGCCCACATTTTGCCGCGCCATCTGGGTCACGAGCAGCGCAGCGTCGAGTTGCTCACGCGCGTGAGTGAACGCCTGCGTGTGCCCACCGATTGCCGCGAACTGGCTGACGTGGTGGCGCGCGAACACAGCAATATCCACCGTTCGACCGAATTCGATGCCGCCGCTCTGGTGCGGCTGTTGACGCGCTGCGATGCGCTGCGCAAGCCACAACGCTTTGCCCAAATCATGCTGGCCTGTGAATGTGATGCCCGCGGGCGGCTGGGTTACTTTGAGGCCCCCTACCCGCAGCGCCAACGACTGCTCAAGGCGTTGGAGATCATGCAAGCTGTTGACACCAAAACCCTTGCCGCCAACGCCATGGCCACGGGTGCCAAGGGGCCAAAAGTTGGTGAACTGATCGACCTGGCCAGAATCCGTGCGGTTGCCGCCGCAGCGCCCTGAGCGGGTTGCAAAAATGTCTTGCGCCTCGGGTATGCTTGCAACATGTCCAATTTGCTGATCATTGAAGACGACGAACTGCTGCGCGACGGCTTGTCTGCGCAGTTTACCCAGGCGGGCCACAGCGTCACCGCTGCCGCTGATGGCGAGGCCGCGAAAGCCTTGCTGGAGACGCATCGTTTTGACGGCGTGGTGCTGGACCTGGGCCTGCCGAAAATCAGTGGTATGGAGTTGTTACGCTGGGTACGCAAACGCCTGCCAGCGTTGCCGGTGCTGATCCTGACGGCGCGCGACGGGGTGGATGACCGGGTGCAGGGACTCAACGCCGGGGCGGACGATTACCTTACCAAGCCCTTCAACATGGCCGAATTGCAGGCCCGCCTGGGGGCGCTGTTGCGGCGCGCCCGGCTGCCGGCCTTTGGTGGTTCGCTGGAGCTGGCCGGCAGCCAGACCGCCCGGCCGTTGCGGGTGGATGCCACCTTGCCACAGGCCTGGCTGGGCGATGAGGCGCTGGAGCTCACACAACGCGAATGGGCCTTGCTGTCGTTGCTGGTGACCCATGCCGGTCGCGTGGTGAGCCGTGAGGACGTGCTGGAAACCTGGCAGAGTGAGCCCGGCGAGCCCGGTGCCCTGGCCTCCAATGCGCTTGAGGTGTATATCCACCGCCTGCGCCGCAAGCTGGTGGACTCGGGCCTGAACATTCGCAACGTGCGTGGCCTGGGCTATATGCTGGAAACCGGCGTCGCCTGAACCGCGCAGTGCGTAAATAGCAGCCATGGCTAATCCCCCCCAGCATCGCGGGCAGGGCCTGTCGCTCAAGCGTCAGTTATTGCTGTGGCTGTTGCTACCGCAGTTGGTGTTGTTTTTGGTGGGTGGTGCCCTGGCTTACCGGATTGCCCTGAGTTATGCAGAAAAAGCCATTGACCAGTCACTGACCCAGTCGGTGCGCTCGCTGGCACGTCAGGTCAAGCCCATTGGCTCGGGCTTGCTAATTGACTTTCCGCGGGCCGCGCAAGACATCATCGAGCAGGACCCGAAGGATCGGGTGAGCTACATGGTGTCGAGCCCGCCCGGTAGTTTCTTGCTGGGAAATGGCAAGTTGCCGGGCCCGGCGCAAGAGCTGCAGTTGCCAACTCATGAGGCGCTGTTGTACAACGCACAGGTGGACGGCAAGCCAATGCGCGTGGCGCTGATCGAAGTGGACTATGGCGATTCGGCTTCACCACAGCGCATGCGGGTCCAGGTGGCGAAAAGTCTGGCGGTGCAACAGCGCCTGACGACCGAGTTGATAGCCGACATGCTGGCACCGCTGCTGTTGCTGGGCATTGTGCTCAGCGTGCTGGTGTATGGGGGCATATCGCGTGGTTTGCAGCCCCTGACCCGGCTGCAGGCGCAATTGGGTGACCGGCACGACCAGGCCCTGTTTGATGTGTCACCCATCGAGATGACCCAGGCGCCGCAAGAGGTGCATGCGCTGGCTGGCGCCGTCAACCATTTGTTGGCGGCGGTGCGGCGCAGCCTGGGCCAGGAAAAGCGTTTTTTGAACGATGCCGCGCACCAATTGCGCACGCCTCTGGCGGGCTTGATCAGTCAGACCGAGCTGGCGTTGGCTGAAAACGATCCGCAAGCCTTGCGCGCGCGCTTGTCTAAGGTGCTGTCCGGTGCCCAGCGCAGTGCCCACCTGGTGCACCAGTTGTTGTCGTTGGCGCGCAACGAAGTTGAGGTTAAATTGCAGCCGCTTGATGTGGCAGCGCTGGCGCGCGAGGTCGCCCGTGACTGGACCCCGCGCGCGCTTAAGGCCGGGATCGACCTGGGCTACGAAGGTGCCGACCACCTGGTGCTGGTGGGCGAAGCCATTTTGCTGCGGGAAGCCTTGAATAACCTGATTGACAACGCTTTGACTTATGCTGGTTGTGGCAGCGAGGTCACGGTGAGCGTGCAAACCCAGGGCCAGCAGGTGCTGCTGGAAGTGGCTGACAACGGTCCGGGTCTATCGAAGCAGGATTTGCCGCACGCCTTTGAGCGCTTCTGGCGCGCCAGCGATGTGCCCGGCGGTTGTGGTTTGGGCCTGGCCATTGTGGCTGAAATTGCCCAACGCCATGGGGGCTTGGCCAAGGTCGTGGCGGCCCAGGTGCAGGGTTTGCGGGTGCAGCTGTGGCTGCCGCTGGCCCAGCCGGATGGATATGTCTCATCACCGTGAAGGTGACTTTTTGTGGTAAAAATGCGCCGTGAATGCACGTACTGAATTTAACCCTGGTCTGGTGACCTCTGATTTTTGGCAATGCTTGTTGGCTAGCCTCAGCCAGGGCGTTTGTGTCTTTGACGCCAATCACTGTGTCAGCTTGTTCAACCCCTGTTTGCCTGAAATACTCGATGTGCCGCCCGAGTTTTTGGCCAGTTGCCCGTCTTTGCGCGAAATTTACGACTTTCAGATGCAGCGTGGCGATTTTGCCGGTGCCGGGCATCCGCTGGCGCAACCGCAACAGGAGGCTTTGCCTGAGGGTGCCCCGGCTGCAGTGCCCGACCATTTTTTGCGTTTAAAACACCTGGGGCGTACGGTACAGGTGCAAACCAGGCGTTTTGCCGGCGTCGGCCTGATTCAGACGTTTGTAGACATCAGCGATTACGTGCAGGCCGAGGCCGGCCGTAAGCGGGCGAACCAGTTACTTTTTGCGACCCAGGCGCTGGCCGAGTTGGGTGGTTGGGAGGTGGACTTGCAAAGCCAGCATGTGACCTGGACCGACGGTGTTTACCGCATTTTTGACACCACGCCGCAAAGCTTCACACCGACACCGGACGCCCTCAGGGCGCTGTTTACCGCGCAAGCCCTGGTGACCGAAGAACTCTCTTACCAGAGCACTGACCAGGCCACCAGCAACCACGAATTTGAACTTGAAATGCTGACCCTCAAGGGGCGGCGCATTTGGTTGCATTCGCGCGGTACCACGTCCTGGGTGAATGGGCACGCGGTCAAGCGCACCGCCATTGTGCAAGACATTACCCGGCGCAAACAAACCGAATTGGCTTTGCGTGACAGCGAGGCGCGCTGGAAGCTGGCGTTGGAGAGTGTGGGTGACGGGCTGTGGGACTTGCAGGTGCAGACCGGGGAGCAGTATCTGTCGCCCAACCTGCTGCGTATCTATGGCTACGAAGAGGGTGAGCTTCAGTCTTGTGTGGATGCGATCGACGCGCTGATCCACCCCGAAGACCTGGGGCGCCAGCAGCACGATCGGCAGGCCCATTTTGAGGGCATGACACCAACATACAGCAACGAGCATCGGGTGCTGTGCAAGGACGGCAATTGGAAATGGGTGCACAGCCGCGGCATGGTCATCAGCCGTGATACCCAGGGCCAGCCCTTGCGCATGATTGGCACCCACGCCGACATCACCGAGCGCAAGTCGGCTGATGCGCTGGTGTGGCAGCAGGCGCATTTTGATGCGCTCACGGGTCTGCCCAACCGGCGTTTGATGCGGGAGAGGCTGGTACAAGAGATCAAAAAATGCCGGCGCAGCGAGCAAAAGCTGGCACTGTTGTTCATTGACCTGGACCACTTCAAAGAAGTCAATGACACGCTCGGGCACGACCGCGGTGATGATTTGCTGGTGGAGGCCGCACGGCGCATCCAGCACTGCCTGCGTGAAACCGATACCGTGGCCCGCATGGGCGGCGACGAGTTCACTGTGATCATCTCGGAACTGTCCGACGAGGCCAATTTGCATAGCATTTTGGCCAAGCTGCTCAATGCCCTGAGCGCCGTGTTTCAGTTAGGTCTGGAGCAGGTTTTTGTGTCGGCGAGCATGGGGGTCACGGTGTTTCCGAATGACACCGAGGAGGTCGAAGACCTGCTGAAAAATGCCGATCAGGCGCTGTATGTGGCCAAGGCCGCAGGGCGCAACCGGTTCAGTTTTTTCACGGCCGCCTTGCAAGAGGCTGCCATGCAGCGGGCCCAGTTGATCCACGACTTGCGGGAGGCGCTGCCCGCGCAAGAGTTTTTCATGGTGTACCAGCCCATCGTGAACCTGGCCAACGGCAAAATCCAGAAAGCCGAGGCCTTGATCCGTTGGCAGCACCCCCGGCGCGGTCTGATCAGTCCGGCTGACTTTATTCCGGTGGCTGAAAGCAGCGGTCTGATTGTCGAATTGGGTGAATGGGTGTTTGCCCAGGCGGCGGCCCAGGTGCAGGCCTGGCGCACCCATTTGCATCCGCAGTTTCAGATCAGTGTCAACAAATCTCCCCTGCAGTTTGAAAACCCCAATGCCAGCCATGTTCCCTGGATCAATCAATTACAGGCGCTGGGGCTGCCCGGTGAAAGTGTGGTGGTTGAGATCACCGAGGGGCTGTTGCTGTCGACCAGCAACGGCGTGGTGGAGGAACTGTTGAAGCTGCGCAATGAAGGCATCAACGTGTCGCTGGATGACTTTGGCACCGGCTATTCGTCGCTGTCCTATCTGCAAAAGTTCCATATTGACTTCATCAAGATTGACCAGTCGTTTGTGCGCCACCTGGAGCCGGATTCGACCGATCTGGCGCTGTGCCAGGCCATCATCGTCATGGCCCACGCCCTGGGTATGCAAGTGATTGCCGAGGGCGTCGAAACGGCACAGCAGCGGGACTTGCTGGCCACCGCAGGTTGTGACTTCGCACAAGGGTATTTTTACTCGCGGCCGGTGATTGCCACCGAATTTGAGGCCCTGGTGCAAGCGTAGCGCGCTTACCCAGCTCGCGCTGGGGTAATTGGCTCAGGCCAGACGCAGGCCGCTTTGCGCGTCAAACCAGTTGTTGTGGTTGCCGCTGACCGTCATGCCCACGGTGTCGCCGATCTTGACCTGCGTGCTCGGTGGCGTGCGCACCGTGATCAGGCCGACGCCGGTCTTGATGACCACATAGGTGTCGGCCCCTGTGGGCTCCACCAGCGTGACCTGGCCGCGCCAGGTGGCGTCATCGCTCAGATGGATGTGCTCGGGGCGCTGCCCCAGTGTCACCATGCCGGTGGCCGGGCAGGGCAGCGCCAAGCTGCCACCTTCAAAAGAAAACACAGCGTTTTCGCCTGTTCCGCTGGCTTGCCCGGAGATGAAATTCATGGTGGGTGAGCCAATGAAGCCGGCCACATAGGCATTGGCGGGGCGGCGGTAGATCTCGTCTGGCGTGCCAATTTGCTGCAGGATGCCGTCTTTCATCACCGCAATGCGGCTGCCCAGCGTCATGGCCTCGATCTGGTCGTGCGTGACATACACCGTGGTGATACCACTGACCAGGTGCAGGCGCTTGATCTCGGCGCGCATTTCCACGCGCAGTTTGGCGTCCAGATTGGAGAGCGGCTCGTCAAACAAAAACAGTTGCGGGTCACGTGCCAGGGCGCGGCCCATGGCCACGCGCTGGCGCTGGCCACCCGAGAGCTGCGCCGGGCGGCGGTCCAGCAGGTGCTCTATTTGCAGCATGGCGGCCACTTCCTGGATGCGTTTTTTGCGCATATCCGGCGGCACCTTGCGCATTTCCAGCGCAAAGCCAATGTTGTCGGCCACGCTCATGGTGGGGTAGAGCGCATAGCTCTGGAACACCATGGCAATGTCGCGCTGGGCCGGTGCCACGCCGATGACGTTTTTGCCGGCGATCTTGAGCTCGCCCTCGGTCGGGTCTTCCAGGCCGGCAATGATGTTGAGCAGGGTCGACTTGCCGCAACCCGAGGGGCCCACCAAAATCAAAAATTCGCCCGGGGCAACATCGATTTCGATTTTTTTCAAGATTTCGACGGCTTTGTCGCCCTTGCCAAAAACCTTGCGAATGCCTGCAATATGAAGTGAAGCTGCCATGATGTTTATCCTTTGACCGCACCGGCGGTCAGACCTTTGACGAAATATTGACCGGCCAGCACGTAGACCAGCATGGTCGGCAGGCCGGCGATGATGGCCGCTGCCATGTCGACGTTGTAGCTTTTGACGCTGCTGGTGGTGTTGGCCATGTTGTTCAAACCCACCGTGATGGGTTTGCTGTCGGCGCCGCTGAAAGCCACGCCAAACAAAAAGTCGTTCCAGATGTTGGTGAACTGCCAGATCAGCGTGACCATCAAAATGGGCGTACTCATGGGGATCACGATGCGGTAGAAGATGCGCCAGAAACCGGCGCCGTCCATGCGCGCAGCGTTGACCAGTTCACGCGGAATGGCGGTGTAGTAGTTTCTGAAAAACAGTGTGGTGCTAGCCATGCCGGCCAGACAGTGCACCAGCACCAGGCCGGTAATGGAGCTGCTCAGGCCCATGAACCCCAGCACCTGGCTCATGGGCAACAACACCACCTGGAACGGCATGAAGACACCAAACAAAATGAAACCAAACAACAAGTCTGAGCCCTTGAACTTCCACATGGACAGCACATAGCCGTTCAGGGCTCCCCAGATGGTCGAGATCAGTACTGCAGGCACGGCCATACTCACCGAATTCCAGAAGTAAGGCTGCAGGCCGCGGCAATCGACGCCGGTGCAGGCCGTGGACCAGGCCAACGTCCAGGACTCAAAATTCAATGATGTCGGCAGGCTCAGCAGGTTGCCGGCGCGTAACTGCTCGGCATCCTTGAAGCTTGTTGCCAGCATCACATAGAGCGGCGCCAGGAAAAAGAAAGCTGCCACCAGCAGCACGGCATAGGTCGCAGCACGGGAGATATTTTTAGCATTCATGGTCGGGCCCCGGTTTAATGCTCGTGCGGTTTGGACCGCAGTTCGCTGTAAAGGTAAGGCACCACCAACGCAGCCACCATGGCCAGCATCATGGTGGCGCTCGCTGCACCCAGGCCAATTTGGCCACGGGTAAAGCTCATGGTGAACATGAAGGTGGCGGGCACGTCGGACGCATAACCCGGGCCGCCGGCGGTAAGTGCCATCACCAGATCAAACGCCTTGATCGACAGGTGCGACAGCACCAAAATGGTGGAAAACACCACCGGGCGCAGCACCGGCAAAATGATGCGCCAGTAAATGCGCGGCAGGCTGGCGCCGTCAATTTGCGCTGCCTTGATGATGCTGTCGTCAATGCCGCGCAAGCCGGCCAGAAACAGCGCCATGGCAAAACCGGCCGACTGCCAGATGCCGGCAATCACCACGCAGTAAATGGCGGTGTCACTTTGTACCAGCCAGTCAAAGCTGAAGCTGGTCCAGCCCATGTCCTGCATCAGTTTTTCCAGGCCCAGGCTGGGGTTCAGAATCCATTTCCAGGCGGTGCCGGTCACAATAAACGACAGCGCCATGGGGTACAAATAGATGGTGCGAATCACGCCTTCGAAGCGAATTTTCTGGTCCAGAAAAATAGCCAGTAACATGCCCAGCAGCATCGAGCCGCCGACATACAACACGCTGAAAATTCCCAGGTTTTTGAGCGCCACGTACCAGCGGTCCATCTCCCACAATTTGACGTATTGCTCCAGGCCGACGAATTCGTCGTAATTGGGCAACATGCGCGAATTGGTCACGGACAAGACGCCGTTCCAGATCATGAAGCCGTAGATGAAGGCAAACCCGAACACAAAGCCCGGCGCGATCACCAGCTTTGGGATCACATTTTCAAGAGATTTCATTACATGTCGCCTTTGGGTTATCAAAATGGGGCGGCCCTTTGTGGGTGCGCATGCGCTATCTGGGGATCACATGAGTCGGGTGCAGCGTTATCGGGGGATCAGACGGCCCGGGTATTCCGCTCCGTTCGTGTCCCCCGACCAAAAGCCTTCGGCTTTTGGTCTCCTCCTTTACCTCACTGCGCGAAACACCCGACCCGTCTGATCTTGCGAGGGTGGTTGTTTGCCTGCCTATAAAACCAAGTCAGGGTTGACTGGGTTTTGGCTTTCCTGACAGTAAACCCATGCATCTAGCATCAGGGCTGGGGTGCATACCAGAGCTCAGTATGAGGAGGAGTCCGAAGGGCGGGGGACATGAGCGGCGGTATGTACCCCAGCCCTGATGCGGGTACTTGACAAAAACGCCCGCAAAAAATGCCCCCGTATTGATTACTGAGTCGCAGCCGCCTTGGCAATGCTCTTCACACCGTCGGCCACACTCATCTTGTCGTTGTTCCAGAACTGGCTGACAGCGTCCTTGATGGCGCCTTCGGCCGCTGGCTTGATCGCCATACCGTGGGCCACAGAGGGCACCAAACCACCCGTTTTGGCGGATTCGACAAAATCTTTTGACGACAATTTTGCGCAGTCGTCAAACTTGGCCATGCTCATGTTCAGACGCACCGGAATCGAACCCTTGTTGAGGTTGAATACCTCCTGGAACTCGGTGCCCATGATGGCGGCAGCCAGGTCAGCTTGGGCTTTTTGGGCCGCAGCATCTTTCAGCTTGAACATGGCAAACGAGTCCACATTGAAGGTGTACGCGCTGGCGGTGCCGGGGGCGGCCGCGCAGACATAGTCTTTGCCCGGCACTTTGCCTGCGGCAGTGAACTCACCCTTGGCCCAATCCCCCATGAACTGGAAGGCGGCCTTTTCCTGGATCACCATGGCCGTGGCCAGGTTCCAGTCGCGCCCGGGGGCGGCCGCGTCGGTGTAACCCTTGATCTTGCGAAAGGTCTCCAGTGCTTTGGTCATGGTGGCACTGGTCAAGGCCTTTTGGTCCAACTTGACCAAGGCGTCGCTGTAAAACTTGGCACCGCCCACACCCAGCACCACCGACTCAAAGGTGGTGAAATCTTGCCAGTTCTGGCCGCCGTGCGCCACGGGAATAGCACCGATTTTTTTAACCTTTTCAGCGGCAGCAAAAAACTCGTCCCAGGTTTTGGGGGTGGCCGTGACACCCGCTTTTTTCAGTACCGCACTGTTGGCCCACATCCAGTTGACGCGGTGCACATTGACCGGTGCCGCCACGTAATTGCCTTTGTATTTCATGACATCGGCCACCACCTTGGGTAACAGGCTGTCCCATTTTTCGGCTTTGGCGGTTGCGTCCAGGTTGGCCAGCACGCCTTCAGCGGCCCATTCCTGAATGGCCGGGCCCTTGATTTGGGCAGCAGCAGGCGGGTTGCCCGACACCACGCGGCTTTTCAGCACGGTGGCCGCGTTGTCACCACCGCCGCCAGCGACGGCAAAATCTTTCCAGACATGGCCCTTGGACTGCATGATTTTTTTCAGTTCGGCCGCGGATTTGGCTTCGCCACCGGAAGTCCAGTAGTGCAGCACCTCGACGTCTCCGGCCATCGCCGCATTGCCAGCCACCACCATTGCCACGGCCGTAGCCAATTTGGAAAGTTTGATCATGTCATCTCCTGTTAGTCAGCCTGTTGTGCCAATTCTGGCCATCAGGCGCGGGTTGATTCGGGCAGACACCGCGTTGCACGAATTAATTAATTGTTAATTAATTTTCAACAATCCGCAAGGGGGTATTTTCCCTAGGTCGGTTACCGCTGATCAAACAGGCTGGTTTACACCACCAGTGCCAACGCGCCAAAGTCACCCACGCGCTCGCCCAGGCCCGCGCTGACCAGTTCGCAGCCATCGGTCAGGGCGGGCAACTTGCCTTGTACTGCGGCGCGCAGGCGTGGTAACAGGTAGTCGCGGTGGTGCCAATAGACACTGCCGCCAATGCTGATGCGCTGCAGGTCAAGCGTGGCGATCAGGTTGTAGAGCATGCGCCCCATCACCAGACACAAGTCGTCAATCAAACCGATGGCCTTGGCATCGCCCGCATAAGCCGCCTTGAACAGCAGCGCGGCATCAGCATAGCCCGCCGACGCAAAACGCCGGGCAATGGCGTTACCCGCCACCAAACCCTCGACATCACCCACGTTGCCGCAACCACACAGCGCGTCGTGATTGGTGCTCACAAACAGGTGGCCGGCGTGGCCGGCATTGCCATTTTTGCCGCGCAACACATGGCCATCCACACACAGGCCGGTGCCAATGCCGGTGCTCCAGGTCACATAAGCGCAGTTCGCCATAGGTAGGCCATCTACCTGCAGGGCGCCCCAGCGGCGCTCGGCTTCCAGCGCACCAATGCCATCGTTTTCGACCCGCACATGGGCGAATGCGGCACGCAGCGGCGCTTCCAGCAAAGCGGTTTTCCAGTCATTGGGCAGGCCGCGTGCCGGGCCGGCCTGGCCGCCGCAAATGTTGGGCGCCGCCAGCTCCACCAAGCCAGCGTTCAGCACAAAAGGCCCGCAGGACGCCACACCAACCCGTGCGATACGCTGCACCGGCACGTCAGCGGCATCACAGCTCTGAGCAATCAAGCGAATGATCTGCTGGCCCAGCGCATCGTTGGCGCCCGTGGTGGCGGTGGGCTCGGACACCTTGCCGCGAACACCCTGGTCGTCAACGATGTTGACCGCCACCTTGGTACCGCCAATGTCCACACAGGCGACAGGGGACGCACCGTTGGCCAGCTTGAAACCGTTGATCAATACATTTGAATTCATCATTTTTTCTGTGGAAATTGGGGTGGTTGGTATCACATGCGGCCATAGTCGTCACCCAGCCGCACGATGTCGTCTTCGCCCAAGTAAGCGCCAAACTGTACTTCAATAATTTCCACCGGCTCCAAAGTGGCGTTGCTGAGCCGGTGCACCTGGCCCAGCGCAATGTCGCAATGCTGACCCACCGCGAGCTCGAACGTGTCCGCACCCAGGGTGACACGCGCCGTGCCCCGCACCACCAGCCAGTGTTCTGCGCGCTGGCTGTGTTTTTGCAGGCTGATGCGCTGACCCGGCAACACGCCAATACGCTTGATCTTGTGTTGGTGCGCCTCAGACACCGTTTCAAACCAGCCCCAGGGGCGTTGCGTGCGCTCGATACGGACAACAGTTTGGGGGGCGGTGGGCATCATCGTGGCCTTGAATTGTGAGGCCACGATGCTAAACCCTGGCGCGGACGCCGGTTACCAAGGCATTACCCAGCACCGCCACAATGAAGACCCTGACGCGGCGAGCGATGAAACGACGAAGCCCCCGGGTTGCTGGGGTGTTGAGTCTGCCCGTTGCGCCCATGCCAGCGCAAAAAACAGCGAACCCAGTACAGGTAAACCTGCTCGGTTTTGAGGCTATAGTGCTTGCATCCAAGTACCTCGCGCACCTGATCAAGCAGGCGTTTTGACTGGGGGATAGGCGACAGAGTTGCCGAAACGGTTCGTCGCCCAAACGATAAAATAGTTTCCGTGCATGTCGAAATTGCTATGCGCCATTCGTCTAACAGGAGACAACGTACTAAGTTGTTGCCCTCAAACCGATTGGAGAAACCACTATGCCCAAGGTGATTTTCGTCAACCTGCCTGTCACCGACCTCGACGCGTCGATGACCTTCTATCAGTCCATCGGTTTTGTAAACAAGCCTCATTTTTCGGACAATACGGCTGCCTGCATGGTCTGGAGTGAGGCAATTAACGTCATGCTGCTCACCCATGCAAAGTGGCGCACATTCACGAGCCGCCCAATCCCACCAGCTACCTCGAGCGAGGTAGCGCTTACCTTGTCTTTCGACAGCCGCGAATTGGTCGACGCCATGAACGAGGCAGCGGCCGCAAACGGCGGAACAGGCGACATCAATCCGGTTCAGGATCACGGCTTTATGTACAGCCGAGACATGGCGGATCCCGACGGCCACATTTGGGGGGCGATGTGGATGGACCCGGCAGCAATCCCCTCGGGCGATCAAAACCAGTTGCAATAGCGCTTTGCCACTTCTGGAAGGACACCGAAATGCTTGAAGGCTCATGCCATTGCGGATCAGTTAAATGGCAGTTCGACGGGATGCCAGATGGCGCTACAGCATGCAACTGCACAGCATGTCGGCGACACGGTGCACTTTGGGCATATGGATACGAAGGTGAAGTCGTCCGTACTTCGGGCGCGACCAAGGCCTATGTTCGCGGACCATTCCAGGGGTTTCACTTCTGCCCTGCGTGCGGCGTGGTCGCTTATTGGCGCTCGCAAGAGCCAAATGATGAAGGTCGCCTCAGGGTGGGCGTCAACCTTCGACTCACCGAGCCAGGACCTATCGCGCACCTACCCATCGATCACTTCGATGGCCTTGAGAAGTGGGAAGATTTACCTCAAGATGGAAAATGCGTCCGAGACTTGTGGTTTTAAATATGAAGCCTCAAACGATTGGGCCACATAGAAATGATCCATACCGACAAATCAGCTTGGCTAACAATACTCGTTGTCGAATTCATATTCGCTGTCGTTACCCATGCGGTCTTGGCGCGCTACTGGACCTATTCACTTGACGCAGAACTCATTCGGACTCCGCTGCGGCTCGCAGTGGTCTTGATTTATTGGTGGTTGTTGCGCGACTTCATTCGGTCACAGCCTATTGAGAGCAGCACCTTGCTTCACCCCTCTTTGCTTTTTCCGCTGCTTCTGTTTTTGAGCGTGCCGCTCTTGGTAGGGGACCTGAGCTACATGACGCCTGCAACGAGGGTGGTCTATGCACTCACCAGCATCGCGGTTGCACTTAGGGAGGAAATCGCATTTAGAGCTCTTATTCAGAATCTTCTGGCCAAACGATTTGGCAGTCCTGCAGCGATTATTCTGACCACTCTCGCGTTTACCGCGTTCCACATTGGCGCCATTCCGCTTAGCTGGTTTGCCTACGGGCAGGTCGTTATTGCGAGTGTGTTATTGGGCGTTGTATTTGCCCGCACTCAAAATCTATGGCTCGTGGTGTGCTTGCATACGCTTTATGACGCCCTATGGTCCGCAACACCTGTACTCTCACCGCCGTTTCCATACTCAGTGGGGCTCGTGGTCTTATCGGTTGCTCTTTGCGGCATATTGTGGTGGGGTTGCCCTACCCTGCGGCCAACCCATCGTTCCGCCGGACCTGCGTAAAAGGCCGCGCAGTCCGGTGAATTCAAACGATTCGGTGCTTTTTTCGCTGGCAATCACGGACTTTCAGACAAAAGATCCGGCAGCAAGGCCATTCCGCTCGAGCTCGATCACCGGCAAACTCATCTCGTGCTCGGGATTGACCCAAGCACCCATGTGGCAGGTTGACCACATTTGCTTAGGAAATATTAGATATCAGTAGTGTCCCAACGTTGTCACATCGGAATGAGCGGCGCCATGCCTCATAAGTTATGGCAAATGCGCCACAAGATCACGTGCGGATTCCTGAACGATACTTTTCATGGAAACGTATTCCTCAGCCAACGATTCATGAGACACGGTTGACTCCTGAGCGCCTTCCCAAGCGACCGAACCGTCCTGGCTGTCCCAGATTTGGAGGAACTGCCGAATCGTGCTGGTCTTGGTCTCCAGCACGCGTAGCCCCAACATGCTAAAACGGCTTTTCGACTCCTGTCGGAACGCACCAAGTTTAAGTTGTACCAAATAGCGCGTCTTGGTTACGTTAGCCACTTTCTGGAGGGTCTCACGGTCAAAGATGCCCGTTAAACGGTAGTCCTCGAACATTTGCCTATATTCGCGCGTGAGCCCCTGACGATTTACCGCGCTCAATGTTTGCGGCAAGGTTATGACTCTCAAATCCGGGCGCATCTTCAGTAAAACTTCGGTAAAAGCGAGTGCCAAGGCTTGCTTATCTTCTTCCTGTCCGGTGATCGAAGAAGGCGTAATAAAGGCAATTCCCCCGTTTCGGAGGTCCTCGGACTGCAGGCTGATTGGCAGCACTTGAGTCGTCGGAATGTTTTGCTGGGTTTGTGTCTGAAGTTGCTGGTTGGCACAGGCATTTAGCAGCAATGCAAGCCCAATGGCCAACAGGCCCGATCTGTATCCCCGACAAGTTGTCTTCATTCCAATCTCCTTTCACCCAAAAATCAACGCGATCAGTAGATAGGTTGCTGGGTAGATCATGATCAAAACTTTTGCGAAATCAGTCTGTACGGTGGCACACCGATGCGCCATTGGCCCGATTCACGCGCAGTTGGCGGTCGCAAATGGCGGGATGGGATCTGGCGTCTTCTGACATGACAGGCATGCAGAGACGAGCAAACGGCTGTGGCAGGGGTAAGCTGAAATCAGGCGAGAACCCGTTTCAGTCAAACTTGGGCGCCTCTTTCAGGCACGCGGTAAATGCTGCTGGGTCCAGCGCACGATGTCAGCCGCGCCCATGGCTCCGGCCTGGCGTGCCACCTCGCGGCCGCCGACAAACAGGGCCAGCGTGGGAATGCTGCGAATGTTGAAGCGGGCACCCAGGTTTTGCTCGGCTTCGGTGTCCACCTTGGCCAGCCGCACCGCAGGCTCGAGCTGGGCCGCTGCCTGCTCAAAAGCGGGTGCCATCTGGCGACACGGGCCGCACCAGGGTGCCCAAAAATCGACCAGCACCGGAATCTGGTTGCGCTGGATGTGACGGGTAAAACTGGCTTCGTCGAGCATCACCGGGTGGGCGTTAAACAGCGGTTTGTGGCAACTGCCGCAGTCTGGCGCGCTGCCCAAATTGGCGCGGCTGACGCGGTTGGTGGTGTGGCAGTGTGGGCAAACAATGTGCAGGGAATCGGTCATGGTGCATCCTTTCAATGGCTGTAGATGGACGCTCCCGGCACAAATTCAAGCGCCAGCTTCAAGGAATTTGATCAGCAGGGCAATGCCGTGTGTGCCGCTGAATAACGTCTCAGCATGTCACAGAAGAATTCGGAAGCCGGTGTCAGGGGCAGGTCGGAACGGCGGACACAGACGATGGAAGGTGCGGGCAGGTGTTCCCGAATGTTGATCACCTGCAGCACTTCACGGGTGAGTGCAAACTCGTTCCATTGCATCGGCAAAATGGCCAGCAGGTCGCTGCTGGTCAAGGCCACCATGATCGACATGGCAGAGTGGGCCTGCAGCATGATCTTGGGCTCGGGCATTTTGTACTTTGCGAACAGCAGGTTCAAATCGTGCGCGGCGTTGTAGTCAACCGAAGTGGTTGCCCATTCGGCGTCGCTGAGCTCCGTGATGGACTTTGCCTTGCTCAGCGGATGGTTCTTTCGACCCATCACTGTGCGTGTGTTTTCAAACAGGACCTCGGTGACCAAACCGGCCGCCGGGTTGGTCTGGGGCGTGGCACCAAGATAGAAGTCCACCGTGCCGTCACGCAGTCCGGCTTCCAGTGCCGGGTACAGACCCTCAATGATTCTTAGCTTGACTCTTGGAAATTTTTTTCGAAATGCTGGCAGGGCATAGGGCAGCATGCCCACATGCGGCATGATGGACAGACCTGCGGTCACCATGCCTTGCATGTCGCCGCTGGTCTGTTCCAGTTCTTCCCTGGCACGCCGTAATTCATTCACCACGGAGCTGGCACGTTGGTAAAACAGCTTTCCCATCGGGGTCAGCACCATGCCTTTGGACTCGCGGTCGAATAAGGTGGTGCCAAGTTCACGTTCGAGCGTGCGAATGCTGCGCGTCATGGCGGATTGCGCCTGCACCAGATCACGGGCTGCGGCCCGCAGGCTGCCGCGTTCAACAATGGCCACCATGTCGCGCAGTTGGTTGAGTTTCATAAGGGGTATCAAAATTGCATCACTGTAGCAATTTTGCCATCTTTTTGAAATCAGTCGCCCTCTTTAAAGTTGCGCTCAGACTGTGGTTTCAAGCAGTCATTAGCGCAATGGAGACCTATCATGCCTATTTTTACCCGCGACTGAGCACGATCCGAGTTGCGGAAAAATTGGCAGGTGTCCGGTTGCGATTTCGTCAGGTGTTTCGATAAATTATTATTTTTAGGAGACGGTCATGAGCATGACTAAAAAATTGTTATCCATGTTTGCGCGTGTGGCGACTGCAGGGGTCATTGGCCTAGCCGGTGTGCTGCAGAGTGCGCAGGCCGAAGTTGTCGAACTCAAGGTGTCGCATTTCTTGCCGCCCAACCACACCTTTCACAAAGAATTGCTCCGGTGGTCCGAGGATTTGCTTAAAAAGTCCAACGGTCAACTGGTTTTAAAAGTGTTTCCGGCTTCGCAAATGGGGCCTTTGCCGCGCCAATTCGACCTGGCGCGTACCGGTGTGGCCGATATGGCACTGGGCTTGCACGGCAGTACACCCGGACGTTTTCCGATGACAGAACTGGTTCAGTTGCCGTATCTGGTGACCAGCAGCGCAAAGTCGTCAGCGCTCATGACGGAGCTTGCCCCCAAGTACCTGGCCGAAGAGCATGGTGGCGTGCGTATTTTGTATTTGTTGACCACTTCACCGTTGAAGTTTCATATGAGCAAAGCCAAAATTGACAGCATGGCCGACTTCAAGGGGCTGAGAATTCGCTATGTCGGAGAGTCGTTTGCCAACACCATCAAGGCCTTTGGTGGCGTGCCCGTGGCGGTGTCGCCGGCCGAAACCGCTGACGCCATGAGCAAAGGCATCGTTGACGGTGCGATGTTTCCCTACGAGGGCGCACAAAGTTTCCAACTCGGCACCGAGACAAAGTATTCGTATGAACCAGGTATCAGTGCCGCTACCTTTTTTCTGGTGATGAATCCCAAAAGTTATGACAAGTTGTCACCGGACTTGCGCAAGCTGATCGACGATACCACCGGCCCGGCCGCAGCACGGCGTGTGGGCGACATCCTTGAAAACGTGGTCGAGACCGAGGGCCGTACCTACATGGAGTCCAAGGGCACCAAGATCGTGAGCTTTTCCGACAAAGCGATCACTGAAATGAAAGCCGCTGTTGCGCCGCAGGTGGCTGAAGCGGTTAGCAAGGTGGACAGCAAAAATCTTCCTGGATCTGCCTTTTACAAGGCCATGCTGCAAGCCAAATAAGCGCGCAAACTCGTTCATCTGAAACCGGGGGTGTCATGCGCTCAGTGAAAGTTTCGTTCCTCGACCATGTGTTGCGGGTGTGTGCCGTGCTGTCAACGGTCTCACTGATCGTGATGATGATGGTGACCGTGGTTGACGTTGGCTTGGCCAACTTCTTTCACAGGCCCATCGTCGGTGCTTTTGACCTGGTGGTGACGGCCCTTGTTTTTGCCGTTTTCCTGGGTATCCCGCTCACCTTTCAACGTGAAGCCAATATCGTTGTGGATGTGGTGGACCATCTCGCGCCCGCAACGGTGGTTGATAAGCTGCGTGTATTTTCTCGCTTGTGCACCTTGGGTTTTCTTGTGATCCTGTTATACAACATGGTTGAGCCGGCTTTGGACGCCTACAAGTACGGAGAAAAGAAGCCTGAACTGGGCTTGCCGCTGTATGTGATCTGGATTCCGATTTTTATCGGCATCGGACTGGCTGTCTGGAGCGTGATGAACACCTTGTGGCGCCAGCGGCCCGGTGCCGATGGAGGCAAGTCATGACCATGACCGCGCAAATGATCGGGGTCATGGGCATGATTGCCCTGCTGGTGATGATTTTTGCCAGGGTACCGGTTGCCATTGCCACGGGGCTGGTGGGCTTTGTCGGTTATGCCGCCATTGAGGGGTGGGAACGGGCCGCCAGCGTGATGGGCGCAACCCCTTTCGAAATTTCCTCCGCTTATTCCCTGTCCATGATCCCGTTGTTTATTCTGATGGGCGAGTTTGCGTCGGCGTCGGGCATGTCAGGGCGTTTGTTCAGCGCCGCGACCTCACTGTTTGGCGGTTCCCGCGGTGCACTGGCCTATGCAAGCATTGGTGCCAGCGCCGCATTTGGTACCGTGTGTGGTTCCTCGGTGGCAACCGCTGCCACCATGACCAAAATCTGCATCCCTGAAATGCAAAAAGCCGGCTATGACGACCGTCTGTCGACCGGAGCGGTTGCGTCTGGCGGAACCATTGGCATCTTGATACCGCCCTCGCTCATCTTTGTCATTTATGCGGCAATTACCCAGCAATCGGTGCCGGAGCTCTTTGCTGCTGGCCTGGTGCCTGGTTTGGTGCTGACCTTTGGCTATTTGCTGGTGGTGGCGATCGTGCTGGTGTTGCGCCCAAGCTGGGCCCCGCGCGGCGAAGTCCAGTCGTGGGCCAAGCGGGCGCTGGACATCTTGGGTGCCTGGGAGTTCGCGGTGATTTTTGGCATTGCCGTCGGCGGCATTTATGTAGGCTGGTTCAGTCCGACCGAAGCGTCTGCTGTGGGGGCCTTTCTGGCGCTGGTATTTGGTGTGCTGCAAGGCAGGCTGATTGCGCCGCTGGTCTGGCGCTGCTGCGTTGACACCATGCGTACCACCTGCATGATTTTTATGATCGTGATCGGTGCCATGCTGTTTTCTTACTTTGTGGTGCAGGCACAGTTGCCCGGCGTGCTGATCTCGTGGATGCAACAGATGCAGCTGTCGCCAACGGCATTGATCTTGATCTTGATCCTAACCTACATCGTTCTCGGCTGTTTTCTGGAAGGTATTGGCCTTGTCCTGATCACGGTGCCGGTGTTTTTGCCCGTGGTGATGCAGGCTGGTTTTAATCCGGTCTGGTTTGGTGTGATCGTCGTGATCGTGGTTGAGCTCGGCATGATTCACCCTCCGGTCGGGATGAACCTGTTTGTGATTCAGGCGCAGGCACCCGAAATATCGATTTTGGCCATTTACAAGGGCACCTTGCCGTTCCTGATCGCGCCGATCTTGTTGCTGATCTTGTTGCTTGTTTTTCCGCAGATCGCGCTTTTTCTCCCTAATCTCCTGTACGGCACCCAATAGGCTGGCGCGCCAGGGCGTCTGGCTGAGGTTTTGCACACGAATTGAGATAACAAAATGGCATCACTTGGTCTTAATTTGGTAAATTTTCAAAACTTTGCGATCACTGATTTGGTTTTTTATTTCCCCCTTCCCACTTAAAAGGAATTTTCATGACAGAAAGAAAGAAAGCGCTTGTGACCGGTGGCGCCACCGGGATCGGTCGCAGTGCCGTGCTGGCTCTAGCCCGCGCTGGCTACGATGTGGCCATCAACTACGCCTCCAGCGCAAAAGCCGCCCAGGCAACGGCAAAAGAGGCCGAAACCCTGGGCGCCAAGACCCTGCTGGTGCAATGCGACGTGGCAGATGATGCCGCCGTGCGTGCCATGATGAACACCATTGAGGCGAGCTTTGGCCACCTGGATGCGTTGATCAACAACGCGGGCACCACGGCCACCTGGAAAGTGAAAGACCTTGAGAGTCTGAACATGGATGAATGGGACCGCACATTTGCTGTCAATGTGCGCGGCACGTTCCAGGTGACGCGGGCTGCTGTGCCCTTGCTCAAAAAGGGCAGCAACCCAGCCGTCGTCAACAGCGCCAGCATTGTCGGCTTGCGCCCCGGCCCGCAACCGCTCCCCTATGCCGCCAGCAAGGCAGCGGTGGTCAACCTGACCAAGACCCTGGCCTGGAACCTTGGGCCAGAAATTCGGGTCAACGCGGTCGCACCCGGATGGATGGAGGGGGACTGGATGCAGCGCATGCTGGGCGACAAATACGACGACCTGATGGGCAAGCGTGCCAAATTGACACCGCTCAAGCGCTGCGTCACCGCCGACGACGTGGCTGAAACAATGCTCAACCTGTTGACTGCCAACCGTTTCGTGACCGGCGAAATTGTGGTGATTGACGGTGGTTTTACCAGCTCAACCTGAACTTTGGAGAAACTGACCATGTTGCAAGGATTTGTTCCCTTCCCCCCGGAATTTGCTGCCCGCTACCGCGAAAAAGGCTACTGGCGCGACCAGTCGCTGGCCCAGGAATTCGATGTGGTTTACAAGCGATTTTCCGAGCGCACGGTGTTGATTGACGGCGCGCGAGAATTCACCTACGCCGAGCTCGACCGCGTCACCACCAACCTCGCGCTTAACCTGCTGGACATTGGCCTCAAACCGCTCGACCGGGTGGTGCCCACACTGCCCAATGTGCACGAGTTTGCGCTGCTCTACTTTGCTTTGCAAAAGATCGGCGCCATACCAATTGCCGCCCTGGTGACCCACCGTTACGGCGAAATCAGCCAATTCGTCAACCTCTCGGGTGCCACCACCTGCGTGTACCCGGAAATGTCGGGCGATTTCAGTTTTTCACCCATCATTGAGCGTATTGCGGCTGAAAATGCGTCGCTCAAGATTCGCGTCGTGCTGGGCAACCCGAAAGCAGGCGAGCATTCACTGCGTGATCTGATTGATCGACCCGCCACGCTGCCCGCCAGCAGGCTGGCCGAGATTGTGATCGACCCGACCGATCCGTGCATCTTCCAGTTGTCGGGTGGCACCACGGGCATTCCCAAGCTCATTCCCCGCACCAATAACGACTATGCCTACAACTCCAAGGTGGCGGCCTCGGTATGCGAGATCGATGCCGAGTCGGTGTTGCTGCTGGTGTTGCCGATTGCGCACAACCTGCCGCTGGCGTGCCCCGGCATTCAGGGTTTCATGTTCAACGGCGCCAAAGTGGTGGTGCATGGCAACACCCGGCCGGCCGAGATGTTTGCATTGATCCAGAAGCACAAGGTCACGCACCTCAAGGTCGTGCCCGCACTGTTGATCCGCCTGATCAACGACCCTGCCGCAGGAAACTACGATCTGTCTAGTCTCAAGCTGATTCAAAGCGGTGGTCAGCGCATGCAGCCTGAGGTGCGTGCCAAAACACGCGCCTTGATCCCCGGCGTTTTTGTGCAGGAGAACTTTGGCATGTCCGAGGGCACGCTGATGTTTGTGCGCGCCACCGACTCCGAAGAAGTGAAGCTGGAGACCTGTGGCCGACCGGTCTGCGCCGACGACGAGGTCAAACTGCTCGACGAAGATGACCGCGAAGTTCCCATGGGCGAAGTGGGCGAGCTGACGGTGCGTGGCCCTTACACCCTGCGTGGCTACTTTGGTGTGCCCGAGTACAACGCCAAACAGTTCACCAGCGACGGTTTTTACCGCTCCGGCGACTTGATGCGCCAGCACCCGTCGGGCAACTACGTGGTGGAAGGCCGCAAGAAAGACCTGATCAACCGCGGTGGCGAAAAGATCAGCGCGGAAGAGGTGGAAAACCTGATCCTGATGCACCCTGCAGTGCAAAACGTGGCCTGTGTGCCCATGCCCGACGCGAACCTTGGCGAACGCATGTGCGCCTTTGTCATTTTGCGACACAACCAGGCGCTCAACCTGAAAGAACTGGTCGCGTTCCTGATGACCAAGGAAATCGCCAAGTTCAAACTGCCCGAGCGGCTCGAAATCTTGCCGGATTTTCCGGTGTCAACCTTTGGCAAGGTGTCCAAAAAGGCACTTGGCGAATTGGTGACCGAGAAGCTCAAAACGGAGCAACAAGCTTCGTAAATTGTCAATATCAAACTGTCTTATCTGGAGTCTTCATGAGAATCATCGACCTGCATTGTTACCCCGGCACCCAGACCTGGATCGACGCCCAGGGCCCTTACCCGGCGGAGCTCGCCCGTTACTGGAAACGCGACTGGGTGGCCAAGACCGAAGACGAAGTGGTGGCCGAGTTTACCGTCGCCGGTGTAGATGCCTGCCTGGTGGCGCTCGACCTCGAAACCACGGTTGCCACGCCGCCCTGCTGCAACGACTACGTGTATGGCATGTGGCAGCGGCACACCGATCGTGTCATTCAATGCTGGGGTGCGGTGGAGCCGGCCAAGGGCGAGATTGCCATTCGCCAGGTGACCAAGGCAGTGCAAGAGCTTGGTTTTATGGGCTTTCACTTTCACCCGATCATGCAGCACTTTGCGGTGAATGACCGGCGCCACTATGACCTGTTTGAGGTCATCAACAGCCTGGGTGCTGCGGTGATGGTCGACGTGGGCACCACGGGCATGGGAGCGGGTATGCCCGGTGGCCACGGCGCCCGTGTGCGACATGCGCATCCGTCCCATATTGACGACCTGGCGGCGGACTTTCCGAACCTGAAGATCATCATGGCCCATCCCGGCTGGCCCTGGGTTGAGGAGACCACGGCAGTGGCTTTGCACAAGGGCAATGTGTATTGGGAAATGTCGGGTTGGGCACCCAAGCACTTTCCCGGCAACCTCAAGGTGGACATTCGCGGGCGCTTGCAGGACAAGATCATGTTTGGCAGCGACTATCCGAGCCTGCCCTACGAGCGCATCCTGCGCGAGTGGCGTGAACTGGGCTACAAGGACGATGTGATGGAAAAAATCATGCACGGCAACGCCGAACGCGTGCTGGGTTTATGAGCCACCACGCCTACCTGTGCGACGGTGTGCGCACCGCCATCGGCCGTTACGCGGGGGTGTTGTCGGGCGTGCGAACCGACGACCTCGGGGCCATTCCCATCAAGGCCTTGATGGCGCGCCACCCGGGCCTGGACTGGGCCCAGCTTGAAGAGGTGTATTACGGCTGTGTCAACCAGGCCGGGGAAGACAACCGCAATGTGGCGCGCATGAGCGCACTGCTGGCCGGCCTGCCCGTCACGGTGGCGGCAGCCACGGTCAATCGTTTGTGTGGTTCGGGGCTGGAAGCCATCGCGAGCGCCGCCCGGGGCATTGCCGCAGGTCAGTTGGATCTGGCTCTGGCCGGTGGGGTGGAGAGCATGAGCCGTGCGCCGCTGGTCATGCCCAAAGCCACCAGCGCCTTTTCGCGCCATGCGGAAATTTACGACTCCACCATCGGCTGGCGTTTTGTCAACCCCGAGATGAAACGTCTGCACGGTATCGATGCCATGGGCGAAACGGCTGAAAACGTGGCTGAAGAACATGGTATTTCCCGCGCTGACCAGGATGCCTTTGCCTGGCGCAGCCAGCAGCGTGCGGCCAGGGCCCAGCGCCTGGGTTGGCTGGCTGGGGAAATTGTGCCGGTGGCCGTGCCGGGGCGAAAGAAAGGCGAAACCGTGCAGGTTGATCAGGACGAACATCCGCGAGTCGACACCACACTCGAGAGCTTGAGCCAACTCAAGCCGGCATTCCGGCCGGGAGGCACCGTGACAGCAGGCAATTCATCGGGGGTCAATGACGGGGCCGCCGCCCTGTTGCTGGCCAGCGAGGTGGGTGCGTCGCGAACTGGATTGACCCCGCTTGCCCGCGTGATCGGTTTTGCCACGGCCGGTGTGGCACCGCGGGTCATGGGGTTTGGCCCGACGCCAGCGGTACAGAAGCTGCTGGCACAGACCCGACTCGGCATCGGTGATTTTGATGTGATTGAACTCAACGAGGCCTTTGCGGCCCAGGGGCTTGCGGTACTGCGCGCGCTCGGCCTGCCCGATGACGGTGAACATGTCAATCCCAACGGGGGCGCCATTGCCTTTGGCCACCCATTGGGCATGTCGGGTGTGCGCCTCACGCTGACGGCGCTGCGCCAACTGCAGCGCACCAACGGCAAGCGCGCACTCATCACGATGTGTATCGGGGTCGGCCAGGGTATTGCCCTGGCCATTGAACGCGTATGAAGCGCCCAAGCGAAGGAAAAACAAACATGAACGATCCTATTTTGTGCGAGCTGCGCGGCCCTGTGGCCTTGCTGACGCTGAACCGGCCTGACACCCGCAACGCGCTGAGCGGCGAAGCCATGTTTGCGGCGTTCGAGCAGTTGTTTGAACGGCTCAACGCCGACCTGTCGGTTGGCGTGGCGGTGTTGACCGGCGCTGGCAGCGCCTTTTGCTCGGGCGGCAATGTGGCCGAAATGCGCAACCGCAGTGGCATGTTTGGTGGCTCACCCGAGCAGATTGCGGTGAATTACCGCGTCGGCATCCAGCGTATTCCGCGTGCCTTCCAGGGGCTGCACGTGCCCATCATCGCGGCTGTCAACGGTGCCGCCATTGGCGCAGGCAATGATCTGGCGTGTATGTGTGACATTCGCATTGCATCAAGCACCGCGCGCTTTGCAGAGAGTTTTGTCAAGGTGGGCATTGTGCCGGGTGACGGCGGCTGCTGGTTGTTGCCACGCGTGGTGGGCATGTCGCGTGCGGCAGAGCTGGCGCTCACCGGCGACACCATTGACGCGGACGAAGCGCTGCGCATGGGCCTGGTGTCGCGCGTCGTAGCGCCCGAGGCCTTGATGATCGAGGCGATGAAACTGGCGGATCGTATTGCGGCCAATCCACCGCAGGTACTGCGCTGGACCAAACAGCTGCTGCAACAAGCCCGCACCGGGTCGCTGGACGAGGCGCTCGATACGGCTGGCCGTTTCCAGGGCTTGGCGCACCACACGGCGGACCACACCGAAGCGGTGACCGCTTTTTTTGAAAAACGTACGCCGGTGTTCGGCCGCTGAAGGTGTATGCCATGGAAGACATTCTGAACGAAGAACGGCCCGTATTGGGCGTTGCCTTGTTGCGTTTGAACCGTCCCTTGGTGCTCAACGCCCTGAACCTGGCGCTTCGGCGGGCCCTGGCCGAGGCCTTCAGCCGGTTGGATGCCGACACGGGCGTTCAGGTCATCATCCTGGCGGGCAACGAGAGGGCTTTCTGTGCGGGCGCCGACCTCCACGAATACGTGGATGCGACCCCGCCCGAGATCATTGAGCGTCAGATGGATCGCCTCTGGGGTGCCATCAGCGGATGTCGAAAGCCGGTGATTGCGGCGGTACGCGGCCACGCCTTGGGCGGCGGCTGCGAGCTGGCCATGCATGCCGACATCATCGTTGCGGGCAGCAGCGCGAGTTTTGGCCAGCCCGAGGTCAAGATTGGCATCATGCCGGGCGGTGGTGCCACGCAGCGCCTGACGCGCGCCGTGGGCAAGTTTGCTGCGATGAAAATATTGCTGGCGGGGGAAGCTTTCAGTGCCCAAACCGCCGCCGCCATGGGACTGGTCAGCGAGTTGGTCGAAGATGGCGAGGTTGAAGCAATGGCACTGAGCCTGGCATGCCAGATGGCCGCCCTGCCGGCCTTGTCGTTGAGGTTCATCAAGGAAGCGGTGATCGAGAGCATGAACAGCCCGCTGGATGTGGGGCTGCGGCTTGAGCGCAAGTCATTCCAGATTTTGTTCTCAACCGATGACAAGTCGGAAGGCATTCGGGCCAGACTGGATAAACGTAAACCGGTCTTTCGGGGGCAATAGCCCTAGCGCCGTACTAGAAAACCATTGATTCAAAGAGGTGTGATCATGAAACTGAAGCGCATTGCGGTCGAAGAAGCCTTCGTCACAGAAGAGATTGCCCAGGAATGGAAAAAAGTCCTGGCTAGCAAGTTTGTGGAACCCGGTTTTCGCATGATGGGCCAGACCATCCTGGGCGACGATCCTGGCGCCGCCCTGGTGCATTCGCGGTTGCTGGACATCGGTGCCGGTCGTCTTGCCCAAATGGATGCCGACGGCATTGATGTCGCAGTGTTGTCGATCACCTCGCCCGGTGTGCAGGTGTTCGATGCGGTCACCGCAACGCGGCTTGCATACGAGGCCAACGATGTGCTGGCGGCGGCCGCCAGAGCTCATCCCACACGGCTGGCGGGTCTGGCGGCGGTGGCCCCGCACTATCCGCAAGGCGCAGCACAAGAACTTGAACGCGCCGCCAACAATTTGGGAATGAAAGGTTTCTTGATCAATTCGCACACCATGGGCGAATACCTGGACGACCAGAAGTTTTGGCCAATCTTTGAGGCCGCGCAAGCGCTGGACATGCCCTTGTACCTGCACCCGCGCGAACCCGCGCCAAGCATGGTCGCACCGTTTATGGATTACGGGCTTTACTTTGCCGGTTTTGGTTTTGCCGTAGAAACCAGTTTGCACGCCATGCGACTGATCATGTGCGGCCTGTTTGACCAGTTTCCCAGGCTCAAGATCGTGCTGGGTCACATGGGTGAGGGTCTGCCGTTCTGGCTGCAGCGCATTGACAATCGTTATTTGCTGCAGGTCAAGATCGGTGCGGTCAGGAAGCTGCCACGCTTGCCCAGCGAGTATTTTCGGGACAACTTTGTCATTTCCACCAGCGGTGTGATGTCGGCACCGGCGCTGAAGCTCAGCCTCGAGGTGCTGGGTGAGGACCGCATCATGTTTGCCGCCGACTATCCTTATGAGAGTGTCCAGGAAGGCGTCGAGTTTCTCGACACCGTTGACATCACCGAAGCTCAGCGTCAAAAAATATATTGCGGTAACGCCGAGCGCATCTTCCGGCTCAACCCGAGTGACACAGTGCAGGTGCTGTCATGACAGGCGAGCGCATCATCTATATCGGCGCACCTGAAGCCGATGCCGCTGCCTTTGCGGTGCGGGCACATACCGACCTGCCTGGCATCGACCTGTTCGCCACCAACGACCGTGCGCAGGCCATGGAACATGCCACTGACGCCGAGGTGCTGATCGGGCACCATTTCCAGTTTGATGAAGACCTGCTGGTCCGAGCGCCGAAGCTGCGCTGGATACAGTCGCTCACCACCGGCACTGACGCGATTCTCAAGCTCAAGGCGTTGCGCCCCGAGGTGATGGTGACTTCCACCCGCGGCATGCACGGACCGCAGATGTCTGAACTGGTTTTTCTGCACATGCTGGCGCTCACGCGCGATTTTCCGCGCATGCAGCGCAACCAGGTCGCGGGTCTTTGGGAGCGCTGGCCGCAACCTTTGCTGTGGGGGAAAACGGTGGTGATCGTCGGCGTGGGCGCGATTTCCGAGGCCTTGGCGCCGCGCTGCAAGGCTTTTGGCATGACGGTCTATGGCGTGTCGAACTCCCCGCGGGTGCCGGAAGGCTTCGATGGCGTGTTTCGACGCGATGATTTGATGCAGGCGGCATCAAAGGCCGACTACCTGGTGCTGATTGTGCCGCTGACACCCGAGACCGAGAACCTGGTTGACGCGCGCGTACTCGCGGCCATGAAGCCGCAAGCCTTTGTCATCAATGTGGCGCGCGGCGGTGTGCTGGACGAGCAAGCGCTGGTAGAGGCACTGCGGGACAAACGACTGGCAGGCGCGTCGCTCGACGTGTTCCGGCAGCAGCCGTTGCCAGCGGACAGCCCGCTCTGGCACGAGCCCGGGTTGCTCATCACGCCGCTGGTAGGCGGCATGAGCAATATTTATCTGGACCAAGCCTACCCCATCGTGCGCGACAACCTGCGCCAATTTATGGCTGGACGAACCGACGCGATGATCAACGTCGTGGCGCACTGATCCCGATCAACATTGAGAATCAACCTGATGCAAGCCAATACCTCCCGCGTTGTCAACGCAGTCTCCCTGAATGAACTACAGCGCCGCTGGCGCATGGTGCGCGATTCCATGCGCGAGCAGGGCATTGACGCCCTGGTGATGCAGAATTCCAGCGACTGGATCGGTGGCTATGTGCGCTGGTTCAGCAACCAGCCCGCGACCAATGGCTACCCGAACACGATTGTTTTTCCATTGAACGAGGGCATGTCCTTGATCGAACAGGGGCCGTTCGGAGGCACGCGCGTTGCCAGTGATTCCGAGCAGAACGATAGCGGCGTCGCCTGCAGGTTGACCACGCCAAGCTACGCCTCGGTGCACTATTCTGGCAGCTACGATGCAGAAATCGCTGGCGCTGAGCTGAAGCGCCTGGGCGCACGGCGTGTGGGTTTCGTGGCACCATCAGCGATGTACCACAGCTTTGGTCAGCATCTACGTGAAGCGCTGATGGATAAGGAGGTGGTCGATGCCACCGAGTTGGTGGATGGCATCAAGGCCATCAAGAGCGAAGAAGAACGCGGCTTTATCCGCCAGGTGGCCGCGATGCAAGACAAGGTGATGGCGCGCGTTCGCGAGTTCATTCGCCCCGGCATGAAAGACTTTGAGATTGCGGCCTTTGCCCAGTACGTCGGCCAGCAGCTGGGCAGCGAACAGGGCATCTTTTTGTGTTCATCGGCGCTACCCGGCCAAGCGGCGAGCTTTCGGCCACGCGCCATGCAGGGTCGCACGCTGGACAAGGGGGATGTTTATTCCTTGCTGGTCGAAAACAACGGTGCAGGTGGCTTTTACGCAGAAGTCTCGCGCATCTTTGTGCTGGGGCGTGCGTCGCAAGAACTGCGCGACGCCCACGCCGAAGTGCTGGAGGCGCAGCGCTACGCACTGACACTGCTCACACCAGGCGCAGCTTGCGCCGATATTTTTGCGCAACACAATGATTGGCTGCGCGCCAGAGGACTGGCTCCTGAAAGGCGCATCTCGATCCACGGCATGGGATATGACATGGTCGAACGCCCGCTGATCCGCAACGACGAGGCCATGCGCATCCAGGAGCACATGGCCATCGTGGTACATCCCGGCATTCTCAATGAGCGCATGTTTGTTCACAATACGGAGCTCTACCTGATCGAGGCACAGGGGCCAGGCGAGTGCCTGCACAAGACCCCGCGACAGATATTTGAACTTGATTGACGACTTGTGTTCCTTGTCGATTCAAGCGCCAGCTTCAAACGAATTTGGCAATGGCAGCCGCCACCATGCTCAAGATGAGTGTGGTGGTGAGTGGAATAAAAAACTCCTTGCCAAAAACTTTAAAGCGGAAATCACCCGGCAGTTTGCCAAAGCCCAGGCGCTGCAGCCAGGGCGTGAAGCCATTGATTAACACCAGGGCCAGAAAAACAACAATAAGCCAGCGGAACATGTTTTTTGCGCCTTGCTTACAGGGTGTGCGTTTTGTCGCCGGTCTCGAACCCGAGCGCCTGCCAGGGCTCGCCCTTGTAAAAACCGATGACCTTGAAGAGTTCGCCCATTTCATGCTCCATGATCAGTTTTTGCGCCATCACGCGGGTTGGCAGGTCGGCGGCTTCCATGTGGCTGAGCAAGCCACAGTTCATTAAAAACCGGCCCTGGTTGCAATAGCCCAGCACGCCCAGTCCGGCCTCAGTGCCGGCCAGCGCCACGCCGGTAAAGTTGACGTGGGCGGTGATGTCTTTCTGGCCGACACGGGTCAACGGGTCGTCGTCCACCTGGTGCGCCTGGTGGCACATTACCGTGCCCATGTGGCGCTGGGGGTGGTAGTACTCGGCCTCGGGAAAGCCATAGTCGATCAAAAACACCGCACCGATTGAGAGTTTGTGGCCCAAGGTGCGCACAAAAGACTCCCCCTGGGGGTGGATTTCGGTCAGGTAATCCTGCGGCCCCTCAATCGCCAAAGGTGGGCGCAGCTCGGTGGGGCGGTCGGCCCAGGCAAAGCTGGGTGTGCCGTCGGGGTCGGGGGCAGCCAGTACCACACCGCGCTCGTACCACGCGCCCTGGATTCGCGTCAGTAGTTTGACCGGCATGGCATCAAGCACCTCGTTGCCCAGCACTACGCCCTGCAGGTCGTCGGGCAGGGCATCGACCCAGCGCACCTGTTCGGCATAAGCCGCCAGTGTGGTTTGTTGTCGGGCGCGCAAGCTGCCTGAAATGTCGACGATGGTGTAGCGTGGCAAGGGCGCGCCCTGGGCCTGCAAGGCCTGCAAAATTTGCAGCGCCAGTGCGCCTGAACCGGCGCCAAATTCCCAGATGTCCTGTGTGCCAGTCACCTGCAGTGCCTGTGCCACCTGGTGCGCCAGGGTCCAGCCAAACAGCGGTGTGATTTCGGGCGAGGTGACAAAGTCGCTGCCTGCGGCCCGCACGCCGTCCTGCACGGCATAAGGTAAAACGCCAAATTTGGTGCTGCCATGGGCGTAGTAACCCTGGCCGGGGGTGTACAGCGCCAAGTCCATGAAACCATCAAAACCAATCCACCCCCCGGCCTCAAGAATCGTCTGGCGGATGTGGTGCGCGAGCGCGCTCGTTAAACTGTGGGCTGTTGTCATAGCCTGGAATTGTCCCCGAATGTCTCACCCCGTCACATCACAGCCTGCCGCAGCCCTGGTTCAGCGCACCGTTTTGGTGACCGGCGCGGCCAAACTGCTGGGCCGCGAGATCGCCCTGAGCCTGGCCAGCGCCGGCTGGCGGGTGGCCGTGCATTACCGTGACTCGGTCGAGGAGGCGCGTCGAACGGTGGCCGATTGCAACAAGTTGTCTGGCGGTTGCGCCTCGTTTCGCGCCAATCTGGCCAATGAGACGGCGGTGCGCAACCTGCTGCCGGGTGTGATTGGGGCCATGGGCCAGGTTGATGCTGTTGTCAACAGCGCGTCCACGTTTGAGCACGACACGGCTGCGACCTTCAGCTTTGCTGCCATGGAAAAACACCTGCGCGCCAACACCGGCGCCGCCATTTTGCTGAGCCAGGCATTACACACGCATCTGCTCACGCGCGAGGGCGCGACCGGCGCGGTGGTGAACCTGCTGGACCAAAAGCTCTGGAATTCAAATCCTGACTTCACCAGCTACACCCTGTCCAAGGCCGCGCTGGAATCGGCCAACACCATGCTGGCGTTGGCGCTGGCACCGCGCGTGCGGGTGGTGGGGGTGGCTTCAGGGCTGTTGCCCCTGGGGCGCATGTCGACCGCCGCCGATGTGGCCGCCACGGTGGCTTTTGCACTTGAAAACCGGTCCATCACCGGCACCACGCTGCTGGTCGATGGTGGCCAGCATCTGCTGAAGTCTGCGCCCAACGTCGCGCCGCTGTAAAGCCGGCCGCCTTCTCATTTACCTATTTCACACACCATGACCTCTTACACCAGCAGCCACACGCTGGGCCAGCAAACCCTGACGCTGACCGGCCTGCGCTTTGACGCCAATCTGGGCATTCTTGAAACCGAAAAAGCCGCCCCGCAACCGATCCAGGTCGATGCCGAGCTGAGCCTGGGGCACCAGCCCCTGCTGCCCGCAGACGATGACATCATGCATGTGCTGGACTACCGCAAGGTGCGCAAAATCATCATCGACGAATGCACCGCCGAGCACGTCAACCTGCTGGAGACCCTGATTGGCAAACTCGCCAACCGGCTCATGCAGTTGCCGGGTGTGAAGGGTGTGCGCGTCAAGATTGCCAAGCTGGAGATTTTTGTCGACTGCGAAGTGGCTATTCGGATTGAAACCGGCCAGTGGCACGAGGATTGAACCCATGAATGCAATTTGGACCGACAACGAAACTGACTCTGATTCTGTAGGGCGGGTTTCAACCTGCCATGACAATGTCAGACTGAAGTCTGACCTACAAAGTGCAGGCGGCCGTGAGACCGTGCATCAGCCAAAAATCGAGCGGGAAATTCACAAGCTCGAAAAACGCCTGTGCCGCCAGGTTGGCCAGGCCATCATTGACTTCAACATGATCGAAGAGGGCGACCGGGTCATGGTTTGCGTGAGCGGTGGCAAAGACAGCTACGGGCTGCTCGATATTTTGCTTAAATTGCAAAAGCGCGCCCCGATCAACTTCGAGATCATTGCCGTCAACCTGGACCAGAAACAACCGGGCTTTCCGGCGCACATCTTGCCCGAGTACCTGGCCAAGCTCGGCATCGAGTTCCACATCGAAACCCAGGACACCTACAGCATTGTCAAAAAAGTGGTGGCCGAGGGAAAAACCATGTGCAGCCTGTGCAGCCGGCTGCGCCGCGGCATTTTGTACCGGGTGGCCGACGAGCTCAAGATTACCAAGATTGCGCTCGGTCACCACCGTGACGACATGCTGGCGACCTTCTTTCTCAACATGTTCTTTGGCGGCAAACTCAAGGGCATGCCGCCCAAGCTGGTGAGCGACGACGGCGGCCACATCGTGATCCGGCCGCTGGCCAACGTGGCCGAAAAAGACCTGACACGCTGGGCCGCACACCGCGAATTTCCGATCATTCCCTGCAGCCTGTGTGGTAGCCAGGAAAACCTGCAGCGCCAGCTTATTGGCCAGATGCTGCGTGACTGGGAAAAGCAGTACCCGGGCCGCACCGAGACCATGTTCACGGCACTGCAAAACGTGGTGCCCTCACATTTGATGGATGTCAATCGCTACGACTTCAAAAACATCAAAATCACGGGACAGGCCGATGTGGATGGCGACAAGGTCTTTGACGAAGAAGCGTTTCCGTTGCCCAAGGTGGCGGGATTGCAAGTGGTGCAGCTTTGAACCGGTGAGGAAAATATGTCTATTGTTAAAACGGCGCGTGCAGCCCTGCTGATAGGGGTCTTCCTACTCTCGGGCTGCGCCAGCGTGCGCCTGGTTGACACCCAGGTCAGCAGCTTTGCGCCGCAGGTGATCGCGGCCGGTGCCAATTACCAGTTTGAACGTCTGCCCTCGCAACTGGCAGACCCGGTGAATCAAACAAAGCTGGAAAAGCTGGCCGAGCAGGCCCTGGCCAAGGTGGGCTTGAAGCGTCAAAACAACGCGCCCTTGCGGGTGCAGGTGAGCGCGGTGCAGCGCCAGGAAAACAGCCTGAATCAGAGCGGGGTGGGGATCGGCTGGGGTCTGGGTTGGGTCATGGGGCATGGAGAGTTGAGTGTGGGCAGTTCGGGCGCGATGTTTCCGTGGATGGCAGTGCAAACCACTTATTGGCGCCAGGTCAGTCTGATCATGCGCAACGCCTCGGGCGCGGTGGTGTTTGAGAGCCATGCAAGCCACGAGGGCGTCTGGCCTGACAGTGAGGTAGTGCTGGCAGCCATGCTGGACGCGGCGCTGCAGGGCTTTCCAACACCCCCGGCGGGGGTGCGCCGGGTCAACATTGAAATTCCTAATTAATCAGTTGAGGACAGAGCTGGCTCACTTCGTGTAACTGCGGTCCGTCCCACAAATTTCTAAAATGTTGGGGACAGAGCTGGTTCACTTCGTGTAACTGCGGTCTGTCCCACAAAAAATCATGTTAGCTACCCGCATCATTGCCATCCGCCACGGAGAAACAGCCTGGAATGTCGACACCCGGCTGCAGGGACACCTCGACATTGCGCTCAACCCCAAAGGCCTCTGGCAGGCGGAGCAGGCGGCACGCGCGCTGGCTGACGAGCCCATTGCGGCCATCTACGCCAGCGACCTGCTGCGCGCCTGGCATACCGCCCGCGCTATTGCGCAAACCACAGCGGCGCCCTTGGTCGCCAGCCAAAATTTGCGCGAACGCTGCTTTGGCAGCTTTGAGGGCATGACCTATGCCGAGCTTGAATCACATTGGCCGCTTGAGGCGCAGCGCTGGCGCCTGCGTGAGCCCGATTGGGCACCCCCCGGTGGCGAATCGCTGCTGGCCCTGCGTGCGCGCATTTCAGGCGCCGTGGATGCTTTTGCCGCACAACATGTTGGCGGACAAATTGTGCTGGTCGCTCACGGTGGCGTGATGGACGTGTTGTACCGTCTGGCCACCGGCCAGGAATTACACGCCCCGCGCACCTGGCAGCTGGGCAATGCCGCCATCAACCGCCTGTTGTGGACCGCCAACGGACTCACCCTGGTAGGCTGGGGCGATACCCGTCACCTGGAAGAAGCCACGCTGGACGAGGGCAGTGCCTGATGTGTGGGGTGTTTGTCGGGCGGACTTCAGTCCGCCATGGTCGACTGAAGTCGACCCTATCAAAATTCAGATTCTTTCACGGTAACATGCCCGCCTTTGCTTACCAATTTATGGAGAATGTCCGTGCAGCTCGTTTGTCTTGACCTCGAAGGTGTTCTTGTTCCCGAAATCTGGATCGAATTTGCCAAGCGCACCGGCATCCCGGAACTTTCACGCACCACCCGCGACGAGCCCGATTACGACAAGCTGATGACTTACCGGCTGGCGCTGCTCAAGACCCACAAACTGGGCCTGCCCGACATTCAAAAGGTGATCTCCGAGATGGGACCGATGGCCGGTGCCCGCGACTTTCTTGATGCACTGCGGCGCGACTACCAGGTCATCATCCTGTCGGACACTTTTTACGAATTTGCCATGCCGCTGATGGCCCAGCTCAACATGCCGGTGCTGTTTTGTCACAAGCTCGAAGCCGATGCCGACGGTTTTCTGGTGAACTACCACCTGCGCATGGCCAACCAGAAAAAAGAAGCGGTGCAGCGTTTCCGCGAATTGCAGTTCCACGTGATTGCCGCGGGTGACTCCTACAACGACACCGCCATGCTGGCCGAGGCCAACGCCGGCATTTTGTTCCACCCGCCGCAAAACGTGATCGACGAGTTTCCGCAGTTTCCGGTGACGATGAACTACACCGAGCTACGCGCTCAGATCGATCGGGCTGCCAAGGCTTGATAGCTGCGCGCTAAGGTGTCTCAAACTGCCCGGCATTCTTGCCTTTGAAGGGGGCATAAAAGGCCTTGATTTGCACCATGTCGGCCTCAACGTCGCCGGTGGGCACAAAAATGGGCCCCAGGCCGCTGATCTTGCGCTGGTAGTCCATGTAGGCCATCACGATCGGCACCTGCGCCGCTGTCGCAATGTGATAGAAGCCGGTTTTCCAGTAGCGCGTTTTGCTGCGTGTGCCCTCAGGGGGCACGATCAGTTGCAAGGCACCTTCGGCGACCTGAATGGCTTGCGCCGAGGCCTGCACCAGGTTGTTGGTTTTTGAGCGGTCCACCGCAATACCGCCGAGCCAGCGCATCACCGGTCCGAACGGAAAGCGAAATAGGCTGGCCTTGCCGATCCAGTAAATGTTCAGGCGCAACACAAAGGCCACCATCAGGGTGTAGGGGAGGTCCCAGTTGCTGGTGTGGGGGGCGGCAATGAGCACGCATTTTTGCGCCTGTGCGGGCAAGGTGCCTTGCACTTGCCAGCCGGCCAGCTTGAGATAAACCACGGACAAGGCGCGCAGCAGGGCGTTGACGATGGGCGTCGAAAAAATGGTTCGGTGCATGGCTGAAACGGTGGCGTTAAAAACGTCCAGCGGCCCAAAACAGGCACCAAACGGCGGTCTTCCCCGGGCCAAATTATCACTTATATGCCCAGGTCCATCGCGGTTTGCAACTGCGCTCGGGGGGCGTCATGGCGCAGTCCGGCCTGATGTTCGGCCAAGGGCATCAGTGAACCCACGCGCACCCCCAGCAGGCGCAGGCGCTGCTGTAGCGGTGCCCGTTTGAGGCAAAGGCCGGCGTGGTGGCGAATGGTGGCGGCATCAAAGGTGTGGTCAGGCAGTGTCAGGTCGCGCGTGACACTCTTGAAGTTATCAAAGCGCAGCTTGATGCCAATGGTCTTTCCCACAAAGCCCTTGCGTGCCAGGTCTTGCGCCACCTGTTCGCACAGGCGGGTAAAAATGGCACCCAGCTCGGCTTTGTCACGCACCGCGTGCAGGTCGCGCTCGAAGGTGGTTTCACGGCTGATGGACACGGGTTCGCTGTCCAGCACCACGGGTCGGGTGTCGACGCCATGGGCGGCATCAAACATCCAGGCGCCGGTTTTCTGGCCAAAGTGGTCCATCAGCCAGTCCTGCTCTTTTTGGGCCAGTTCGCCGATGGTATGAATGCCCAGTTGCTGCAATTTTTCATCGGCCTTGGGGCCAATGCCGTTGATCTTGCGGCAGGCCAGCGGCCAGATTTTACCCTCCAGATCGTCTTCAAAAACAATGGCAATGCCGTTGGGTTTGTTGAATTCGCTGGCCATCTTGGCCAGCAGTTTGTTGGGCGCCACGCCCACCGAGCAGGTCAGCCCGGTGGCGTCAAAAATGGCTTTCTGGATCAGCCGTGCCAGCACCCGGCCGCCTTCACGCTGGCCGCCTGGCACTTCGGTGAAGTCAATGTAGACCTCATCAATGCCGCGGTCTTCCATCAGCGGCGCAATCTCCAGGATGATGTCTTTGAAGGCGCGGGAATAGTGCCGGTAGGCGGCAAAGTCGACCGGCAGCAAAATCGCCTGAGGGCAGAGCTTGGCGGCTTTCATCAGCCCCATGGCCGAGCCGATGCCAAATTGGCGCGCCGCATAGGTGGCGGTGGTAATGACGCCGCGCCCGCTGTAGCCTTGCAGCCGGGGAAAGTCGGCTACCGGAATTTTGTGCAGGGGGTGCTCGCCCTGTGCTGCCTTGAGGTCTTCGTCCTGCGGCCTGCGCCCGCCGCCAATGACCACCGGCAGCCCTTTGAGCTGGGGATAGCGCAACAATTCCACAGAGGCATAAAACGCGTCCATGTCCAGGTGGGCAATACGGCGCAGGTGAGGGGAGGGTGGGACACTCATGGCGCTATGATTTTCGCGGCAACCAGGGCCGGTTTGTTGTTGTGTCGGGCCCAATCTGGAATAAAGTAGCCCGGCTGCGTGTTTCTTTGGTGAGTCAGGTCAAAATAATGCCAGGCCATTCAGGTTAAGCTCTGCGATATTGCTTCATCAGCCCGGATTATTTGTCAATAGGTGGTTTCATGGATAAGCATTTTTTGAGTACGCTGTTTTCGCCTGCCTCGATTGTGGTGTTTGCTGGCAAGCCCGAAGAGCCCGAGTTGCTCACCACGCAGGCGCGTGTTTTGCACCAGGCCATCACAGCCCAGCGCTTTACCGGCAAATTGATTTTTCTGGACATTCACGCCAGTGGCACCCTGGCCGACCTGGCCGCAGTGAATGCCGACCTGGCCATCATTGCGCTGCCGCCTGCCGAGGTTGCTGCTGCGCTGGAAATTGCCGGGCGCATCAAATGCCGTTCGGCCCTGGTGATCTCGACCGGCATCGACGCAGCCCTCGCGGCTGATCTGCACAAAATGGCGACCCGGGACGGCATTTACCTGTTGGGCCCCAACAGTCTGGGCTTTCAGCGGCCACACCTGCAGCTCAACGCCAGTGTGGCGGGGGACATCGCCGCGCTGGGGCCGCTGGCGCTGGTGTCGCAGTCGGGCGCGTTGACGTCATCGATTCTGGACTGGGCCAAAAAGAATGCCGTGGGCTTCTCTACAGTGGTGTCCCTTGGGCCCAATACCGCGGTGGACATGGCCCAGGTGCTGGATTTTCTGGCCTCGGACGCCAAGACCCACAGCATCGTGATTTATATGGAGGGCATCACCAATGCCCGGCGCTTCATGAGCGCGCTGCGTGCGGCGGCCAACGCCAAGCCGGTGGTGGTGCTCAAGGCCGGGCGCAGGCCGGCCAGCAATCAGGCGGCCCTGACCCATTCGGGAACCATCGTCGGGACCGACGACGTGTTTGACGCCGCGCTGCGGCGTGCGGGTGCGGTGCGGGTGCGTTCGTTTGTGGCGCTGTTCTCGGCGGCCAAGTGCCTGGCCTCGCGCTACAAGCCTGTGGGCAAGCGCCTGGCCATCATCACCAACGGCGGCGGGCCGGGCGTGCTGGCGGCTGATTGGGTGAGCGAAATCAATCTGGAACTGGGGCGGCTCACGCACGAGCAGGCGCTGGCCATCAAGCAGCAAATGCCGGCGTTGGCCACCCTGGCCGATTTGATCGACGTGTCCGAAGACGCCGGGCCGGAGCATTTCCGTCTGGCCATTGAAACCGTCAGCAAAGCGCCCCAGATTGACGGCATTTTGGTCATTTACTCGCCAAAAATGGGTGCCGATGGTGATGCTGTGGCCCGTGCCATGGCCGACTTCAACCGCCATGTCAGCAAGCCGTTGCTGACCTGCTGGATGGGTGATGCCACGGTGGGAGATGCCCGCAAAATTTTGAATGACGCCGCCATTCCCACCTTTCGTACCCCGGAGGCGGCGGTGGGCGCGTTTGGCAACATTGCCTCGTTCTACCGAAACCAGCAACTGCTGCAGCAAACTCCGCCGCCGCTGTCAGACTTGTGGCAGCCGGATGTGGAAGGTGCGCGCCTGCTGATCGAGAGTGTGCTGGCTGAGCGCCGCAAGGTGCTCACCGAGATGGAGTCCAAGGCGCTGCTGGCGGCCTTTCATATCCCGGTGACCAAGACCATCCTGGCGCGCAGCGCCAATGAAGCCATCATGATCGCCACCCAGCTGGGTTTCCCGGTGGCGCTCAAGATTGACTCGCCGGACATCAGCCACAAGTCCGACGTGCAGGGCGTGGCACTCAACATTTTGAACGCCACCAGTGTGCGCGACACCTACCTCGCCATGATCCAGGCGGTGTCCAAATTGATGCCTAACGCGCGTATCAATGGGGTCACGATCCAGAACATGGCCAACCTGAAGCGCGGCCGTGAGGTCTGCGTGGGCCTGGTCACTGACGAGCCCTTTGGCCCGGTGATTGCCTTTGGTGCCGGTGGCACCATGATTGAACTCATCAACGACCGCGCCATGGAACTGCCGCCGTTGAACCAGTTTTTGGCGCGCCGCCTGATTGAGCGCTCGCGCGTGGCTGAAACCCTGGGCGTGTGGCGTGGTGCACCGGCGGTCGACATGGAGGCGCTGGAGCAGATTTTGCTGCGTGTCTCGGAAATGGTGTGTGAACTGCCGCAACTGCGCGAAATGGACATCAATCCCATCATCATCGACGAGTCCGGTGCGCTGGCGGTGGACGCTCGCATTGTGGTGGACAACGCCGCGCCCTCGGCGCGCCATTACAACCACCTGGCTATTTTGCCGTACCCGTCGCAGCATGAGCAGTTGTGCCCGCTGGCCGGTGGCGGCGAGTACATCGTGCGCCCGGTGCACCCCGACGATGCCACCATGCTGCAAGCCTTTGTGCGCAGCCTGTCGCCCGAGAGCCGTTATTTCCGCTTTGTGTCGAGCATGCAGGAGCTGCCGGCCACCATGTTGTCACGCTTCACGCTGATTGACTATGACCGTGAAATGGCGCTGGTAGCGCTCATCACCGAAGAAGTCACCGACGCGCAAGGCCAGACCACCGAGGCCACACGCATCATTGGTGTGTCGCGCTACATCACCAACCCGGACCGCGCCAGCTGCGAGTTCTCGCTGGTGGTGGCCGACGAGTTCAAGGGCCGCGGCCTGGGTTCACGGCTGATGCTGTCGATCATGGACTTCGCCCGAGAAAAAGGCCTGACCGAGATCGAAGGCCTGGTGCTGGCCAACAACCCCAACATGCTCAAACTCATGAAGGGTCTGGGCTTTGCCGTGAAGTCGTTCCCGGAAGACCCGGACTTCAAGCTGGTGACGCACCATTTGCAGTTGGTTTGAGTTGGGCAGCCACCCCGTGGTGGATAGCGGCCGGACCGAATCACATTGCCGGTTGCTTCAGCCTGCTCAGACCACTGCCGCAGCATGGGTGTAACATTTCTTGGGGCAAATCTTCGAGCAGGCGGTACAACCAATACATAACTCCTGGTGTGCCACGGTCATCACCTTCTTTTCGTATTCTTCATCATCGTCGTCATCGTCAATGTTCACGGCGATACGCTCGCCATCTTCGGTCAGGCCGACGAGTTCAAGAACGCCGCGTGGGCAGACCTTGAAACAACGGCCGCAGCCGATGCATTTTTGATCATCGAGTGATGCGACAAAGGTAGGCGTCCAGGTCTCGCCGCTGGGCAGCGTCACGCTAAAAGTGTGGCTCATGTCATGTTTCTCCGCCGGTCCCTGGTCAAACCCCTGCCGCCACGGCCGCCTTGCGCGCGTCCATCAACATGGCATGCGCTTCGTGACAACGTTGCGCCACCTGCAGAATCATTTCCCAGTTGGTGGGCAATTCTTCGGACAGGTCATGCAGGTCCATCTTGGCCTGGGTGGCTCGGGAATTGAGCTTTTTCAGGCGCGCCTTGAGTTCTTCGGTATCGGTGCTCATGGTCAGGCTCCGTATTGCGCCACAGCGGGGTAGCTGCGGATCATGCTGACGGCCTCATCCAGGAATTTGGTGCCGGCATCGGACAACTTGGCCAGCGACGAAAAACCAAAGCGATGCACGTCGCGCAGTTGTTTGTTGACCACCACCAGGCGACCGGCGATCAAGACCATGCGGCCAAAGCCTTCATGGCTCATTTTCATCATGGGTGAGACCATTTGACCGGTTTCCCGCTCAACGGCGACCGCAATCGCGTTGTAGAAAATCTCAAGATGCCACAGGGTTTCCGGGTCCGGGTCACCCAGGATCGGCAAGGCACGCCGTTCTTCGGCGGTGTGGATGTAGGGTTTGAGCAACTGCAGGTCGCTCTTGTTGTCCCAGGTGCCGTTGATGTCCTGCGCGCGAAGTTGCTTGATGAGCTGCTGCACAAACGGCATGGAAAGATACGTCTCGTCACTGACCGGAGTGGTGGTCGGTTCAAGGGTTGCGGATTCTGTCATTGGGTTACCTCGTCGTCTTCAAAGTCAAAAGAACGTTCGCCGTCCTTGGCCAGCGCCTTGCGCAGCCAGGGCGGAGGCGTGCCTTGCAGCACGACTTGCAGCTTGTCAAGAATCTCGGCAATCGATTCGGGCTGGGGCACCTTGATGGGGTGGATCTTCATGGCCACGACACGGGCTGCGCCCGAGCCACCGATGGCTGCCACGTAAACGATGGCGCAGTCCTTGATGGCTTCGAGCTTGGGGGCGAGCTTGTCTTCGTCGCCGTCTTCTTCCAGCTTGTCGCCAAATTCAAAACTCTCGATAAAGTGATGCCCCGTGGGCGACACGTCGTACACAACGATGCTTTTGGCCCAGCCAAAATGCGCGTCAACGCGCTCTTTGTCCTGGGTAGCGAAGGCGATTTTCATAAGGCACTCCTGGTTTTGGGTTGAGGTGTTTTAAAGGGTCAGGCACTGGCCGCTGCCACGGTTTCCTGGTAACGCGCTGAGGCCTGTATCTGGTCCGGTTTGGCCTGCGCCACAGCCGATGCCGCACGCAAGGCCTCGGGCGTGAGCGGCCAGTCGGTGGCGTGGTGATGGCCAATTTGCGCAATCATCAGATTGGCAATCTCAAAGATCAGCGCCATGGTGCCGCGGTAGCCCACCTGGCAACGGTGCGCGTTGCCAATGCGGTCAAACACCGGGAAACCGATGCGCAACAAGGGCTTGTTCAGGCGCTCTGCCGCCTGGCGACCGTGCGAGTGGGTGATCAACAGGTCGCAATCTGCCGCGCTGCGCTCAAAGTCTTCCAGGTCGCCCAGAATCACGGTGGTGGCCGGTAACCGTGCGTGGGAGGCTGACTTGGTGGTGCTGACGCAGCAGTGCAGCTCGGCGCCCATCTCATGCAGCAGGCTGCCCACGGCCAGCAACAAGTCGGGCTCGGCGGCAATGGCCACCTTGATACCGCCGGTGTAGAAGTGGCCGTCCAGCATGGCGTCGAGCAACTGGCTGCGCTGGCGCCGGTATTTGGCGGGGACCGGTTGCCCCGAAACCTGTGCCAGACGTTGCAGAAGGCGGTCGTTGACTTCCAGCCCGGTCAAGCGGTCAAAAATTTCCAGTGGTGTACCGGCAATGTTTTGCAGCGCCTCGGCTGCCTCCCGGGTTTGTTCACCCACACCCAGCGTGAGGGCCGAGGCGCCTGCGGCCCGAATCTGTTCCAGTGTCGTGCCGCCCAAGGTGGTGCCGCGCCAGTCAGGCGCAATGTGGCCGTCGAGTGAGCCGGAGATATCGGGCAGCACAATGCATGAGAGGCCAAAGGCTTCGATGATCTCGCGCAGTTCATCAATGTCAGCCGGTGCCAGGTGGCTGCCCGGCAGCAGGGTGACTTGCCTGGCATTGACCGGCAGGGGCTTGACCAGTGTCTTGACGATGGCGGTCACCGCATGGCTGTAGCCGTCTTCAAACCCGCCCACGTAATCGGGGGTAGATACGTAGATGATCTCGGTGTCATCGAGCTCTGGCTTGCGCTTGCGCACGGTGACGATGTAGCCGTCCACATCGTCACCTTTGGTTTCCGTCAGGCCGGTGGAGCAGATGGCTATCACGCGGGGCGCGGCACGTTTGCGGATGTTCAGCAAAGCCGCTTCGATATTGTCGTAGCCCCCCAGAATCGAGGTCACCTCGTTCATGGCCGTGGTTTGCAGCGGAATGGCTTCCTTGAAGTGGCGCACCAGCAGCACCAGGCCAAACGAGGTGCAGCCTTGCGAGCCATGCATCACCGGCATGCAGGCGTCAAGCCCCAGAAAGGCAAAACTGGCACCCAGCGGCTGGCTCATCTTGAGCGGATTCACCGCACAGGCTTTTTTGGATTCAACGACGCTGGCCATGATGGATTACTCGGGTTAGGTTTTGCGGGGTATCAGCTCGGCACTTCTTCAGGTGTCAGCCCTATGGACTTGGCAGCCACTTCCGTCAGGTAATCCATGGGTTGCGCGCTGGGCAGCACCGCACCCAGGGTTTCGCCGTCATCACCCCAGGGGGCCGGTATGCGTACCTGCTGCCAGACCGGGTTGTAAATGGCGCGGTCTATCTCGCGCACCAGTTCCACCATGCCTTCATAACCGCCATAGGGGTGGTAACGCTCCTGGTTGATGTCCAGCCAGGGCATGCGCGCCTTGAGCGCGACAAACTGCGAGCGCCCGCCCGAGAGCATGATGTCGGCGCGGGCATCACGCAGCATGTTGTACATCTCGCGCGGGGTCATGTCGTCGATCATGTGGGCATCGTCGCCCATGATCTCCTTGATCTTTTCCTTGTCTTCCTTGGTGCTTTTCTTGATGCTGGTGCCCACAATTTCCATGCCGCCTTCTTGCAACGCTGCCACCACCGACCAGGACTTGACCCCGCCGGTAATCAGCAGCACCCGCTTGCCCTGCAGCCGCTGCTTGTACTCTGCAATGCGTAGCCAGGCGCGGGCTTCTTCAACTTCAATCAGGCGCTCGGTACGGTCCAGCAAATCATCCGGCGCGCCCTGCTTGACCAGCAATTTGGCAATCTGGCGCAGCGTGTCACTCATGTCGCCAATGCCGTAGAACGAACCTTCAAAATAGGGAATGCCCCAGCGCTGCTCCATCTTGGTGGCGATGTTGATCATCGACTTGGAGCACACCATCATGTTCACTTTGGCCCGGTGCGCGCTGGCGACTTCGTTGTAACGCCCGTCACCCGAGATACACGACAGGATGCGGATGCCCAGCGCATCCAGCAGCGGCTTGACTTGCCACAGTTCACCCACCAGGTTGTATTCACCAATGATGTTGATGTCGTACGGCGTGGTGAACTCGGGCTCCACCGTGCCGATCACGTAGTCCAGCAGCGCCTCGGCGCCGAGCTTGTTGCCCAGGTTCTTGGGGCCGGCAAAACCGGGCGCGTTGACTGGAATGATGGGCTTGCCGAACTTCTCGGTGGCGCGCTGGCACACCGCCTCGATGTCGTCACCAACCAGAGCAGTCACGCAGGTCTGGTAAACAAAGACCGCAGGCGGGTTGTACTTTTCAATGATCTCGCGGATCGACTTGAACAGGCGTTTTTCACCGCCATAAACGACGTCCAACTCGTTGATGTCGGTGGTGAAGCCGCTGCGGTAAAGCTGCGGACCGGACGAGCCGCTGTGCCGGTTGTCCCAGGAGTTGCCCTCGCAGGCAATCGGCCCATGCACCAGGTGCGCCACGTCGGCGATGGGTTGCAGCGCAATCTTGGCGCCGTCAAAGGCGCAGCCACCGGCGGCCGCGCCGGGTGAGAGCTGCTTGGTGCAGCCCTTCTTGCGTTCCTTCTCGCTTTTCCCCTGGTTCTTGTCGCAACCAGGTTCCTCAAACACTTCGGCGATCTTGGCCTTGAGTGAGACTGACATGGAAGACTCCTGATAGGGTGGGTAGTCTTCTCATTGCAATTTGGGTGCCAGGCCAAAACCCGGCCTTTTCAGCGCTTCTGGCGGGGTATGGCCGCTGCTGGCGCGGCGTTTTAGTCGGTTTGTCGGGATTGCGACAAGCGGTTTGCGACAGAACGGGGGATGAGAGGCCTTTGGGTGATCCCTTTGACTTCGATTCAATAAGTCGAAGTCGAAGTGCGAGCTGACCCTCAACCCGTCGTCAATTAAAGGCGATTATTTTCATACCGCCGCAATCACTGAAAACTCAACGAGTAGACTGTCAGTTGCCAAAGCGGCTTGAACCGTGGTTCTGGCGGGGGCAGCATCACCAATAAGCCAGTTCTCCCAACACTCGTTCATCTTGCTGAAGTCAGCCATTGACTTCAAATGAACCGTCACAGAAAGAATTCGACCTCGATGTGAACCGACTTCGGCCAGCAGGGAGTCGACGCGGGCAAGTGCCTCATTGGTCTGACCTTCAATGCTCGTTATGTTGGCGCCACCTGCAGTTTGCCCGCATAAGTAAATCAGCCCACCGTGTTCGACAATTTTGCTCATGCGCGGGCCGGTGTGGTGACGATGTATTTCTTGATTCATGTTCTAGGTTCCACAAGTTGTCTTACTGGACATTGATGCAAGCGATGCCAAGGGTATCGGCTTAAGCGGAGTCCGAATGTGATAGGCCCCGACTTGGTCAGGCAACTTGCCTAGCTCGTTTGCCAAGACTTGCGTCACGGCAAGCCCGCACATTCGACCCTGGCACGGGCCCATGCCACAACGGCTAAAAAACTTGGTCTGGTTGGGCCCCTGGCAACCCAAGCGCGCCATTTCGCGCACCCGGCCAGCGGTGACTTCCTCACAGCGACATACGATAGTTTCATCCGCAGGCACATTGATCCACTGGGGTGGGCGGTACAACGCTTCAAGAAAAGGTCGAATGCGCAGTTGCTTGGCCAGTGCTGTTCGAGCACGAGTGGCGCGTTGCCCTCGCTCTGAACTATTGATTCGTTGCAATGCATGAGCAGCGCCGATGGCCGCAATCTCGCCACTGGCCTCGGCCGCGATCGCGCCAGTGATTGAGGCGCCATCCCCGGCGATGCGAAAGCCGGCGAGAGAGGTCTCACCCCACTCGTCAACATTCGGGCGCCACGCAAGCTGGTTCCTGTCCCACGTGTGTGCTACCCGCATCAAGCGGCTGATCTGGGTATTGGGTACGACGCCATGGTGCAGCAGCACAACGCTGCAATCTATGTGGCGCTGCTGGCCGTTGGTAATAAAGCTAACCCCCTCAACGCGTTCCCGACCATCAATCCGCAGTTGGGTGGCTTGCGTAAACCAGGGCACACCCGCTTTGCGTAGGCGCCATATCATGCGCAAACCTTTAGCGAGATAAGTAGGCGTGGAAATTGCCCCCATCACGTGGTTCATAGCGGCACCGCGGTTGCTATCGGGAGAGGTCTCGACAATACCTGCGACTGTGGCACCAGCTTCAAGCAACTGGCATGCCACCAACAATAATAGTGGACCGCCCCCGACCAGCAGAACCGGGCCGGATGGCACCGCGCCTGCGCTCTTAAGCGCAATCTGCGCAGCCCCCGCGTTCAGAACACCAGGCAAAGTCCAACCCGGCATCGGGGATGCGCGCTCCATTGCGCCAGTTGCAGCAATGAGCTGAGGGGCGCGCAACTGAAATGATTTCCCGTCATGCTGGACACTAACGGTCAGATCGCGTGCCACATCCCAAACCATTGCACCATAGTGAACCTCAACACCGGATAGTTGAAGGCGGTCAGCAAGCGTCCGGCCGTGCGTGTAGTCGGGTCCGAGCAGCGTGGCGACCTTTGGATCAACAGCTGTGACGTTGCGATAGATTTGGCCACCGGCGCGAGGCTGTTCGTCGAGCAAGACGGTTTTCATGCCGATCGAAGCAGCTGTTAACGCCGCAGACATGCCGGCTGGACCGGCCCCAATAATGACTAAATCATGCGTCATGTTTTGGCCTCTGCACGGCGGGCACCGACCTGCAAGCGCAGTTGCATCCCCTCACGCACCTCGACCATGCAGGCCTGCACATTTTGTTGTCCATCGACCTCAATCAAACAATCGAAACATGTCCCCATCAGGCAAAGCGGGGCCCGGGGTTGACCCGATACAGGGGTTTGACGAAAGGCAAAGACGCCGGCGTTCATCAGGGCGATGGCCAGTGTGTCGCCCTCGCGGGCGGTAATGGCTTTGCCCTGAAGTTGAACGGTTACTGCCCTGCTGGCTGTAGTGGATTCGATGGGTCTAAACATGAAAGCGCTCTGCGTTGAAGCTGTTAATGAGGGGGGGCTTGGTTCCACCACGAATCCAATCGGCGATGACGCCCGCATGCTGTGCGGCAAGCGTAATGCCGCTGTGGCAAGATGCCACGAAAGCACCTGGGCAAGTGCTGGAACTCTGGTAAATCGGAAAGCCATCCGGACTCATAACGCGCAGCGCGCCCCAGGTTCGGACGACGTTGACATCCTTGAGTAGCGGGAAGTAGCGCACTGCACGGTCCGCAATTTCCGACAACTGTGTGATGGTGGTTCCCTCGTCCAATCCGACGTCCTCGTGGGAAACACCAATCTGAACCACGCCTTCGCCCGTCTGCCGCACGGTCAATGAGGGATGCCGCAAAAAAGGCTGGAGGCGCTCCGTTACCAGTATTTGACCGCGATTGGGCTGGACTGGCGCCTCCAGACCCACTTTGGGGGCGAGATGTCGATTACCCAGGCCGGCAGCAAGTACCAATTTCCCGGCCACATAGTCGGAGTCACCCGTGCGGACCCGAAACTCACCGGCACGATAGTCAATATGATCAACATGCACACCGGACAATAGACTTCCGCCTTTATTCTTGAACCCCTGCACGAGCGCATGCAACAGCCGCAGCGGGTTCGCGTGCCCGTCGATCGAGCAAAACGCGGCACCAACAACTTCAGGGCCAACGAATGGTGACAACTCGCGTATTTGCTTGAGGTTCAAAATTTCGCAAGGATAGGTCCCGCCGACCTCCTGACGGATGGTTTCAAGATTTCTTGCGCAGGAGGCCAGTTCTGCGTCGTCAAGACAGAAGGTAAACCCACCAACTTGCGACAATTCCACGTCAACTTCTGTGAGCTCTTGGAGCTCTTGCGCAAAAGTGGGCCATTGTTGTGTGGCAGCGATGCTCCACCGAGCGTAGTCAGGATTACCCATACCCTTGCCTTGAACACGCACGAGCCCGAAGTTGCCCCTTGCCGAACGAATAGCATCGTCATCGCCGTCCAATACTTGGACGCGCTCCCCGGCACGGGCCAGTCCGTAGCCAATTGACATGCCCACCACGCCCCCGCCGATCACCAGTGTGTCGGATTCATGGACCGGCCCCATCATTTACCTCCCAGTACACGGTCGAGACCATAGAAACGGTCTAACACCAGCATCAGGATCAGTGTCAAAAGGATCAGTACCGACGAGACCGACGCGAGCAGCGGATCAATCGTGTTTGCGATGTGGTGGTACATCTTCACTGGCAGCGTTTCTGTGCTCGCAGAGGCGACAAAGACCGACATTGTCAGCTCGTCAAAGCTATTGATGAATGCAATCATCCAGCCGCCAGCGACACCCGGGATGATGAGTGGCAGTTCGATTCGGCGGAACACGGTCCATGCCGACGCACCAAGCGACTGAGCGGCCTGGGCCACGCTTCGATCGAAGCCGGTGGCTGCGGCCACCACCAGTCTTAGTACGTAGGGCAGCACGATAACTGTGTGTGCAGCGGTCAGACCCCACATCGTGCTGGCACCACCCATCTGGGTTAAGAACCGAAGTAATGCGATGCCCAGCACGATATGAGGCACCATTAGCGGGGACAACAACAGTCCCAGCATCGCTTCACGTCCGGCAAAGCGATTCCACGCAATTGCCATACCGGCAGGGACGGCCAGTATTGTGGCAAGTGTCGCGGCAGCTGCTGCCAGCCCCACGCTACGCCAGAAAGCGGCAATGAAATCCGGCTCATCCAGAATGGCCAAGTACCAACGCAATGATGCACCGTCAAAAGGCATTGAAATGTAGCCCTTGTCGGTAAAGGACACCAGGACCACCATCGTTAATGGCGCAAGCATGAAGATTGCAAAAATCCAGTGAAAAACCAGCAGGGGGATAGGTGTGCGGTTCATGAGAAAACCTGTTTGTATTGACGTTCAATCAACCGGTTCATTCCTAACGAAACGGCAAGAACGATGATGACCAGCACCACAGCCAGCGCGGCACCCAGTGGCCAATTGAGATTACCCAGAAATTCATCGTAAATCGTTGTCGGCACAACTTTGAGTCGGCGACCGCCGATGATTGCTGGCGTAGCGAACGCGCTTGCCGCCAAGGCGAACACAATCAATCCGCCAGACAACACACCAGGTATGACTTGCGGAAAGACGATGCGCCGCAATACGGTGGGTAGAGAAGCACCGAGTGACGCCGCCGCTTGCTCGGTTGCCCGGTCAAGCTTTTGCAGCGAAGTCCATACCGCGAGGACCATAAATGGGACCAGCACATGTACCAGGGCCACAACGACGCCAGTGAATGTGTACATCATCTTGATCGGTTCGGAAACCACTCCGATGCTGAGCAAAATCTTGTTAATCACGCCCTCGTTACCAAGAAGGACTGCCCAACCGAGCGTGCGAACCACGACAGAAATCAGCAGCGGACCGAGAACGATCACCATGGATACGGCACGCCACCGGGACGATAGTCGGCTGAGAACATATGCCTCTGGTACACCGATTGCAATACAAATTGCAGTGACAAGGAAGGCCATCCCAAATGTGCGCGCGAAGATCGCATGAAAATAATCGTCCCGCGCGATATCAGCATAATTGGCCAAAGTTAACCCGTCCCCTACGCCGCCACCTGGCAGGAAGGGGTACATACTCAGTGACAGTGTCAGAACCAAGGGCAGGGCCACAAAAGCCAACATCACCAAGATACCGGGCGCCGTGAGCCAGTAAGGTAATAGATTGCGCACGTTTGTCATAGGGTCACCTCTCTGGGAACGATATGGGCGTCCGCAGCAGCCCAAGTCACCCCCACGTCATCACCTTCGGCTGCTTTCGGAAGTCCATTGTTGGCGTGCGTCAGCTGCAGGGTGCCGAGTTTTGTATCGATCTGAAAAAGCCAGTGGTTTCCAAGAAATACCCGCGCGCTCACAGTGCCACGAATAAGGGCGCCATCATCCGTAAACTCCATTTTTTCGGGTCGAACAATGTAGTCAACTTCACCCGTTATTGCGGGTTCTGGACAGGGAAAACAGTAGTCGTTAACTTTAACGCTGCCACCTACGGCAGTTCCTTCGAAGACATTGGCTTTTCCCAGAAATGTGGAAGAAAACCGTCCATTGGGTCGTTCATACATGTCGAAGGGCCGACCCACCTGTTCAATCTGCCCCTTGTTCATCAGTACAACCCGATCAGCCAGTGTCATGGCTTCCGCTTGGTCGTGGGTGACCATAAGGGTTGTGATCCCGACTCGGCGCTGCAACGCTCGGAGTTCGATCTGCATCTCCTCGCGCAGCTTGGCGTCTAGTGCACCCATTGGCTCGTCAAGTAAAAGCACGGGTGGCTTGATCACCAACGCACGCGCCATCGCCACGCGTTGACGCTGCCCGCCGGAAAGCTCACTCGGAAAACGAGCGGCCATAGGGCCGAGATGCACGAGCTCCAGCGCCTCACCCACTCGCTGGCGTCTCTCGGAGACTGCAATACCGCGCATTTCAAGACCAAACGCAATGTTGTCAGACACTGTCATATGGGGAAACAAAGCATAGCTCTGAAAGACAATTCCCAGCCCGCGTTTGTCGGGTTTTATCCCGGTAATGTCCTTTCCGTCCAGCAATATTTGACCACTGGTTGGCTGGACAAATCCGGCCACCATTTGCAGCGTGGTGGTCTTGCCGCATCCTGAAGGACCCAGCAAACACACGAACTCCCCCTTATTCACCGAGAGGGAGAACTCGGCCACCGCGTTGGCATTGCCATAGCGCTTAACCAAGCCTTGAAGTTTGAGAAAGCTCATTGTTTGCTCAGTGTCAGAGATGTTGAAGAATCAACGCTCGACAGCGCGATTCCAGCGGTTCGTCCATTCGGCGCGCTTGACGTTAATGATGTCGTAATTAGGAGAAATGAGAGCGCCAACTTTCTCGGGGCCAAAAACAACTTTTTTGGCTAGTTCGGGAGAAAGTTGGGTGTTCTTGTTCACAGGACCCCAGGCGACACCTTGGGCGATCTGCCCCTGTGACTCAGCAGACACAACGTGTTGCAGGAACTGCTGCCCAAGCTTGGACTGCGGCGCACCTTCTACCACGCAACCAGCCACCATGATGACGACGGCCCCTTCTTTGGGGTACACGAATTCGACTGGAGCGCCCTGGTCAATGACTGCCTGAACACGGCCATTGCCCCAGACAGCCAGTGCACCCTCACCGGTCTGAAGCATTTGAGACATTTTTCCTGGCGATGGCTCCCAGGCCAACACATTGGGTGCAACTTTCTTGATCATCACGTCGAAACCCGGTTCCATATTGGCCTCGCTACCGCCATTGAGCTTGGACATCATGACCAGCGTCAACAAGCCATATCCATTTGTAATCGGCGGGATGACTACTTTGTCTTTGTATTTCGGATCAGTCAAATCCATCCACGAAGTTGGGGCCTTCCATCCGTTCTTGGCAAAAACTTCCTTGTTGTAGGCGAGGCCGGTCGAAATGAACCCAATACCTACGGACTTATCACCAACCATTCGGGCGTTGGGATAGATTTCCTTGATTGAGCCAGTGTTTTCAACCTTGGCGCACAAACCCTGACCGATGGCTTGATACATCGGACCGTCGTCAATAAGCGCAACAGAGATTTCCTGATTGCCCTTTTGAGCCTGAAGTTTTGCGAGGATGTCGGTCGAGTTTCCAGGCACATAGACCACTTTGGCCCCCGTTTTTGCTTCAAAAGCCGGAATGATCTGCTCTTTGAAAAGTTTCTCAGTCGAGCCGCCGGAGCCGCCAACATAAATCGTCTCGGCCGCTTGAGCAGTGAAGGACGCTGCCAGTGCGACGGTGCCAATGGTGAGAAAGAAATTGCGCATAAATGTCTCCTAATGATTTTGATACAAGGAAAAAGGCATAAGCCAATAGTTAATCAATCCTGATGCAATTGCAGTTTATTTCCCTTTAACTTAATTGAATAGGTAAAATTTGCATCCTGTATATGCCCTAATGTTATGTATGAAACCAGTACTTAATCTCCGTCAAATCGAGGCCTTTCGCGCTGTGATGCTGACGGGAAGTGTTGTAAGTGCGGCGCGTCTAATGAGCGTGACCCAGCCTGGCGTCAGTCGGACGCTGGGTTTGATGGAGGTCCGGTTGGGATACCCTTTGTTTGAGCGACGGGGACGGCGCTTGGTGCCCACCCCGGAAGCTGAGGCACTGTATCGTGAGGTTGACCAACTTTATGGAAGCATCGAGCGCATCTCGCAAGTTGCGCAGGACATCCGTTTCCAGCGAGCTGGCGCACTGCGTGTGGCGACGCTGCCAGCGCTGGCACAGTGGTTGGTACCACGCGCCATCACACGTTTCTTGTCTTCCCGCCCCAACGTGAAGGTATTCGTGCAGAGTCTGCCTTCGCGTCAGATCGCAGAGCTTGTTTCGACCCGCCAGTTTGATGTTGGCGTGGTCGAGTTGCCTCTTGCCCGCCCGTCGATTGACACCGAAGTCTTCGACCCGGTTCAATCGATGGCGATCATGCCTGCAAGTCACCGCTTGGCATCGAAGAAGATCATTTCGTTGAAAGACCTGGACGGGGAACGAATGGTGATGTTGTCCCAGCACAGTTTCATTCGTTACCAGATTGAAGATGCCTTCGCACTCGCCGGCGTGGCTCCCAACGTTGTCCTTGAAACACCTAGTTCTTCTATTGCCTGTGCTTTGGTTGCTGCGGGCGCCGGAATTTCGCTGGTCTCAAAGTGGGCTGCTGCGCCATTTGCAAGTGCCGACATCGTGGTACTCCCAGTCAAAGAGGTTCTCACGTCCCGTTATGCAGTCATTTTCTCGCAGGGCACGGCCAGGTCCTCCCTGGCCGATGCATTCGCGGCCGACTTGCGTGCGGAAATAAAGTTGTCAGATCAAAATTGAGGTCAGCAAAGCAGTCGCTGGCCAATATGCGCCTCCTGCTGTTTATGGGCCGATTGATAAATGATGACACATCGGGAATACGACCTTGTAAAGACTCTCGCGACCAAGGCCGGTATCTTTTGCGAGTTGAGCCATGCCACGGGAGCGAGCCACATCACGCACTGCGGTCAGAAATACATCGGGATTGGGGTCTTCCAGCGCGGCGGTACCCTCCAGCGCGACCAGCAGCCGGTCTTCGATTTCATAATGGATCCGGAACGCGACACCAAACTCCTCGCTGAGGCTGAACAAAGCCTGACCCGCCGGGCCGGTGATGTCGATGCTGATATCGCGCCCCGTATTGCGCGCCGCCACTTGTTCCGGCGACGGGTAATGCCGAAACTCATGCTCCCCCAATGAAAACGTAATCCCCCGTCTTCAGATCGTCCCGGACGCCGGCCAGGAAGGCTGCGGGGTCGCGCCACCAGCGCGGAAATTCGCCGCTGTTGGTGGTCGGGATGAAATACGCCGGGTACTTGCGATGAAGCTCCAGCGACGGCTTGCTGGTCGGCGCATTGGCGGGGCCGAAGGCGATCTGCGCGATATCGAACTCATTCATGTAATCGATCATGCGAGCCACATTCGTCACGCCCTCAATGAACGTGGCCTCCATATCGATGATAGGCAGACGCCCGCGATCCAATAACGATTTGATCCGGCGCCGCCAGGCCGCGCCTGCCTCCGGCCGCGCCAGTTGGCGCGGTTCCTGGGCCGAGGCAATGCCGGGCAGCGTGAGCGCTGACAGCCCAGTGGTGAACCTGGCGGCCGATGACAAAAATACGCGTCGATGCATCAGTTCACGGCACTCGGCACCCAGTGTTTCCCGTCAAGCCTAGACATGAACAACGGACAAGACTGCGGCGCCCGCACCGAGTACGCGGCTGCAATGTCCCATGCCGGTTGTGTCTTCAAGCAGCAGCGTGCAGCCAGGCGAAATTCTCTGCGTAGCTCCGTCGCCGGCCTCGAACTCCATTACCCCCGAAAGCACCACGATCCACATGCGGATCGGTGAGGGGTGTAGCTCGCCAACCCACCCGCTTGGCAGGTACAAGAAGCCATGACGAGATGCTGGCTCAAGTTCGGACACACTGAATGGCGCCGCCGGCGGCGCGAATTCTCGGGAAACTACCTCAATGTCAATCGGCTCGAAATGCGAAACACCGTCTTGATCGGGATAGAGGCGGAAATAGGTGAGCGTGGTTGACATAGCGGACCCAGTTCGGTAGGTGCTTGAATCATACGGCGCAGTCATGATCCGCCCCGGGATATGAGTGGCACAACGACGAAAGTAACCATCGGACAGCCTCTTTGCATTTTGCTCAGAGTTCGGCAATGCGCAAAATATTCGCGAGTTTTTCGTCAGCAATCCCGTTCAGGTCTTGCTCGTATATTCGCTTCTCTCGCAGCAGCCGGCCGAACACGAGCTCAAGTTGCGAGTAGCGGTAGTCGTATTTGCCGTCAATATCGCGTTGCGCGTGGGCAAGGAAGGCCTGGATTTTCCACATATCCTCAGGCTCCTTGGCGTTCGCCGCAAGTGCTTTGAACGTAGCCATGATATCGGCAAGTTCCGATTGAAGCGCCGCCTCGAAGACGCGGCGCGCAATCTTCTTTTCTGAGTCTTTCCAAGTTGTGCCGGGCATCAATCCCTCCTGACTGTGAAACCTACCAAAAATCTTGGTACTCATGCCCCTGCAAAGCCGGTTGGGCCTCACGGTGGGGAACCGTGAATTGTTCACGGATGGATCGGAGAAGCCGAGAGCTTGACGCCGAGGGCGTGAATTAGCTTGAGCATCGTGTCGTAGCGTGGTTTGGCGCCAGGTGTCAGCGCCTTGTAAAGGCTCTCGCGACCAAGGCCGGCATCTTTTGCGAGTTGGGCCATGCCACGGGAGCGAGCCACATCACGCACTGCGGTCAGAAAAACATCGGGATTGGGGTCTTCCAGCGCGGCGGAAATGTATTCCGCGATGGTTTCTTCATCGTCGAGGTAATCAGCAGCGTCAAAGGGTGCGAATTTTGTCATGATGTTCACTCCTTATGCAAAGCCCGCGCCATTTCAATGGCGCGCTTGATGTCACGCTTCTGCGACGACTTGTCGCCGCCCAGCAGAAGCAGATAGACCACCTCACCGCGACGGGTGAAATAGGCTCGGTAGCCGGGGCCGAAATGAATTCGCATTTCGGAAACCCCTTCGCCCACGGGCTCGCAGTTACCGAAGTTGCCATGTTCGGCAGAGCGGATGCGATGCGCTATGCGGGCACGACCGAGCTTGTCTTTCAGTCCCGCGAGCCAAGCGTCAAACTCGTCGGAGCGGAGAAAGGTGTTCATGTGCCCAAGTGTATCCGGTCGGATACCGATATGCAATCTGCCAACGCAGTTGCCACGTGCCCGGCCTCAAGCATTAACCGCCATGGAGGTAAGTGTTCGAACCATGCGGCGCAGCCATAAACTCGGGCAGTGTTTCGGCTTGGGCGGAGAACGCTTGCAGGCCCGGGTAATTCGCGGGCGCAACCACGCCGGGCAGCATCTGTTGTGTGAAATGCCACGCCACGGCCGTGGTGACACCGGCCTGGTTGATGGTGCTGCTGGTCACCGCCAATGGCCGACGCCGCAGCTCGGCCTCCAGCGCCTCGTACGCGGCCAGGAGCTGGCCCGTGACGCGTGCCACCCAGGGCTCATGCAGTTTCTCGGCCGGCCGGAGGTTGTGTTCGTAAACAATCTGCACGCTCTTCTCGCAGGCGGCCAGTGCCAGCCCGATGACACGCAGCGCATGCTGGCGCTCGGCCACGTCGCCGGGCATCAGGCTCTTGCGCGGGCCGGCCAGTGCTTCGGCGTACTCCAGAATCAGCGTTGAATCCATAAGAACTTCGCCGTCATCGCAGACTAGCGTCGGCGCCTTGACGACAGGGTTGATCTGCTGAAACTGGGCGAAGGTGCTGAAGACGGAAATCGACTGGTGCTCGAAAGGCAGGCCGAGCAACTGCAGAGAGATGGCCACGCGACGAACGTAGGGCGAATCGAGCATTCCGATGAGTTGCATTGGGGGTCCTGTGAAGGGTGAACACCTGTTTGACAATGGTGGGGAAACCCTTGTGGTCCGAGTTCAGGGGCGCTACGCGGATTTATCGCGTAGCGTCCCCTGGAACTCGTCAGAACGCTCTCCACGAATACGCTCAGCTTTTTCAAGTAACTCCAAGGCCAACGCGTTCCACTCAGGCGTTGACATCTTTGGCAAATCGTGAGAGAGCACAAAATTACTTGCCGGATAGCAGACTACAGCGACCCGTTTGCCTGGGCTTTGTTCATGGTCTGCCGCAAGCAGCACTGCCGCTCTATTCCAATCGTTTGAGGTACTGGATATGGAGCTAACTATGTCGGCCACTTTGAGCAGTTCAAAGTTACTCGTGGACTTCTGAGTTGTTGCGAATAAACCTAGAGCGCGTTCAAGTAGTGTCATTTAAATTACCCCACAACAACTGTGTATTTGCCGCGCATTAGCGACATGAAGTTATACATCTGATTGGCTAAGGCCGAGAGCATGAATAAGTGATAGCCATTGTTTAGACGGTTGATGGACATGGTGTCGACACAAAGGAATCCAATAAGATCAAACTCTCCAGTAGTCGATTCCTT
>MESQ01000054.1:42495-79542 GCA_001771065.1 Burkholderiales bacterium RIFOXYD12_FULL_59_19 | reverse complement strand
GGCGGCCATGCGCCCGACATCATGAAACTGGTGGGCGAGCCCAATGTACTGCCCTCCAGCACCAACCCCACGCGCCCCTACACCGTCAACACACTCGACGAACACGTCGACATGCTGATGGTCTGCCACCACCTGGACGCGGGTATTGCCGAAGACCTGGCTTTTGCCGAGAGCCGCATCCGCAAGGAAACCATCGCCGCCGAAGACATCCTGCACGACCTGGGCGCCATCAGCATCATGAGCAGCGACAGCCAGGCCATGGGCCGCGTCGGCGAAGTGATCATCCGCACCTGGCAGACGGCGCACAAAATGAAAGCGCAGCGTGGCTGGCTGGCACCGCCGGCCGGGCGCGGCGAGCCGGTGGAACAGCAGCAGCGCAACGACAACTACCGCATCAAACGTTACCTGGCCAAGTACACCATCAACCCCGCGCTGACCCACGGCATGGCGCATGAAGTGGGCAGTATCGAGGTTGGAAAATGGGCCGACCTGGTGGTCTGGAAACCCGCTTTTTTTGGCATCAAACCCGCGTTGATTCTCAAAGGCGGCTTCATCGCCATGGCCGCCATGGGCGACCCCAACGCGTCAATTCCCACGCCGCAGCCGGTGCATTACCGGCCCATGTTTGGCAGTTATGGCGGTGCGCTGGCGCGGGGTTCCATCACATTTATTTCGCAAGCAGGCGAGCAGGCCGGCATCAAGGCGCGTTATGGGTTGGCCAAAAACGTGAGCGCGGTACGCGATATCCGTGGCATCCGCAAAGAGCACATGATTCACAACGCCTACCTGCCGCACATGGAAATCGACGCGCAAACCTACAGCGTGCGCGCCGACGGTGAGCTGCTCACCTGCGAGCCCGCGGTGAGCTTGCCGATGGCGCAAAGGTACTTTTTGTTTTAGGCCACCGCGTTTTTATTTGCGCGTGGCTTGCGCAAAAGGTCGATGAAGACAAGCCTTCATGGCGCACGCTGGCAAGGCGCGGCGACGCAGCCTGCACGTTGCATAGCGCGAGCGCTTGATGCCAAAGGGCGGGTGGGCGCAGTACCGTTCAGACCGGCAAGACGCTGTATTCCTTGGAGGCCATGGGCTCAAAGTCAGCGGGTACGCCACCCCGGAGTTCAATCAGCACACGCCGTGCAAAGGGAGCGCCCATGCGGTTGATGCGGCGCACGGTGGCCGTGATGGTGGCGTGTTCCAGCAGGGCGGTACGCAGGTCAGCAACCAGGTAGCGCGGAGCCCAGCCAATCAAGTGGCAATCTTTGGTTTGCAGTTGCACGGCGTAGCCGGTGGCGGGGTTGTTGACTTCAATGGCCACTTGCAGTTCTTCACCTTCGGTCAGGGTGTCGGCTTTTTGTTGCGCAGCGGTGGACACGTGCCGCAGTCCATGCAGAAAAAAGCGGCAACTGATGGTGCCATCGGCCATCTTGCGCACTTGGGGAAAGACTTCCAGGCTGTCAGTCTGGCGCTCACCCCCGGTGAGGCTGAGAATTTCAATGGGGTCCGCATGGGCGGGGTCCAGGTCCAGCCAGTTCAGGTATTCGGCAAAATCTTTGCGGTTGGGTTCCAGAACACGGTTTTTGAACAAGGGAAAAAGCTCACTGGCTTCGTAGCGGCGCTCGAATTCCGGAAAAGCCAGCAGGGGCGAAAACCCGGCGCGCTCCTGGGCCTGCAGCGCACCTTGGGTGTACTGGAACACATAGTCGTGCCGATCCACCGATGCGTCCAGACGGCCAATCGGGAACCAGGCCCGTGTGGGGCTGGGGGCTTGCCAGGCAACAAACAACGTGCTCATGTTGGGGTACTCATGTCAATAGGTCAATCAAAGTGGTGCGGGCGCTCAAGACCATGGCTTGTGCAAACAATTTTGCGGGTTCTGATGTGCGCTCAATGGGTAAGGATGCCAATATCTCGTTCAGCGCCTGGGGCTCAAATGCCGCGACCCGCGCTAATGCGGACCTGAAGTATGCAGGATACGCCATCGCTGCATCCTGCGCCAGCCGCAAGGGGTTTTCGCCATGGGCTTGCTGGGGGTCACGGAAGATGCCGCCGCAGCCTTTGCTGATGTACTTTTCCACTTGCTTGTTGGCAAGCAGATCGGAGCGGCGCACGTCGCGCAATTCACGGCCAAGAGACGACGCATGGTCAAAGCTGGGGGCGACGCTGAGTACGCGGGTTTGCCTGGCCACGGGGCTGTGCAGGCGCAGTCCCCAGTTTTCATGGTGGCGGTCAGTGTTGCCAATCAATGCATCCAGCACCATGTAACCCGCCAACTCTGTGAGCACAGCATCGGTGTCGGCAAAGTCAGACAGTGCACGGATGGCCTGCTAAATGTTTTCCAGTGTGTGATCGGCTTGCCGAAAAATCTTGGCCTTGTCATAGCCAGTGACTTTCCAGGCCATGATTTCGTTGCCATGCACCAAGGCTTCACCCGCATCCACGTCAATGAAGTTGCAGGAGATGCAGCCAATCCTGCCACCATATTCGGCCAGCTCTACTGTGGCGGCGTTGATGCCCAGCGTGTACGCAATTTCTGCAGCAGCCTTCTCCGCCCAGTCCTCGCCGGTGTTCGACCGGGCTTCTTTGAACAACCACCGTTGCCCGTCCCGCAGCACCCAGAATTTTGGCTTACTGCCAAGCTGTTCGGTATCTTCACGCGCTTCGAGCGGGATTTTGACAATGGGGTAAAGATGCATTCGGATGCGACAGGGTTGGGCTTGAATAGAGCCGGATTATCGGGCTGAAGTCCAACACAAATCAGTTCATTACAGCCAGACACAGGTGCGCCATCCATGACCTATCATCCTGCGCTTCGACAGCATCTACACTTTCTTTTGCCATGCTCATCATCCGACAAGCCCTCTTCCCGGCAGAACAAGACGACGTGGTTTCGATATTTCGCGAGTACGTGAGCTGCCCAACCGTAAGCCTCAACTTTCAAGAGTACGAGACTGAATTCGCAGGACTTCCTGGCAAGTACGCCGCGCCAGAAGGCCGCCTTCTCTTGGCACGCCACGGCGACACCGTTCTTGGCTGCGCAGCATTGCGCCGCGTTGATGGGTCAACGTGCGAAATGAAGCGCGTCTATGTCCGCCCGGCAGCGCGAGGAAGAAGTCTTGGCCGCCAGCTCGTCGAGGTGATATTGAGCGAGGCCAAGCTGGCCGGCTATTCGCGCGTCTGCCTGGACGTTCTGCCTGAGTTCACCACAGCCCAGAAGCTCTACGAGTCGTTGGGCTTTGCGCCGTCAGAGCCAGTGAGTTTCAACCCTGTCCCTGGCACCAAGTTTCTTGCGCTTGCCTTGACATGATCACCGCCCGTTCAAAAAATTATCTACACCAAGGATGGCGCAGCCGGTCATCGATTTAAAGGCCGTGGCCAGGGTCAGTAAATCTTTGCCACCACTGATCAGCACTTCGGCTTGCCCCACCACCGCCAGACGCATGAACATCAAGTCATACGGATCGCGGCACTCGGGTACGGTCGGCATCGATTCGGGCATGTGAACGGTTTGGCTGTAGGGTAGGTAGTCGGCCAACAATTGTTGTTGATCGGGACGCGACAGGTGAAATTTAGGGTAGGCCAGCACGCGTATCAATTCCTGGGCGGTGTCGGTATTGACCAGCGGCAAGACCTCATGGGTTTGCCAGGCCATGCGCAACCTGCCAGCCAAGCCGCCGCCAAATACCAGCGCAGACAACACCACGTTGGTGTCCAGCACAAGCCTCATTGGCGCGCCCATGCAACGGCATCGGCCACGTCAAGCGCGCTCAAGTTCAGCTCTGCCAACTTGGCGCGGACCGCATCAGCGCGCTGGATTCGAACCGGTGTCAAAACCACTTGCCCGGCCTTTACTTCCACCTCAAAGTACTCGGGTGTCCCCACCAGCGCGGTGATGCTTTTGGGCAACGTCAACTGGTTTTTGGAGGTCATCTTGGCAAGCATGGCAATTCCTTAAGTAAGAATTCCTTACTTTAACAAAAAAGAAATTGGCGTACGAATGCATTGCGCAATAAAGGCAGCCATTTGTATTTGGACTTTTAAAGTCACTCCCGGATTCCGCTTCGCTTCATCCGGACTACTTGCTGATTTATCCCCAAGTCATCAGGATGACTCATTGTTTTACCAGATAATGTAGTGTTGTGACCTACAAAAAACGAGACCATCATGAAAACAATCTCTGCGGGTGATGCCAATCGCCACTTTTCCAGCTTGCTGCGCGATGTGGCGACCGGGGAAATTGTGACCGTGCTGTCTCGCGGCAGGCCAGTGGCGACGCTGTCGCCGGTACGCCAGGCAGACGATCAGCGACAACTGGCAAGGCAGAGCCTGCTGGCACGGCTGCGCCAGCAAAAGCCATCTGGTATGCGCGACTGGACGCGCGATGAACTTTACGAGGCTTAAGGCATGCGGATCGCGCTCGACACCAACGTCCTGGCCTACGCTGAGGGGCTGGGCGACGAGCTGCGTTGCGGCAAGGCGGTGCAACTCATCGGTTTGCTGGCAACCCAGGAATTGTTCTTGCCAGCGCAAACGCTGGGTGAATTAACCAGGGTGCTCATCGGAAAAGCCAAGCGCACGCCCGCTGACACACGCGATGCAGTGCTTGGCTGGGCAGACAGTTTTGAGGTTGCGGACTCCACTTGGCCGGCTTTTCAGGCGGCCTTTGATCTGGTGACTGATCACCAACTGCCCATGTGGGACGCATTGATACTGGCGATCGCTGCCGAGAACCATTGCCGACTGCTATTGAGTGAAGACTTCAACCAAGGTTTTACTTGGCGCGGTGTCACCGTGGTTAACCCCTTTGGCGCATCACAACACCCTTTACTGGCCCAATTGCTCAAGCCCTTGCAGTAACGAAAAGGGTAACGTCCCCATTTTTCAATTTTTCATTTTTCGGTCAACTTTGTTGCAGTCGCAGTAAAAGAGTCATCGGGTGAACTGGCGAAGGCTGAAAGCCGTAGTGTTCATAAAACTGTTTGGCTCGGTCATGCAGAGCGTGCGCCAGCAACGCCCGAATGCCTGCATGTTGCGACACCAGAGCACACCGCTTGACAGCATCTTGCAACAGCGATGCGCCCAGCTTCATGCCTTGGGCGCGCTGGTCTACGGCCAGTCTGGCCAGCACCATCACTGGCACAGGGTCTGGCATATTGCGTCGCACCGCCGACGTTGCGATTTGATGCGACACCGCCCCAGCCGCCAAGGCGTAGTAGCCCACAACAGCTTGCTGCGCATCGACCACCACAAAGGTGCGGCTGGCTCCACTGAGTTGGTTGGCATAGGCACGTCGCATCAGCCAGGCATCAAGCTCGGGCTCTGAGCTGGAAAATCCGACGCTGCGATGCGATGGCAGCAGCGGCTGCGGTGCCTGGAAACCCAGACTCATGCCGCTTGCCAAACCGGCCTGACGGCCATCAGCCGTTCCAGCGCCACGTTAGGAGCGACGGGCGCGTCGAGCATTTGAACAAAACTTTGAAACCGAGCATCGTCCAAGTTGAAAAACACTTGGTCAAGCAAGACGCTGCGGGCTCTGTCACAGGCGGCTTCCAACATGAAGTCGGACCGGTTTTTGCCTAGCACTTTAGCGGCGTGGTCAATCAGATCACGCTGCACTGGCCTGGCGCGCAGATTTATGGCGGCATCACGCATACGTTTGTCCTTGCAAATATGTGAAATTCATGCGGCGATGGTAGTTAGGTGTGTAGCTGTTGTCAATACGCTTGATATCTGGGAAAAATGGGGGACACCTGCAGCCGAAGCGCCTTTGCGTCCAGCAACGCGCACGCTTGCAGGTTGGCCAACTTTTGCGGCAATAGCGGGCTCGCGAATGGTGTGACGTGGGTTTGGTGGACAATTTAGACTGGGTCGGCACGGCTTTTGCGTGATAGATTGCACCGTATTTTGACCAGCATCCCATGCTCACCATCAACAAACTCATTGCGCAAGGCCAGGGCCTGGCGGCCGCCTTGCTCAAACGTGCCGCCAGTATTGAGCTCGACTGGGACGTGCGGCAGAAAAGCCGCTTTGAAACCATTGACTCTGCCGGGCGACAGATTGGCATATTTTTGCCGCGCGGTACGGTGCTGCGCGGGGGCGACGTGCTGGTGGCGCAAGACGGCTCGCTGATCAAGGTGGTGGCCGCACCCCAGACCGTGCTGAAAATTACCCACTGCCCCCACCACGGTACGCCATTTGACTTGATCCGCGCGGCCTACCACCTGGGCAACCGCCATGTGCCGATCGAACTCAAACCCGACCACCTCAAGATCGAGCCCGACCATGTGCTGGCCGACATGCTGCGTGCCATGCATTTGATCGTGGTGGAAGTCAACGAGGCGTTTGAGCCGGAGAGTGGTGCCTATGCCAGCGGCGGTCATGCGCATGGGCATGACCACGATCACCACCATGCATGACACCAGCCTGCTGCAACTCATGTGGCTGGCCTCGCCGGCATTGCCGATTGGTGGTTTTTCTTATTCGGAAGGCCTAGAGGCAGCAGTCGAGTCAGCCCGCGTCACGACAGAACTTGAGGCCGCTGCCTGGCTGCTCGACCAGCTTGAACTGAGCCTGGCGCGCGGTGACTTGGCGGTCTTGGCCCAGGCCATTCCGGCATGGAGGGCCACAGACGCCAGCCGCATTGCGGCCCTCAACACCTGGGTGCTGCAGACGCGCGAGAGCAGCGAGCTGCGGGCGCAGACCGAACAAATGGGTCGGTCCCTGCTGGAATGGCTGCGCAACCACACCACCGCCACCCCGTCGCAAATCGGACTGCTGGCCGAGCTGCAGCCCACTTATCCGCTGGCCTTTGCGCTGGCCGCCAGCGCCACCGGCGCGCCCGTGCGCGAGTGCCTGCTGGCCTACGCTTTTGGCTGGGCCGAAAACATGGTGCAAGCCGCGATCAAATCGGTGCCGCTGGGCCAAAGCGCCGGGCAGCGCATCCTTTCTGCCTTGTCGGCAGCCATTCCTGCGGCCATCGACCACGCGTTGTTGTTGCCAGACCACGCGCGCCAGGCCTTTTCACCGATGCTGGCCATTTTGAGTGCCCAGCACGAAGTCCAGTATTCACGTCTTTTCCGTTCCTGAGCCACACCATGACCTCACTACATCACATCAAAAACCGCACCAAGCCCCTGCCCCCTTTGCGTGTGGGCATCGGTGGCCCGGTGGGCTCCGGCAAAACCACGCTGCTGGAAATGCTGTGCAAGGCCATGCGCGACCAGTACGACCTGGTGGCCATCACCAATGACATCTACACCAAGGAAGACCAGCGCCTGCTGACCGTGAGCGGCGCCCTGCCGGCCGAGCGCATCATGGGGGTGGAGACCGGCGGTTGCCCACACACCGCCATCCGTGAAGACGCGTCGATCAACCTGGAGGCGATTGACCGCATGCTCGTGGATTTTCCGAATGCCGACATTGTGTTCATCGAGAGCGGCGGCGACAACCTGGCCGCCACCTTCAGCCCCGAGCTGTCCGACCTGACGATCTATGTGATTGACGTGGCCGCTGGCGAAAAAATCCCACGCAAGGGCGGCCCCGGCATCACCAAGAGCGACTTGTTTGTGATCAACAAAACCGACCTGGCGCCTTATGTGGGTGCCAACCTGGAGGTGATGCGTGCGGACACCGTGCGCATGCGCACCACACCCAAAGGGCTCAAGCCCTTTGTCATGACCAATCTAAAAACGCTGGACGGGCTGGCGCAGGTGGTGGCCTTCATTGAGCAGAAAGGCATGCTGCAAAGCGCGTGAGCCAGACGGTCACCCTGCCAACTTCGGCCTCTGAGCGGGCGTATAGCCTGGCCGTTTTTGCTATTTCAAGATTCAATCTTGAAATAGCAAATTTTTAGAACTTGAGCCGCATCTCCGCTGCCCGTGCATGGGCCTGCAGGCCCTCGCCATGGGCCAGCGTGGAGGCGATCTGGCCCAGGGTCTGGGCACCGGCTTCGCTGACTTCGATCAGGCTGCTGCGCTTCTGAAAGTCATAGACGCCTAGCGGCGATGAAAATCGCGCGGTGCCGCTGGTGGGCAGCACGTGGTTGGGGCCGGCGCAGTAGTCGCCGAGCGATTCGCTGGTGTAGGCGCCCAGAAAAATGGCACCGGCGTGTTTAAGCAATGGCTCCCAGCGGTGCGGGTCGCGACTGGACACCTCCAGGTGTTCCGGCGCAATGCGGTTGCTGATGTCGCAGGCTTCTTCCATGCGGCGGGTCAAAATCAAAGCACCGCGGTCGGTAAGCGACTTGGCGATGATCTCGCGCCGTGGCATCTCGGGCAGCAGTCGGTTAATGCTAGCCTGCACTTGGTCGATGTAGGCGGCATCGGGACACAGCAAAATGCTTTGCGCCAGTTCGTCGTGCTCAGCCTGGCTGAACAGGTCCATCGCCACCCAGTCGGGTGGTGTGCTGCCATCTGCAAGCACCAGGATCTCGCTGGGTCCGGCAATCATGTCGATGCCGACGGTACCAAAAACGCGGCGTTTGGCAGCAGCCACGTAGGCATTGCCCGGGCCGGTGATTTTGTCCACTTTGGGGATGGTTTCGGTGCCATAGGCGAGCGCGGCCACCGCCTGGGCGCCGCCCACGGTGAAGGCGCGGGTGACACCGGCCACATAGGCGGCAGCCAGCACCAGCATGTTTTTTTCACCTTTGGGGGTAGGCACCACCATGATGATCTCGGCCACACCCGCCACGTGCGCCGGAATGGCGTTCATCAGCACACTGCTCGGGTAAGCGGCCTTGCCGCCGGGCACATAAATGCCAACCCGGTCCAGCGGCGTGACTTTTTGGCCCAGCAGCGTGCCGTCCTCGTCGCGGTAGCTCCAGCTTTCGCCACTGGCCTTGCGCTGGGCTTCGTGGTAACTGCGTACCCGGGCTGCTGCGGCTTGCAGGGCAACACGTTGAACCGCCGGCAAACCATCAAAAGCCACCTTGAGCTCGGTCTGGGTCAGTTCCAGCTCGGTCATCGCGGTGGTTTGCAGGCCATCAAAACGCGCGGTGTAGTCCAGCACGGCGGCATCACCACGCTGTTGCACGTCACGCAAAATATCAGCCACGCGTTGCTCGATGCCGGCATCGGTTTCGGCCGACCAATGCAGGCGCGCCTTGAAATCAGTCTCAAAGTTGTTGCTGGCGGTTGATAGGCGGGCGGGGTGAGCGGTAGTTGACATGGCATTCATTCCGAATTTATTTGCCGATGGCTGAAGCGAACGCATCAATGATCTTGCGAATAGGCGCCTGCTTGAGCTTGAGTGCGGCCTGGTTCACCACCAGGCGCGAGCTGATGTCCATGATGTGCTCAACCTCGACCAGATGGTTGGCCTTGAGGGTGTTGCCGGTCGAGACCAGGTCGACAATGGCATCGGCCATGCCCACCAACGGGGCTAGCTCCATACTGCCATAGAGCTTGATCAGGTCCACGTGCACACCCTTGGCGGCAAAAAAGTCCCTTGAGATCGCCACGTATTTGGTGGCCACCGTCAGGCGCGAGCCTTTTTTGACGGCACTCGGGTAATCAAAATCAGAGCGCACCGCCACACTGATGCGGCACTTGGCGATTTGCAAGTCAAGCGGCTGGTACAGGCCCTGGCTGCCATGCTCCAGCAGCGTGTCCTTGCCCGTGATACCAAGGTCGGCGCCACCATACTGCACATAGGTGGGCACGTCGGTAGCGCGCACCACCAGCACGCGCACGTCGGGCTGGTTGGTGGTGAGGATCAGCTTGCGTGATTTTTCAGGGTCTTCCAGCACCTCAATGCCTGCAGCTTTGAGCAAGGGCAGGGTTTCTTCAAAAATACGTCCTTTGGACAGGGCCAGGGTGATCATGATTTGACTCTTTCAATGTCGGCCCCCAGGCCGCGCAGCTTGGCTTCCATCTGGTCGTAGCCACGGTCGAGGTGATAAATGCGGTCGATCAGGGTTTCGCCTTCCGCCACCAGGCCGGCAATCACCAGGCTGGCCGAGGCGCGCAGGTCGGTCGCCATCACGGTGGCACCGGACAAGGCGTGCACGCCTTCCACCATGGCCACTTTGCCGTCGATCTGGATGTTGGCACCCAGCCGAACCAGTTCATTGACGTGCATGAAGCGGTTCTCAAAAATGGTCTCGGTCACCAGCGCCGAACCCTGCGCCACGGTGTTGAGCGCCATGAACTGGGCCTGCATGTCGGTCGGAAAACCGGGGTATTCGGTGGTGCGGAAATTCTGCGCCCTGAGCTGGCGGGCACCGCCCGACTGAACCCGAATGCCGTCGGCCAATTTGCTGACCATCACACCCGCGTCGCGCAGCTTTTCCACCACCGCTTCAAGGTGCTCAATGCGGCCATGCTGCGCCACCACGTCGCCACCAGCGGCGGCCACGGCACACAAAAATGTACCGGTTTCAATACGGTCGGCCACCACCTGATGGGTACAGCCATGCAAGGTCTCAACCCCATGGATGACGATGCGGCTGGTACCATGGCCTTCGATGTGTGCGCCCATCTGGATCAGCATCTCGGCCAGGTCCGGGATCTCGGGCTCCTGCGCGGCGTTTTCCAGAATGGTTTTGCCCTCGGCCAGCACGGCGGCCATCATGAAGTTCTCGGTGCCGGTGACTGTCACCATGTCGGTCGCAATACGCGCGCCCTTGAGGCGCGTGCGCCCGGCCGGCAGTTTTGCAACCATGTAACCATGCTCGACGGCAATCTCGGCACCCATGGCCGTCAGGCCCTTGATGTGCTGGTCGACCGGGCGCGAGCCAATGGCGCAGCCCCCCGGCAGCGACACCCGCGCGTGACCAAAACGGGCCAGCAGCGGGCCCAACGCCAGCACCGATGCGCGCATGGTTTTGACCAACTCGTAAGGGGCTTCCGGGTTATTCAGGCTGCTGGCATTGAGCACCACACTGCCGTCATCTGCCTGCTGGGTGCTGACACCCATGTTGCGAATCAGCTTGAGCATGGTGGCCACGTCCTGCAGGCGTGGCACGTTGCGCAGGGTGACGGGCTCAGCCGTCAGCAAGGCTGCACACAGCTCGGGCAGAGCTGCATTTTTTGCCCCGGAAATCATGACGGTGCCGTGCAATGGCCGGCCGCCGCGAATCAATAATTTATCCATGGCTCAGACCGGCTGTGCCGCCCATTCGGCGGGCGTGAAGGCTTTGATGGACAGGGCATGAACTTCATCGGTTTTCATCTTGTCGCCCAGGCAGGCATACACCCGCTGATGGCGTGCGATGGCACGTTTGCCATCAAACTCGGGGGAGACCACCACCGCATACCAGTGGCGGCCGTCCCCTTCGAGCGTGAGGTAGTCACACGCCAGGCCATTGGCAATGAGTTGTTTGATTTGGTCAGCAGTCATGTGTTTACTTTCTTGAATTCTTCAAATCGTCGTTAATACGAGTTAGCCTATCAACCCCGTAGGGCGGACTTACACCCGCCATGGTCGACTGAAGTCGACCCTACAGCAAGCCCAAACAGTGTGTTCACGGCGCGGTTCATCAGGAACGGATTTTGTAACCCACACGCAGCAGCAACAGCGCCCACACACCCACACCCGCTGTCGCTGCTGCCACCACGCCCAGGCTGAACCAGGGCGAGACATCGCTGACCCCAAAAAAGCCAAAACGAAAGCCGTCGATCATGTAAAAAAACGGATTGAAATGGCTCACGGTTTGCCAAAACGGCGGCAGGGAATGGATGGAATAAAAAACACCGCTCAAGAACGTCATGGGCATGACCACAAAGTTCTGGAAAGCGGCCATCTGGTCAAATTTTTCTGACCACAAACCCGCCACCACGCCCAGCGAACCCATCAAGGCCGCGCCCAGCACGGCAAAAAGCAGCGCCCACACCGGCTGCGCCAACGGTGGCACGGCAAACAACAGCGACACCACCAACACCCCTGAGCCGACCACCAGGCCACGCACCACTGCCGCCCCCACATAGGCCACAAACCAGTGCCAGGCGGACAAGGGGGTCAGTAACAAAAACACCAGGTTGCCCATGACTTTGCTGGCAACCAGCGAGGACGAGCTGTTGGCAAAGGCGTTTTGCAACAGGCTCATCATGGCCAGGCCGGGCACCAAAAATGCGGTGTAACTCACGTTGTCATAGACCTTGACGTGCGACTCCAGCGCCTGGCCAAAGACCAACAGGTACAGCAGCGCGGTCAAGATCGGGCCGGTGATGGTCTGTGCCGCCACCCGCCAAAAGCGCAGCACTTCCTTAAAAAGCAGCATTTGCCAGCCGGTCATACGGGGCTCCGATCATCGCGGCCGGGGTGTTGTTGCATCACTTTTAAAAATACGTCTTCGAGGTCAGGGCGACGAATTTCGATGTCTTGCGCCTGCAGGCCGGCCTGGCGGATTTGCGCCAGGTACTGTTCCACTGCACCCGCATCTTTGGCGGGCAATTGCACCACGCGCCCGGTGACACGCACCAGGCTGGCCAAATCGGGTGGCAGGTCGCCATCAACCGTGCAGCGCAACACATTGCCGGATGCCGCACTGAGCAACGCACTGGTGCTGTCAAGCGCCACCACCTTGCCCGTTTTCAGCATGGCAATACGGCCGCACAGGGCTTCTGCCTCTTCCAGGTAATGGGTGGTCAACAAAACGGTGTGCCCCTGTTTATTAAGCTTGGCAATAAAGTGCCACAGCGTCTGGCGCAACTCCACGTCAACCCCGGCGGTGGGCTCGTCCAGCACAATCACGGGCGGTTTGTGCACCAGCGCCAGCGCCACCAGCACCCGGCGTTTCATGCCGCCCGAGAGTGCGCGCATATTGGCGTTGGCCTTGTCAGTGAGGCCCAGGTGATCGAGCAGTTCGTCGACCCAGGCAGCGTTGTTTTTGACACCGAAGTAACCTGACTGGAACAACAGCGCCTCGCGCACCTTGAAAAAAGGGTCAAACACCAGCTCTTGCGGCACCACGCCCAAGGCACGGCGGGCGGCGGCAAAGTCGGTTTGCACGTCATGGCCCATCACGCTGACGCGCCCGGCACTGGCCTTGGCAAGCCCCGCCAAAATAGTGATCAGGGTGGTTTTTCCGGCGCCGTTGGGGCCGAGCAGACCAAAAAATTCTCCTTCTTCAACGGCCAGACTCACGTCGTCAAGCGCAAGAAAGGTGCTGCCCTGCGGGCCGCGTGGGGAAGGGTAACTTTTGGAGACGGACTGGAATGAGATGGCGGGCATGGGGCCGCTATTTTACCGGGGGCTTAAGGCTGAGACGGCAGCAGTTCGGTGATGCCGTACAAAGCAGCCAAGTCTTGCAGGCGTTGCGGGGCTTCCTTGAGCACAAATTTTTTGCCCATTTTGAGCACCTCACGACGCACTTCCAGTAACAAGGCCAAAGCCGCAGAGTCAAAACGTTTCAAATTTCCAGCGTCCAGCACCACATCGGCTTGCGCTTGGCCAGACAAATCCTTTGACAAGGCCGCCAGACAAGCCACCGCGTTGGCCTGCGTGATCACTTCAGGCAACACCAGCATGTCAACCTTTGGCCGGCATGGCGTTGGCAGCGGCGTTGGACTTGTTGCGCTCAATCAGCGTGGCGATCAGGCCATCAAGGCCTTTGGCGTTAATTTCCTGTGCAAACTGGCTACGGTAGGTTTCTACCAGCCAGACGCCCAGCACGTTGAGGTTGTAAATTTTCCAGCCAGCGCCGACACCCGATGTTTTTTCAAGCCGGTAGTCCAGTTGCACCGGATCACCGCGCCCCGTGATCAAGGTGCGCACAATCACTTCCTTGTCATCCGCCGCGGCCCGCAGGGGTTTGACGCTAAAACTCAGGTTTCTGGCCTGGCTCATGGCACCGGCATAGGTGCGCACCAACAGGGTCTTGAACTCTGCCTCAAGGCGCTTGCGTTGCTCCGGGGTCGCTTGGCGCCAAGCGGGACCAACTGCAGACGCGGTCATGCGTTGAAAATTCAGGTGCGGCATGACTTTCTCGTCGACCAGTTCAATGATGCGCGACACATCACCGGCCTGAACACCTTTGTCGGCCTGGATGGTGTCAAGTGCCTCCTTGGTCAGCCGATTAATCAGCGCATCTGGGGCTTCATCTGCCGCGCACACGGGCGCTGACAAGAGCAAAGACAAGCTTGCGGCAAGAGCCAACAGCCCCCGGTTTAAAAAACGTCTGTTCATCATTTATTCCCCATTCTGTTTATTTGACTTGATTTTCTTGTGTTGGTTCAACCGGCTCGTCGTCATCGGGTGGATCGCCGTCGTACACCGCATTTTGACGGCGCTGCAAAAAGGCATCGCGGGTAAAAGTGTAGGGATCCAGCGCGACCTGGTCCAAAATTTTGGAGGCCTCCAGCAAACGGGACCGTTGATTCAACAAGTTCACCGCGTTCAGTGCATTACGCGTCGCATCATGATCGATGCCCGCGACAAAATTACCATACGCATCGACGGGTGAGGCCACCGTGTCGCGCAAAGTTGAGGGACCCAGCAACGGCAAGATCACATAGGGGCCGGCACCCACACCCCAATAACCCAGCGTCTGGCCAAAGTCTTCGGTGTGACGCTCAATTTGCATCTCGGAGGCAATGTCAAGTACACCGCCCAGACCCAGGAAGGTGTTGACACCAAAACGTACCAGGCTGTTGCCTGCCGCTTCGCCCTTGAGTTGCAGGGAGTTGTTGGCAAAAGACCAAGCATCTTGCAGGTTGGCAAAGAAATTGGTCACCCCGGTACGCACCGGCGATGGCAGCACATCGCGGTAAACCGTGGCCACCGGTTTGACCACGGCGCGGTCCACCACGTCATTCAACTGGTACATGCCCCGGTTGAACGGCTCCAGCGGGTCACGCGGGTTGGCGCTGGGGCCCGCGGCACAGCCACCCAGCGTGAATATGACCAGCGCAAAACCAGCCCATAAACTGCGGACCATCATGCCGCTGTGTTGATTGCAAAAAGATCTCATTATTTTCCCTGGCTGGCATTCCCGTCAGTTGGCTCAGCGGCTTTACTGAACAAGAACTGGCTGATGAGATTTTCCAGCACCACGGCCGACTGGGTGCTGGAGATGGTGTCCCCCGCCACCAACGTTTTTTCCTCAGCGCCGGGCTCAATGCCCAAATACTGCTCACCCAACAAACCACTGGTCAATATCTTCAGTGAACTGTCTTTGGGAAACATATAACGACTCTCCAGCGCCAGCGTGACCACGGCCTGGAAAGATTTGTCGTCAAAAACGATGTTGTCGACCCGACCCACCACCACACCGGCACTGCGCACCGCCGCTTTGGGCTTGACACCACCCACATTGTCAAACTTGGCCTTGACCTGGTAGGTTTTCTGAAAACTCAGGCTCAGCAGGTTGGCAGACTGCAATGCCAAAAACAAAATGGCCACCGCACCGATGAGGACAAAAAGGCCCACCCAGACATCATTTTTTGAACGTTGCATAAAACTTCTTTCTAATCGCGTAACTGCGGTCTTTCCCACAAGGTCTTCATATCGTAAACATCATGGCCGTCAGGATGAAATCCAGACCAAGCACAGCAAGCGACGCCACCACCACGGTGCGGGTGGTGGCGCTGGCCACACCTTCGGGCGTGGCTTGGGCCTCGAACCCTTGCAGCAGCGCGACAAAGGTCACGGTAAATCCAAACACAATGCTCTTGATGATGCCGTTGCCCACGTCTTTCCAGACATCCACACCACCTTGAATCTGGCTCCAGAACGAGCCGGCATCAACCCCGATCATGAGCACGCCCACGACCCAGCCACCGATGATGCCCATGGCACTGAACACGGCGGCCAGCAAGGGCATGGTGATCACACCCGCCCAGAAGCGCGGCGCCAAAATACGCTGCACCGGGTCCACCGCCATCATTTCCATGACGCTAATTTGTTCGCCCGCTTTCATGAGGCCAATCTCGGCAGTCAGCGAGGTGCCGGCCCGGCCGGCAAACAGCAGGGCCGTGACCACCGGCCCAAGCTCTCGCACCAGGCTCAGCGCCACCAGCAGGCCCAGGGCTTCAGAGGAACCGTAGCGTTGCAAGGTGTAATAGCCCTGCAGGCCAAAGACAAAGCCGACAAACAGTCCCGACACCGCAATGATGGCCAGCGAATAATTGCCCAGAAAGTGAATTTGGTCACGGATCAGGCCAAAGCGCCTGAAACTCCCGAAAAAAGTAGAGAGCAGTCGCACAAAAAGACGGGCGCCCAGGCCCAAATCCGCCAGCTGGCGCCGCGTGGCCAGGCCGATGTCTGCAGGTTTGTACCAACTCATACGCAGGCCTCCACACCAAAATCTTCGGCCACCGACGGACCCGGATAATGAAATTGCACCGGCCCGTCGGACAAGGCATTGACATATTGGTAGACCAGTGGGTCGGTACTCTGGCGCACCTGCTCGGGCGTGCCTTGCATGGCGATCTTGCCGTTGGCCAGGATGATCACGTGGTCAGCAATGACAAAGGTTTGCTCAAGTTCATGCGAGACAAAAACACTGGTCAGCCCCATCGAGTCATTGAGCTGACGGATCAGCCGCGCTGCCGTGCCAAGGGAAATTGGGTCGAGGCCGGAGAAGGGTTCGTCGTACATCACCAGCTCGGGATCGAGCGCAATGGCACGCGCCAGCGCAATACGTCGTGCCATGCCGCCCGACAGATCGCTCGGTATCAGGTCGTGGGCGCCGCGCAGGCCCACGGCGTTGAGCTTCATCAGCACAATGTCCCGGATCAGCGACTCGGGCAAATTGGTGTGTTCACGCAGCGGGAAGGCAACATTGTCAAACACCGACAGGTCGGCAAACAGGGCGCCAAACTGAAACAACATGCCCATGCGACGCCTTGCGGCGTAGATTTGGGTCTGGTCCATGGGCGTAACATCCTGCCCGTCAAACAGCAGTTGACCCGACTGCGCCCGGTACTGACCCCCCATCAAACGCAGGATGGTGGTCTTGCCTCCACCCGAAGCACCCATCAGCGCCGTCACCTTGCCGCGCGGGATCGACAGGCAAACGTTGTCCAGAATCACCCGCTCTCCGTACCCGAAGGTGAGATTGCGTAATTCGACAAGCGCGTCTATTGAGGTTAGGGGCATAAATAAATAGAAAGGCCGGGGATTCCCGGCCGCTCAATCATAAGGGATTACACCTAGGGGCCTGCTGGAGCCACTCTATTGACCCCCAAATCAGCGTGGCAGGTCGCTGAATCCCATCAGGAATTCATCGACCGAACGGGCTGCCTGACGGCCTTCGCGGATGGCCCACACCACCAGACTTTGACCACGCCGCATGTCACCGGCCGCAAAAACCTTGGCGACGTTGGTAGCATAACCACCGGTGAAGTCAGTGCTGGCGCGGGCATTGCCGCGATTGTCCTTGTCGACCCCAAAGGCGTCGAGTACGGTGGCCACCGGGTTGACAAAACCCATGGCCAGCAACACCAGGTCGGCCTGGTAGGTTTTTTCGGTGCCGGGGATTTCGACCATCTTGCCGTCCTTGAGCTCGATGTGTACAGTTTTGAGGCCGGTCAGCTTGCCCTTTTCACCAATGAATTCCTTGGTGGAAATGGCAAATTCACGGACGCAGCCCTCGTCGTGACTGGAGCTGGTACGCAACTTCATGGGCCAGTAGGGCCAGGTCAACGGCCGGTTTTCTTCCGCCGGTGGTTGCGGCATGACTTCGAACTGGGTCACACTGACCGCACCATGGCGGTTGCTGGTGCCAACGCAGTCGGAACCCGTATCACCGCCGCCAATCACAATGACGTGTTTTCCGTCGGCGCGCAACTGGTTTTTGAGCTTGTCACCGGCGTTGACCTTGTTTTGCTGCGGCAGGAACTCCATCGCAAAATAAACGCCATCCAGGTCACGCCCGGGCACCGGCAGGTCGCGCGACTGCTCGGAGCCGCCGGTGAGCAACACGGCGTCAAAGTCGGCCTGCAATTGGGCGGGGGAAATGGTTTCTTTGGCCCAATTGGTCACTTTCGAGCCCTTGGGCATCTCCCCAACCAGCACGCTGGTGCGAATCGTCACGCCTTCCGCCTTGAGCTGTTCGACACGGCGGTCAATGTGGGTTTTTTCCATCTTGAAGTCGGGAATGCCGTAACGCAGCAAACCACCCACACGGTCATTTTTTTCGAACAGGGTCACGTCATGACCGACACGCGCCAACTGCTGAGCCGCTGCCATGCCCGCCGGGCCGGAGCCCACCACGGCGACTTTTTTTCCGGTCTTGATCTGGGCCGGCTGCGCCTTGACCCAGCCGTGCTCCCAGGCACGGTCGATGATGGCGTGTTCGATCGACTTGATGCCCACAGCACCGTCATTCACATTCAGTGTGCAGGCCGCTTCGCAAGGCGCCGGGCAGATGCGCCCGGTGAACTCAGGAAAGTTGTTGGTACTGTGTAACACGTCAATGGCTTCTTTCCAGTCGCCCTGATAAACCAGGTCATTGAAGTCTGGAATGATGTTGTTGACCGGGCAACCGCTGTTGCAGAACGGCGTGCCGCAGTCCATGCAGCGCGCGGCCTGCTTGGTCGCAGCGTGGTCATCAAGCCCAATCACAAACTCTTTGTAGTTTTTCAGGCGCTCGGGCACGGGCTTGTAGCCCTCTTCGAGACGCTCGTATTCCATGAAACCGGTAACTTTTCCCATAATATTTTTCCTTGGTCGTTGGTCCGTGCCGCGTTACTTGGCTGCGACCGCTTTGACTTCTTTTTGAGTGGCCGCTTGCACACGATCCACCTTGGCTTTAGCCCCTTTTTTGGCATGAAGCTCGCCCAGCGCACGTTTGTACTCGATGGGGAACACCTTGACAAATTTCAGACGCGACGTCTCCCAGTTGTCGAGCAGTTCGCGGGCACGGCGGCTGCCGGTCCAGCGGTTGTGGTCAGCCAGCATTTGTTTGAGCTGTTCTTCGTCACTCAAACCCCGGTGCCACAGGCTCACATCCAGCGCTTCCTGTTGTTCAGCCGTGGTGAGAACTTTTTGCAACGTCACCATGGCCGTGTTGCAGCGTTTGGCAAACTTGCCGTCTTCGTCATACACGTAGGCAATACCGCCACTCATGCCGGCGGCAAAGTTGCGACCCGTCACACCCAGCACCGCCACGGTACCACCCGTCATGTACTCGCAGCCATGGTCGCCCGTGCCTTCGACCACGGCACTGGCGCCTGACAGACGCACGGCAAAACGCTCACCGGCGACACCGCTGAAGAAGGCCTCGCCGCTGGTGGCGCCAAACATCACCGTATTGCCGACAATGGTGTTCTTGACCGCATCGCCCCGGAAGTCGATGCTGGGGCGCACCACCACGCGGCCGCCGCTGAGGCCCTTGCCGGTGTAATCGTTGGCGTCGCCAATCATGTAGAGCGTGATGCCGCGTGCCAGGAAAGCACCAAAGGACTGGCCACCGGTACCCTCTAACTGAATGCGGATGGTGTCATCGGGCAGGCCTTCCGGGTGCACCTGGGTGACCGCGCCCGAGAGCATGGCCCCCACCGAGCGGTTCACATTGCGCGCCACCTCGATGAACTGCACACGCTCACCCTTGTCAATGGCCGCACGGCTCTTGGCAATCAGCACGTTGTCCAACGCCTTGACCAGGCCATGGTCCTGCTCTTCAAACTGGAAGCGCGGCACGTCGGCTGGCACGTTGGGCTGGGCAAACAGGCGGCTGAAGTCAAGACCACTGGCTTTCCAGTGCGCAAGCCCGGGGCGCGTGTCGAGCAGTTCCGAACGGCCAATCATGTCGTCAAACTTGCGGATACCCAGCTGCGCCATGATCTGTCGCACTTCTTCGGCGATAAAAAAGAAATAGTTCACCACATGCTCGGGTTTGCCCGAAAACTTGGCGCGCAACAGCGGGTCTTGTGTGGCCACGCCCACCGGGCAGGTGTTGAGGTGGCACTTGCGCATCATGATGCAGCCCTCCACCACCAGCGGCGCGGTGGCAAAGCCAAATTCGTCGGCCCCCAGCAGCGCGCCAATGGCGACGTCGCGGCCAGTTTTCATCTGGCCGTCGGCCTGCACCCGGATACGGCTACGCAGGCGGTTGAGCACCAGCGTTTGCTGGGTTTCTGCCAGACCAATTTCCCAGGGACTGCCGGCGTGTTTGATGGACGACCAGGGCGAAGCACCGGTGCCACCGTCATGACCGGCAATCACCACATGGTCGGCCTTGCACTTGGCCACGCCAGCGGCAATGGTGCCGACGCCAATTTCGCTCACCAGCTTGACGCTGATGCCGGCCTTGGGGGCGACATTTTTCAGGTCGTGAATCAACTGCGCCAGGTCTTCGATCGAATAAATGTCATGGTGCGGCGGCGGCGAGATCAAACCGACACCGGGCACCGAGTGGCGCAGACGGCCAATGTACTCAGACACCTTGGCACCCGGCAACTGACCACCCTCGCCTGGTTTGGCCCCTTGGGCCATCTTGATCTGGATCTGGTCGGCACTGCCCAGATATTCGGCCGTGACACCAAAGCGGCCAGAGGCGACTTGCTTGATGCGCGAACGCAGCGAGTCTGTGGGCAGCAAAGGGATGTCGACCTCGACCACGTCATGACCGATGATGTCGGCCATGGTCTGGCCCTGCTTGATCGGAATGCCCTTGAGTTCCTGGCGGTAACGCTGCGGGTCTTCACCACCCTCGCCGGTGTTGCTTTTGCCGCCAATGCGGTTCATGGCAATCGCCAGCGTGGCATGCGCTTCGGTCGAGATCGAGCCCAGCGACATGGCGCCGGTGGCAAAACGCTTGACGATCTCTTTGGCAGGCTCGACCTCGTCCAGTGGAATCGCCTTGGCGGGGTCAATCTTGAACTCGAACAGGCCACGCAGCGTCATGTGACGCTTGCTCTGGTCGTTGACGATCTGGGCGTATTCCTTGTAGGTATTCCAGTTGTTGGCACGAGTGCTGTGTTGCAGCTTGGCAATCGCATCAGGTGTCCACATGTGCTCTTCACCGCGGGCGCGCCAGGCGTATTCACCCCCCGTGTCAAGGCGGTTGGCCAGCACCGGGTCGGTGCCATAAGCGGCCTTGTGCATACGGATGGCTTCTTCGGCAATCTGAAACACGCCAATGCCTTCGACCTTGCTCGGCGTGCCGGTGAAGTATTTGTCGATGGTGTCGGTGGACAGGCCAATGGCCTCGAACAACTGTGCACCACAATAACTCATGTAGGTGGATACACCCATCTTGGACATGATCTTGGACAAGCCCTTGCCCACCGCCTTGACGTAGTTGTAGATGGCTTTGTCGGCACTCAGGTCACCGGGCAGGTCCTTGCAGATACTGGCCAGGGTTTCCATGGCCAGGTACGGATGGATCGCCTCGGCGCCATAACCCGCAAGCACACCAAAGTGGTGCACTTCACGCGCGGTGCCGGTTTCAACCACCAGACCTGCCGTGGTGCGCAAGCCCTCGCGCACCAGGTGCTGGTGGATGGCCGACAGTGCCAGCAAGGCAGGAATGGCCACCTGGGTCGCGCTGATGCCGCGGTCGCTGATGATCAGGATGTTGTTGCCGTTCTTGATGGCGTCCACCGCCTCGGCACACAGCGAGGCCAGCTTGGCCTCGACCCCTTCACGACCCCAGGTCAAGGGGTAGGTGATGTCGATGGTGTAGCTGTGGAACTTGCCATGGGTGTGTTTGGCAATGTCGCGCAGCTTGGCCATATCGGCAAAATTGAGCACCGGCTGGCTCACCTCCAGGCGCATCGGTGGGTTAACCTGGTTGATGTCGAGCAGGTTGGGTTTGGGGCCGACAAAGGACACCAGACTCATCACGATGGCTTCGCGGATCGGGTCGATGGGCGGGTTCGTCACCTGGGCGAACAACTGCTTGAAGTAGTTGTAGAGCGGCTTGTTTTTGTCGGACAGCACCGCCAGCGGGCTGTCGTTACCCATGGAGCCAATGGCTTCTTCGCCATTGGCCGCCATCGGGGCGATCAGGAATTTCAGGTCTTCCTGGGTGAAACCAAAAGCTTGCTGGCGGTCCAGCAAGGTGCCCTCGGACTCGGACGCGCTGGCGGGCTCACCGCCACCCTGCACGTCATCCAGACGAATGCGCAGGTTTTCGATCCATTGCTTGTAAGGCTTGCCGTTGGCCAGCGTGGACTTGAGCTCATCGTCATCGACCATGCGGCCCTGCTCCAGGTCGATCATGAACATCTTGCCGGGCTGCAGGCGCCACTTGCGCACAATTTTGTTCTCGGGGAAGGGCAACACGCCGGACTCGGAGGCCATCACCACCAGATCGTCGTCGGTGATGCAGTAGCGTGACGGGCGCAGGCCGTTGCGGTCCAGCGTGGCGCCAATCTGACGGCCATCGGTGAAGACAATGCTGGCGGGACCGTCCCACGGTTCCAACATGGCGGCGTGGTATTCGTAGAAGGCGCGGCGGCGCTCGTCCATGCTGGTGTGGTTTTCCCAGGGTTCCGGGATCATCATCATCACCGCCTGGCTGATCGGATAACCGGCCATGGTCAGCAGTTCCAGGCAGTTGTCGAAGGTGGCGGTATCAGACTGGGTAGGAAAGCTGATGGGGTAGAGCTTTTGCAGGTCGGCGCCCAGCACTGGCGAGCTCATCACACCCTCGCGCGCCTTCATCCAGTTGTAGTTGCCCTTGACGGTGTTGATCTCGCCGTTATGCGCCACATAGCGGTAGGGGTGAGCCAATGGCCATTCGGGGAAGGTGTTGGTGGAAAAGCGCTGGTGCACCAGCCCCAGGGCCGAAACGCAGCGCGGGTCTTTCAAGTCCAGGTAGTAGGTGCCAACCTGGTCAGCCAGCAACAAGCCCTTGTAAATGACCGTGCGGGTCGACATGCTGGGCACGTAATACTCTTTGCTGTGCTTGAGCTTGAGCGCCTGAATGTGAGCGCTGGCGGTTTTGCGGATCACATAAAGCTTGCGCTCCAGCGCGTCCTGAACAATCACATCATTGCCACGGCCAATAAAGATCTGGCGCAGGATGGGTTCTTTTTTACGTACATTGGGCGACATCGGCATGTCGCGGTCCACCGGCACATCACGCCAGCCCAACAGCACCTGGCCTTCAGCCTGCACCGCGCGCTCCAGTTCCTGCTCGCACGCCTGGCGACTGGCGTGTTCCTTGGGTAAAAACACCATACCCACGCCGAATTCACCGGGCGGCGGCAGGGTCACGCCCTGCGCGGCCATTTCTTCACGGTACAGCGCATCGGGCAACTGGATCAATATACCAGCGCCGTCGCCCATGAGTTTGTCGGCACCCACGGCACCGCGGTGGTCCAGGTTCTCAAGAATCTTGAGCGCATTTTTGACAATGTCATGCGACTTGACGCCCTTGATGTGGGCCACAAAACCAACCCCGCAAGCATCGTGCTCTTGCGCTGCTGAATACAAACCGTTGTCCTGGAGATGCTTGATCTCGGCTGCCGTCGTCATGGGAGCGCTCCTAAAAATATCAGAAAGAGGTACTTTACCGCATTGCAGCATCCATGCCAAAAAAATTAATTGGGGTCAGATTCCAATTAATTTTCAAAATCAAATTTCATTAATTAATTAGGGACATAATAAAATACATAGCATTTAAGCTTTTAAATACGTTATTTCAAAGCGTTTTCAGGCCAGGTTTATTCACTGAAAACGGCCGACCGGCACCTGTTTTGGCAACACGTCGTTCTGTTCTCTTTTGTAAATCTGCCACAAAATCTGCCTCACCCAAGGCCCAGCCGCACAACGTGGCCTGCGTGATGGCCGCCTGCTGCACCGGATTGAGGCCGAGCTGCACCAACTCGGCGTAGGCCGCCTCGCGCGCAAAAGGGGTGTTTCCCAGCTCCCAAACCAGTGCATGCGGCGTGATCAAACGATCAACCCGCACACCCAGGTAGTGCAAATGGCTCGACCAGGGGTAGTCTTGCGGCTGCGCCACCACACCAGCGCGCACCGGATTGAGGTCGATGTAGGCCATGCAGGCCAGCAAATAACGGTCCGTCTGGATCAGGGTTGATTTGTAGCGCCCCTCCCACAAGGTGCCGGTGCGCCTTTGGGTGTCGTTGAAATAGCGCACATAACGACGCCCCACCGCCTGCATCATTTTGGGCAAGCCCTCTAAAGTCTGCGGCGTGGCCAGTAAATGAAAGTGGTTGCTCATCAACACATAGGCGTGAATGGCGACATCGAACTTTTTGGCGTTTTCCTCAAGCAGGTCCAGCAGAACCCGATAGTCGGCCACATTGGCAAAAATGGCCTGCTTGTTATTGCCGCGCTGAATCACATGGTGCGGGTAGCCCGGCAGGGTCAAACGCGGTTGGCGGGCCATATTAGTCAGTTGAGGACAGAGCTTGTCACTGCGTGTACCACGGTCTGTCCCGCAAGGTTTAAGTATTCGTTGAGGACAGAGCTTGTCACTGCGTGTACGACGGTCTGTCCCGCAAGGTTCCAGGTTTGCTTATCTGGGCGCCTTGGTAATCCGCACCTTGCCACCCGTGGTCACCAAAATCACAGCATCACCGGGTGTCAGGGTTTGCTCGCCCCGCGCTTGCACCACCGCGCGACGCTCACCGCCCTTGAGTTGCACCAGCACCTCCACCGCATCTTCGCGGGTGGCCATGCGTTCGATGGCGTTACCCGCAGCGGCACCCGCCACTCCCACAAGCAGCCCAATCACATTGCTCTCCGCTCTGGAGCCGCCGCGTGTGGCACCGGCTACGGCGCCAGTGACACCGCCCACTGCCGCCCCAACCCCGCTTTGACTGCCATCCACCACCACATTGCGAACCGACAGCACCACCCCGTCCTGCACTTGTGACAAGCGCTGGACATCGCCGCGCTGGATCACATCGGGACTGCTGCTGGCACAGGCCACCAACAGGCTGGCAGACAGGGCCAAAAGACCGTTTTGCATCATTCGTTTCATGGCAATTCCTCAGTTAATGTCGCATGGATGCCGCGGCGCCTGGGTCAGACTGCCGCTCTGGCGTATGGCTTGAATTGTCAGGCAAGGCTGTAAAGCGTGTGTGAAGCAGGTCGCCCAGGCCAAATTCGTCCAATAGGGCCCGCAGGCGTTGCGCGGCCGCCGTCTTTTTGTGACCGGTATGGCGCGCGATGATGAGCTCATTTTTCATGCTGTGCTCCCAGCCCACGAGTTCGGTCACCGTGACCTGATAGCCACAGGCCTCCAGATACAGGCAGCGCAGCACATTGGTGATCTGGCTACCCATCTCACGCGTGTGTAAGGGGTGGCGCCACAACTCCGACAGCGGCGTGCGTGAGAGCGACAGCGCCTTGTGCTGGCTCAGCACCCGCGCCACTTCCGCCTGGCAGCACGGCACCAACACCATGAAACGCGCCTGTTTTTGCAGGCCAAATGCAATCGCATCGTCGGTGGCGGTGTCGCAGGCATGTAGCGCCGTAACCATGTCGATACGCGCGGGTAACTGGTCTGACTGGGCCGACTCGGCCACCGTCAGATTCAAGAACGACATGCGCTCAAAACCCAGTTGCCGGGCCAGGGTCTGGGACTTTTGTACCAATTCAGGTCGGGTCTCGATGCCGTAGATGTGCCCCCTTGCCTGGGTCTTGAAGAACAGGTCGTACAGGATAAAGCCAAGGTAGGACTTGCCCGCGCCATGGTCCGCCAGGGTAACGCCCGGCGTGTTGCCTGCGATGTCACCCAGCTCCAGCAGCAGCTTCTCAATGAACTGGTACAGGTGGTAGACCTGCTTGAGCTTGCGCCTTGAGTCCTGATTGAGCTTGCCGTCCCGGGTCAGAATGTGCAGCTCTTTAAGCAATTCAATCGATTGACCGGGACGAATCTCGTCGGCCAGGACGGGCGGCGACACGGTGGCCAGCCCGGCCGCACGGTGTCGGTGTACTTGGTGTTTTTTCATGCGCTGGGCCCCACCTTCAAGGCAGCCCATCCGGCGGCACCAAGCTGTTCCATGGTTTGCATATTGACCTCAAAAATTGACTCGGGATGGGGAAAAGCCGCGACCGCGCGGTCAATGCTGTCTTCGCGCAGCAGGTGCAGCGTCGGGTAGGGCGAACGGTTGGTGTAATTGGTGATGTCATCGGCGCGTGTGCCGGCAAATTGGTACCCGGGGTGCAACGAGGCAATCTGCAACACGCCGTCAAGGTCCAGATCTGCCAGTGCCCGGTCCGCCTGGGTCAAAAAGTCATTGAAGTCCAGAAAGTCACGCATACAGTCTGGCGCGATCAACAGCGTGGTGTCGCGCAGTTTGGCATCCATGGCCACCAATGCCTGCAATTCAGCACGCAAGTCGTCCAGCAACTCTTGGGCCATGGTGGCGCGGCTCACGGCGTAATGCACCTGCCCCTTGACGTGCACACTTTTGGCAAACGGGCACAGGTTCAGACCAATCACGGCACGCTCCAGCCAGGCCTGGGTATCTGCAATCACGAGATCATGGGGGGTCATCAATGTCTTTCTGTCCAAAAGAAGCGCGCTTAAAAAGGTCCGAGCAACAGGCGCAAACCTGTCAGCCGTTGGTGTTCACGCAGCGCAAATCGGTCGGTCATGCCGGCAATATAGTCCGCAACGATCCGCGCCAAGGCATGTTCAGGCACCGGCTCACTCACCAGCGCCGCAGCCAGCCGACGCTGATGGCTCTCGGGCATGTGATCGGGCTGCGCCAGATAACGTTCAAACAAATCGCGCACCACCTGCTGCGCTTGGCCCGTCGTCGCCAGCACTTGCGGGTGGCGGTACAGTTTTTCCAGCAAAAAGCGCTTCAGCACGTGCGATTGCTCGCGCATGGCAGCGCTGAATCGAATCAAGGGGGGCAAATGACGAACTGCATCAGACGTCGGCGGTGCCGCCTTTTGCAATGCGCCCTGGGTGGCACTGATCACGTCATAGACCTGCGCGCTCAGCATGCGGCGGATCGACTCGTACAGCAGGCGCCGCCCCTGCGCCTTGTCCTGCAATGACGGAAACGCCGCCAGCGTTTGGCGCCTGAAATCATCAAACAGCGGGACTTGCTGCAACTGCGCCAGCGTGATCAGCCCGGAACGCACACCGTCGTCAATGTCGTGCGCGTTGTAGGCAATCTCATCGGCCAGGTTGCACAACTGGGCCTCCAGGCTGGGCTGGGTACGGGCCAGAAAACGCTGACCCACCCCACCTGGCTCGGCGCGCTCAAGTTGCTCGGCATGGTGGCGTGAGCAATGCTTGAGGATGCCCTCGCGCGTCTCGAACGTCAGGTTCAAGCCATCAAACTCGGGGTAACGCTCTTCCAGATGATCCACCACGCGCAGGCTTTGCAGGTTGTGCTCAAAGCCACCGAAGTCGGCCATGCAGGCATTCAGCGCGTCCTGGCCGGCGTGGCCAAACGGCGTGTGGCCCAGGTCATGCGCCAACGCGATGGCCTCAACCAGGTCTTCGTTGAGCCCGAGTGAGCGCGCCACCGAGCGCCCGAGTTGCGCCACCTCCAGCGAATGCGTCAGACGGGTGCGAAACAGGTCACCCTCGTGGTTCAAAAAAACCTGGGTTTTATAGACCAGGCGGCGAAACGCCGTGCTGTGCACAATGCGGTCGCGGTCGCGCTGGTAGTCGGTGCGGGTAGGTGCCGGCGCCTGCGCGTAGCGCCGCCCGCGCGTCTTGGCCGGGTCACAGGCGTAGGGAGCCAGGGTCATGTAGAGGGCGTTAGGCTACGCAACAGGCGTCGATCACCTTGCGCACCACGTCGTCAGGGGCACCGTGCACGGCGGCCCGGCCAGGCTGCTCAATGACAACAAACTTGATTTCTCCGGCTTCGCTCTTTTTGTCCAGGCGCATCAGTTCCAGATAACGCCCGGCGTTGTCGGCATCTGACAGGCTCGGGGCTTTAATAGGCAGGCCGGCTTTTTGGATCAGGTGCACCAGTCGGTTGACAAAAAACGCATCCACCAGCCCCAGACGCTGCGACAAATGCGCCGCCATCACCATGCCACACCCCACGGCCTCGCCATGCAACCACTCGCCATACCCCAGACCCGCTTCAATGGCATGGCCAAAAGTGTGGCCAAAGTTCAGAATGGCGCGCAAGCCCGACTCGCGTTCGTCCTGCCCGACCACATCGGCCTTGATCTCGCAACTGCGCTTGACCACGTGCGCCAGCGCGGCCGGTTCACGGGCCAGTACGGCGTCCATATTCGCCTCCAGCCAGGCCAAAAAATCCATGTCGGCAATCGGTCCGTATTTGATGACCTCGGCCAGGCCGGCGCTGAGCTCGCGCGCGGGCAGGGTCTTGAGCGTGTCCAGATCACATACCACCTTGAGCGGCTGGTAAAAGGCGCCAATCATGTTCTTGCCCAGCGGATGGTTGATGGCCGTCTTACCGCCCACCGAAGAATCCACCTGCGCCAGCAAGGTGGTGGGTACCTGGACAAACGGCACGCCACGCATGAAACTGGCAGCGGCAAAACCCGCCATGTCGCCAACCACGCCGCCCCCCAGCGCAAAAAGCAGCGTCTTGCGGTCACAGCCGTGGCTCAGCAAGGCGTCAAAAATCAGATTCAGACTTTCCCAGGTTTTGAAAACTTCGCCATCGGGCAGCACCACCGTGTGAATCCGGGGGTATTTTCCCGACAAAGCCCGCTGCAGCCGCTCGGCATACAGGGGCCCCACGGTGGTGTTGGTGACAATCAGCACGCTGTGCGCGTTGGGCAACTCGGCATAACTGAGCGGGTTGTCAAACAAGGAGCCACGAATGGCAATGTGGTAGCTACGCTCAGCCAGCTTGATGGCAACGGTTTGGAGGTCGGAGGAATGCATGGCCCTGAGTTTAGCGAACTGGGCGGTTGACCCATCGCGCCATGGCGGCCTGGCTAAAGCGACCGCCTGGCGGCTAAACATGTGCACTCGTCGGCTGACACCCCCCGGCTTGACGGGTTTGATTTAAGCTGCGCCCATGAAATTGCGTGATTTTCTCCCTTCTTTATCAGCCCATTCGCCCCCGTCGCGACGCAGGCAGTACGGATTCACCCTGATCGAATTAATGGTCGTGGTGTCTATCGGTGCTATTTTGGCCGCCATTGCGGTGCCTTCGCTGCGGGATACGCTGAACGACTTTCGTCAAAAGTCGGCCCACAGTTTGCTGGTCAGCGACCTGACCCAAGCGCGTGGGGAAGCCATCAAACGTAACGTCCGACTGCTGGTCTGTGTGCGTAATGCCGCTGGCGATGCCTGCGTGAGTGGCACCGATTGGCAAGCCGGTTGGCTGGTGTGCCTGGATGCCGATGCCGATGGCGCCTGTGACACCGCCACCGCCGCACTGCCAAACCCCATCATTGTCCGACCCGCGCTGGATGCCGTTTTGACCTTGACAGGCCCCGCGACCCCACTTCGGTTTAACGCCAACAGTTCACAGGGTGCCACCGGGAGCACAGCGGTCACATTCACACTGGCAGGCACCTGGTCGGGTGCTGTTTCCCGCGTGATCACGGTGGCACCCACCGGCAATATTTCAAAGTCCTAGGAACGAAGATGGTTTTCTCAAACTTGAACTGCCCCCGCGCGCGTCCTGTTGCACGCGGTTTTTCAATGATCGAGGTGCTGGTCACGCTGATGATCATCTCCCTGGCGCTACTGGGTACGGCCGGGTTACAAGCCTATGCCATGCGACTGACCCAGGGCGGGCAGTTTCGCACCCAGGCCGTTTTTCTGGTAGCTGATCTGGTGGAGCGCATGGAGGCCAACAAGTCCGGGGCCGTGGTCGGCGCCTATGTGGTGGCGAACATCACGGGGATTGATTTTTTGGCCGCATCCAACGCGCCCAGTACCGCCTGTGCAACGGCACCCTGTATTGACACCGCCCTGGCCACCTATGACTTGTCACAGTGGCAACATGCCCTGGCAGCCGCTTTGCCGCAAAGCTCCTGGTCGGTCGTACAAACAGTGGCTGGCGATCCCAGCACCTACACCATCACCGCCAGTTGGGTTGACCGGCGCACCGACACCACCATGGCGGCAGGCGATGCCAACTCCCAATTTGGCAGCAATGCCGCAGGCACCGGTGAAAAGTTTTCCTACACCGCCACCCGCACCCTCTCGAACAACTAAAACCATGCCATCCTCCAAATCAACCTTCGCCAGATGGGCACCCTTGCAGCCAGGCAAGCAGGCCGGTTTTACCCTGATCGAGATGATGATTTCCATCACCATCGGCTTGGGCATTTTGGCCGGTTTAGTCGGTGTATTGGCCGCCAACTCAAGCAACTCCCGCACCAATGATCGGTCCTCCGAACTGATGACCAATGGCCGCTACGCGCTCAACACCATGAAGCAGGAGCTGCGCCAAGCGGGTTTTCGGGGCTACACCTGGGCCGACCCGATGACACCCGGCGCGTTGGGGGCTTTGACCAACGAATGTCTGGAAACAGGTGCCACGGCTGGGTCTTTCGTGAGCAATATCCGCCAGGGCATCTGGGGCGCCAACAACAGCAATCCGTTCTCGGCCTCTTGTATCCCCGATACCAGTTTTTCGGATGGCAACGACGTGCTTGTGGTGCGGCGCCTGGCCGCCATACCGGCCACCACGCTCCAGACCAACACCGTGTATTTCCATTCGAGCTACTCGGTGGGCCAAATTTTCCGCAGCACCGCGTCACCGGTCACGGCACCTGCTTTTCCTGATTCGCCCACACCCTTGGCAACCTTTGCTGTGGAAACCTATGTGTACTACATCAGCCCGTTCACCGTGTCGGCAACCGAAGACCCACTGATCCCCGCGCTGTACCGGGTGGCACTGCAAAGCGATGGTTCCATGGACCGTGAACTGGTCGCCAGCGGCATTGAACACATGCAGATTCAATATGGTGAAGTGATCCCGGGCGTGCAACCGACCACCCAGTTTTTTGACACCTTGACCGGATCATCCACCACCACAGCCAGTTCCCAGTGGGACAGCGTGAATTCGGTGCGTATCTGGTTATTGGCGCGCAACGAAACCGCAGAGCCGTCTTACGCCAATACCAACATCTATGCCATGGGCGACCAGGTCTATGACTTCAGCGCGGCACCCGACGGTTTTCGGCGCCAGCTTTTCACCACTGTCGTGCAACTGCGTAACTGAGGCGATCACACCATGCAACGTCACCCAGGTTTTCATTCACCCGCCCGGCAACAGGGCGCCACGCTGGTCATTGCCATGCTGATTCTGGTGCTGATCATGATGATCGGCGTCACGGCTGTCAGCACCTCCAACACACAATACAAGCTGGCAGGCAATCTGCAGTTTGAAAGTGCGGCCATGAACAATGCCGAGGCCGCCGTGGTCACCGCCGAAAACTGGTTGCTCACCAACGCTGCACACGCGGGTTTTAGCACCTACAGCGCACAAGCCACCCCCCAGTTGTATCCGCTGGTATCAAGCGCCGCCGTCATTGCCACCCCCTTGACGGCGACCTGGAGCGACAGCAACTCACTGTCAGCCAATGGCGGCAGCCAACGTTATGTGATTCAAATGATGTCGACCAACAACCTGTTGCAAGGCTCCAGCGCAGCGGTTGGTCGCCAGGGCATGAGTGTCTGTAACAAGGTCAATACCTTTCTGATTACCGGGCGCGGCACGAGCGTTCGGGGGGCTGTCAAATTTGTCCAGTCCTATTTCAGTGTCTTTAGCTGTTAAGCGCGTCGAGGTGATCACCATGTTTAAACTTTCCATCAAACCCATCTGGCTTGTCACTTTTGTTTTGCTGTGCCTGTGGGCGCTTGCTTTCAAGCTGGCGCTGGCCATCCCTGCCTTCACCCCGGCCAATGCGCCTGTGGGTTATGTGGCGCAGGATGAGCTCACCAATTACAACCTGACCTCGGGCCAGGAAACGCTGTTTCGAGGCCAGTACGAGCGCGAATACTGGGGCGGCAACCTGATTGCTTATGCGGTCAACAGCGCCGGCGACATCAGCACGGCCACACAACCCTGGAACGGCGGCGCGGCGTATCAAATTGAACTTCAAGGCGCTGACCGGCGCATTGTGACCATGAATGGTGCTGGTATCGGCGTGCCCTTCACCTGGAGCAGTTTGTCCACCACGCTCACAGGCTATGGCATGTCGGAGACTGTGCTTAATTATTTGCGCGGCGTGCGCACGTCAGAAGTGCAATTTGGCGGCACGCTGCGCCAGCGCGCGTCTGCTTTGGGCGACATTATTCATTCTCGCCCCTTCTACGTGGTCGACAGCACCAACCCTACCGTTTTTGTTGGCGCCAACGACGGGATGTTGCACGCCTTGAATGCCGTCACCGGCGCCGAACGCTGGGCTTACGTGCCTTCCATGGTGACCTCCCGGATAAAAGCCTTGGCGGTCAATCCAGCATCCGGTACACTTTTTCCGCACGACTATTACGTTGACGGGTCGGTGAATGTGGCTACCATTCTTGACGGCACCAAACGGATTCTGGTGGGTGGACTGGCCGGTGGCGGCAAAGGCCTGTATGCGCTCGACATCACTGGCAGCGCAAAGCTGGCACCAGCCACGGAAGCCGCCGCTGCCACCAACACGCTGTGGGAAATTACCCCCAGCACAATCAACAACGCGGCCAACACCGCCTATGCCAACCTGGGCTACACCTATGCCTACCCAAGCATTGCCCAGGTGGGCGGGGTGGACGCGGTGATTGTTGGCAACGGCTACAACAATGGCGGCGACTACCAGGCCTACCTGTACGTGATCAACGCCAATACCGGCGCCTTGATTTCAGCCATCCGGGCGGGCACGGGCGGTACCGCCGGCAGCCCCAACGGATTGTCCAGCACCGTGGCCGTGGACAGCGACAATGATGGTCACGTTGACACGGTGTATGCCGGTGATTTGAATGGCACCATGTGGAAGTTTGACCTGACACCGTCCACACCCACCGCCACCGTGTTACTGACCACCAGCCCAGCCCAGCCCATTACCATGACGCCAGGCGTGGCACGCCACCCCAATGGCGGTTACATGGTTAACTTTGCCACCGGTGCCATGCTGGCAGACGCTGACCTGGCCGACGGGGCCACTTTTGCGGCCTATGGCATTTGGGACGGTGCACCCGTCGCCAACGCGGTGTTGTTGACACAAACACTCACCGAACGTTGCTACACCTCGGGTACCACCGCAGTCCCCACCCCTTGCGCCGCCCGCGTGCGCACCATAACCGCCAATCAGCCCGACTGGACCTCGGGCGCCACCCACCACAAAGGCTGGCGCGTGGCCCTGCCCGCTGGGGAAAAGGTGGTGGGGGATGGCAGTTTTGTTGAAAATGGCCGTTTTTACTTTAATGCCTACAACCCGACCGTTGCCACCGCCATCCAGTCGTCCACCGTCAATGGTGAAAACTGGTTGATGGAGCTGGATTACCTCAGCGGTGGCTCCAGAAATTCACCGTTCCTGGACCTCAGCAACAACCATGTACTCACCGACGATGACCGCGTCAAAGACAGCGCCAGTCCCCCGGCGCCCGTCCTGACCACAGACGGTATTCCGGTAGGCAAGCTGATTGGTATCGGGGTCATGTCACAGCCCATTCTGGTGCAACTCAGTACCCTGAACAACACCTTGTTCAACCAAAATCCGGACGTGAGCATTCCACCGGTGGACTTGGGCATCACCCAGGGTGTGACCGGGGGGCACTTTGACATCGATTATTTCTATGCACCCCCCTCCGGCGGTACGCAGGCTACCGCCACCATCACCGTTGGCACCACAGGCCAGATCAGTGGTGTCCCGGCTACTTTGGGTGATATTACGGTGGATGGTGTCACCATTGTGCCTGCGCTGACGCAAGTGGACCTGCCCAATGGCCTAGCCACAAGCAATAACACCGGCACCATCGACAGCAAAGTCACCAATGGCTTTACCGCCACAGTATCTGGCAACACCATCACCATCAAGGCACCTGTCGGTGCCCAATTCAACGGCAAATCAATCAGCGTGGGAGCGGGCACCGAACAATTGCCGCAGGTGCCAGCAGTAGCGGCGTCAACCACTGCTGGCATACTCGTCATCACCGATGTGGACCAGGATAGAAATGTTTCAATCCAGTGTGGTGGCACCTACACACTCAAAAGATTCAATTCAAAAGATGACAGTCGAAAATACAAGCGACTTGACGATCTCTACGATGAGATGATTGGTGCCACCAATGGCTACACCACCACCTGCAGCAAAACAAAATCCAGCGGCAGAACCAGCAAACTCACCTGCACCATCACCCCCCCGGCAGGGGCCTCAGCGTGCAGTGGCGGGTTCACGGTTGATAGCGACATCTCAACCTCAACCAATACCGGCCCGCAGGACGGTACGCCATCCAGCCCCGCCAGTGGCTGGACCAATTTTGCACCGGCAATCAGCACCACGGCCTTCACCAATACCGGCACAGACGCAGGAAGTGCGGGCGACAGTTGCACCAGCGGCTGCAGCTACGACAAACATTTTCACCAGTACGATGATGTGTACGATGTCACCGGGCTCAACATGCTCAACCCCAGCAGCAGCACACTGGATCTGTATAGGTCTATCCCCTCACTCAACCAAAACTTCAAGGTGTTGGTCCACAACCAGTACCTGAATCCGGCCGTCAATCTGCACATCGGTGACCCAACTTACCTCTATAACGTCAATTTTGGTTACGTGTCCTTGCATGACTACCAGACCGCAAGCACACTGGACCTGGCCACACAGCAGACCTACCGGCGCGACCCCAATGCCGTCTGGCCCGGGGCTGTCACTGACCCGGCTGCCAAGTTGGCGCTGCCCAAACCCATCGGCAGTCTGGCTTTCAACATGCCATTAGACGCCTTGACGCCTAAAGACTGGTGGGGCAACGGCGATGTGCGGGTCGGCTTACACCCCACCAAATACAGTTGCGTTTGGGCGGCTGCGGGGTCCAACGACGGCAATATGTACCAGCCGGTCAATCCGCCCAGCACCATCACCGCAACGGGCAAGGGCACTGCGGGCTGGTCCAGTTCGACCACCCCCACCACTGCGACGGGAGCACGGCATAACGGCGCCCTGGTGATTCAGCTTATCCGGGACACCACGCCCAATTCGGCCATTGAGCTCAACGTGGCGGGGCGACCCGAGTACGGCTGGCGCGTCAAATCGGCAGAGTTCAGCAACTATGTATTGGCCGAGTACGCAACCTACTGGCACCACCCGAACAACCTGTGTTATTCAAATTCAGCATGGACCAAAGTGCCGGCAACCGATGAAGGCACCAGCAACCAGAGCGCAAAAGCCCCTGGTTCCACCGACCCCAAGCTGGGTGACCTGAGCGCGGGTGGTGGTGGCGGCGGTGGTGGCACCATTACCGATGTGACCACCACCGCCGTGGGCAACGTGACCACCACCGTGATCACCTACTCAGACGGCTCGCAGGCCACCATCACCCGTACCGCCAATGCAGACGGCTCGGTCAGCATCGTCACAGTGGATGCCTTGGGCGTAAGGACCGAGCAAACCATTGCCAATACCGACGGCTCCCTCACCACGGGAGGCGACGAACGTGGTAGTCAGGCGGCCAAAAATGGCCGGATTTCCTGGCGTGAACTTGTGGCACCATAGACCGCTGTACGATCCGGTGACTTAGGTCATGTTTAAACCAAAGAGGTGAACTTGTGAGATTTTTCAGGCAAAAAGGTTTTACCCTGGTCGAACTCATGGTGGTGGTGGCCATTGTCGGCATTCTGGCTGCGGTGGCCCTGCCCAATTACCGCAATCACGTGGTCCGGGCAGCCCGTGTAGAAGCGCAGACCGAGTTATTGGAGTTGGCCAGTTTGCAGGAAAAGATATTCCTGAATTCCAACAGTTATGCCTTCAGTGTGACGGATGCCTACAACGCCACATCGGCCGGCGGGCTGGGCCGCACCAGTGGCAAGACCAAAGACAGCCGCTACAACCTGACTCTGGACATCACGGCACCGGCGCAAACCTTTGTGCTGACCGCCACGCCCGTCACGGGTGGCTCGCAAGAGGGTGATGGCAACATCTCGGTAAGTGAAAGTGGACAGCGTTTGTGGGGCACCGTCTCCTGGTGAAGTGAAATTTTCGCCTCAAATATTGACAGCAATCGCAGGGGGGCGCATGATAACGACACATCATGCGCACTCAAAGTGGGCCTTTCAGGGAGGTAAACAGATGTCAGCAATTCGGCTATTCCATGGTCGAACTGCTGACAGTGATGACGCTTGGCGCGATTTTGATGTCTTTGGCGGTACCCGCCATGACCGGTATGCTCAACACCCAAAAGGTCAGATCGATGGGAACGACCTTTTTAGCCAGCCTGCATCTGGCGCGCAATGAGGCCATCAAACGTAATGCCCGCGTGGTGCTATGCAAGTCGACAGACGGCACGGCCTGCGTCACCAGTGGTGGCTGGGAGCAAGGCTGGATTGTTTTTCATGACAGCAACAACAATGCCGCCATCAACACCGGTGAAGACCTGATCCTGACACAAGGCGCCGTCGCGCAGGGTTTGCACCTGACAGGCAACACCCAGGTCGCCAACTATGTGTCTTACAGTGCCTCGGGGTCAGCAAAAATGGTCTCGGGCGCGTTTCAGGCAGGCACCTTGACACTGTGCCTTGATCCCGCCTCGGTGCCGGACATCAAAAAAATCATTTTGAGCGCCACCGGTCGTGCCAGGCTGCAAACCGGGGCCGCGGGTGATTGCTGATGGTTCAGCGCGTTGTGTTGGCCCATGACGCCGCTTCAACGACTGCTCAAGACACCGGCATGATCAAGTTGCATGACAATCATGTTGACCAGGGCTGCCACCGACGGACGGCCGGTATCCACTGAGAAGTGGGCCGTTTCACGGTACAGCGGATGGCGCTGGGCATACAGGTCACGCAAACGCTGCAACGGATCGGCGACTTGCAGCAGCGGGCGATTTTTGTCATGCCGCAAGCGGCGAAACAACTCGTCTGGCGACGAATTCAGATAAACAACCTGGGTCCGGTCGCGCAAGTTGTTGCGGTTCTCGGGGCGCAACACCACGCCGCCGCCGGTCGACAAAACACCCTCTTGTCCTTGTGTTAACGCATCAATCACCGAGGCTTCAATGTCCCGAAACCTGGCCTCACCTTCGCGCTCAAAAAACTCGCGAATCGAGCAGCCCAACTGCTGCTCGATGACGTG
>MESQ01000054.1:0-42483 GCA_001771065.1 Burkholderiales bacterium RIFOXYD12_FULL_59_19 | reverse complement strand
GCTCGATGACGTGGTCGGAGTCAAAGAACGGGAGCTGCAACCGCCGCGCCAGTTGACGTCCGACGGTAGATTTGCCTGAGCCGGGCAGGCCGATGAGGGAAATCATGAATGAAGGGAACAAAGAAGTAGGAGCTGGTATTTTCGTTCATTCACGCCCCAAGCTGGTCGCAACACCCAAGCCGCCATCAAACTGAAAGCGTCTGCACATCAAAGGCCACAATGTTGCGACTCGCTTTGCTGAATTCCACCCCAATCAGGTGAATCGGCTCGCCACGGGCTAGGTACTTGTCAGCGTAGCTCCGGTCTTTGAGTTGCTGCAAAGCTTGGCCATTGGGCGCCAGCTCGACCACCTTGAACTCAAACAGAAACACCTGGCCAGGAAACAGCAGCGTCAGATCAATGCGACCCTGGTTGGTGGCATCTTCCAGCCGTAACTCCAAGCCCAGCGCTGCAAAATAGCTGTAAAAAATACTGGCGTAATAGCCCTCAAAACTCGCCAGCTCGTTCTTGCGGTACCAGTCGTTTGCGATACTGGCGTAAAAGGCGTGAAAAAGCTGTTTGAGGCCAACAAAGTCGCTCCTTTGCAGCAATTCGTAAAGTTGGCTGATGTGCGCACCGGGCTTGCTGCTGTCACCGGTGAGGCTTTGCAGCAAGCTGTCATTGAGGGCCGACTGCACTTCAAGGTTGGGATATTTAAGCTTGTAGCGGGTGCGCCCCGGCATCTCGGTCACGCTGTCAATCGTCAGATAGCCAGCCTGGAACAGCAAGGCCTCAGCAGGAATGTTGTCCACGTCAAAGGTTGAGAGCAGCGTTTCACTGGCGACAATGTGACTTAAATCAGGCGTGAACTGGTGGCGCTGCGCCAGTATCTTGATCAAAAAACTTGGCGTGCCGGTTTCAAACCAGTAGGGGTTAATCTTGCGTTTGTCAAACAGTTGAAGCAGCCCAAAAGGGTTATAAACCGCCGCACCGAGCCAGTTGTAGCCGTTGTACCAGTCGCGAATTTGTTGCCGGTCCAGCCCGGGCAACTCGGGCGCAAAGACGCTGTCTACATCGGCATCGGTATAGCCGCAGATGTCGCTGTAGCGGGCATCCAGGGTGATGTCGGTCAAGTTGTTCAAGCCTGAAAACAGGCTGACTTTACTGAATTTGGACACACCGGTCAGAAACACAAACTTCAGATAAGCATCCGAATCTTTCAGCACCGAATACAAGTCCTTGAGTGCTTCACGCATCATTAGTGCGATGTCACTTTGTTCAATGCGGTCCAGAATCGGCTTGTCATATTCATCCACCAGCACCACCACGCGTTGACCAGTCTGCGCTGCCACCCGACTGATGAGTTCTTTGAAACGGCTGCGCACATCGGGAAACTCGGCTTGCAAACCGAATTGGCGCTCCAGCGCAGTCAATTGTTGGTGCAAACTTTGCCCCAAATCGGTCAGCGAACTCAGCACACCGGCGCCAAAGCTGATGCGCAGCACCGGGTATCTTTTAGACCAGTCCCAGCTGTTTTCTGCGGCCAGACCCGTGAACAGCTTCTGGTTGCCCTCAAACATCTCTTTAAGGGTGTCGAGAAACAGGCTTTTGCCAAAACGCCGCGGGCGCGACAAAAAGTAATATTTACCAGCACTCACCAGGCGCATGGCGAAGCCGGTTTTGTCCACGTAGTAGTGGCCCTCTTCACGAATCTCACGAAAGGTCTGTATGCCAATGGGCAACTTGCGTCTGGGCAAAGGGTTGGCAGTCGCTGACACGGCCGAGATGTTGGGACCAACCAATGGGGTATTCATCATTTGATTGTCGGGTCGGGTTGTCGGGTGATGAATTCAGATAAACCACCGCCGGTGGTCAACACCGCGGCCGGATTCCGGGTGAGCTCTTCTATGACCGAGGCTTCAATGTCCCGAAACCTGGCCTCACCTTCGCGCTCAAAAAACTCGCGAATCGAGCAGCCCAACTGCTGCTCGATGACGTGGTCGGAGTCAAAGAACGGGAGCTGCAACCGCCGCGCCAGTTGACGTCCGACGGTAGATTTGCCTGAGCCGGGCAGGCCGATCAAGGCGATCATGCACAAGTCACCCTCAATTAGGGCTCACGCAGGAACCCACGCCATAGGGTGGCGTCAAAAATGAACCAGTAAGCTTATCCTTTTCCAGAAAATCTGTCACAAACAGGCGCTCTGCCATGCCCTGGGAGCCTGATACATTGGTCGTCGCGATGACCCTGTAGGCCAACCATGTACCAAAGCGCTGCGAGTACTCTACCTTGATCACCAGTACACCACTGGCATTGGTGGCAGTGACGGCTGGATCATCGTAGCTCACAATCAAGTCGGCCTTGCGGGGATCCAGGGTCGGTTGCGCGTTGCTGTCAACACTTCCGTTGGTGTTTTCAAGCCCATCCACATTGCCGTTGCGATTGATGTCTTCATTGGGACACCAGATACGCTGAACGGGTGCAGTAGCAGGGTTAATCGTGTTGTCGGCAGGGTATGCTGCCGTCAGACTCAAAGGAACTACGGTCAGAGCGTTGACTGCGAAACTCAGGCTGTCCAAATACGACGAGCTGGAAGCACCTTTACCATAATGCGTCAAATCAACAGAGATGGCAACCGGTGCATTGACCACGGCCCGGCCAGCCGAATCGGCAACGGTCACAACAAATTTCTTGATGTAGGTGCCACCCGTTCCAACGGTCAAAAGATTGTCGTCACCAATCGAAACAGCAAGTGCTTGACCGACTGTTGTCAAATTCACATTGACCACGGCTGGACAATCGATGGCGGACGCAAAGTCATTGGCCGAATAACAGGCGCGTACCGTCACCCCATTGGTTGGGCTCGAATTTTGACCCGCTACATACTGAACCGAAACAACGCCCGAGTCATCGGTATAGAGCGTTGTTGTGCCGCTTGAAATAGACGCGCCAACCAATGCCAAACCAGTCGTCACATCATCAAACCGAACTCGCACGTTCTTTACCGGGCTATTCGTGCCATCAAGAAACAAGAAGCGCAAAGTGGATTGATTGGTACTTGTGCCAGCACTATTAACGGGCAATACATTGGGTGATGCCGACAAGGAAGGCGTGGCACCGACAGGGATGGTTGCAACAGGTACCGCGCTGCTAAAAACATTCAGCGCATAGTCACCAGAATTAACCCCGCTGCCGCTGGCGGAAATGGCGTATACACCCGATGCTGATGGTGCCAGCAATGTTTGGCTGATTTTGCCCAACAAGTCCGTCACCAGCTTGAGCGCTTGCAGCCCAGGAACCGTGCCATCCAATGTGACATCTGCGCCCGAGATCGGATTGCCCGCTGAATCTGTCAGCGTCGCGGTGACCGTGACGGACTGATTGGGTGTCGGGGCGCTCGGTGAGGCCTGAACGGACAAGCGACTCCCTGTCACCCGCACTTTTGTGCGTTTCGTAATGCCGTTGATGGCAACTGAAAGTGTCACATCTCGGTCTGACTGGTCACTGCCAATGGTTAAGGTGCCTACGTATTTACCAAACGCATCGGTCACTGACGTGCCGCTGGGTGTGAATACAGTGTTTTGATCGGACGTCACCACGACCGATGCCCCCGGGACAACATTCCGGTTTGCATCAACAGACACCACAGTAAGCTGCGCACTGTCAGCACCGCTGTTGTTCATGGCGTTTTTGCTGAGTAACAAAACAAAATCAGATACCGCCAGCACGGTCGTTGACGAAGAATTGGCCGCCACGTTAAAGTCGACCTGCCCCGTGGTAACGGTTCCGTCAATCGTCGCCGTCGCGGTTAAGGTCACCCCCCCTCCGGTAGAGGTTGAACTTGGTGCGACAGTCGTCTCGGCAATGCCCGTGATGGCATCTGTGGCCTTGGTGTCAGGCGACAAGGTCAAGTTGTCACTGCCCGTTGAAAACGTCACCAGCCGATTGGGCACGACCTGACCCAATGCGTCCAATAGCGTGACCCGCGCAGTAAACACCTCGCCCGCAGTCACGTTGTAGACTTTTTCACCCAGCGAGTTGTGGATGAAAAGTGTTGCGGTAGGAATGGCAGGTGTCACCACAACAGGTGTCGTCGTGGTCCCTGGCGTAATGGCGGTTGTTGCGCCCGTCAACGACGTTCCCGCACTGCCCCCGCCCCCGCCGCAAGCGACCAGTACCAGCGCCATGCCCAGTCCAGCTAAAAACTTCAAAAATCTCATAAATACCGTCCTGTGATGCAAACTGGATTTTTAAAACTACCGAACCGCCTTGTCCGCCACCACCTTGGGGGTGATAAACACCAGCATTTCCTGTTTGTTGGCAATCCTGGACCGGCTCTTGAACAGATTACCCACGCCAGGCAAGTCACCTAACAAGGGCACTTTGGTCTCGCTGTCACTCTCGGTCATCTCAAAAATGCCGCCAATGACCACCGTGCCACCATTCTCAACCAGTACCTGGGTCTGAATGTGTTTGGTATTGATGGCAAAACCTGCCGCGGTAGACTGGCCTACAGTGTCTTTGTTGACATCAAGTGCCAGGATGATGTTGCCCTCGGGGGTGATCTGAGGCGTCACTTCAAGCTTCAGGTTGGCTTTTCTGAAGGCAATCGACGTCGCACCGCTGCTTGACGCCACCTGATAAGGCAGCTCGGTACCCTGCTCGATCAAGGCCTTGATCTGATCAGCCGTCACCACACGCGGGCTGGACACCACTTTACCCTTGCCGTCCGCTTCCAGAGCCGACAATTCCAAATTCAGGAACCGGTTGGCAGCAGAGCTGAAAATTGACAAGGCGAAGGTAGCCGGAGAATAGCCGTTCTGGCCGATGGCCGGAAGGTTGACAAATCCGCTCGTCAAATCCACGGTACCGCCCGCACCACTGGACGCCACGGCATTGCCATAGTTGGTACCAAAAGCCACCCGGGTATCACCGGCGATAGCGTAGCCGCCATCGCCGCCCTGTTGGGCACGCAGGTCTGCGCTACCCAACTTGACACCGAGCGACTTGCCGAAGGTGTCAGAGGCTTCCACGATGCGGGCCTCGATCAGCACCTGACGTACCGGAATGTCGAGTTTGGCAATCAATTGCTGAACCTGCTCCAGCCGGGAAGGAATGTCAGTGACAAACAATTGATTGGTACGGGTTTCAGCAATGACACTGCCACGCGGGCTGAGCATGCGCGAACCGCCGCCCACAGCACCCGCGGCAGCCGCGCCGCCAGCCGTCAGCTGCGCAGCCACTTCAGCCGCCTTGGTGTAGTTCATCTGGAACGACTGGGTGCGCAAGGGCTCCAGATTTTGCAACGCAGCCGCCGACTCCAGGTCCAGTTTTTCCTTGGCGTTGATCTCATCCTTGGGCGCAATCCAGAGCACGTTGCCGGTTTTACGCACGCCCAGGCCCTTGGCCTGCAAAATGATGTCAAGCGCCTGATCCCACGGCACATCCTGCAGACGCAAGGTGACCGACCCAGCCACTGAATCCGAGGTGATGACGTTGAAGTTGGTAAAGTCTGCAATCACTTGCAACAGGGAGCGCACGTCAATACTCTGAAAATTCAAGGACAGCTTTTGCCCGGTAAACCCTGCCCCTTGCGACAGCTTGTTGGCATCGACCTTGACGGGTTTGACCTCCACCACAAACTGGTTATCCGTCTGATAGGCACTGTGCACCCACAACCCTTGGGGCTCGATGAGCATACGCACCCGGTCCCCTGATTGCGTGGTGGTGATACTTTTAACGGGCGTGCCAAAGTCGGTCACGTCCAGACGACGTCGCAGGCCCTCGGGCAGGGACGTTTTCATGAACTCAACCAACAACGACTGTCCCTGTTGACGGATGTCAACACCCACCTGGTTGTTGGGCAAGGACACAACCACCCGGCCTGCTCCTTCGTCCCCGCGCCTGAAGTCAAGGTCGCGCAGCGGTAACACGTCGCGGCTCTGAGCCTCGGCAAACTGTTGCACAGCTGCCGCCGGACCGGCGCCCGCCAGCGCGTCCAGCACCACCAACAAGGTCTTACCCTGCCATTGGGTTGTGTAGGTGGTCGATTGCTTGAGGTTCATCACCACCCGGGTGCGGTCACCCGCCTGTACCACACTGATGGAATTCAGGTTGCCCTGGTTCACCGCGATGGTGGCGCGTCCGATGGCACTGACCACGTTGGGAAAATCAAGTGCAATACGGGCTGGTGACTGGATTGAAAAAGCCGCAGGCAAGGCACTGAGTGCTTCACTCAAATCAATCCTGACCACTTCAACGCCACTTTGCAAGGCCCCAGATACCGACTCAATAGCCACTTGCGCATGCGCCCAGCCCGTCATCAGCACCAGGCATAAACCCAATCCAAGCCGATGCCACCAGCGCACGACCCGACCCACATGGCAATTTTTCATTTAGACCTCTCTTGCAACAGCAAATTGGCGGGGCGCTCAATCCACTCACCAGCAGCATCCTGCACAATTTCACGCAGGGTGACTTCGTTTTCAATAATCTTGACCACACGCCCGTAGTTCTGTCCCAGATAGTCACCTGGGCGCACCTGGTACAGCAGTGGCCCCACTTTCACCAAGGCCACCGGTTGTTTGTCACGCACCATGCTGCCCACCAAGGTCATGCTGTCGAGCGGAAATTCCTCCAGGGGCTGCTTGCGTCGGGTCAACTCGGGGGAAATCAAGCCGCCATTGGAAGCGGCTTGACTCGCTTCTTTGCCGAGCGCCTGCGTCAGTTTTTGCTTGCTGAACGGCTCAAGTTCGCCGGCCAGCGTGTAATTTTCCGGTTTGAATTGCTTGGGTTCTGCAATGGGCTTGACCTTGGGTTGCGACTGGGCTCGCTGCGCAGTCATCCACTGGTTCAATTCATCAGTGGAAGATGATCCACAACCCAGCAAGCCCACGGCAAGCCACAACACAACAGCAGCTCTAAACAACATCATCATGCTTTGCCAGGTTTGGACGGGGGTTTTGCTTTGCGCTGCGCATTGATTTCGTTGCCATCAAGGTAACGGAACGTTTTGGCGGTTGCATCCATGGTCATTACCCCCTCCTTGGCCGTACCGATGACCATGTTGTTGAGCGTGACAATACGCGACAAATTGGCAATGTCGGCAGCAAAAGCGCCGATGTCGTGGTAACGACCCGTAACACGCAAGGCAATGGGCAGCTCGGCATAATAGTCATTCACCACCACCTGACCAGGCCGAAACAACTCAAACTGCAAACTGCGCCCCAAACCCGATTGGTTGATGTCGGACAGCAGGGCGTCCATTTCAGCCTTGCTGGGCAGTTGCTTCTCAAGCTGGGTCACATACTGCTGCACTTGTTCACGTTGCTTTTTCAGTGACTCCAGATTCACGGCCTTGGCCAGCTTGATCTTGTACTCTTCGCGCAATTTAAGCTCGCTCGCTTGCGCCTGCGTGAGCTCAGCATCGGTATTGCTCAACCAGAGAAACCACAAAGCCACCACACAGGCAACCGCCAAACCGACAAATACCGCAAAACGGGGTAATAACGGCCAGCTTGACGGGTCTTTGCTGTCCAGATGCCGGAACTGCGCAAACACCTTGTCAAACTGTTCCTTTACATTGATGTTGAGACTTAAATTTTTTGCCATCTTGCTCACCTTTACCGAGCCACCGCAGAAACTGCGGGTGCGGAAGATTTTGGAGCCGATGCCGCTTTAGCAGGCTTGACTTTGGCCTCATTGGCGCGAACCAGTTTGACCCTGATGTTGAAGTTGGCCACACGACGCGTGTCGCGCGGCGTCAAGCTCACGCTGCCCGCCACAATTTCAACCAACTCGGGGCTGGCAAACCACGATGAATTATTGCCAAGATTGCGCAATAACTCGGACACCCGTTCATTGGACTGGGCAACGCCTTGCAAGGCCACATTTTGGCCTTCCTGCCGCAAAGAATTGATGTAAATGCCTTCAGGCAGTTGCTGCACCACTTCAGTCAAAAGGTGAACCGGCATGTTGCGATCTGCCTGCAAATTCTCAACTGCTTGCTGACGTGCCAACAGGGCGGCAATTTCGGCCTCCAAACCAGAAATATCCTTGATCTGTGCGTCAAACTTGCCAATCTCGGCCTGCAGCGTCTGATTTCTATCTTGTTGGGCGGAGATTTGTGCCTGGTACCATAAAAACACCAGCACAGCAACCACGCCCCCCACCAAAGCAGACACCCCCAAACCGACATTGAACAGTTCTTTGCGACGTTTTCGGGCCAATGCCCGATGCGGAAGCAGATTGATAAGGATCACTGCAAAAACCTCCGCAAAGCCAAGCCACAGGCAGTCAGATAGGCAGGCGCATCAGGCACTATTTTTTTCTGCCCCAAAGCCTCGGCCAAGCGCATCCCCTCAAACGGATTGGCAACCACACAGGGAAAGCCGGATTGCCGGGTCACCATGGCCGTCAGGCCAGGCAAACCCGCGGAGCCGCCCGCCAACATCACCAGATCGACCTTGTTATGCGTGGTGCTGGTAAAAAAGAATTGCAGTGCGCGGCCGATTTCCTGCACCAGACTTTCAACGAAAGGCTGCAACACAGCCACTGCATAGTCATCAGGCAGGTCACCACTGCGCTTTTTGGTCTCAGCTTCTTCAGGCGAAAAACCATACTGGCGAACAATCAATTGGGTCAACTGGGCACCGCCAAACGCCTGGTCACGGTCATACAAAACCTCATCCTGGCGCAGCACCTGCATGCTGGTGGTTTGCGAGCCTACCTCGAACAAAGCCACGATGCTGCTATTGGCGTCATCCTGCAAATTCGCAACCAGGCGACTGGTTGCGAGGCGCGACGCGTAAGACTCCACATCCAGAATGGCGGGCTTGAGTCCGACGGCTTCGGCCAAGCCTTGCATGTCCTGAACTTTTTCGCGGCGCGTCGCAGCAATCAACACATCAAGGTCACCATTACCGCTGGCGCTGGGACCCAAAATGCAAAAGTCAAGACTGACTTCATCCAGCGGAAAAGGGATGTATTGATTGGCTTCTGACTCGACCTGCATTTCAAGTTCCTGGTCGGTCATGCCGCCCGGCAACACGATTTTTTTGGTGATGACGGCCGAGGGCGGCAAAGCCATCGCCACAGATTTGGTCTTGGTTCCGCTCTTTTTGACGACGCGGCGCACCGCGTCGGCCACTTCATCAAACTTCTCAATGTTGCCGTCATTGATCCAGCCCTGCTCAAGCGGTACCAGCGCATAGCTTTCCAGTATCAGATTGCCGTCCTTGTCTTGCCCCAATTCAACAAGCTTGACACTTGAAGCGCTGACATCCAGGCCCAACATTGGAGCAAGTTGACGGTTAAACAATGATTTCAATGAAATCAACACAATCCCCTAAACAAGATAGAAAATCCCAACAACAATAAAAACCCAAGTCAATGCTATCAGCAAGGTCACGCTGTCGCAAAAAAATCCATTGATTGCCAAAATTGAACGTTGCTGAATATAGACGCTAAAGCCAGATAAAACAGCGCTTTCGATAGCAAATTTTGCAGATATGGCGGCTGTCGCAGCTGGACTTCACAATTGCGGCGTCCGTCAGCGTTTGGCATCCTTTATGATTTTTATAATCCACGCGTCCCATCACCCGCTTATTTATGTCCGCCAATTCATCATCCACCCCACCCGGTTCGGCCTCAGGCACCGATCAATCCAAACGACCGCCAGGGCACTGGGCCATCAGACTGGGCGCCTGGGCGACTGGATTGGTTGTGGCAAGTGGCGCAACCCTGGTCCTGTTGCTGGGCATCGCCCTGGCGGTCGCCTACCCTAACCTGCCTGATATCTCCGACTTGTCTGACTATCGCCCCAAGTTACCCTTGCGGGTTTTTTCTTCAGAAGGTCAGCTGATTGGCGAGTTTGGCGAAGAGCGGCGCCATCTCACGCCCGTCCGGGACATCCCGAAAGTCATGATCGACGCCGTATTGGCCATTGAAGATGCCCGCTTTTATGAACATGGCGGGGTCGACTACAAAGGGATTTTGCGCGCCGCGCTAGCCAACCTGGGACGCATCAAAAGCCAGGGCGCATCCACCATCACCATGCAGGTGGCGCGCAATGTGTACCTAACGTCCGAAAAAACCTACACCCGAAAAATTTACGAAATCTTGCTCACGCTGAAACTTGAACATTTGCTCAGTAAAGACCAGATTCTTGAAATTTACATGAACCAGATTTTTCTGGGTAACCGGGCTTATGGATTTGCGGCAGCAGCAGAGGCCTATTTTGGCAAGTCCTTGCAAGACGTTTCCATTGCCGAGGCAGCCATGCTGGCGGGCCTGCCCAAAGCGCCCTCGGCCTACAACCCCATCAACAACCCAAAACGCGCCAGATCGCGACAGCTCTACATCATTGAACGAATGTTGGTGAACGGGTTCATCACCCAGGAGCAGGCACAGGCCGCCAAGCTTGAGCCCCTCAAGGTAAAAACCGGCTCCAACAACACCAGTGTCCATGCCGAGTATGTGGCCGAAACCGTGCGTCAGCTGATGTTTGCGCAATATGGCGACTCCACCTACACCCGTGGCCTCAATGTTTACACCACACTCGACGCAATACAGCAAGACACCGCTTACAAAGCCTTGCGCCACGGCATCATGAACTATGAGCGGCGGCAGGTGTACCGCGGACCTGAAAAATTTGTCAGCCTGCCCGGTGAACAACAAGCCATGGACGACGTCATCGACGACGTGTTGCAGGAACACCCGGACAATGGCGACGTGATGTCGGCTGTGGTGCTGGAGGCCTCGCCCAAAAAGATTCAGGCACTGCGGCAAAACAGTGAAATCATCGAGATCACAGGCGACGGGCTCAGGCCAGCCCAGTCCGGCCTGTCTGACAAGGCCGCTGCCAACATCAAGATTCGCAGAGGCGCTGTCATCCGGGTGGTACAGACCCCCAAAAAGACCTGGGAAATCACCCAGTTGCCCGAAGTGGAAGGGGCCTTTGTGGCCCTTGATCCCCGCAGTGGTGCCATCAAGGCGCTGGTGGGTGGTTTTGATTTTGAAAAAAACAAGTTCAACCACGTCACCCAAGCCTGGCGCCAGCCGGGTTCGAGCTTCAAACCGTTTATTTACTCAGCGGCACTAGAACACGGCGTGACACCGGCCACCATCATCAATGACAGCCCCTTGTTTTTTGATGCCGGCGTCACGGGCGGGCAACCCTGGGAGCCCAAAAATTACGATGGCAAGTTTGAAGGCCCCATGACCATGCGCCGCGGCTTGGCCAAATCGAAAAATATGGTCTCGATCCGGATTCTGCAAACGGTAGGGGCACAAAACGCACAGGACTGGGCGACCCGCTTTGGTTTTGATGCCGACAAGCACCCCGCTTACCTGACCATGGCGCTGGGTGCCGGCTCGGTCACACCGATGCAAATGGCTGGCGCTTACTCGGTCTTTGCCAACGGCGGCTACCGTATCAACCCCTGGCTGATCAGCCGCGTGACGGATCAAAAAGGCAACCTGCTCACGCAAACCCAAACACCCGCGCCAGACGAATCCATGCGCACCATCGACGCACGCAACGCTTTTGTCATGAACAGTTTGCTGCAAGAAGTCACGCGCACAGGCACGGCAGCGTCGGCACAAGCCACACTCAAGCGCCCGGACTTGTACGGAAAAACCGGCACCACCAATGACTCCTTGGACGCCTGGTTTGCAGGCTTTCAGCCGACACTGGCGGCCATCACCTGGATCGGTTATGACACCCCCAGAAAACTCGGCGCGCGCGAGACCGGTGGCGGCTTGAGCCTGCCAGTCTGGATCGAGTTCATGACGCAGGCATTGACCCATGTCCCTGTGATGGAACTCGCCGTGCCCGAAGGGGTGGTCAACGTTGGCGGAGAATGGTTTTACGATGAGTACGCCGGGGGAGCGGGCGTGTCAGATTTGGGTCTGGACAACGGGTCTGATCCGGCCCAACCGCTGGTCATCCCCTTGCCAGAGGCAGACGAAAAGAAGAGAATTCTCGACTTGTTCAGGTAAGCAGGGCGTCACGTCATGACAAAAACGTCAGCGACTGGCCCGTCTGCGCACTGGCGTGCTGTGACAAGGATGCAAAAAACTCACCCTGGCCTTTGGTATCCATCCATTGCGCACCATCAAACTGGTAGTGAAAACCACCGCCCTTGGTCGCCAACCAAATTTCATGTAATGGTTTTTGCAGGTTAATGACCATCTGGCTGCGGTTGGCAAACACCAAGGTGATCATGCCACCGGTGCGCTGGTTGTCGATGTCAACGTCGCCGTCATCGTTGATGCGGTCGCAACTGGCCTCTACCGATTTGAGCACCCGCTCCGCGCAATCCATAAATTCTGAGTCAGTCATTACAATTTCACCATGCTGTTGATCCCTCAAATTCTAGTGCGCTCCTTTGTCCTTGGTGCCAGTGCGGTTCTAATGGCTTGTGGCCAACAGGGTCCGCTTTACTTGCCCGACACCGGCGCCGCCCCGCGCGCCACCCTGCCGCAATCCTTGTTACCCGCCAACGGATCATCTCCAAAAAACACCTCTGGCGACCCGGTTTTGCCGGCAACGCCGCCAGCTACCAACACCACTTCTGCGCCCTGATACACATGCACGCCCCCCACTTACCCGGTCAACCGCATATTGCTTACCATGATGGTGAACTCTTTGTCGAAGAAGCCAATTTAAGCGCTTTGGCGCAACAGCACGGAACGCCTTTGTTTGTTTACTCCAAAGCATCCATGCTCGCCGCCTTAGCCGCTTACCAACGTGGTTTTGCAGGCCGCCAAGTGCAGATATGCTACGCCATGAAGGCTAACTCAAGCCTCGCCATCATTGCGCTATTTGCCCAGGCTGGTTGCGGCTTTGACGTGGTGTCCCTGGGCGAATTGACACGGGTGCTGCGTGCCGGCGGGCTGGCCAGCCGGACCATCTTTTCGGGCGTTGGCAAAACTCGGCCCGAGATGCAAGCGGCGCTGCAAGCGGGTATCGGTTGCTTTAATGTGGAAAGCGAAGCCGAGCTGGAGGTGCTCAACGAGGTCGCACTCGGCCTGGGCCTGCAGGCACCGGTGAGCATTCGCGTCAACCCCAATGTGGACCCGCAAACCCACCCCTACATCTCCACGGGCCTGAAAGGCAACAAATTTGGCATTGCGCACGAGCGTGTGGTGCAAACCTACCAACGGGCTGCGGCCTTACCCGGCCTGCGCGTCATGGGCATTGACTGTCACATTGGTTCGCAAATTACCCAGGAATCACCCTATCTGGATGCCATGGACCGCATGCTTGACCTGGTCGAGGCCATTGAAGTCGCCGGTGTACCCATCCGTCACATTGACCTGGGGGGCGGCCTGGGCATTAACTACAACGGCGAAACTCCACCCGAGGCCGATGCCTTGTGGCGCAAGCTGTTGGCCAAACTGGACGCCCGCGGTTTTGGCCAGCGGGCGCTGATGGTCGAACCCGGCCGCTCCCTGGTGGGTAATGCCGGTCTGTGTGTGACCGAGGTGCTTTATCTCAAACCGGGTGAACAAAAAAACTTTTGCATCATCGATGCCGCCATGAATGACCTGCCGCGCCCGGCCATGTACCAGGCTTTTCACCAGATCGTGCCACTCCAACCGCGCACCACCGCCCCCGACACCTGGGAAGTGGTTGGCCCGATTTGTGAAAGTGGCGACTGGATCGGCCACGACCGGCCTTTGAGCGTGGCCCAAGGTGACCTGCTCGCCGTGCTGTCTGCCGGCGCCTACTGCATGAGTATGGCCAGCAACTACAACACACGTAACCGCGCCGCCGAGGTGCTGGTGGACGGTAGCTTGGCGCACCTGATTCGCGCACGTGAAAGTTATGCCGATCAAATGCGACTGGAATATTTGATCGACTGAGCGGCTGGCGTAGCCCGGATGAAGCGAAGCGCAGTCCGGGATGGATTGGGCAGGCTTCAGCCCTTATTGTGCAGCCATCGCCAGAGTCGCCAGCCCAGCAGCGCCATCAGCACGGCAGCGTACACAGCGACCTCGGCAAAGTCGTTTTTGCCCGCACGCATCCAGAAGAAATGCAAGATCGCCAGACCGGCGACCCCATACACAGCGCGATGCAAGCGCTGCCAGTTGCGCCCGCCCAGCGCCTTGATGGCCCGATTGAACGACGTCAGCGCCAGACTGGTCAGTAACACAAAAGCAACAAAACCCACCAGGATAAATGGCCTTTTGACGATGTCCCGGGCGATGTCGCCCAGATCAAATGCCATGTCAAAACCGCTGTAGCTCAGCAAGTGCAACAGGGCATAAAAATACACAAACAAACCCAGTATGCGACGAAACCTGGCCAGCGCCGGACTGCCTGTGAGCACCCTCAGCGGCGTCACGGCCAACACCACGCACAACATACGCAAAGTCCAGTCACCCGTCGCCCGAACCAGCGCCTCAGCCGGATTGGCACCCAACTGATCAAACGCCGCCGCCCACAGCAAGTACAAAAAAGGCAGCAAAGCCAGTACAAACACCAGCGGCTTGGCATAGCTATGCCGACAATACTCGGCAAAAACACGGGCGGCGGCGGCCTGGCCTGAGCCCATCAAAAGTACTTTTTCAGGTCCATTCCGGCATACAACTGCCCCACTTGCGCTTCGTAGCCATTGAACATCAGCGTCTTGCGTTTCCTGGCAAACAAGCCGTCTTCACCAATGCGACGCTCGGTGGCCTGGCTCCAGCGTGGGTGGTCTACATCTGGATTGACATTGGAATAAAAACCGTACTCGCTGGCTGCCGCCTTGTTCCAGGCTGTGGCAGGTTGTTTGTCGGTGAAGCGGATTTTGACCAGGCTCTTGCCGCTCTTAAACCCGTATTTCCACGGCACCACCAAGCGCAGCGGGGCGCCACTTTGTTTGGGCAACACTTCACCATACATGCCAAACGCCAGCAGCGTCAGCGGGTGCATGGCCTCGTCCAGGCGTAACCCTTCCACATAAGGCCAGTCCAATACCCTGGAGCCCACGCCTGGCATGGTTTTAGGGTCGGCCAGGGTGACAAACTCCACGTATTTGGCGCCAGCCAAAGGTTCGACTTTTTTGATCAACTCAGACAGCGAATACCCCACCCACGGAATCACCATGGACCAACCCTCAACACAGCGCAAACGGTAAATACGTTCTTCCTGGGCGCTGAGTTTGAGCAAGTCCTCCAATGCGTAGCGACCCGGCTTTTTGACCAAGCCCTCAATCTCAACCGACCAGGGGCTGGTCTTGAGGGTGTGCGCGTTTTTGGCCGGATCGGCCTTGTCGGTGCCAAATTCATAAAAATTGTTGTAGCTGCTGGCATCTTTGTATTCGGTCACCTTCTCCATGATCAAGGCCCCGGCCACGTTAGAACGGGTGCGCGCCAGAGCGGCGTTTTGCCCCGGTGCCGCCCAGCTTTGCGCCAGCGCCTCGCGCGATGCCCAGGAAGCCAGCGCCACGCCAGCGGCGCCCGTGGCCATCAGGCGGATCAGGTCACGCCGCGATTGGTAGACAGCCAGTGGGGTGACGTCACTGGCAACAGGATGAACAAAGCCGTCTGCATGGGTTTTGATAAGCATGGAAATGTCCTTTGTGACTTGTTTGTGGCTTGAGGCGCCCAAGCATAGACAATTCGCCCACAATTTGCAGGCACCAGAAAAATTACACCCAGACACTTCCAGCCAAAAAAAAGACAGTCTGCGGTGAGCAAACTGTCTTTTTTTAGACTGGCAGGGTCATGGCCCCCGCGGCATTGGGCCTGGCGTTGAAATTAACGCAGCCCGGCAATGTAATCGGCAACCGCCTTGATTTCGCGGTCATTGAGCTTGGCTGCGATCTGGGTCATTTGCAAACTGTTGTTGCGAATGCCATCCCGAAAACCCGTCAGTTGGACCACAGCATAGTCGGCATGTTGGCCACTCAAACGCGGGTACTGGGCCGGAATACCGGCGCCGTTCGGGCTGTGGCAGCCGGCGCAGGCAGGAATCTGGCGATCCGGGATACCGCCACGGTAAATTTTTTCACCCAACAACACCAGGTCTTTTTCTTTTGCTGCACCCGGCGTGGCTTTTTTAGCGGCCAGCCAGTAGGCGATGTTCTTCATGTCGTCATCGCTTAACGCTGCCGCCATGCCATTCATGATGGCATTCTCACGTTTGCCCGCCTTGAATTCAGACAACTGTTTGATCAAATACTCAGGGTGTTGCTGCGCCAATTTGGGGTTGACCGGAATCAGGGAATTACCATCGGGCGCATGGCATGCTGCGCAGACCCCCGCAAAACTGGTCTCGCCTTTGGCCAAATCCGGCTTGGCAGCGACAACAGCCTCTGCAGCAACACTTGAAAAAACAGCGGTGGCCAACGCGGCAGCAATGGTAAATGTGGCAATCAGCTTCATAAGTGGACAGGTCGGTTGGTGGTGTGGGTAAACCCTGTAATTCTACAATGGCCCAACTTCACAGCGTTCACCCCATGACAAAACAACCCAGCCCAAGTGCATCCCAGTCAACGTTGCCAGCCGAGCCCACCCCTTTCACGGTGACGCCGCTGGTGGCTTTGGGCTGGCTGCACACGGCCAAATTCCTCACCACGGCACCGCAGTTGCATTTTTTGCCACCCCTGGATGTGCCTGAAATTGCCTTTGTAGGCCGCTCCAACGCCGGCAAATCCACCTGCATCAACACCCTGACGCAACAAAAGCAGCTGGCCTTTGCGTCCAAAAAACCGGGGCGAACCCAGCACATCAACCTGTTCTCGCTGGGCAAACAAGGCGTGACCGATGCGGTACTGGCTGATTTGCCGGGCTACGGTTACGCCGCCGTGCCCAAGCAGGACAAGATCCGCTGGCAACAGGTGATGGCCAACTACCTGGTGACGCGTGAAAACCTCAAAGCCATTGTGCTGATGTGTGACCCCCGCCACGGCCTGACTGAACTTGACGAAGTCTTGCTCGATGTGGTTCGGCCCAGGGTTGAAGAAGGTCTGAAATTTTTGGTGATCCTGACCAAGGCCGACAAACTGACCCGTGCCGAACAAAACAAAGCCCTGTCGATCATGAAATTGCAGGCTGGCGGCGGCGAGGTGCGTTTGTTTTCAGCCACCAAGCGCCAAGGCATTGACGAGGTCGCCACACTGTTATGGCAATGGGCGCATCCGGCGCCGACCCCAGTAACACCATCGGAAAGCGCCAACCCAACGTCTTGAGCCTTGGTCCCCTGGGCTCTGGACGACGTAACAAACGACACCGTCAGGCGTGGTGATCGGGTCATGTGACCGGGCTTTGGGGTGAAAGGCGCACGTCGACAGCCGGTCGCGTACCGCACCCGCTCGTCCGCGCGTGTTTTCACCCCAAAACCGCATGCACATGGCCCGGTCGCCGCGCCGGATTTAACCCCAAGTCCTTGCGAGGTTCAAATCGGGTGCAATTCAAAGTGTCATAACTAGCCGGTAGCCCATTTCAGGGCGTTAACAGGCGGCTTACACGCACGGCACGGCGACTGGGTCATGTGCATGCGGTTTTGGAGCGAAATCACGCGCGGAGTTGCGGAGTCGGGTGCGAGATACTTTCTGCGCGCGCCTTTCGCTCCAAAGCCCGGTCACATGACCCAATCACCATGCCTCAAGCTGGTTCGACATATCACGTTGGATCGCACTCGCTCGAACGATCACTGTTCTCGTTGTCTCCATGATCGCGGGCCGGACGGGCAACCAATTAGCCGTAAACAGCCGCCTCACCCGGCGGCCGGTCCTTGAAGCGTTTGTGCACCCAGTAGTACTGCTCCGGCACGGCATCAATATAGGTTTGCAGGCGCGTGTTCATCAGGGCGGTGTCGGCCAGCAGGTCGTCGGTCGGGTAATCTGGCCATGCCGACAGCACCTGAACCTCATAACCCTGGGCCGTCATGCGGGTCACCACCGGCACCACTTTGGCCCGACCCAGCCGGGCAAACCGCGACAAACTCGGCACGGTGGCGGCAGCCACGCCATAAAACGGCACAAACAGCGACTCATGTGGACCAAAGTTCATGTCGGGTAACAAATAAAGCGGATCGCCCTGGCGCAGACTGGCCACAATGGTTTTAACGCCGTCCGCCCGGCCAAACAAGCGGCTGGAACCAAAGCGCTGGCGCCCCCGCAGAATCCAGGCATCAGCGGTTTTATTGGCCTGGTCGGTGTAAATGGTGGTGAAGTGGCGCGGCAATTGTTGTGTCAGTGCCGTCCAGCCCGCGTCAAGTCCGACAAAATGGGGCGCAAAAATGATGATCGGATCGCTGCCCTGGAGTTCTTCAACCGCCCCCGATAGCCTCAAGCGCGCGCGCACCAGCTCGGGCGAGCCATGCCAAAGCCAGCCGCGATCCAGCCAAGCTTGCGCAAAACACACAAACACCCGGCGTGTCAAGCGACGTAATTCAGCAACCGTCAGTTTGGGAAAACACAGGCGCAAATTGATCTGCACCACGCGCCGACGCGGCGCCACCACGGCATACAGCAGCCACCCCAGCAGCCAACCCAGGGCGCGCACCCAAGTCAAAGGCAAAGGCGCAAAAACGCGCATCCAATACAAAACAATTCGGGTTCCCATGGCTGGACTGTTTTGCAGGCCCTAGGCCGAAATGCGCGCTGGTTTGTAGCGGGCATAACCCCACAAATATTGCTGCGGACACTGCAATATCAGCGTTTCCATGGCGCGGTTGATCACCGTCACCGCCTCGGGCAAGGCCGCTGGGAGCGCTTGCGCCAGCGGCCGCACATGCACGCGGTAGCCGCGGCCCAGCGGCAAACGCTCACCCCAGGCCAGCAACACCATGGCGCCTGTTTGCTGTACCAGCCGCACCGACAGCGTCATGGTGTAGGCCTCGCGACCAAAAAACGGGGCCATCACCCCCATGCCCTGCGGCGGCACCTGGTCTGGCAGCAGCCCCACCGATTCACCATTTTTTAGCGCCTTGATCAATTGTTTGACGCCTGACAAGGTGGTCGGCGCAGTTTGCAAACCCGGGCGCAGCCGTGCGGCACCCACCAGCGCCATGAGCCAGGTCTGTCGGGGGGGCCGAAACAACACCGTCATGGGTTTGCCAGCCTGCCCAAAACGCTGCGCATAGGCCTGTGCCGTGATCTCAAAACAGCCCAGATGCGGGGTCAGAAACACCACGCCACGGCCTTGCGCGAGCGCCGCCTCCACAAGCTCGGCGCCATCCCACAACACGCGCACCGGGCGTCCTAGCCACAAGCGTGGCAACTCAAGCACCAGCTTGCCGCTTTCCCCAACGGCCTTCATCCATTGGTGCCGGGTCAAACCGGCCAGACCGACATGGCTAACAAAGCGCTTGCGGTACACGGGCGACACCACGAACGCCAGCCAGCCCAACACCACACCCAGGCCGTGCAACAGCCACAAAGGCCAGACTGACAACAGTTTGAAAAGGGTGATCATGGGTGCGATAAAATAATCGGGTCGCTGAGTTATGGAACTACTTGCAGGGCGACACACAAGCGCCAACCCTCACTGGGTTGCGATTGTGCCTTGTCAAATCAAGGACACATCTGCTAAAGCGTTCGCCGAAAGCCCCAAAAGCCAAAGCAACGCGCAAGGGTTGTTAACTTTTACAAAGGGCTTTTTATTATGTCAAACGATTTTCTATTTACCTCGGAATCCGTCTCTGAAGGTCACCCCGACAAGGTGGCTGACCAGATCTCTGATGCGATTCTGGATGCAATTTTCAAACAAGACCCCAAATCACGGGTAGCCGCTGAGACCCTGTGCAACACCGGCCTGGTGCTGCTGGCGGGTGAAATCACCACCAACGCCACGGTGGACTACATCCAGATTGCGCGCGACACGCTCAAACGCATTGGCTACGACAACTCCGACTACGGCATTGACTACAAGGGCTGCGCGGTGCTGGTGGCCTACGACAAACAAAGCAACGACATCGCCCAGGGCGTGGACCACGCCAGTGACGACCACCTCAACACCGGTGCCGGCGACCAGGGCCTGATGTTTGGCTACGCCTGCAACGAAACCCCCGAGCTGATGCCCGCACCCATTTATTACGCCCACCGCCTGGTCGAGCGCCAGGCGCAATTACGCAAGGACGGCCGCCTGCCCTTTTTGCGCCCGGACGCCAAGAGCCAGGTCACCATGCGTTACGTCGACGGCAAACCCCACAGCATTGACACCGTGGTGCTGTCGAGCCAGCACAGCCCCGAGATGAGCCTGGGTAGCCGCATGACCGATGCCTTTTATGAAGCCGTGCGCGAAGAAATCATCAAACCGGTGTTGCCCAAGGAATGGCTCACCGCCGACACCAAGTACCTGATCAACCCCACCGGCCGTTTTGTGGTAGGTGGCCCGCAGGGCGACTGCGGCCTGACCGGGCGCAAGATCATTGTTGACACCTACGGCGGCGCCTGCCCGCACGGCGGCGGCGCCTTCAGCGGCAAAGACCCAACAAAAGTGGACCGCTCGGCCGCCTATGCCGCACGTTATGTGGCCAAAAACATTGTGGCCGCCGGCCTGGCACGCCAATGCCAGATCCAGGTGGCCTATGCCATTGGCGTGGCCAAACCCATGAATGTGACGGTTTATACCGAAGGCACCGGCGTGATTTCGGACGAGGACATCGCCGCGCTGGTGCACAGCCACTTTGACCTGCGCCCGCGCGGCATCATCCAGATGCTGGACCTGCTGCGCCCCATTTACGAAAAAACCGCCGCCTACGGTCACTTCGGCCGTGAAGAGCCCGAGTTCACCTGGGAAAGCACCGACAAAGCCCAGGCACTGCGCGCAGCAGCTGGCCTGTGAGCACGACAATGCGCGCATGAAGCTGCAAACACAACGCTGGATTGACCGCTGGGCAGGCCAGGCGTTGTGTGCGCTCCTGTCCCTGTGGGCACGTTTGGTCGGCCGGGATCAAGCAACAGCCATGCCGCAGGCACCGCGCCACATTCTGATCGTCCTGTTATCAGAAATGGGCAGCGTGGTGCTGGCTGGCCCCATGTTTGCAGCCTTGCGGCAACGCTACCCCAGCGCCACCCTGCATGTGCTGCAACTCAAGAAAAACCAGGAGGTCGCCAAGCTGCTCGGGCTGGCACAACCAGCCCACTTGCACGCGCTTGACGACAGCGCGGGCCTGGGGCTGCTCCAGGACATCTGGCGCGTGAGTCGGACGCTGCGCAGCCTGCCGCTGGACGCGGTAATTGACTGCGAGTTGTTTTCACGCATCAGCAGCCTGATGAGTTATTTCAGCGGCGCCCGTCTGCGCGTGGGTTTCACGCCGCACACGCAGGAAGGCCTGTACCGCGGCAGCTTCATCAACCGCGCCATTCCCTACAACCCTTACCAACACATCAGCAAGCAGTTTTTATCGCTTGTCGATGCGCTGGAGGGCGACGCCATGCCGCGCAACAAGGCCGCTCCGATCCGTGACCTGCCGGCCGACACCGGGTTGACCGTTCGGTTTGAGGCCGCCGAGTTAAGCACCTACCAACAACAACTGCAGCAGGATCACCCCACTTTGGCTGCCCGTTGCCTGGTGCTGCTCTACGCCGGCGGAGGTTTGTTGCCCGAGCGCGCCTGGCCCGCCAGCCACTACGCTGAGGTGGCCCGCAGCCTGTGTGCTGCTGGCTACGCCGTCGGCTTGATCGGTCTGCGCGACGACGCCGTTTTGGCGCGTGAGCTGTGCCAGCAGGTCGAACATACCGCCTGCGTCGACCTGACCGGCTACACCCACAGCATCCGCGAATTGCTGATGCTGTTTCACGCCGCCCGCCTGCTGATCACCAATGACGGTGGCCCCGGCCACTTTGCCACGCTTACCCCAATCAAAACCATGGTGTTTTTTGGCCCCGAAACCGGCCGTCTCTATGGCCCGCTGGGGCCGCACGCGCAGGTGCTCGAATCAGGCACCGCCTGCTCGCCTTGTCTCAGTGCCTACAACCACCGCCTGACTTTTTGCGACGGCGACAACCAATGCCTCAAACGCATTACACCGCAGACCGTGCTGCGAGATGCGCTGACCCATTTGGCGGCAACGCCTGCCACACTGTGAGCCAACCCCGTCTGGCCGCGCGGGCGTCTGCCTTGTTTTTTAGCCTGCTCCAGTGGCTCATGGGCATGCGCTACGTCAAGTTTGGCCTGGTGGGCGCCAGCGGCACGGTGGTCAACATGGCCGTGCTGTACCTGGCGCAAGAACACTTGTTTGCGGCCATTGCAAATCCTCGCCAGCGCTTGTATGCCTCGCTGGCCCTGGCCATTGCGGTAGCCACCGTGAACAATTTCAGCTGGAATCGGCTCTGGACCTGGGCTGACCGCGTGCAGGCGGCGCACGCCCACCACCAGCGGCAAGAACACACCCGGCTGGCCGTGCTCGCCGGTCAGTTAGGTCGCTACACACTGGCCTCCTGGCTGGGCATTGCCCTGCAATATGGCCTGACCCTTTGGCTGGCGCATTCATTGCATTACCTGCTGGCCAACGTGATCGCCATCGTGGTCGCCAGCGTGAGCAATTTTTTGGCCAACGACCGCTGGACCTTTGGTCACCGTCAATCCAAATAACCATGCCCGCCCTCTCTGTCAACACCCTCACCCCTCCGTTCTGGACCCGAACGACCCTGGCCTGGCTGGCCTTGCTGGTGGTGGCGGTGCTGGTTTATGTGTTGGGTCTGGACGGGCAATATGTCCCCACCAATGGCGACGAACTGGTCTATACCCATATCGCCCGCCTGACGGCCGCCAGTGGCCACTGGTTACCGCTGGTGTCTGAGCTGGACCACATGCGCAACACCAAGCCACCGCTGCTGTTCTGGCAAGCCATGGTGGCTGGCGACTGGGGCCAGCACTGGCGTATGGCGGCACTGCGCGCCCCCAGCGTGATCTACACCCTGCTCACCGCCCTGGCCGTGGGCTGGACCCTGCAACTGATCACCCGTGATGTACGTCGTGCCCTGCTGGGGGCCTGCATTTACCTGGCTTTTTTCTGCACCTTCCGGTTTGGCCGCACTTTTCTCACCAGTGCCCCCGAAACATTCTGGCTGAGCCTGCCAGTTTTCATGCTGCTCTGGTGGTCGTTGACGCATCACCCGGCCACGGCGCGGCCAGCTGCTGTGACACACAGCGGCAGTCAGCCCACTGCTTTGGGTTGGCTGGCCCACGCCGGCTTTGGCCTCGCCATGGGCCTCGGCCTGGCCTACAAATCGTTCGCCCTGGTGGTTCCGGCAGCCGCCACACTGTGGTGCGCGCAGCTCGTGATGCTGCCGCGTTGGCGCTGGACTGACGCGCTTGCGATCAGCCTCAAGGTGGGTGCCAGCGCCGTCCTCGCCGTGGCTATTTTCAGCCTCTGGTTTGTGCTGGACCCGGACCCCCTCGCCGTCTGGCAGGAGTTTGTGGTGGGAGAGAACGCCGGCAAGATGAGCAACAGCGCCGGCTACTGGCAAACAGCGCTCTTTGGTGGTGGCTTCAGCATTTGGGCGCAATTGCTGGGCTACGCCCAAAACGCCGGGCTGCTGGTTTTTGTGGTTCTGGGTCTGATGCTGCTGGGCTTGCAGCGCCTGTGGCAACTCAAGCGCCAGCCCTTGGGCGCGCAGCCCGTTGACCTGTGGCTCGTGCTGATCTGGCTGGGCGTCTGGTTGCTGGTATTCACCCTGCCGAGCCAGCGCTCGGCGCGTTACCTGATTCCGGCCATGCCCGCACTGGCGATTGTGTTGGCACTGTTTTGGCAGCGTATTGGGCGCGGCTGGTTCATGCCGTCGCTGCTGCTGTGCTGCCTCTTCATCGGCTATCTGGGGCGTATTGCCTGGGCCGAACACGCGCTGGGCATTGGCAGCAGCCTGGAGCTGGGCTTGACCCTGGCGGCGGTTGGCGTGGGACTGGCGCTGGTGCTGGCAGGCTTTGTCAAGTCGGGGTGGACACGCGCTTGCACCTTGGCCGCCACGCTGGCCGTCTTTGCCGTGTTCGGCCTGACCACACAGCCGCTGAACGGACCGGCCGGCCTTTACGACAAACAACTCACGCAAAGCCTGACTGGCCAACACCTTGCCGTACCCAGCAGCTTTAACGGCCAGTTTGAGCGCTTTGAATTTTTGTTGCCCGGCAATCGTTTTACGCCGTATGACGGCGATGCGCGCAACGCCCTGCCGGCCGCCGACAACAAACTCGAATTACAGCGCCTGCTGGCTACCCACGATGCGGTGGTCTGGCTGCAAACCCGTGACGAAGCCGAGCACCCGCTGTGTGCACCCGAATGCCGCGTGCTTGGCAGCCGCTGGGAAGTCAAGGGCCGGCATCAGGGCGGCGAGATCACCTTGGCCAACCTGTGGTATCCGCAGCAATGGCTTTTCAGGCGCGAGTGGCTGGTGACGCGCGCCACCAACCCGGCACACGCCGCAGCAACGCCAGCAAACCAGACGCCTGCAAAATAAGCCACAACCAGGGGTCAAGCAAGGCGTCCCACAGGTTGCCACTGGGCAAACGGGTCAGGGTGAAAACCAGCAAAACCGCAGCAAAAGACAGTGTGAGCCGCTGACCGGCCAGGCCGGCGCCGTCCAAAACCCATAACAGCAGGGCCAGCGCACAGGCCAGCGCCAGAGCGCCCGAGCCAAAGCCCCAGGCATACACCGACACCGGCCACCAGGCCAGCATGTCACCCAACAACAGCCAGCCAAAAAGAATACCAGCACTCGCCAGCACAATGCCGGGCCAGGACAAAGCGCGCGACACCGGCCCCGCCACCGGCTTGGGTGACTTTGAGCGCCAAGCCCAGACCAGGCACAGCGCCACACCCATCAAGCTGGGCGACTGAAACGCCAACCCCAGCCAGTAGCTGGGTGAGGCCGGGCCGGGCCACAAGCACCAGGCGGCAACGGCAGCCGCCGCCCCAGCCCGCCACGCTGGCCTGAACCGACTTGCCAACACAAAAGTGAACGCGCCCAGCACCAGTGCCCAGGCCGCCTGCAATGCCCAACGCTGCAGCACCACGTCAGGCAGCCAGGGTGCCTGCGGCGCCGTAAACCATGCTTGCAAAAAACTCATATTCGACTATTCGGGTTGGGTGCCAAAACGCTGCCAGGCAATCCGCTGGCGCTGGTCGGTGTAACTGACCCAAAGGCTGTCGTCAGCCCAAACCATGGCAGGGTAGGAATATTCGTCGGTGCCAGCGCCCTGCGCCAACGGCTGCAGGCTTGACCAGTGCAAGCCATCCGAAGACTGGCTCAAGTCGAGCAGATTGCGCGAATGCGCCGACGTATTGTGCGCCAGCACCATACGCCCGGGTGCGAGCCCAAGCCCGGCCACCGAAGCGTCCGGATTAACCAGAGGCAGGTCTGGCAAGTCCTGCCAATGCTGGCCACCATCCAGGGTTTGCACCAGCCCCACTCGGCCCTCGGCGCGCTGGTCTCGCAACAAGGCAAGCCAGTGGCTCTCGTCCTGCACCACCAGCGTTGGTTGCAGCAAATGGGTACGCCGGGACATCCGGACCATGCCTGAGAACACGCCACTGGCGTCAAAGCGCAAGGCCACCGGGTACTTGATGCCCAATTCAAAATGCACGGGCAAGACCATGCCGCCATCCTGCAGCGGCATGGGCGCTGTGCGGACCAGAAAGCTGGTGTTCCAGAACCACGACAAAGGCAACACACGCTCGGGCTCAAAACTGAGTTCACTCAAAAGAGACCCATTTGAAGTTTGTCTCAAATGAACAATCCGGCTGGCGGCCCAGCCCCCCAAACCCGTAGCCACCACAAACAAATGCAAGCGTTGCCTGGCGTCAAGCCAGGCCACCGGGTTGCCCAGCCGCCGGACGCCAAAACCCAAAGCCCGACCCAGCGCTTGTCGATCCACCACAAAACGTGCCGCCACCCAGGATTTGCTGTGCCGGTCAAACGCCGAGGCGGCAATGCCAATATCCGGCGCGCTCTCCTTGGCGCCTGCAAACCAAAAGGCCATCAGCGCATAGGGCGAATCAAGCGGCATGGCGACCAGACTGCTGGCATGGGCGGCCGGCGTGTTGGCGGGCATGGGAATATGCCCCCTGGACTGGAATACCAGGGGCTGATGTGTGACACCAGACGATGTCCAGACCGCCCGGGCCGGGCCCGTGGCAGGACGACAGTAGGCATCCCAGGCCATGACACATAGCAACAACAGAAACGAAAAAACCAGCCGCATGAACAGGACACGCCGTGGCATGGCATTCTTTGACAGGAACAACACAACCTTCCTCAAGATGACCCTTTGGCCGACATTCACGTCAACGCGCCGCATCCTGGCGTGCCAGGTGAAACTGGTGGATGGTGATTTTTTTCACCTCAGCCTGGCTGGTTTCAATGTGGGCGCGCAGCAGCATAACCGCCTGGTCGCTGCGCTTGGCGCGAATGGCGTTGAGAATTTTGCCATGCTCATCGTAGGTGGCGTCAATACGCGCCTGCTGGGTAAAGTCCAGACGGCGGATGATACGAATATGCTCGGTGACCTCGCGGTGTACCCGGGCCATTTCAGGGTTGCCCGCCGCGACCACCAGCGCACAGTGAAAGTCCTCGTCCCACTGGCTGACCTGCAGGGTGTCTGTGCTTCTTTGCTCGGGCGGCACCAGCCACAAATCCGTCAGTGCATCAAACAGTGCACGATTAACCGGATTGGGGCTGCGCAAACCCTCCTCACACAGACGAAGGGCCGCCGTGGTTTCCAACACCATGCGCAAGTCGTACAGTTGCTCGAATTTTGCAAAGTCAAACGGCAACACGCGCCAGCCGCTGCGAAACGACACCTCCACATAACCTTCCTGTTGCAGCCGGGTCAGCGCCTGGCGCACCGGCGTGCGCGAAACCTTGAGTTGCTCCGTGACGGAGTTCTCGGTAAAACGGTCACCAGGAACCAGTTTGAAATCGGCAATGTCACGCTTGAGCGCTTCGTAAACTTCTTCAGCGCGGGATCGGCGCAGCACCGTTTTCTCCAAAGAACTGTGCTGTGGGACGGGCGGCGTGGAGTTAGGCTTCGCGGTTTGCATTGGGGAAGACTTTACCAGCGTTCCCGAGGCACGTTAACGCGCCAAGGCCGCCAGCAACAGCGCGCTGGGCGCCGTCCAGCCCACAATGCCGCCCTGCGCATGGGTCATCTCCAGGGTGGCGGCCTTGAACCGGGGAAAGTAGCTCTCAGTGCAGTCTGTGAGCAGCAGGCTGTCATAACCCCGGTCATTGGCCTCGCGCATGGAGGTTTGCACACAAACCTCGGTCGTCACCCCCATGAAAACAAGATGGGTGATGTTGGCCTGACCCAGCAGCGTGTGCAGTGGCGTGGCGTAAAAAGCGCCTTTGCCGGGCTTGTCGATCACGATTTCGCCGGGACGTGGCGCCAGCTCGGTAATGATCTGGTTGCCGGGTTCACCCGCCACCAGAATCCGCCCCATGGGGCCGACATCGCCAATACGCAAACTGGGGTTTCCTCGGTTGCGCTTGGCCGGCGGGCAGTCGGACAGGTCAGCGTGGTGCGCCTCACGTGTGTGCACCACCAGACCGCCCGCATGACGCCACCCCGCCAGCACCGCCTGGCAGGTGGGCACAATCGCCGAGAGCAGCGAGACATCGTTGCCCAGGGTCTCACCAAAACCGCCGGGTTCGATGAAATCGCGCTGCATGTCAATGATGACCAAGGCCGTGCTGGCCAAGTCGCAGCTAAAGTCAAACGGCTGGGCTGCCAGCGTCAAGGGGCGACTGGCCGGGATGTGCGCTGGGGTGGACGGGGTCATGCGGCGGCTCTTTCTTGCTGTGGGTTAACGGGATGGTGGGTGCCACCACCCATGTGGGCGCCCAGCACCTTGCGATCGGCCCCGGCGGCGTTGACCTCGAACACAATGCGGCCTTCGCTCATCACGACAATGCGGTCGCACAGCGCCAGCAACTCATCCAGGTCTTCGCTGATCAGCAGCACACCGGCACCCTGGGCGCGCACCTTGCGCAAGCGGCTGTGGATTTCATCCACCGCGGCAAAGTCGAGACCGAACACCGGATTGGCTGCAATCAGCACATTGATGTCGCCGGCCAGTTCGCGGGCCAGCACGGCGCGCTGTACGTTACCTCCCGAGAGGCTGGCAATCGGCGCACTTTCACCCTGGGTCTTGATGCCGTATTCGGCAATCCAGGCACGCGCCCGGGCGCGCCAGGCGCCAAAACGCAGCACACCGCCACGGGTGTTGGGTGCCTGGTCAAAATCGCGCAGCGCCATGTTCTCGGCCACGCTGAGCGCACCCACACAGGCGTTGTGCAAGGGCTCTTCGGGCAGGCTGCGCACTTTCAGACGGTGGTTGTCCACACGGGTGGCCCGGTAGGACTCACCCATCACGCTGACCTGCCCCGTCAGCCGCGGGCGCTGTCCAACCAGCGCCTCCACCAGTTCACGCTGGCCGTTGCCCGAGACCCCGGCCACGCCCAAAATTTCACCGCAGCGCACTGTCAGGTCGACGCCATGCAGGGCCACGGTACCGCGGTCGCCAAGGGCACTCAAGCCCCTGACCTGCAGCGCCGGGACGGCGGCGCTTGGGCTCACCGTGTCCCGCGCCCTGGCGGCTGGTGCTGGCTGCCCTTCTTGCGGCAGTCCGGTACTGGCGGCCGACTCGCCCATCATGGCCTGCGCCAGCAGCGCGGGGGTGGTGTCAGCCACGCGACCATGGTGCACGGCCCGACCCCGACGCAGCACCGTCACGGCATCGGCATAGGCCATGACCTCGCGGAACTTGTGTGTAATGATGATCACGGTGCACTGGCCACTACGCGCAAAAGCACGCACATGGCCCAGCACCTCATCGGCCTCCTGCGGCGTCAGTACCGAGGTCGGCTCGTCCAGGATCAGCAGGCGTGGTTTCAGGTAAAGCTGCTTGAGCAGCTCCAGCTTCTGTTTTTCACCGGCAGCCAGTTCAGACGGGCAGGCGTCAAGGTCGAGCTGAAACGGGGTGGTGGCCAGAAATGCGGTGAGCTCGGCGCGCTTGTCTTTCCAGTCAATCAGCAGCGGCACCCTGTCAGCGGCCAGCAGCAGGTTTTCGGCTACCGTCATGCCGGGCGCCAGGGTGAAGTGCTGGTAGACCATGCCAATGCCTAAAGCGCGAGCCACCACCGGGTTGGCAATGTCCTGCTCACGCGCGTCAATCAGGATGCTGCCTTCTTCGGCCTGCTGAAAACCCGCCACACACTTGACCAGCGTGCTTTTCCCGGCGCCGTTCTCTCCCAGCAGCGCATGCACGGTGCCGGGTTCCACCTTCATGCTGACCTGGTCCATGGCCGTGAAACTGCCAAAACGTTTGCTCAGTTGGTAGATTTCCAGCGCCAACGCACCGGTCGCGGACTTAGGCTGCGGGATCAGGTCATGGCTCATACACTCGTCGCGTTCGTCAGCGCCTGCAAGACGGCCTGGGAGGTGGCGTGCGCGCCAAAGACGCCGCCCTGCATGGTGACCATCTTGAGCGCCGCCAGATGGTTGCCGTGGTCGGTGGCGGCCGTGCAATCGGACAGCAGCAGGCACTCGAAGCCCCGATCATTGGCATCGCGCATGGTGGTGTGCACACACACGTCGGTGGTGATGCCGGCCAGCATGAGGTTGCTGATGCCCCGGGTGCGCAGGACCAGCTCAAGGTCGGTCGCGTAAAACGAGCCCTTGCCGGGCTTGTCAATGACCACCTCGCCGGGCAGCGGGGCGAGTTCGGGAATGATGTCCCAACCCGGCTCACCACGCACCAGGATGCGCCCGCAGGGACCGGCGTCACCGATACCCACGCCGTCGTTGCCAATCTGGCGCGAGCGCCAGCGTTTGTTGGCAGGCAGGTCTGACAAGTCGGGCCGATGGCCTTCGCGGGTGTGTATCACGGGGTAGCCCGCCAAGCGCAAGGCTGCCATCAGCACTTTGAGCGGTTCAATCGGCGCGCGCGTCAGCGTGATGTCGTAACCCATCTTGTCGACATAACCACCTGCGCCACAGAAGTCAGTCTGCATGTCAATGACGATGAGCGCCGTGTTGTCGGGACGCAGGTCACCATTAAAAGGCCAGGCGTAGGGATTGGCGACAATAAAGCGCGTCATTCGGGCGCCCCGGTTATGGCCGGTGCTGCCACCGTGCCGGGCACCAGCGGATGCGCCTCGGGGCCTTGGTAACTGCGCGTCGGGGCATCAAAGCCGCAGGGCGTGCCGTCGGTCACTTCCACCTTCCAGGGCAACTGGTAGCGCCCGGCCGCCATGTCGAGCATGTAGCTATAGGGGCAATCCTGCGCGCCGCCCTGCACCGCCACATAACCTCGGTGGTACAGCTGGTAGATGTTGTTTTCCACGCCCCAACCTGTGCGAGCCTCGCGCACCAGGTCGGGCCGCAGCTCGGCGGTGATGATCTCATCGGCCCGGCCGCCACCTTGCACCAGCACCGTGCCATCAAAGTTGCAGAACATGCCCTCGCCCATGGAATCAAAGCTGCCGTCGCTGCCGCACATACACACGTTGGCGGTGATGGCCAGGTTGGTGAACGCATTGGCCTGGTTGGTGATCTGCCAGGCATGGCGAATCGGTGCGGTGTAGCCAGCAGTGCGGATGATGATTTCCGCACCTTTATAAGCCGCTTCGCGTGCCATTTCCGGGAACATGCCATCGTGGCAAATGATCAGCGACAGGGTGCAACCGTTGGGACCTTCACACACCGGCACGCCCAGGTTGCCCGGCTCCCAGGGTTCCACCGGCACCCAGGGGTGAAGTTTGCGGTAATACAGGCGGATGCTGCCGGTGTCGTCGATGATGAGCCCGCTGTTGTAGGGGTTGCCATTCGGGTTGAACTCCATGATGGAGAAGCAGCCCCAGATATGGTTGTCGATGCAGGCCTGCCTGAAAGCAGCCACTTCCGGGCCATCGAGCGAGCACATGATGTCCGGGTGGGTGTCCATGCTCAGACCATGGAGCGCATACTCGGGAAACACCACCAGATCCATGGTGCCGAGGTTGCGACGCGCCTTGGCCACCAGCGCACAGATGCGCTGCGTCTGTGCCGCCAGGTCAGCCGGTGTTTTGACCACCGGCAATTGCAGTTGCACCAGCCCCATCACCACGCCGTGTTTTGATTTGTTCAGTCCACCCAATCCGCTCATGACATGTTTCCTTTAACCTTGATTTAACGCGCAGAAGACAACTCGCCCGGGCTGCCCTGGGCCACACTGCCGGGCTTGCAGGTCAGCACCAGAATCACCAGGGTGAGCACATAGGGCACCGTGTTGAACAGGTGGTAGCCCCAGCCAATACCGGCCGATTGCAGTGCCGGCCCAATCGCCCCGGCGCCGCCAAAAAGTGCTGCCGCACCAATGCAGCGCCCGGGGCTCCAGCGAGCAAAAATCACCAGCGCCACGGCAATCAGACCCTGGCCACTGGAGATGCCTTCGTTCCAGCTGCCCGGGTAAAACAGGGTCAGCGAGGCCCCGCCCAGACCAGCCACCATGCCGCCCAGGGTGGTGGCGATCACACGAATGGTCGCCACCGAGTACCCCAGGGCACGCGCCGCGTGCGCGGAGTCACCGGCCATACGCAGCAACAGGCCATAACGCGTGTGTTTAAAGGCCCAGCCCATCACCAGCGCCAACAGCAAGCCCAGTGGCAGCAGCATGTTGACCTGCAAGGCCGAGCGCACCGCCGACGAGTCACTCCATAACCCCAACGCAATCGCGGGAATTTGCGGCGCCTGCGGCTGAATCAGCGGTTTGCCCAAGTAAAAAGCCAGTCCGGTTCCCAACATCATCAGGGCGATACCCGTGGCCACGTCATTCACCCCCTTGAGCGAGCACAAGGCGCCGTGCAACGCAGCCAGCAGGCCACCGGCCAGCGCCCCGGCCAGCACACCCACCCAGGGCGAACCACTCAGGTAAGCGCCCCCAAACGCGGCCATGGCCGACAGCACCAGCACACCTTCCAGACCCAGGTTGATGCGGCCGGACTTTTCGGTCAAGCACTCGCCCAGGCTGACAAATAAAAACGGTGTGCCCACCCGCAAGGCGCCGCCAACAATGCCCGAAAACAGCGCGATCCACTGGTCTGGTGTCATGACCGTTGGTCTCCGGCAGGCAGCGGATCGGGACCGGCCGCGCGAAAAAAGAGGGTCAGGCGTGTTTTCCAGTCGACACCACGCAAAGCTTCGCTGGCCAGAATCAGCACAAAGGCAATGCCCTGCAGCACCAGCACCGAAGCATCGGGCAAGCCCAGGCGGCGTTGCAGCATGCTGCCTGCCGCGCCAAAACCACCAAACAAGATCGCCACCGGAATGATGGCCAGCGGATGGTGACGCGCGATGAACGACACCAGGATGCCGGCATAACCATAAAACGCGATCAGCGACACATTGGCATTGGTGTGGACCGCCGCCACCTCCACGGCGCCGGCCAGACCAGCCGCCGCGCCACCCAGCGCACACGCGGTCAGGATCAACCGGGACGCCGGCAAGCCGACCAATTGCGCGGCACGCGGGTTGCCACCCACCACGCGCACCGAAAACCCGGACGCGGTCCAACGCATCCAGAGCGCCAAACCAATGCAGGCCAGCACACCCAGCGCCAGCCCCCAATGCACGTCAGACCCCCCCATACCGCCAATGAGCAGGCCTTCCGGCAGGCTGTGGGTGGCGGGTTTGTTCAGGCTCAACGGGTCGCGTAACGGGCCTTCCACCAGATGTTTGAATAGGCCGATGGCGATGTAGGCCAGCAGCAGGCTGCTGATGGTTTCGTTGATGCCGCGGTATTGTCGCAACCAGCCTGCCAGCGCCACCCACAAGGCGCCAGCCAGCGCGCCTGCGGCACAAATCACGGCGATACCCACCGGCCCCTCGGGCAGCGGCAGACTCTGTGCGGCGACGGCACAGGCCAAACCTCCCAATACCAACGCGCCTTCACCGCCAATCACCACCAGCCCGGCGCGTGCCGGCACGGCCACACACAAGGCGGTAAGCATCAGGGGGGCTGCGCGTTGCAAGGTGTTTTGCCATGAAAACCAGTCACCAAAGGCGCCCTTGAACAACAGCAGCCACACGTCGACCGGGTTGACCCCTGACAAGCTGACGAAGACACCAAACAGCGCCAGCGCCGCCGCGATGGCCAGCAGCGGCAGTCCGATGTTGTTCAGGGTGTCGCGCACGGCGGTGTACAGGGAAGGTCAGAACGAGCCGATCACACCTTCGACCAGGTAATTCATGCTTTCCAACTCAATCGCAGTTTGCTTGTGGGTTTTGCCAGCGGCGATGACCACATTGCCCTTGTTGTCCTTCATCGGGCCCTTGAAAATATCAAAACTTCCTGCCAGCATTTTTGCCTTGACACTTTCGGCATTTTTCTTGGCGACATCGGTCACCATCGAACCATAGGGCGACATCTTGACGTAGCCGTCCTTGAGGCCGCCGCGCAGGAAGTTGGGATGGGGCTTGCCGGACTGCGCGGCTTCGATCTGCGTCTTGTAGGCGGTGGTCCAGTTCCACTCGGCACCCGTGAGGTAGGCATTGGGGGCCAGTTTGGCCTGGCTGGCATGGTAGCCACACACCATCTTGCCGCGTTTGGCGGCGGTTTCGACCACCACCTTGGGGCCATCGACGTGCATGGTGAACACGTCCACACCCTGGTCGGCCAGGCTGTTGGTGGCCTCGGCCTCCTTGATGGACATCGACCACTCGCCGGTAAAAATCACGCTGCAGGTGATGCCCGGCTTGACCGAGCGCGCCCCCAGCAAAAAGGCGTTGATGTTGCGCAGCACCTGCGGAATCGGCTTGGCGGCGACAAAACCGATCTTGCCGCTTTTGCTCATGTGGCCGGCGATCACGCCGTTGAGGTACTGGCATTCCTCGATGTAACCAAAGAAGCTGCCCACGTTTTTGGGGTGCTTACCCTCGGTCCACAGGCCGCCGCAATGGGCAAAACGCACGTCGGGGTATTTGGGCGCCAGGGCCAGGATGTGCGGGTCAAAGTAGCCAAACGAGGTTGGAATGACCAGCGAGGCACCGTCCTGCACAATCATGCCGGCCATGGTTTTTTGCACCGCCGAGGTCTCGGGCACGTTTTCTTCCTCGACCACTTTCACGCCCGGCATTTTCTTGATTTCGGCCGCCGCCTGAGCTTGCGCCTGGTTGTAGCCGTAGTCGTCACGCGGGCCGACATAGATGATGCCCACCGTCAGCGGCTTTTGCGCCAGCGCCTGATGGCTCCAGGCGCCCAGCGTGCCCGCCGCACTCAGGGCGGCCAGCGATTTGAGGGTATCACGGCGGTTCAATTGATTCAGGCTCATGCTCAGTTCTCCGAGGGTTAGGACAAGGGTTGAATGCTTCAGGATGGTGCATTTTTTGACGCAAAAATCTTGAATACAAGATTGGATGCAAAAACTGTGCCGAACTTCAAGACGAACTCAAAGTGAGCAAACTCACATGGGCCGCCACCACCCGCCAGCCCTGCGGTGTGCGTAGCCAGGTCTGGCTCTGGCGACCAGTGTGCGCGCTGCCGGTGCGCTGAAACTCCAGGTTGACGGTGGCAGCGTCGCGCCCATACGTGGTGATGACGCTCTTCAAAATGGTGCGCGCCAGTCCTTGCGCGAGGCGCCCGGCCCGAAAGGCGCAGATTGCCTCGTACCCGTAAAGGTTTTCGGTGACACCGTAACGCAGGGTGTGTGGACTGTTCCAGAACAATTCGTCCAGCATGGCCACGTCGTTGCTGACCAGGGCTTGTTCATAGAGGGTCGAATAATGCGTGACTTCGGCGTGTACGTCGGGGAGGTTGATGTCCATGTCAGAGTTCCACAGGTTTGAGATGCGCCACCCCCGCGCTTTGCAGCGCAAAAGCAGCGCGCAGCGCCAGGTCTTCGCGCCAGGGGGCTGCAATCACTTGCACGCCGATGGGCAGGCCCGCGCTGCCAGCAGGCCACAGCGGGGCCGCGACCACCGGGCAGCCGGCAAAGGAAACCGGTTGCGTCAACAGCCCCATGGAGGGGCGCGACGGGTGACGCGTGCCATTGATGTCGATCCACTCGGCACCAATTTCGGGCGCAGCCACCGGCGTGGCTGGCGCCAGCAGCACATCCCAGTGCTGAAACAGGGCATTGACCTTGTCACGGTAGACCCGGCGAAAACGCTGCGCCCGCAGGTACCAGTGGGCGGGCGTCAAGGCACCGGCGATGAAGCGGTCCACCGACAGTGGCTCAAAATCGTCTGCCCGTATGCGCAAGTCGTCCAGGTGCAAGCTGCCGCCCTCGGCCGCCGAGATGATGAACGCAGCGGCGCGACCTTGGACCGCGTCGGGCCAGGTGACCACATCGGTGGCTCCCAAAGCCTTGGCGGCAATCATCAGGGCATCACGTGCGGGGGCACTCGCATGCTCATGAAAATAGCCGCCCAGCACGCCAATACGCAAACCGGCAAGACCCCGTGACAGGTCCCCTACCGGCTGCACACTTGACGCGTGGCAGCCGGGGTCCAGCGGGTCCGGACTCTGCAAGGCGTCATAGACCAGTGCCAGGCTGTCCACCGAATCGGCCAGCGGCCCAAGGTGGTCGATGCTGTGTACAAACGGGTAACTGCCCCGCCGTGACAGGCGGCCAAAAGTGGGCTTCAAACCCCACACGCCGCACAGCGACGCGGGCACGCGAATCGAGCCATTGGTGTCCGAGCCCAGCGTGATACCAACCTGCCCCGCCGCCACGGCCGCGCCGGAGCCGCCCGAGGAGCCGCCCGCCACCCGGGTCAAATCATGCGGATTGTGGGTGGCGCCATAGTGCGTGTTTTCGGTGGTGAAACCGTAGGCGTATTCGTCCATGTTGAGCGCGCCCAGCAACACGGCCCCCGCCGCCTGCATACGGCCTACCAGAAAAGCATCTTGGGCGGCAGGCGCATGGCTGCGGTTGATCTTCGAACCCGCCAGCGTGACTTCGCCTGCAATATCAAACAGGTTCTTGACCGCATAAGGCACACCAGCCAGCGGCGGCAAGGCCTCACCGCGCGCGCACAGGGCGTCCACCGCCGCCGCTTCCTGGCGTGCGCGCGGGTAGCTCTTGCCGGTGAAAGCGTTGACGGCGCCATCGGTGCGCTCGATCCGCGCCATGCTGGCCTCCAGCACCTCGCAGGCGCTGCAGTCACCGGCGCGGATGGCGCGTGCCAAGGCAAAGCTGTCTAGACCTTCGATTTCAAGGGCTGTATTTTTCACGGCGCACCTTCCTTGTGGGGTATTTCGGAAAAGGGGAGCGGCCGGTAGAGTTCAGCTGGCTCATCCTCGACGCCCAAAGGGAAGCCTTCGAGCAGCTGCGCCAGATGGGCGGTACGCGCCAGGTGGCTGGCCACACGCTGCGCCCGCGCATCATCGAGCACCAAGCCCTGCGCCGCAGCGCTTGCCTTGACGTAGGCCAATATGTGCATCTCATTCATCGCCGAACCTCCCGTTGGAAAATCTCCAGGCTGCGTTTTTTCATCTGGATGAAGCTGGCTTCACTCAAGGTCTCCAGCGTGCGTGGCCGGGCATCGCCGTAGTGCAGGATCTCGGCCACCCGGGTCGGGCGCTTGGTGAGCAGCAGCACCTCGTCGGCCAGGTACACCGCTTCTTCCAGGTCGTGCGACACCAGCAGCATGGTGGTGCCGGTCTGCATGAACACCTCTTGCAGCTTTTCACGGATGAACAGCGTCATCTCAAAGTCCAAAGCCGAAAACGGCTCATCCAAAAACAGCACTTCGGGCTTGGGCGCCAGCGCCCGCATGATCGAGGCGGTTTGCTGCTGCCCCCCCGACAGCTCGTAGGGGTAACGATTGAGGTCAAACTTCACATCAAACGAGGCCACCAGTTCGGCCATGCGGCGGTCCACCTCGGCCTTGGATTGACCCTCCAGCTTGAGCGGGTAGGCAATGTTGTCAATGGTGCGCATCCACGGGAACAGGGCCTCGCGGTAGTTCTGGAAAACGTAGCCAATTTTGGTGTCCTGCAGCGACTTGCCGTCAAACAGGATTTCACCGGCGTCAATCGGCACCAGGCCCGCAATCATGTTGATCAGCGTGGACTTGCCACAGCCGTTCGGTCCAAACACCGACACAATTTTGTGCTTGGGGATGTCAAGGTCAAAATTTTCATACAGCGGCCAACCGGCAAAGTATTTGGTCAGGCCGCGGATCGTGATGTGGGTGCCCTTTGGTCCCGGCTGGAACACGGGGGTCGGCACCTCGGCGTACACCGGGCCATTGAGAACTTCGGTCATCTGCCACTCCAGTGAACAATGCGGCGCTCAGCCATCAGGAAAAGAACATTGAGCGTGTAACCCATGGCCCCGGCGGCCAGAATCGAGGCGTACATGTCGCGCACATTCATGACCTGTTGCGAATTGATGATGCGGTTGCCCAGACCGCTGTCCGAGCCAATGAACATCTCGGCCACGATCACAATCACCAGCGCCATCGAGACCGCCGAGCGCAGGCCGACAAAGCTGGGCTGCAGGCTTTCCCAGATCAGCACGTCCCTGAAAATCTGCCAGCGTGACGCCCCCATGACCCGGGCCGCCATCACACGCTGTTTGCGCGCGTTGATCACACCGTAGGCACTGTTGAACACCACGATCAGCAAAGCACCAAAGGTCGCGATTGCCACCTTGTTGATGTCAGACACGCCAAAGATCATCAGGAACAGGGGGATCAGGGCCGACGAAGGTGTCGAGCGGAAAAAGTCCACCAGAAACTCCACCGATCGATAGGCCTTTTCGTTGCTGCCCAGCACCACGCCCAGCGGCACGCCAATCACCGCCGCCATCATGAAAGCCTGGCACGTGCGCCACAGCGTGACCGCAAAGTCCTTCAGCAGCGGCCCCCCGGCCAGCCCGTTGATCAGGGCCGTGACCGTGTCCGCCGGGGGCGGCAGCAAGATGGGTTTGATGAAACCCAGGCGCACCACCAAGTCCCAAACGATGAACAGCAGCACCGGGCCGATGAACGGCAGGGCCCGGTCCCAGGACGGCTTGCGCGGGACGGCAAGCGTTGGCGCGGCTTGCCCAGGCGTCCAGGGCGGACGTGCCTCGGGGGTGATGGAATCCGCCATGGTGCTTAGCCCTTGTAGAGCATGGTGTCCACCAGCAGGCGCGACGGGAACACGCCTTTTTCTGTGAACAGGTCAAAGAACTTCTGAAAATGGGCAACGTCCGCCGGGGTGAACTCGTTGTACATGGTGTACGCCGCCAGCGGCACCTCACGGGTCAAGGCGCCTTCGATGGCGGTGTAGCCCTTGAGAAATTGGCGCGCCTCGACTGGCTTGCTGCGCACATAGGCGACACCCTTGCCGTAGGCGGCAATGTATTTTTTGGCCACGTCCGGATGGGCCTTGATGAAACTGGCGGTGAGTGAAGCCGAGCCACCAAACCAGGGCGCCATCGGGTCACCCAACACGTATTTGGCGATGACGCCGGCTTCCAGCACCCGGGTGGTGCCGTTCAGGCGGCCAATGGTGCCGGTGGGCTCCAGGGTGTAGGCACCATCAAGTTGGCCCGCAGCCAGGGCGGCCACGTGCTGGCCGATGGGTAACTCCACCACGGTGGCACCGGTGGCGCCGCCGCGCTCCAGCACGGTCTTGGCCAGCGTCACGTTCTGGATGCCGGGGCCCGAGCCAATACGTTTGCCTTTGAGGTCAGCCATGGTTTTGGCGCTGCTGCCGACCGGCACGATGACCTCGTCAAGCACATTTTTCAGGTTGCTGGGGTTGGAACAGAAAATCTTGAATGAGCCCGGCGCGGCCATCTCGCCCACGGCAATGTTGGCCGAACCGGTGCCGTTGGCACTGCCGTCCACACGGTCGGCCAGCATGCCCTCCATGATTTGCTGCGCGCCAGCAAAACGCACCACCTCGACGTTCAGGCCGGCCTCCTTGAAATAACCCAGCTCGACGGCGGCGTAAAAAGGCAGGCCGGCTGCAATGGGCCAGTAACCCACCCTAATCTTGGGACCGGTCTGGGCCCGCACGATGGAGGGCATGGCGAGCGCACCCAGCACCACGCCAGCCCGTTGCAGTACCTGCCGCCGGGAGTTGCCTTCATCAGGCTGGGGCATGGCGCGTGGGGTGATTTTTTGCGAGTCAGACATGGGTTTTCCTTTCAGGGGGTTAATGAGATTTCCGGGAGATCAAGTGCAGCGGTCCGCTGTCAGGCCGTGGTCGTAGGTTTGAGAGAAGCCAGATAAGCGCGCCAGCCACCGTGCCCGGTGACGTCCAGCGCGTCGTCCAGGGCATGGCCCTCGCAAATGAAGCCGGTGACCCAACTGCCATCGGCCAGTTCGAGCTTGCCCAGACCCAGCGGCGGCGGTATCAGTGCCAAAAAGCCGCCCAGTTGTTGCAGCGGCATGTTCCACACCTCCACAGCAATGGCGGCGCCCTGCCCGGCGACACGCCGCAATCCGGGCTTGGGGGGTGTAGTACCCGGCAAGGCATACAAACGGTAACAGTCGGCAGTGTGGGTGCTCTGAATCAGACGGGCACCGCGCTCGGTCAATTGGCTGTTGAGTGGCATGCCCGACAGGTGCGCACCCACCACCGCCACCGGCAGGGTCTGCCCCTGCTGCCCGGCGCCGCCCAGGGCCTGCATGTCCGGCAAGGCCAGTCCCAGCGCCCCCTGGCTGAGTCCGGTCGCATGGTGGTAACGCTGGCCGAGTTCAGCCAGTGGCCAGTCGCTGCCACAGAGACCGACCAGGGTGATGCCAAAAGGCAGCCCATCAGGCCGGATGCTGCTGGGCACCGAGATGGCGGCGTAGTCGAGCAAATTGACAAAATTGGTGTAGGCACCCAGGTTGCGGTTAAGCGTCACCGGGTCGGCCTGCATGTCGGTGATGGTGTAGTGGGTGGGGGCTGTGGGCACCAGCAGCACGTCAATGTCGTGCCACATTTTGGCGGCTTGCTGGCCATAGGCGCGCAACTGGGTTTGCGCCTCAAACAGATCGGCGGCACTGTACTGGCGCCCCTTGCCAATGATGGCGCGCACGGGCTCGATCAGCTGGTCTTCATGGGCGTCAAAAAACGGCCGGATGGCCGCATAACGTTCCGCGACCAGGGCGCTCTCATAAAGCAGCGCAGCACTCTGGGCCAAGGGAGTGTAGTCAATGGGCACCGGGACACCGCCCAGGGCACGCAGCCGCTCAACCGCCTCGGCAAACGCCGCCTGAGCCTGTGCGTCGTCAAAAAACGGCAGCACATCCGGCACGCCAAACCGGAACGATGCGCCCCAGCTTTGTTGGCTTAAGTCCAGTTGGCGGGAATACGGGTCCAGCGGGTCATAACCCATGCTCGCCGCAAGCACCTTGGCAGCCACCGCCACGGTACGGGCAAAGATGGAAACGCAGTCGACACTTTGCGCCGCCGGCAAGACACCGCGCGCACTGAGCAGCCCTTTGCTGGGCTTGAGACCCACAATATTGTTAAGCCCGGCCGGTACCCTGCCCGACCCGGCGGTGTCGGTGCCCAAGGAAAAATCAACCTGACCCGTGGCCACCACATAAGCCGAGCCGGCACTGGAACCACCCGACACATAGGCGGCATCAAAGGCATTGGGCACCGCACCGTACGGGGACCGGGTGCCGTTCAGGCCACAGGCAAATTGATCAAGATTGGTTTTACCCTGCAAGGCCGCACCAGCATCGAGCAATTTTTGCACCACATGGGCATGTGCCCCCGCCGTGAACGCGAAGGCGGGACAGGCTGCCGTGGTTTCCAGCTTAGCCACATCGATGTTGTCCTTGACTGCAAAACACAAGCCAGCCAGCGGCCCCTCCTGGCGGGTGACCAGAGGCGATTCAAGACGCAAAATCCAGGCTGAGTCGGCCAACGCCTGCGAAAGGTCGGCACCAGGTTGTGAAGGGGTGTCAGGATGAATGTGTTGCACCATTTTGGAATCCAATCTTGTATCCAAGATTGGAAAGCAAAACCTGTGCCATGGCGCAGGGTGCCATTCAGGCCTGAAAACAAGGCCACCCGTCAAACCTCACGCACCCGTGCGTTTTTGCCGGCAGCCCCGGATCAGTCGCGCAAGGCCGACAAAAATTGCTGCAGCTCCGGTGACTGCGGGTGGTTGAATATCTCGTCAGGTGTGCCGGCTTCGTGGATGAGCCCCTGGTGCATGAACACCACGCGGTCGCTCACCTTGCGGGCAAAGGCCATTTCATGCGTCACCAGAATCAGGGTCATGCCCTCGTCGGCCAGCATTTCGACCACCTGCAGCACTTCGCCCACCAGCTCGGGGTCCAGGGCCGAGGTAATTTCATCACACAGCAGCACGGTGGGGTCCATCGCCAGGGCCCGGGCAATGGCCACGCGCTGCTGCTGACCACCCGAGAGCTGTTCAGGCAAGCGATCAAACAAAGGCCCCAGGCCAACCCGTTCCAACAAGGCCTGGGCGCGCGTGCGCGCATCATCCCTGGGGATACCCTTGACCAGCGAGGGTGCCAGCATCACGTTGCGCCCGGCGCTCAGATGGGGAAAGAGGTTGAAGCTCTGAAAAATCATGCCCACCTGTTGCCGCAAGTTGCGCATGGCGTCCCGGTCCGTGTGTTTGAGCGCCTGCCCGTCAACACTCAAACTGCCCGCCTCGAAGGTCTCAAGGCCATTGATGCAGCGCAGCAGCGTGCTTTTGCCAGAGCCGCTCTTGCCGATGATGCAGACCACTTCCTTGCGCCGGACCTGCAGGTCAATGCCCTTGAGCACCTCGGTGGCGCCAAAGCGCTTGTGCAGTCCACGGATGTCAACCAGAGAAAAAGCGGGGGGGTTTGTGTCAGTCATGAGATCACGCCAGTCGGCGGTTTTCCAGCCGCTGGCTCCACCATGACAGCGGATAACACAGGGCAAAGTACAAAAGACCCACAAAGGTGTAGGCCAGAAAGGGTTGGTAAGTCGCGTTGGAAATCATCTGCCCGGCCTTGGTCAACTCGACAAAACCGATCACGGAAGCCAGCGCGGTGCCCTTGACGATCTGCACCATAAAACCCACGGTGGGGGCAATGGCCACACGCATGGCCTGGGGCAGGATCACATGGCGCATTTGCTGCTGGTAGTCCAGCGCCAGACTGGCCGAAGCTTCCCATTGCCCGCGCGGCACCGCGTTCACGCAGCCACGCCAGATTTCAGTGAGGTAGGCGCTGGCATACAGGGTGAGACAAATCGCCGCCGAGACCATGGGCGAGGTGTCCATGCCCAGCAGGGCCAGCCCGAAGTACACCAAAAACAGTTGCATCAGCAGCGGTGTGCCCTGGAAGATTTGCACATACCAGCTCACTGCCAAACCGACACCACGCGCTTGGGAAAAGCGCAGTAGCAGCAAACCCAGCCCCACCAGGCCGCCACCCACAAACGCGATCAGCGAGAGCAACACGGTCCAGCGCATGGCGCCGAGCAGAAACGAAAAAATATCCCAGAGTGAAAATTGAACCATGGGTCGGTGCTCTTCAGCGGCTGACAAAAATGAAGCGGGGACCAAACCAGTTCAGCAGCTGGCGCAGTGCAACCGCCAGCACCAGGTAGGCCAGGGTGACCACAATGTAGGATTCGAAGCTGCG
>MESQ01000053.1 GCA_001771065.1 Burkholderiales bacterium RIFOXYD12_FULL_59_19 | reverse complement strand
TCCCTTTTTTACAAAGACTGGCGCGATAGCAAATCGGTTATGCAACGGATTGCAAATCCGTCTAGCCCAGTTCGACTCTGGGTCGCGCCTCCAGTTATTTTGTTTTGAATCAAGCCTCGTAATTTTCAATGACGGGGCTTTTTTGTTTGACAATAAGGCCGTGCCCGAGTGGTGGAATGGTTTACACAGCAGACTTAAAATCTGTCCCCCGTAAGGGGTTGCCGGTTCGAGTCCGGCCTCGGGCACCATGCTAGCGCTTCAAATCACCAACAGCCAGTAGCTCATCCGGATAGAGCACGAACCTTCTAAGTTCGGGGTAGGGGGTTCGAGTCCCTCCTGGCTGGCCAAAAAAAAGCAGGCTTTTCAGCCTGCCGTTTTTTTCATCAGACTGCCGCGCAGTTTGACTGGATCAGGACTCCAGCACCGCCACAGCGGTCTGACTGACACCGCAATCCACATAGGAAATTTGCCCGGTCATGCCAGAGGCCAAGTCGCTGAGCAGGAAGGCTGCCACGTTGCCGACTTCGTTAATCGTCACATTGCGCTTGAGTGGAGATGCCGCTGCCGAGATGCCCAGCAGCCTGCCAAAATCCTTGATGCCGCTGGCGGCCAGGGTTTTGATCGCGCCGGCGCTCAGACCATTCACACGAACGCCCTTGGCACCGACCGCATCCGCCAGGTAGCGTACCGACGACTCGAGCGATGCCTTGGCCAGGCCCATGGTGTTGTAGCTTGGTACCACGCGTACACCGCCCAGGTAGGTCAGCGTTAGCAGCGAAGCCGTGTTGTTCAGATAGGGCAGGGCAGCCTTTGCCATGGCAGGAAAGCTGTAGGCGCTGATGTCGTGCGCAATGCGAAAGTTTTCGCGCGTCAGACCATCCAGAAAATTGCCGGCAATGGCCTCGCGCGGGGCAAAACCAATGCTGTGCACAAAGCCGTCAAAAGTGGGCCAGTGCTTCGACAAATCTTTGAACAGATTGTCAATTTGCTCATCCACCGCCACATCGCAATCAAAAATCAGGGTGGAATTGAAGTCGGCGGCAAATTCGGTAATGCGATCCTTGAAGCGCTCACCCACATAGCTGAACGCCAATTCGGCACCCTGTGCGTGGCATGCCTTGGCAATGCCGTAGGCGATGGAGCGGTTGGACAACACGCCGGTGATCAGAAATTTTTTGCCTGTCAGGAAACCCATGGTAGCCTCTGCTTTTTAATTCGTTTGTTGGATGGAAATCACTTGCCAGCGGGGCCGGATGCAGAAAATTTGATTCTGTATTTTGATGCCTGCCAGTCAGCAAGAAATGAAACAATTGATGCAGAATTGTCGCATGCGTAGCCTGTGTTTTTTGATTTGCTTGAGTTGGGTCTCCCCTTTGTGGGCGGCGCATGGCTACGCGCTTTGGGGTGACCTCAAATATCCGGCCAATTTTTCCCATTTTGACTATGTGAATCCGGCGGCCCCCAAGGGCGGTGAATTGCGCCTGGTGAGCAATTTGCGAGTCTCGACCTTTGACAAGTACAACCCATTCACGATCAAAGGCTCGGCACCTGCCTATTTGTCCGACCTGTTGTTTGACACCTTGCTGGCCGGCTCATTGGACGAAACCGGCTCGGGTTACGGTTTGCTGGCGCAAGATGTGGCGGTGGCCGCGGACGGCTTGAGTGCCACCTTTACCTTGCGACCGGAAGCGCGTTTTCACAATGGCGACCCGGTGCTGGCAGCGGATGTGAAGCATAGCTTTGATGCCTTGATGGGGCCGTTCACCTCGCCGGCCTACAAGACCATTCTGGTTGATGTGGCGGGCCTGGATGTGTTGAATGAGCGCACCGTGCGCTACCGGTTTAAAAAGCCGAACCGCGAACTGCCACTCACTGTCGGTAGCTTGCCGGTGTTTAGCCGCGCCTGGGGTGCCGAGGCTGGCCGACCCAAACCGTTTGACCAGATCGTCACCGATATCCCTGTGGGTAGCGGGCCCTACAAAATTGGTCCGGTGCGCTTTGGCAAGGACATCACCTATGTGCGTGATGCGAATTACTGGGCCAAGGGGCTGAATGTGCGACGCGGTACGGCCAATTTTGACCGTATCACGGTCAAAATTTACAAAGACGGCACTGCCCGCCTGGAGGCCCTGAAAGCTGGCGAATTTGACGTGATGCGTTTTTTTTCCGCCGGTGACTGGGCGCGCCGCGTCAATGGCAAGCGATTTGATTCAGGCGAGCTGGTCAAGCGTGAATACCAACACCGCCTGCCCACCGGTTTCCAAAGCTATGTGCTCAATACACGGCGTGAACTGTTCAAGGATGTGCGCGTGCGCCAGGCGCTGGGCCTGGCGCTGGACTACGAGTGGCTGAACCGGCAGCTGTTTTACAACGCCTACCAGCGTGTCAACGGCTTGTTTGGCAACACCGACTGTCAGGCCACGGGTTCGCCGTCGCCACAGGAACTGGCTTTGCTGGCGCCTTGGCGCAGCGTGGTGCCGCCTGAAGTGTTTGGCCCCATGACACAGCCGCCGCGCACCGACGCGCCGTCGTCACTGCGTGCCAACCTGCGCCAGGCCCAGGCCTTGTTGAATGCGGCGGGCTGGCAGGTGCAGGACGGCCAGCTGCGCAACGCCAAGGGCCAGGCGTTTGAGATCGAATACCTCGACAGCAACGAAGGCTCGGCACGGGTGGTGACACCCTGGGCGCGCAACCTGGAAAAATTGGGCATCACCCTGAACTTTCGCCCGGTGGACTTTGCCCTGTACCAGCAGCGCCTGCAAAAGTTTGAATTTGACATTACCTCGCTGGCCTATGGTGGCACCCATAACCCGGGCCAGGAATACGCCGACCTGTTTGGTTCGCAAGCGGCTGATCAGGAAGACTCCGGCAACCTGGCGGGCGTCAAAAACCCGGCGGTGGATGCTTTGATCAACGCCATGACCCGTGCCACCTCAAAAGCCGAACTCGTGCCGGCCTGCCAGGCGCTGGAGCGCGTGATTGCCCACAACCATGTGTTCATTCCGCAGTGGTCGGCGCCGACGCATCGCATCGTGTTCAACAGTTGGCGGCTCGACCAGCCCGCTGCCATGCCACCCTATTCGCAGGGCGAAGGTTGGGCTATTGACACCTGGTGGGCTCGGGTCGTACAGAGATAAACCATGCTGAGCTACATCCTGAAACGCCTGTTGTTGATGATTCCCACGTTGTTCGGGGTGCTGTTGCTCACCTTTGTTGTGATCCAGTTTGTGCCAGGCGGCCCGGTGGAGCAGTACCTGGCCGAGGCCAAGGCGGGCGTCGGCAAAGGCGCGGCAGCCGAGAGTGGCGGTTTGAGCTATCGCGGTGCCCAGGGCGTAGACCCCAAGCGCATCGAGCAGATCAAGGCGCTTTATGGATTTGACAAACCGGCGCACGAGCGGTTTTTTCAAATGCTGGGCCAGTTTGCACGTTTTGATCTGGGCAAGAGTTTTTTCCAGAACAAAAGTGTGTCCGAACTGATGTGGGAAAAATTGCCGGTGTCGATCAGCTTGGGGCTGTGGACCTTTTTTATCAGCTACCTGATTGCCGTGCCGCTGGGCGTGGCCAAGGCGGTGCGCGCCGGCTCGCGTTTTGACTTTGTCACCACCCTGCTGGTGTTGCTGGGCTATGCCATTCCGGGTTTTGTGCTGGGTGTCGCGCTGCTGGTGATATTTGGGGGGCAGTTGCAGTGGTTTCCGCTGCGCGGCCTGACCAGCAGCAACTGGGACGAGCTGAGTTGGGGCGCGCGCGTGGTTGATTACCTGTGGCACATTGCCATGCCTGTTACTGCCATGGTGCTGGGCAGCTTTGCCGTGACCACCATGCTGACCAAAAATGCCTTTTTGGAAGAAATTCGCAAGCAATACGTGGTCACCGCGCGGGCCAAGGGCCTGGATGAACGCCAGGTGCTGTGGGGTCATGTGTTTCGCAACGCGCTGATTCCCATCATCACCGGCTTTCCGGCAGCGTTTATCGGGGCGTTTTTTACCGGTTCTCTGTTGATCGAGACCCTGTTTTCCCTCGATGGCCTGGGCCTGCTGAGTTATGAGAGTGTGATCCGGCGTGACTACCCGGTGGTGTTGGGCACGCTGTATTTCTTTACGCTGATTGGTTTGGTGACCAAGTTGATTTCTGATTTGTCTTATGTCTGGGTGGACCCGCGTGTTCGATTTGACTAAGCCCCCTGCCAACAGCTTGAGCCCAGGTCGGCGCGCCTGGCTGCGTTTTAAACGCAACCGGCTGGGTTACTGGAGTCTGGTGACGTTTTGTCTGTTGGTGGGCCTGAGTTTGGTGGCCGAACTGATCAGCAACGACCGGCCCTTGCTGGTGCGTTACCAGGGCGAAACCTATTTTCCGATGGTCAAAGATTATTCCGAGAAAACCTTTGGTGGTGACTTTGACACGTCGACCGATTACCTGGACCCCTTCATTCGCGAACGGCTCCGCCAAAGTGGCAACTGGGCGCTGTTTGCTCCCAACCCGTATGGCTCGAAGACACTTAATTATTTTGCCAAGGCGCCCAACCCGTCGCCGCCGACCCGTGATAACTGGCTGGGCACCGATGACCGTGGCCGGGATCTGCTGGCGCAACTCATTTATGGCTTTCGGGTCAGTGTGCTGTTTGCCTTGGCGCTTACCTTCACCGGGACGGTGTTGGGTATCGTCACCGGCGCCATCCAGGGATTTTTTGGCGGCAAAACCGACCTGGCGTTTCAGCGTTTTATTGAAATCTGGGGCGCCATGCCCGAGTTGTACCTGCTGATCATTTTCAGTGCCGTGTTTTCACCCAGCCTGGCGCTGTTGTTGATCTTGCTGAGCCTGTTTGGCTGGATGGGCTTGTCAGACTACGTGCGGGCTGAATTTTTGCGCAATCGGCAACTGGATTACGTGCGCGCCGCGCGCTCGTTGGGGGTGAGCAACTGGCTCATCATCCGGCGTCACCTGCTGCCCAACAGCATGACCCCGGTCGTGACGTTTTTGCCATTTCGCATGAGTGGCGCCATCCTGGCCTTGACCTCGCTGGACTTTCTGGGCTTGGGGGTACCTCCCGGCACACCGTCGCTGGGCGAGTTGTTGTCGCAAGGAAAAAACAACATCGACGCCTGGTGGATCTCGCTGGCCACCTTTGCCGTGTTGGTGGTGACCCTGCTGCTGCTGACCTTCATGGGCGACGCACTGCGCGATGCGCTCGATCCGCGCAAGGCCGACGCTGCATGAGCCATAGCCCCTTGCTCGACGTGTGTGGCCTGTCGGTGTCGTTTGCCGACAATGAGGTGGTGCATGGCATTGATTTTTCCATTGCTGCCAATGAACGGGTGGCGCTGGTGGGTGAATCCGGCTCTGGTAAAACTGTATCTGCCCTGAGCCTGTTGCGCCTGGTGGCCAATGCCAAACTGGGCGGCCAGGCCCGGTTCAACGGCCAAGACTTGTTGACCATGCCGGAGCGTGAACTGCGGGCCGTGCGAGGCCGTGACATCGCCATGATTTTTCAGGAACCCATGACGGCGCTCAACCCCTTGATGACTGTTGGAGACCAGATCGCCGAGGTGCTAACGCTCAAAACGGGTCTGGCCAAAGCGCAGGCGGCGCAAAAAGTGATCGATTTACTGGCTGAGACCGGAATCTCTGATGCCGCGCGCCGCGTCAACGCTTTTCCGCACCAGCTCAGTGGCGGTCAGCGTCAGCGCGCCATGATCGCCATGGCGCTGGCCTGTCAGCCCAGGCTGCTACTGGCCGATGAACCCACCACTGCACTTGATGTGAGCCTGCGCGGGCAAATTCTGGACTTGCTGGTGCGGCTGCAGCAAAGCCACGGCATGGCGGTGCTGTTGATCACCCATGACCTGAATCTGGTGCGGCGTTTTGCCGATCGCATTATCGTGATGGAAAACGGTCATGTGGTTGAGCAGGGTCGCACAGCTGAGGTATTTGCGAAGCCTCAGCATCCGTACACCCAGCGTCTGATCGCCAGCAAACCGGTGCGTGATGTGGTGGAATTTGTTGGCTTGGCTGACGACGGGGATGTCAGACTGAAGTCTGACCTACAGTCAGACACACAAGAACCAATATTGCCCGTGATGGTCGCAAAGGGCCTGCGGGTGGTTTACCCGACACCACTGGCCGGTGTGCGTGGCTGGTTCAAGCACGGGGAATTTGTGGCGGTGCAGGGGGCCACTTTTGAAGTCATGCCCGGGCAAACATTTGGCATCATGGGCGAATCGGGTTCTGGCAAGTCAACGCTGGCACTTGCTGCCCTGGGGTTGTTGCCGTTTCAGGGCGCGCTGCACTTGGGAGGCAAGGTCTGGAGCGCCAGCGCCAGGCGCAACACCGCCTTGCGGCGGCAAGTACAGGTGGTGTTTCAGGATCCGTTTTCTTCCTTGTCGCCACGCATGACCGTGGAGGAAATCGTGGGCGAGGGCTTGGGTGTGCATGAATCCGAACTCACCCTCAGTCAGCGTCGGCAGCGCGTGGTCACTGCCTTGCTGGACGTTGGGCTGGGAACGGCTGACGATGCCGCCATGGCGCAGACCCTGCAACGCTACCCGCATGAATTCTCGGGTGGGCAACGGCAAAGGTTGGCCATTGCCCGGGCTTTGATCATCAAGCCGGGCTTGCTGGTGCTCGACGAGCCAACCAGCGCACTGGATGTGACAGTGCAAAAACAGGTCTTGCAGTTGTTGCAGCATCTGCAGCGTGAACGCAGTTTGAGCTACCTGCTGATCACCCACGACGTGGACGTGATCCGGGCCATGGCGCACAGCGTGCTGGTGATGAAAGACGGCGCTGTGGTGGAGTCCGGTCCGGTGCATCAGGTCTTGATGCAGCCGCAGCATGAGTACACCCGGATTTTGGTCAGTGTTGCCGGATAAATCCTTGAAAATCAAGGGCTTTCCCTAGTATTTTCGGATACAATCCCGCCTTCACGACCAAACGGGCGAGTCACTTCCGCCCGTTTTTTTTGGTCGGTTGTTTTTGACGAATTGAGTAATTTGGGGTTTTGGTGGCGCTAAAAGACATTGTTGAGCAAACCGTAGCGGGCTTGGGTTATGACCTGGTGGAGATTGATCGCTCTGCCGGTGGTTTGCTGCGTATTACCATTGACTTGCCCTGGTCTCCGCCTGTGGCTCCTGGTGAGCAGGGGGCGCCTGGCGACCAGTTTGTTACAGTTGAAGATTGCGAAAAAGTGACCCGCCAGTTGCAATATGCGCTGGAGGTGGATGAAGTGGATTACAAGCGCCTTGAAGTGTCTTCGCCGGGAATTGATCGTCCGCTGCGACATGATCAGGACTTTGCGCGTTTTGTCGGCCATGTGGTTGATGTCACGCTCAAAATGCCTTTGGGAAGTGCAGCGGCAGGGCAGGTGAGTCCGACGCGCAAGAAATTTCGGGGTGTGCTGGAGCGGGCTGACGTCGTCGTTGATGCTGGTCCGCATGCCGAGCGGGCTTGGCAGATTGTCTGGCGTGATGAGCCGGTGACCAAGCCGGGTCAAAAGATCAGTAAAAAAAGACTGCCTGCACCGACGCAGGCACTGGGTTTTGTGTTGAGTGAGCTGAAAGAGGCGCGCTTGGCACCCATTGTGAGCTTCAAGGGCCGGGCGCAAACGCCGGACCAGGAGCCACAACCATCAGATTTGAATTGAAACAGGAGAGACGTGGCATGAATCGCGAAATGTTAATGTTGGTCGACGCCATCTCACGCGAGAAAAATGTGGAGCGTGATGTTGTTTTTGGGGCTGTGGAAGCGGCTTTGGCGCAAGCCACCAAAAAACTTTACTCAGGTGAAGTCGACATCCGTGTCGTGCTTGACCGTGATACCGGGAACTATGAAACCTTCCGTCGTTGGCATGTGGTGCCCGATGAGGCGGGCTTGCAGTTGCCTGATCAGGAAATTTTGTTATTTGAAGCCAAAGAACAAATTTCCGACATCGAGGTCGATGAGTACATCGAAGAAACCATCGAATCCTTGCCGATTGGCCGTATTGGTGCAATGGCAGCCAAGCAGGTCATTCTGCAAAAAATTCGCGATGCCGAGCGTGAAATGTTGCTCAACGACTTCATGTCGCGCGGTGACAAGATTTTTGTGGGCACCGTCAAACGCATGGACAAGGGCGATCTGATCGTGGAATCTGGCCGGGTTGAGGGTCGTTTACGCCGTGGTGAGATGATTCCGAAAGAGAATTTCCGCACCGGTGACCGCGTCCGTGCCATGATCATGGAAGTTGACCTGACGCTACGTGGTGCGCCCATCGTGTTGTCGCGCTCTGCCCCTGAGTTCATGAAGGAATTGTTCCGCAATGAGGTGCCAGAAATCGAGCAGGGCTTGCTGGAAATCAAATCCTGCGCCCGTGACGCCGGTTCCCGCGCCAAGATTGCGGTGTTGTCACACGACAAGCGTATTGACCCCATTGGTACCTGTGTTGGCGTTCGTGGCACGCGTGTTAACGCCGTCACCACCGAGTTGGCTGGTGAGCGCGTGGACATTGTGCTGTGGAGTGAAGACCCGGCCCAGTTTGTGATTGGTGCCCTGGCGCCGGCCAACGTCAGCAGCATCGTGGTGGACGAAGAGCGTCACGCCATGGATGTGGTGGTGGACGAGGAAAATCTGGCCATTGCCATTGGCCGTGGCGGCCAGAATGTGCGCCTGGCGGCCGAGCTCACCGGCTGGAAAATTAACATCCTGGATGCTGCCGAGTCCGCAGAAAAGCAAGCCAGCGAAATTGATGTCAGCCGCCGCTTGTTCATGGAAAAACTCGATGTCGACGAAGAAATTGCCGACCTGCTGATTGCCGAGGGCTTTACCAGTCTGGAGCAGGTGGCTTACGTGCCGCTCGAAGAAATGCTGGAAATCGAGAGTTTTGACGAAGACACGGTGAGTGAATTGCGCACCCGGGCCAAAGACGCCTTGTTGACGATGGAGATCGCGATTGAGGAAAATGCGGGTGGCGTGGCTTTGCAGTTGCGTGATCTGGAAGGCCTGAACGCAGAGTTGCTCGGCAAACTGGCTGACAACGGCATTCATGTGCTTGATGACCTGGCCGACCTGGCGGTGGATGAACTCACCGACATCACTGGTCAGTCTGCCGAAGAGGCCACGGCCTTGATCATGAAGGCCCGTGAACATTGGTTCGCCAATGATGCTACTTCCAAAGAGTGAAAAATCATGAATTTACAGTTCAAGTAAAGACGTTAATTGCCTGCGGGCACCCAGTCTGAACCAAAGGTTACCTAAAAAATGTCCAGTATGACCGTTGCCGAGTTTGCTAATGAACTCAAGAAATCCCCCGACACATTGCTTGAGCAATTGAAGTCGGCAGGTGTTGCCAAATCGGCGGCATCTGACAAACTCACAGAGTCTGACAAGCAGCATCTGTTGAGTTATTTGCAGCTTAGCCACGGCACCAATACTGGCGAGCGCAAAAAAATTACCCTGGTCAAGAAGTCGACCACCGAAATCAAGCAGGCTGACGCCACCGGCAAGGCGCGCACCATTCAGGTGGAGGTGCGTAAAAAACGCACCTTTGTGCGCCGCGACGACGGTCTGGACGCCAGCCCGGGCAATGCACCGGAAGATAGCGCTGAGCAGGAGGCGCAACACGCCGCCACGCTGCAGATTGATCACGTCGAATTGACGCGCCGCGAAGAAGAAGCGAGCCGCCAGGCCGAGTTGATCCGGCGCCAGGAAGAAGAGCTTGCCGAGCGCCGCCGCCAGCGTGAAGCGCAAGAAGCTGCTGCGCACGAGGCCGCAGAACGTGCCGCTGCTGCAGCTGCGGCAGCCGCAGCTGCAGAACGCGCACAGGCCCAACAACAAGCCGAAAAAGCGCCTCCTGTGGCCACTGTTGATGACAGCGCCGTGCAGGCCGCCAGGCAAGCGGTAGCACAGCAGGCCGAGGCCAGCAAGCTCGCCCAGCAACAGGTGCAGGTGCAAGCCCAGGAAAAAGCAGCGCTTGACTCCAAAAAATTGAAAGACGAGGAACAGGCACGTGCGCTCGATTTGAACGCACGTCGTCAAAAAGCCGAGTCCGAAGCGGCCGCCATCCGTTTGATGATGTCGCAGCCCGGTAAAAAACTTCCACCCAAAAAGGTGGAAGAACCCAAGCCTGTGGCCAAACCTGTAGAGGCTGCCAAAGCCGGTCTCAAAGGTACTTTGCATAAGCCAGCGGGTAGCCCCGCCGGTGCCAAACCTGCCGCACCAGGTGCGCCTGCCGCTGGTGCTGCTGCGGGTGCCGGCAAAGAAGTCAAATCTGCCAAGCTGTCCAGCAGCTGGGCGGGTGATCCGGCCAAGAAGAAAGGCATTCCCACCCGTGGCGACACCGGTGCGGGCGCCGGTCGCGGTGGCAATTGGCGCGGGGGTCCACGTGGCCGCCGCGGCAGCAATGACCGTGGTCATGATGATCACCATCAGGCAGCGCCGGTGGAAGTGCGGGTGCTCGAAGTGCACGTGCCTGAAACCATTACCGTGGCTGAGCTGGCCCACAAGATGGCGGTCAAGGCATCAGAGGTGATCAAACACTTGATGAAGCTTGGCCAGATGGTCACCATCAACCAGCCGCTGGACCAGGACACCGCCATGATTTTGGTGGAAGAAATGGGTCACAAGGCCATTGTGGCCGCGCTCGACGATCCTGAAGCCTTTACCGACGACGAAGTGTCGCAGCAGCAGGCTGAGTCCTTGCCGCGCGCGCCTGTGGTGACCGTGATGGGCCACGTTGACCACGGCAAGACCTCCTTGCTGGACTACATCCGCCGCACCAAAGTGGCCTCGGGTGAGGCGGGTGGTATTACCCAGCACATTGGTGCCTACCACGTGGAAACCCCGCGCGGCGTGGTGTCCTTCCTCGATACCCCGGGTCACGAAGCATTTACCGCCATGCGTGCCCGTGGTGCGCAGGCCACCGACATTGTGATTCTGGTGGTGGCAGCTGACGACGGTGTCATGCCACAAACCAAGGAAGCCATCAAACACGCCAAAGCGGCCGGGGTGCCGATTGTGGTGGCCATCACCAAGGTGGACAAACCCGATGCCAACCCTGAGCGCGTCAAGAACGAGCTGGTGGTGGAAGACGTGATTCCCGAAGACTTTGGCGGCAGTTCGCCTTTTGTTTCGGTGTCGGCCAAAACCGGTCTCGGTATTGATGCCCTGCTGGAACAGGTGCTGTTGCAGGCTGAAGTGCTCGAACTCAAGGCGCCGGTAGATGCCATGGCCAAGGGCCTGGTCATTGAAGCCCAGCTTGACAAGGGGCGTGGTCCCGTGGCCACCGTGCTGGTGCAATCGGGTACCTTAAAAACGGGTGACGTGGTGCTGGCCGGTCAGACCTTTGGCCGGGTGCGCGCCATGCTCGATGAAAACGGCAAATCCGTCAAATCGGCGGGTCCGTCGATCCCGGTTGAAATCCAGGGTCTGACCGAAGTGCCGCAGGCCGGTGATGAATTCATGGTGCTCTCCGACGAGCGCCGTGCCCGCGAAATTGCCACCTACCGTGCCGGCAAGTTCCGCCACACCAAACTGGCCAAACAGCAGGCATCCAAGCTCGAGAACATGTTCACCGACATGACTGCGGGCGAGGTCAAGATGGTGCCGATCATTGTCAAGGCCGACGTGCAGGGCTCGCAGGAAGCCTTGTCGCAGTCTTTGCTCAAGCTCTCCACCGACGAGGTCAAGGTGCAATTGGTGTACGCCGCCGTGGGCGCCATCAGCGAGTCCGATGTCAACCTGGCCATCGCGTCCAAGGCGGTCATCATTGGTTTTAACACCCGGGCTGATGCCGGAGCACGCAAGCTGGCTGAGAACAACGGTGTTGATATCCGTTATTACGACATCATTTACGACGCCGTGGACGAGCTCAAACTGGCCATGTCGGGCATGCTGACGCCCGACAAGAAGGAAGAAATTATTGGTACCGCCGAGATCCGCCAGATTTTCAAGGTGTCCAAGATCGGTTCGATTGCCGGTTGTATGGTCACTGCGGGTGTGGTCCGGCGCAGTGCGCGTTTGCGCTTGCTGCGTCAAAACATGGTGGTGATGACCGGCGAACTCGAGTCGCTCAAGCGTTTCAAGGACGATGCCAAGGAAGTGCGCGAAGGCTTCGATTGCGGCTTGAACATCAAAAACTACAACGACATTCAAGAGGGTGACGTGCTGGAGTTCTTTGAAATTCGCGAAGTGGCGCGTACGCTGTAAACCATTGGGCCTGATCTGTGCATAAAAAATCTGCCACACCCAACCGCGCCTTCAAGGTCGCCGATCAGATCCAGCGTGATCTGACCGAGCTGATTGCGCGCGAGCTGAAAGACCCACGGGTCGGCATGGTCACCATTCAGGGGGTCGAGGTGACGCCCGACTACGCCCATGCCAAGGTCTTTTTCAGCCTGTTGGCGGGTGACGTGAAGGCGTGTACCGAAGGTTTGAACCAGGCTGCCGGATTTTTGCGCGCTGGCTTGTTCAAACGCCTGCACATCCACACCGTGCCCACCCTGCATTTTGTTTTTGACCAAACCCCTGAACGCGCCGCCGACATGAACGCCCTGATCGCGCGCGCAGTCGCCTCGCGGGCCAAGGAAGATTAAATAGATGAATGCGCCGCGAGCACGGGTCTCCAGGCGCCCCGTGCATGGGGTGCTGTTGCTGGACAAGCCGTTGGGCTGGTCGAGCAACGACGCACTGCAAAAAGTCAAATGGCTGCTGCGTGCTGAAAAAGCGGGCCATACCGGTACGCTGGACCCATTGGCCACGGGTGTGCTGCCGCTTTGTTTTGGTGCGGCAACCAAGTTCAGCCAGTTGCAGCTGGATGCTGACAAAACCTACGAAGCGGTGCTGTGCCTGGGTGTCAAGACCAGCACTGGTGACGCCGAGGGTGAAGTGATCGCAACACGCCCGGTTGCGGTGAGCGCAGAAGATGTGGCGCGGGTGCAGCAGCAGTTCACTGGCAAGATCCGCCAGATGCCACCCATGCACAGCGCCTTGAAGAAAGACGGCAAAGCGCTTTACGAGTACGCGCGTGCTGGCATTGAAGTGGAACGTGCCTCACGAGAGGTGCAAATTTTTGAGTTGCAACTGACGTTGGTGACCACAGATGCGTTGCAGCCGGTTATCAAGTTGGTGGCGAAATGCAGCAAGGGCACCTACATCCGCACGCTGGGTGAGGACATCGGTGAGGCCCTGGGTTGCGGTGCACATTTGAGTGCGCTGCGGCGAATTGCTACTGGTGGCTTTAGAGTGGCGCAGTGTGTCACGCTGGAGGCGCTGGAGGCAATGACCGAAGCACAACGCCAGGGGTGTTTGTTGTCGGTGGACAGTTTGTTGGGTGATCACCAAGTGGTCACACTTGACGCGGAGAATGCCGGGCGTTTCCTGTCGGGCTTGCGGCGTCGGGGTGATTGGCCCGATGCGGTGCAGGTGGCGGTGTACGCCAGTGACGACACCATGTTGCTGGGCACGGCCCGGGTGGCGGCAAGTGAATTGATTCCCGGGCGGCTGCTCAGCCCGATTGAAATTGAACAGATGAGAAGTTTTAAACCCAATGTGACAGATGCCGGGGCAGACTTGAGCGCAGGGTGCGCTGTCCTGAACTAATTTAAGAGAAAGTGAACCATGGCCCATAAACAAATCAGAAACATCGCGATCATTGCCCACGTTGACCATGGAAAAACCACCATGGTTGACCAGCTGTTGCGCCAGTCTGGCACCTTTGCCGAGCACGAAAAAGTGGTCGACACGGTGATGGATAACAACGCGATTGAAAAAGAGCGCGGCATTACCATTCTGGCCAAAAACTGCGCCGTGACCTGGGAAGGCACCCACATCAACATCGTCGACACCCCCGGCCACGCCGACTTCGGTGGTGAGGTGGAACGCGCCCTGAGCATGGTCGACGGTGTGGTGTTGCTGATTGACGCCCAGGAAGGCCCGATGCCGCAAACCCGCTTTGTGACCAAAAAAGCGCTGGCCCTGGGCCTCAAGCCCATCCTGGTGGTGAACAAGGTCGACAAACCGGGCGCTCGCCCGCAATTTGTGGTCGATGCCGCGTTTGATCTGTTTGACAAGCTCGGCGCCACCGACGAACAGCTGGATTTTCCGGTGGTTTACGCCTCGGGCATCAACGGTTGGTCGTCGCTGGAAGAGGGTGGCCAGGGTGAGCAATGGGGGCCCGACATGTCGGCCCTGTTCAACACCATTCTTGACCATGTGCCGCACCAGCAGGGTGACCCGGCAGCACCGCTGCAATTGCAAATTTCTGCGCTCGACTTCTCCACTTTTGTCGGCCGTATCGGTGTAGGCCGTATCAGCCAGGGCACCATCAGGCCCATGATGGACGTGGTCGTGATGGAAGGCCCGGACGGCAAGGCGGTAAAAGGCCGCATCAACCAGGTGCTGACGTTCCAGGGCCTGGAGCGCGTGCAGACCGACGAAGCTGGTCCCGGCGAAATTGTGCTGATCAACGGCGTGGCAGACATCGGCATTGGTGTCACCATCACCGACCCGAGCACGCCCGCACCGCTGCCCATGCTCAAGGTGGATGAACCCACCCTAACCATGAACTTTTGCGTCAACACCAGCCCGCTGGCTGGCCGCGAAGGCAAGTACGTCACCAGCCGCCAGATTTGGGACCGTCTGCAAAAGGAGCTGCAACACAACGTGGCCTTGCGCGTCAAGGAAACCGACGAAGAAGGTATTTTCGAAGTTATGGGTCGCGGCGAGCTGCACCTGACCATTTTGCTGGAAAACATGCGCCGCGAAGGCTACGAACTGGCTGTTTCCAAGCCGCGCGTGGTGTTCAAGGACATCGACGGCGTGCGTTACGAGCCCATCGAAATGGTGACGGCCGACATTGAAGAGCAGCATCAGGGCGGCGTCATGCAGGCCTTGGGTGAGCGCAAGGCTGACCTGATCAACATGGAATCGGACAGCAGAGGTCGTGTCCGCCTGGAGTACCGCATTCCAGCGCGTGGCCTGATTGGTTTTACCAATGAATTTTTGAACCTGACGCGTGGTTCCGGTCTGATCTCCAACATCTTTGACAGCTACGAGCCGCATAAGGGTGAGATTGGCGGTCGCAAGAATGGTGTGCTGATCTCGATGGATGCCGGTGAAATTTTCAACTATGCGCTGGGCAAGCTCGACGACCGTGGTCGCATGTTTGTCACCGCCAATGACCCGGTTTATGAAGGCATGATTGTGGGCATCCACAACCGTGACAACGACCTGGTGGTCAACGCCACGCGCACCAAACAGCTCACCAACTTCCGCGTCAGCGGCAAGGAAGACGCGATCAAGATCACGCCGCCGATCCAGTTGACGCTGGAATACGGTGTGGAATTCATCGAAGACGACGAACTGGTTGAAATCACACCCAAGTCGATTCGCCTGCGCAAGCGCCACCTGTCCGAGCACGAGCGCAAAAAAGCTGGCCGCAGCAGCTAAACAGCTCACTTGAAACTCACGCACAACCGGGCGGTCTGGGTGATGGTGGCGGTGACCCTGATGTGGTCTACCGCTGGTGTTGTCACGCGCCACCTGGAGCACGCGCAGAAGTTTGAGGTGACCTTCTGGCGCAGCTTTTTCACCATGCTGTGCCTGCTGGTCATGTTGCCTTTGTTCAAGGGTCGTCACGTCTTCAGCCGTATGCGCCAGGGTGGCGCATCGTTGTGGTGGTCCGGCCTGTGCTGGAGCGGCATGTTCACCTTTTTCATGGTGGCCATCATGCTGACCACCGTGGCCAATGTGCTGGTGACCCTGGCGTTGGCTCCCTTGTTCACAGCACTCGCATCGCGCTTTTTTCTAGGCCACCGCATCCTGTTGCGCACTTGGGTGGCCATTGTGGTCGCGGGTGGCGGCATTGCTTTCATGTACGCCAGTCAATTGAGCCAAGGTGTCAGCCTGGCGGGTACCTTGGTGGCGCTTTGCGTGCCGATTGCGGGCGCCGCCAACTGGACCATCACGCAACACGCGCATGCGCACGGCAAAGACATCGACCTGCTTCCCGCTGTATTGATCGGTGCGGTGTTGTCGTCCCTGGTGACGCTACCCGTGGCCTGGCCGTTTCAGGCGTCTGCCCATGATTTGTCGCTGTTGTTCGGTCTGGGCTTGGGCCAGTTGGCTATTCCTTGCCTGCTGGTGGTGGTGTGTGCCCGTGTCCTGAAGGCGCCCGAAGTGGCGCTGCTGGGTTTGCTGGAAGTCATTTTTGGCATCTTGCTGGCTTGGCTGGGCGCGGGTGAAGTGCCTGGCCAGGATGTGTTTTTTGGCGGCGCTTTGGTCATTGGTGCCCTGGTGGCCAACGAACTGGTTGGATGGAGGGACCGGGCATGAACGACGCCACAGTGGATGTGCTTTGCGAAGTTCGTGGTGAGGTTGGGTTCATTAGCTTGAACCGGCCGCAGGCCCTTAACGCGCTCACGCTGCCCATGATTCGGGCCTTGACGGTCTGCCTGCAGTCCTGGCGTGACGATGAACGCATCCAGGTTGTTGCCATGCGTGGCAGCAACAAGGCGGGGCCGTTTGGCGCTTTTTGCGCTGGCGGCGACATCCGCTTTTTCCACCAGGCCCTGCTGTCGGGCGACCCGGCACCAGAAGACTTTTTTACCGAGGAATACACCCTCAACCACCTGATTCACAGCTTCCCCAAGCCAGTGCTGGCTTTCATGGATGGTGTGGTTATGGGCGGTGGCATGGGGCTGAGCCAGGGTGCGAGTTACCGGCTGGTCACATCGCGCAGCAAATTGGCCATGCCGGAAACCACTATTGGCCTGTTTCCGGATGTCGGTGGCGGCTATTTTCTGAGCCGTTGCCCGGGTTTTACAGGTGAGTGGCTGGCCCTGACCGGCACTGCTTTGGGCGCTGCCGAGGCCATTCAATTGGGGCTGGCGGACCATTGCCTGGATGCCGCCCAACTACCGCAGGCCTGGGACGCGTTGGCTCAAATCAAGTCGCCGGATGCCGTGCGCTTGCAGGTATGGTTGGCTGAATTTGCAACCGCTGATAACGCCACCTCAGCTTTGGACCGAAGCCAGATCGACGCCTGCTTTTCGCTGGATTCGGTGCCCGCCATCGTCTATGCGCTCGAAGCCGACACCTCCGACTGGGCGCAACGTAGCGCAGCCCAGATGCGCCAGCGCTCGCCGCTGATGTTGCACGTGGCTCTGGCGCAGATTCGTCGGGCGCGCCATCTCACGGTAGCGCAAGACCTGCGCATGGAGCGCGACATGATGCGGCATTGTTTTTTTCCAAGCCACCTGGCGCGCAGCGGTGCCCACACCGAGACAGCAGAGGGGATTCGCGCCCTGGTCATCGACAAAGACAACGCGCCAAAATGGCAGCCAGCGCGTATTGAGGACGTGACCGCCGACATGGTGCAGCCGTTTTTTACCAGTCCCTGGGCGGCGCACAGTCATCCGCTGCGCACGCTGCTCTGACATGGTTGCACGCCACTATAGCTGGCGGTAAATCTCCTGGGCAAGTTGCATCAGCGATGCACGGGGCAACTGGCCGGCCAGGGCGTAACCAAACCCCTGATCGACCCAGTAAAAACTGGGAATAGCTGCCTGCGACTCAAACCGGAATCTGGTTTCTTTGCCTGACACACCCGCTGCGACGCTCTCCATGGTGCCCAGGTAAAGCGTCACGCGTTGACCCGTGGCGTCTTGAAACATGAACTGTGCCCGTGCCCCAGCCTCTCCTGGCAACAGTCGCCCACCCACCAGATCAAAGCCTTGCGCTGTCAAATCAGGCACCTTGAGGGGTTTGTCCAGTCGCTTGGACAGCCACTGCACCAGATGCTTCTGTTCCTGCGCAGAGACTTCTACCGGGTGACGAATTTCTGGTGCGTAAACAGCGTGGGCCAGCACGGCCTGACGGACGAATTCACGTTCGGGTTGTGCGCTCGCCATGCTGGGTGCCGTGGCTTCACGCCCCCCCACTTTCTGCCAGTTGGCGTTAGCCAACCAGCCCGCACCAAATGCCATCACCACACCAGCTGCCATACCGCCATAGCGCCACCAGTGGTTGCTGCTGGTACGCACGGCGTTGCCAGCTTGCGCCGCCTGTAACAGGTTGGCCGGTACCGCCTCAGACAGAACCTGGGCATGCAGGCGTTGCAAAGCGTCACGCTGGCGTTGCCACTGCGCCAGCCTGGCCTGCGCGTCAGGGTCATCTGCCAGCCGCATTTGCAGCGCTGCCAGATCGTCGAGCGGCCCCTGACCGTCCACCAGTGCGTGGAGTTCATCGTCAGACAATGGGCGGTCAGGCTTGCGATTCATGGTGATGGGTGGTTTATTTCAAACGGTGTAGCGTCGTCACGGCGCGAGTCGGCGCCGCATGATCAATTGGCGGGTCTGCCAGCACACGTGCGGGCGCGTCCAGGAGTGACTGGAAACGGGCCCTGGCACGCGACAAGCGCGACATCACGGTACCCATCGGGACACCAGTGACCTTGGCAATCTCGGCATAACTCATGTCCTCCATGCTGACCAGCAATAACACCTCACGTTGCTCCGGCGGCAAGCGAAGCAGGCAGCGCTGCAGGTCAAGCGCCTGATCCGGGTTGGACGCAGGTGCCGACAAATCATCGGCCAGATCGTCAATGTCCAGCATCGCTGCCTGTCCGCCACCTGCTGATTGGCGCATTTGATTGACAAACAGGTTGTGCATCACACTGAACAACCAGGCGCGCAAGTTGGTTCCCACCAGCCATAAGCGCCATTTGCTGCAGGCGCGTTCCAGCGTGTCCTGCACCAGGTCATCTGCCGCCCAGACGTCTCCCGTCAACGCCCGTGCATAACGGCGTAGCGAAGGAATCTGGGCCACCATGAGTTCGCGGCTCATGGGGTTAGGTCAGAGCAGGTACGCATGTGAAAATGTGGCAGAAGGCCCCGTGGTGATGGCGGCGTTGCCCAATCAGGGTTTGGCGACTTGCCAGATACCGTTGATGCCGTGCCCGGTCTTGTCGCCGGGCTTGCTGTCCTTGGCCCAGTAATAGACGGGCTTGCCCTTCACCGCCCATTGTTTGCTGCCGTCATCGCGGGTGATGATGCTGTAGTCACCGCTGGCAGACACATCCTTGGCGGCCATCAGTGGTGGCCAATTGGTGGCGCAGGGACTATTGCAGACCGACTTGCCACTACCGGCTACATCCTTGTCGAAGGTGTAAAGCGTCATGCCGTTGGGGCCAACCAGGACCCCGTCGGAGACTTTGACCGGCGCTGAAGACACAGAGGCGCATCCAGTCAGTATGGCAAAGGTGACCGAGGTCATAAATAGCGCGGATGAATTGAATGTCATGGTGAACTCCAAAGTTGGGGGAACGCAAACAGACGTTTGCACTCACATGAACACCAAACGTAGCGGTTATATTCCCACAGCTTGTAAATAAAAAGACTGAATCCGGCTTTTTACGCCATGACTACAATCCGCGCGAGTCTTTATTCTATGAACATCGTCAAAAAATCTGTTTTGGTTGGCATCAGCCTGGCTGCATCGCGCTGGTGGGCGACGCCTTGGTGATCGGTGCGCGGGTGGCCAGTGACCTGATGGACTGGCAGAACGGGTTGGTGGCGCTGTGAGCCTGTTCAAGTCGGCCTCTGTGGTGTCGGGCCTGACGCTGCTGTCACGCATCACCGGGCTGGTGCGTGAGCTGCTGATTGCCTCCACCTTTGGTGCTTCTGCCCTGACAGATGCCTTTAATGTGGCGTTTCGTATTCCCAATTTATTCCGTCGGTTTTTTGGCGAAGGCGCTTTCAGTCAAGCCTTTGTGCCGGTACTTGCCGCGTCCAAAATCCAACAGGGCGATGCTGCGACCCGGGTCCTGATTGACCGGGTGGCCACCGTACTGGCCTGGGCGCTGTTGTGCCTGAGTGTGCTGGGCGTGCTGGGTGCCGGTGGGCTGGTTTGGGTCATGGCGAGTGGACTGCAGCAAGACCCGCATGGTTTTGATGTGGCAGTGGTTTTGACGCGCTGGATGTTTCCCTACATTGCCTTCATGTCGCTGGTGGCGTTGGGCGCCGGGGTGCTCAACACCTACAAACGTTTTGCGGTGCCAGCGGCCACGCCGGTGCTGCTCAATATCTGCATGATCCTGGCGGCCTGGCTGGGTGCGCCGTGGTTCAAGACCTTGGGGCTGGAACCCATTTATGCCTTGGCGGGGGGCGTGTTGCTGGGTGGCGCCTTGCAGCTGGCGGTGCAGTGGCTGGCCTTGAAGCGGCTGGGCTTGCACCCCCGGCCGGACTGGCGTTGGTCTGAGGTGAAGCAGGCCTGGGCCGATGCAGGCACCCAAAACATCCTCAAACTCATGGGCCCGGCCTTGTTGGGCGTGGGTGTGGCGCATCTGTCGATGCTGATCAATACCCAGATTGCCTCGCACCTGGCGCCGGGCAGTGTCAGTTGGATCACCTATGCCGACCGCCTCATGGAGTTCCCCACCGCCTTGCTGGGTGTGGCCATGGGTGTGGTACTGATGCCGCAGTTGGCCAGTGCGCGTGCCAGTGGTGACGCGGCCCGCTACTCGGCCATGCTGGACTGGGGCCTGCGCCTGGTGGTCTTGCTGGCAGTTCCCTGTGCCTTGGCCCTGCTGGTGTTTCCGCTGCCGCTGGTGGCGGTGCTGTACCACTACGGCGCCATGACTGACTTTGACGTGCAGCAGGTGACCCATGCGCTGATGGGGTGGGGGGTGGGCTTGATCGGCATTGTGGCCATCAAGGTGCTGGCACCCGGATATTTTGCCAACCAGGACACCAAAACCCCGGTCAAGGTGGCGGTGGTGGTGCTGGTGTTGACCCAAGTGCTCAATCTGCTGCTGGTTCCTGTTTTTGCGCATGCGGCGCTGACCCTGTCGATTGGTATTGGCGCCATGGTGAACGCACTTTGGCTGCTGCTGGGCCTGCTCAAGCGAGGCAGCTACAAGCCCGAGCCGGGCTGGGGCCTGTTTGTGCTGCAGGTGCTGGCGGCCTGTGTTTTGCTGGGTTTGTTTTTGGTCTGGGCCAACAGCCACTTTGCCTGGACGGCACTGCGCGCCGAGAGCTTCAAGCGGATCGGGCTGCTGGCATCCATCCTGGTGGCCTCAGGTTTGATTTACCTGATCGCCTTATGGGCAGCAGGCATGAATCTGCGCCAGCTTTTAAGACGATAGACAATAGCACCATGAATCTGTCCCTGAACATTCCTACACCGCTGGAGTATTTTGCGTCACTGGTGCACAGCGATGCCGACTTTCCGCTGCTGGAAGCAGCCATCAGTCTGGCGCAAGACGAATACCCGGACCTCAGTGTGCAGCAGGTGCTGGGCGATGTGGACCAATTGCTGGCGCGCTTGAAACGTCGCTTGCCGGAAGACGCCGGTTCGCTGCAACGGCTGCGCGCCCTGAACCAGTTTGTATTTCGCGACCTGAACTTTGGCGGCAATTTCAACCACTTCATGGACCCCGACAACAGCTACGTGCATGTGGTGCTGCGTACCCGTTTGGCCATTCCCATTTCGCTGGCGGTGATCTGGCTGGAACTGGCCCAGGGCATTGGTCTGAAGGTGCGCGGCATCAGTTTTCCGGGGCATTTCATGGTCAAGGTGAACCTGACCGAGGGTCAGGTGGTGATTGACCCGCTCACCGGCAAGTCGCTCAGCCGTGAAGAACTGTCCGAGCGACTGGCACCGTTCCATGACCTGGGTGGTCTGGGAGACGACCAGGAATTGCCGCTGGGCCTGTATCTGCAGGCCGCACCTGCCCGTGACATCATTGCCCGCATGTTGTTCAACCTCAAGGACATCCATGGTGCGCAGGAAGACTGGGCGCGCTTGATTGCGGTGCAGGATAGGCTGATTGTGTTGCTACCCCAGGCCTGGCCCGAGTACCGTGACCGGGGTCTGGCACATGCCGAAGCCGGCCGCCCTGGCCATGCCCTGGAAGACCTGGAAACCTACCTGGCCAATGCCACCGACGCCAGCGACCGCCGCGCGATTGCGGCCCGGGTGGGTGAGCTCAGGCGCGCCACCCAGTAAAGCCCGGCATCCGTAGCCCGGATGCCAATCCGGGGTGAGCGTTGTGCCCCAAACACCCGGATTGCGCCGCGCTTCACCCAGGCTACGGCTTGCCACTTGCCGTTGTGAGCCTGCTGTGATGTTTTTTATGGCACTGCGTGCCAGCCCAATGCTGGCGCGGGTTTGGCGACTTTTAAACCTACTTATCCACAAACTAGCACACAGTTTTAAGGGGTAAAGTGATGGCCAGCAACTGGCACCCGGCGCCACGACCAAGACTTCAAAGTACTAACACACAATCGCTCCTTCCAATGAAAATTTAAAAAGAGGCGCTTGGGTTGACTGTTTTTTAGGCACCGTCTGCAAAGCCACAGCCGGTGCGGCTTAGCGCCCTTGTTCCAGCAGTTATCCACAAGGTAGCACACACAAAATCAGGGTAACTATTTCTGCACAGCACGTCATCCCGGTGCCGCATCAAGCTGCGTGGTGACAGCACTGATCAATTTGTCAATTTCATTCAACAAGGCCTGCGCCCTGATCTCGTCGAAAAATTTCGGAGCGTATTGCAGGGTCCAGGACACGGTGCCCCGGATCATGCTGACATACAGCTCGGCATGGCAGTTGTCGCCTGATCGTTCCTGTGCGTCGTAGTAAGCCTGTGCCAGGCTTTCGGAGCCGATGACCGGGAACGTGGCATCGGCCCTGAAGCCGTCGTCGATGCTGCCGCGGTAAATCAGTTTTAAACGCGGGCGGCGCAGCGCCCGCATGGCCTGCTGCACGGCCTCATCCCGGCACGTTTTTAACAACAGGCCATAACCCACCCCGTCACCGGGCACCTCAGCCATGAGGCGTTGCGTGCGGTTAACTTGTTCTATGGCTGACATGCCGGGTTGATGCGGGATACGCACCGGGTAATGGCAAACAAACCAACCCATGGCCAGCATCGGCGCGGGCTGACCAAAAGAAATGCGGCCGTGACGCTCCAGCAGCACCAGCGCATGGTCGTCGCCGCTGAGCGCGCACCAGGCCTGCGCCAAGGCGGTCAGGAACAGGTCGTGGCGCTGCAGCGGTGCCGGGTAGCGCAGCAGCAGTTGTTGGTTGGCCGTCGGCGACAGGCCCGGCGACACCTGACGCCTCCAACGCGGTGGCGCAGCAGTTTGGCCTGCCGCGCCGGGGGGAGACGCTGTGGCTCCAGCCCCGGCATCCGCCCCGTTGTCAGTGGTGTCGGTCGCCGCCGCAGTGGTGGCGTCAGTGTCAGGCGGGGGCGATGGCGCTTGCCCGCAGACTTGGCACCAGTAGTCCAGTTCACGCGGGGCCGTGGTTTGGGCGTAGGCATCCATGGACAGCAGCCAGCGGCCAAAGACCGGTTCGCCTGGCGCTACGTCAGGCTCGCCCATAAGCGCTTGGGCATACGCGTATTGCAAAGCGGTGACAAAAATCGACACCGACAGGGCATCAATCACCAGGTGGTGAAAAGCCAAACCCAGCACACCGGTTTCGTGTGCACCACGCTCAAACAGCACCGCCCGGACCAGTGGGCCATTGGCCAGATCGATGCCGCTGCGCATTTGGTTCACCATGTCGGCGCGCCGCGCCCGTACCTGCTCAGGCATCAGACGGGACGCGTCGATGCGCTCAAATTGCAAACTGGTTTCCAGCTCACCGATGACTTGGAGCCAGCCGGACGTATCTTGCACAAAGCGCATGCGCAAGGCATCAAAGCGTGCGGCCACTGCGTGCAAGGCGTGCGCCAGTGCGCTGCAGTCCAGGCCACGCGGGGTGCGCAGGTAAACGATTTGGACAAAATTTTCAGGCTGGGCCACACCGGCGTACAGATAGGCATGTTGCAACGGGGTCAGCGGCACGCATTGGCCTGGCTGGAGTGCCGGGTGGCGCGCGTCGATTTCGATGGGAAGCGGGTGAACATCCTCGCCTATAGAGAGTGGGCTGCTCTGGGGACTTGATGCGTCATGGGTTTCTTTGTCCGTGGTTCTTGCCTGCAATAGTGCGGCCAGCTCGTCCAGGGTGAGCTCTGGCAAAAATGGCGCTTGCGCAAGTGACACCTGAAACGCTTGCTCCAGCGTCAAGGCCAGCTCAACATGTTTGAGCGAGTCCAGTCCCAGCGCACCCAGGCTTGACGCTGGGTCGAGCGAATCCACCGGCACGCGCAGCACATTGGCAATGTGGTGAAACAACTTGGCTTGCGTGGCGCTGGCGGCGTGCTGCGCGGGCAGCGGGTGCGGTTGATCAGTCACCGGAATCGGTGTCCAAAGCCCTTGCAGATGCTGTTCGCGGCAGGCGCTGCGGCTGATCTTGCCGCTGGTGGTGCGTGCCAGCGCGCCCGGCATCAGCAGCAGCACATCGGCGCTGAGCGCCATGGTTTCAGACACCGCAGTCTTGATGGCTCGCACCACACGGGCGGCATCAAGCGCGTGGCGGGCCTCACGGCGGATTTCTGCGGCAATCAGCAGCGCCTCGCCCGTGTCGGTGTCCACCGCAAAGGCGGCGCAGGCGTTGAGGGCCAGTGCCGGATGGCTGCTGGTCGCCAGCTCTTCAATGTCCGGCGGGTGGTGTTTGCGCCCGCGGATGATGATGATGTCTTTCAGTCGGCCATTGATGAACAATTCATCGTTGTGCAGAAAGCCCAGGTCGCCAGTGCGCAGCCAGGGTGCGCCGTTTTCGCCGTCGATGGTGTTGTGAAAAGTCGCCTCACTGGCTTCGCTCTGCTGCCAGTAGCCTGCCGCCATACTGGGGCCAGAAAGCCAGATTTCACCCACCGTGCCCGCCGGGCACACACGCTGGGTATGTGGGTTGACGATGCGCAAGCCCACTTGCGTACCGGCGTGGCCGCAACTGACCAGCGTGGTGGTGTTGTGCGCTACTGCCACTCGCAGCGCCTGACCCACTGTTAGCGTGGCGCTGTCAAACGCCACCACGTGCGCGCCCTCGCCCCGGCGCACCGCTGTGGCCATCAAGGTGGCTTCTGCCAGGCCGTAACACGGGAAAAAGGCCGACGCATGGAACCCGGCGGTGCCAAAGCGCTGGCCAAAACGCTGTAGCGTGGCCGCACGCACGGGCTCGGCACCACAAAACGCCAGCGTCCAGCAAGACAAATCCAGGCTGTCCAGGGCTTGCTGGGGAATCTGGCTCATACACAGGTCAAACGCAAAACCGGGGCCACCGCTGGTATTGGCGCGGTAGTGGTCGATAGCCTGTAGCCAGCGCAGTGGCTTCTGCAAAAAATGCTGGGGTGCCATCATGACCAGCGGGTAGCCACACGCCAGCGCCGACAAAATGCCGCCAATGAGCCCCATGTCGTGGTAGGGCGGTAGCCAGCTCACCACCCGGGTGTCAGGCCCCAGCTTGAAACTGTACTGAATGGTGCGCAAATTGGCCATCAGGTTGGCATGGCTCAACATCACACCCTTGGGCGAACCGGTGGAGCCGGAGGTGTATTGAATCAGTGCCAGGTCGGCACCGGTGCGCAGGGGGCAGCCCTCTCCCCCGTCCTCACCCGGTGGGAGAGGGGGCAAATCCTGTGGCGCATCGGTGGCCAGCAGGTGCAGGTTGGACAGTTTTTGGGTCTGCAGCATCACCCGGCCCAAGTTGGCACTGTCAGTTAACACCAGTTCCACCTGCGCGTCAGCCACCAGGCGCAAAAAGCGATCCCCGGTGCGTGAGCCGAGTTTGGACGACGGCGGGTAGCTGGGCACAGCAGTGATGCCCGCATAAAAGCAGCCGCACAGCGCGGCCGCAAACTCCAGCCCTGGCGGATGCAACAACAGGGCGCGCTGCGCGTTGGGGCGGGCCAGGCGCAGGTGACTGGCAATGGCGCGGGCGCGCAGATCCAGCTCGGCATAGGTGAGCGACACCGCATCTCCTTCGCCGTCGCGCAAAAAGGTCAAGGCAGTTTGCTGCGGCCGCTGCAGGGCGTGCAGGCGCAGGAGGTTCACCAGGGTTTCAGCGTTGAGCATGGGTGCTTACCACGGGCGGTGGCGCCACACATATTGAAAAGGGGTTTGCCAACCCACCGTCACCCAGGCGGTGGCCGGTGCTGATTCAGCGCTAAGGGGTCGGATGTTTTGGGCATCCAGCCCGATGGTGATCTGCTGGTCCGCGCCAACGCGCACCACCTGGCCATGGCGCATTGGGGTTTGCGTGCTATCCAGCGCAATATGCGCCGCTTGCCCCACCTCGATTGCCTGCCCCTGCTTGGGCAAGCGACCCAGAAAATAGCTAGTCTGCGACGTTTGCCCGGGGAATTGCGCCACCATCGGCCCCACCACCTGCCCGTCCACTGCCAGCCGCAGCGGCAGACGGCCCGCCAGGCCCCATGCCAGCACGGCTGCTGTCAATAGGGTCATGCTGCTCCAGACCAGGCGTTGGCGGCGGCGGGCAAATAGCTCTGGTTTGCCGCTGTCGCCATAAGCCCCCACAAAATTGGCCAGTGCAGCCGGTCGGAACAAGCGGCGTTTTCTAAAGCGCAGTGGGTCCATGGTGTGGGTGCTCTTTATTCGCTTTCGCTGTCTTCCTGGCCCATGGCGCGGGCGTGCCCCGCAGCGGCAAAGGCTTTCGGTGTGCCTGACCAGGTGATGCGCCCGTCCCCCATCAAATACACCACATCGGCCGCCGCCAGCACGCTGGCGCGGTGCGTGACCAGCAAACAGGTGAGCCCGAGTTGGCGCAGGTTGACCAGCAGCCCGGCCTGCATGTCTTCGGGCAAGGCGTTGGTGGCCTCATCCAGAATGAGCAGCTTGGGCTGGCGCAGCAGGCGCCGTGCAATCAAAATGCGCTGCTTTTGCCCGGTGGACACCTTGTCCGAATCCACAATGCTCTGGATGCCCATGGGCATGGCATCAATGTCGGGCTCCAGCATGGCCAGGCGAGCTGCCTGGCGTATCTCGGCCATGGTGCAGGTGTGGTGGCCCATGATGTGGCCGCGCACCGACATGGCCGCTTCAAGTTGGTCGTCCTGCAAGACGGCACCTACCTGGTCGCGCCAGGCGGATAAATGGGTGTTCAGATGCGGCTGACCAGCTCTCAAAATGCCACCCGCATCAGCCACATGAAAACCCAGCAACAGCCGCAAAAAGGTCGATTTGCCGCTGCCAGACGGCCCGGCCAAGGCCACCAACTGCCCCGGCTCAATGCGCAGCGACAGGTCTTTGAGCGTGGCCTGGGTGCTGCCGGGGTAGCTAAAACTCAAGTTGCGCACCTCAATGCCTTGGCTACCCACGTCGGCGGGTGCTGCCGCCGCGGGTGGCTCGGTTGGGGCGGTGGCCAGGGGCTGCAGGCGGTCCAGCAGCGGCCAGGCGCGCAACACCTCGGCCAGCGCGGTGGCGCAGCCCTGAAGGGCCAAGGTGGCCAGCATAAAGGCCAGTAGCAGCGCCGCCAACACCGCCACGTCGGGTGGCTTTGCGGGGTCGTGTTGCAGAGCCATCACAGCCACAAAACCCGTCAGCGCCAGCCAGGGGTAGGTGTTGGCAAAAGATTGGGCTCTGACCTCGCTGCGCTGCATGCGCAATGCCTGCGTGTGCTCGGTGGCATAGCTGCGCTCCCAGTGCGCCAGCGCGGCCTGGTCGCGCCCGGCTTGGCGCAGTGGCCCGGCGCTGTCAAGCATTTGGCGTAACAACTGCAGGCCCTCCAGCCGCTGCGCAAAATGTGCATGCACCCAGGTGTTGCCCGCGCGCACCAAGCCGGTTGGCACCAGCAACAAGGGTAGCCACAATAGCAAAGCCACTAGCGCCAGCGTGCCTGAAAACCAAGTCATCAGCGCCAGGCCTGTGGCTGCTGCCAACACCGCCGACAAGCGCCGCAGGGCGTCAGAGCGCAAGACCGCCAGCACGCGCGGCACGGCGTTCAGGCTGCGTGCAATCTCTTGTGGGCTGTGGTCGCGAAACAGCAGCGCCTGCACCCGCATCACATGCTGAAACAGCGCCGATGAGGCCGACAACGCCAGCCGCCCCTCCAGCCGCAGCAGCGCCAGCAAACGGATCGCCTCAAAGCTGATCAGCGCCACAGCTAGCCACACCAAGCCAGCTTGCCACTGCCAGAGCATGACGGGCTGGGCAAACGGCAGCACCTCGGCCAGCAAGGCATAGGCCGCCAGCGGCAGGCCCAGCGCCAGCACCGCCAGTGCCACGCTCGCCAGTAGGGCGCTGCGCAGGTCCGGCTTGAGCTGCGCCAACGCATGCAGAAAAAACCCCCAGGGCCGCAACGCTGTAGTACTGCGATCCGGCTCAAAACGGGCATACAACTGGTAGGCGCTGGACTGTAGGGTTTGGGCACTGGCTGGTGTCAACCGTTCTTGCGTCTGTTTGGTGGGGTTCACAATCTGGTAGGTCCCACCTGCACCTGGCAAAAGCGCCACCGGTTCCATGCCGCCCCGGGTGAACGCAATCAGTGGGCCGTGGTCACGCTGCCACCACTGCGCCACCACAAAACGCAGGGGCCGCAGCGGCAAGCGGTTGTGACGCGCCAGCGCCTCCAGCCCGCGCGCTGGCGCGCTGGGGCCGTCCAGCGGCAGGGCTTGTGGCGGCGGGGTTATGTCTCGTACCCCGATGGCGTTTGCCACCCGGCCAAAGACATCGATCAACGCCGCGCGTCGGTCCCCTGGCGGCTGTGGCGGCGGCAGGGGGTCTTCTTCGGCAGTAAAGTCTGACAGCACTGGCGTGTGTGTGGGCAGCACGACCGTGTCATCGGTGACCAGCCGCCCGCCCACCAGCCGCAACACGCGGTCACACGCGGCCAGCGTGCTCAGGCGGTGGCTCACCACGATCAGGGTCAGGCCGCGGCGTTTCAGGTTGGCGCGCAAACGCTGCTCCAGCGCGTGGTCCAGGCCGTCGGTGGCTTCGTCGAGCAGCAAAATCCGGGGGTTGCGCAGCAGCGCCCGGGCAATCTCCAGGCGCTGGCGCTGGCCGCCACTGAAGTTGGCGGCGCGTGGCGCCAGCGGGGTGTCCAGCCCCGCCGGGCAGGCGGCCAGCACATCATCCAGACAGGCATCGTCAATGGCGCGTTGCAGTTGCTCGGGGCGGATGTCTGCCTGCCAAAGGCACAGGTTGTCGCGCACGGTGCCGGCAAAAAAGAACGGGTGTTTGTTGACCCAGGCAATGTCCCGGCTCAGTTGGCCAGGGGGCAGGGCGCCCGTCAGGTGGCCGTCCAGCCGCACCTCACCCTGCCAGGGCTGGTGCAGGCCGATCAGCAGCTCGGCCAGCGTTGATTTGCCACCACCCGACGGCCCGGTGATGCCGATGTGCTCGCCCGGGCGGATGTGAACCGACACCGCATGCAGCAACGGGGCTTTGGCCCGACTGAAGCCAAAAGAAATCTGTGTGGCACTCAGGATGAAGTCGCTGCGCTGTGGGGCCGTGTTGACTGGTGCCGTGCCGGGTGCCTGCTGCTCGCGCAGGTCCTCAATCTGGGGCAGTATCAGCCCCAGCGCATCCAGCTTGCCATGCAGGCGTGACAGCCGGCGCAGCGGCTCCAGCAGGGCCAGCAGCAGCACCAGCACGGCCATCAAATCACCAAAGCTTAAGCGCCCGTTTGTCAGCGCAGGGTGGGCAAGGACCAAGCTCAGTAGCAGCATCAGCCCCACAAACAGGTCGGGCAACAGCTCGGACAAGCCGTGGTACCCACCAAATTCTTGCCGCAGCTTGAGCAGGTTGGCCACCCCATCCAGGCTGCCACTGAAAAACTCCCGGTCGCCACCGGAGGTTTTGAAGGATTCAAAATTGCGTACCGCCTGCGACAGCTTCATCCACGCCACATCATCTTGATCACTGTGACGGCGCAGCGATGCTGCCTTGCCCGCAAAAACCAGCGCCAGCACCACCCCATAAACCAGCATGGCGGCAGCCACCGCCGTGCCAATGCCAGCATCCACATACAACAACGCAGCCATCAGAATGGCCAAAGCGGGCAGGCTGCTGATGCCAGGCACCAGGTGTCGGCACAACACCTGGTGGACCTGTTCCTGGTCATAGATGCGCTGGTGCAAGACGGCGGGAATCCGGTACACAAAAAAGGCGTAGGGCAGGCTGAACAGGTGCCGGGTCAGTGCGGCCAGGCGGCTGCGTGACAACTGCTGCTCCAGTTGGGTCAGCGTGCTGAGGTGCAGCGTTTGCAGGCTGGCAGCCAAGACCAACGCGCCCAACAGCCCGGCCAGCGTGGGCCAGAGCGACGTGGTGTTGATCTGGGTCGTGCCAGCCAGTTGGTCGGCGGCCTGAGCCAACAGCCCGGCGAACACCATCACGGGCAGACTGACCAAGCTACCTGCCAGCAAGGCCAGCAGCCATTTGGCCGGGCTAGAGCCTACCAAGTAGCGCCGCACGCTGCGCCACAAACTGGGCGGCGTGCCCCCGGGCTGAAAATCTGCGGTGGTGGCAAACGACAGGGCAATGCCGGTGTAACTTTCGTTAAATTCTTCCTGCGGCACGCGGTGGCGACCACAGGCCGGGTCATTGAGCCAGACAGCGGTGGCGGTCACGTTCTCCACCACCGCAAAGTGGATGAAGTGAAGGTAAACAATCAGCGGAAATCCCAGCGCCGCCAGTTGGTGGGGTTCGCGCTGCAAGACCCGCACCGCCAGCCCGTAGTGCCGGGCTGTGCGCACCAGGTCGGCGGCATTAACGCAGTCGCGTGAGACGCCCGACACCTGGCGCAGTTCGTCCAGCGTGACAAAACGCCCAAAGTGCCCCAGCAGCATGGCCAGCGCAGCCAAACCGCATTCGGTGGTCTGGGTTTGCAGGTAGTTGGCGGGGACACGACCTTGGGTCTGCCTGGACAAAATGGACATCAACCGGGCAATGTAGGGATGCAAAATTGGTAGCTAGGCGTGAAGTCGTGTCACTTGCTAGCCACGTTTTCTGGGTGCCAAAGCAAGCCGCTAGCGTAGCAAGCGTTCACTCGGGTGGTTTGGCGCTGCACCACTTTCGAACCGGCGCAACATCGTGCCAGACTGCTGCGGCTAGCCAAATCAAGTGACATCGACAGGCAGGTGCTTGTGATCCAAGCACCTGGCCTGGTCCGTCTCTATAGGCCGGTATTGCCGCATACTATTGGGGTCCCGGCTGCCACCATCTCCAACTCAAAATCAGACAGCTCGTCGTTGTCAGCCATCTCGGCCATGAATGCTTCGAGCTCTTGCACCGAGATATTGAAGTTTTCGCGTTGGGCCAAGGCAGTCAGCGCGGTGAGGTCAAAGCCTTGCGCGGCTTCGGTGATCTGGATCAGCTCTCTTTGAACCTCCGGGTTGTCGTTGGCAAATTTGCGAAAAGCGGTTACGGCTTGGCTCATGATGGCAATCTCCTGGTGGGTTAAGAAAAGACGCTGCGCAAATCAATTCGACCTAAACAGCCTTCGCGGGTTGGATGGGGCGGGTTAGTAAGAATTTAGCGCCGAGGCACTATACCTTATCAGCACATTTTTCGTGCATTGCACCGCCTGCTTGAACGCGTGAACCTATGAAAAATTTCGGTAAACAAGTCGTGATATGTCTTGTGAAATTCATGCTGTGAAGTTCAGAGTTGCTTCGCGCCCCTGCCGCAATTTATGGGCGCACCCGCAGCCACCATCTCCAGCTCAAAATCAGACAGCTCGTCATCGTTCTCCGCGATTTCAGCAATGAATTTCTCGGCATCCTGCACGGTGATATTGAAGTTTTCGCGTTGGGCCAGAGCGGTCAGTGCGGTCAGGTCAAAACTTTGTGTTGCTTCAACAATATGGATCAACTCGCGTTGCAGCTCAGGGTTTTGGTTGGCGTGTTTGCGAAATGCGTCAAAGGCAGCGTTCATGGTGGTGATCTCCAGGTGGGTTAAAACATGGGGTAATGCGCTGGTGAGTTCGGGTCCCACAGCCATTGCAGCTTGTGCCTGGTGGCTCAGACCGAATGCAGTGCACACACCTTAAATCGGTTTGCGTATTGGCTGTCAATCATCTGGTGTTGCAAAGTAGTCGCAAAACCACTTGATAAGGCGGTTAACCGGCGATTCTTTGCATTAATATGCGCCCTTGAGCACCATCACCGATGACTCCCTTGATGCCAATCGCAAACTGCGCGATGTCGGCTTTGCAAAGCAGTACTTCTGATTTGCGCCAAGGGTTGATCGCTCACTATTGCTGAGGTATTCAATGCGGTTTTTCACACCATGATCGAGCCAAGCATCGCCAGCCATCCTGTTGACGGTCGTGGTGCCCGGTTGCCGCTATGAGTGGCCGTTCGCTGTTTCGTCAGGCAGCGCTGGAGCGCATGTCGTCGCCGGAGCAGCTTGATCGGTTGCTCACCATCACCGACACCCGCGGCTGGCTGGCACTGCTGGCCAGCGGCGGGCTGATCCTTTATTTTCTCGCCTGGAGCGTGTTTGGCGCGCTGCCCACCCATGTCACGGGTGCTGGCATTTTGATGCCACGCGCTGGTGTGGTAGGTGACGCGTCTAGTCAGGCCACTGGCACGCTGTTGCGTTTTGCCGTTGGCTTGAATGAGCCGGTTAAAAAAGGCCAAGCTGTGGCCTATATTGAGCAGCCTATCAATGCCCGGCGAAGTGATGATGCCGCGCTGGCCGTGCGCGACCAGGCAAGTGCGCTGGCTCGCATCGACGCCGACTACCAGCGTGAGATCAACGTCAAGACGCGCGCGGCTGAAAAGCGCAAGCTGGCCTTGCGTCAGTCCATTGAAGAGGATGAGGCCAGATTGGCGTTTTTGACCGACACCCTGGCGCGCCAGGAAAGCGTGCAAGCCCTGGGCTTTTTCTCCAAACGTGCACTTAGCGATGCCCGCGCCGACATCAGCCGGGTGCGCCTGAATGTGGCCAATTCCCGTAACGAACTCAATCTGCTCGATGCCGAGCTGTTGCAAACCCGAAACCTGTACCAGCTTGAACGCGAAAAGTTAGCGCTGGCGCTGAACGACGCGCGACGCGCAGCCGGGCAACTGGCACAGGCACTGGCGCGCGACTCGGTCATCACCGCACCGATCGACGGGCGGGTGATCGAGCTCAAGCTGGCCCCCGGTGCCATCCTGCAGGCGGGCCAAGCGGTGTTGAGCATTGAAAGCGGCCATGGCACGGCCAACGGGCTGGAGGCCCTGGTCTACATCCCCACCGAACACGGCAAGAAGCTGACGGTGGGGCAAGCGGTGCGGCTGGCACCGGCCAATGTGAAAAAAGAAGAATACGGCACCCTGTTGGGGCGGGTGCAGCGGGTGTCGGAGTTTCCGGTGACGCAGCAGGGCATGCAGTCGGTGTTGCCCAACGCCGCATTGGCTAGCCTGTTTGCCAAGGACGGGCCACCCTATGCGGTGACAGTTGATTTGGAGCCCGATGCCACACTGCAAAGCGGCTACCGCTGGACGTCGGCCCAAGGCGCACCGTTCCCGGTGCAAAGCGGCACCACCCTGAGTGCCGAGATCACCGTCATCGAACAAGCCCCGATCAGCTTGCTGATCCCGTTTTTGCGCAAAACCACCGGAATCTATTGAACCGATGACGCAGGCCGCCACCGCTCCAACGGCCATATCGCCGCCAGCCGCTGCCAGCCCACTGCCGCTGCCCAAGCCAGCGCTCAAGCGCGCCAAAACCCCGACCATTTTGCAAATGGAAGCCGTTGAATGTGGTGCCGCCTCACTGGCGATGGTGCTGGCCTACCACGGTCGCTGGATACCGCTGGAAGAGCTGCGCAACGAGTCTGGCGTGTCGCGCAATGGCAGCAAGGCCAGCAACATCCTCAAATGCGCCCGCCGCCACGGCATGTCGGCGCGTGGCTTTAACAAGAACGATCCGGCCGCGCTGCAAAGCTTGCCAGTGCCGTCCATCATCCACTGGAACTTCAACCATTTTTTGGTTTATGAGGGGGTGCGCGACGGCGTGGTGTTTTTGAATGATCCGGCCAGCGGGCCGCGCCAGGTCAGCCCGCAGGATTTGGCCGATTGTTTTACCGGCGTGGTGCTGGTGTTTGAACCCGGGCCAGAGTTTGCCAAATGCGGGCGGCCGCCTTCGCTGTTGGCCGAGCTGGCCACTCGCTTGCAGTTTTCGCATGCGGCGCTGGTGTTTGTGGCCTTGGCCAGCTTGCTGCTGGTGGTGCCGGGGGTGCTGGTGCCGGTGTTTTCCAAGGTGTTTGTGGATGCGGTGCTGATCGGCGGGCAGCAGGACTGGTTCCGGCCGCTGATTTTGGCGATGGTGCTGACGGTGTTGGTGCGCGGTTTTTTGGTCTGGGTGCAGCAGCGCTACCTGCTTAAATTGGAGCTGAAACTGGCGCTGTCGATGTCGAGCAGTTTTCTGGCCCATGTGCTCAAGCTGCCCATGAGTTTTTTCACCCAACGCCAGGCTGGTGACGTGGCCAACCGGATTGCCGCCAGTGAGCGAATTGCCAAACTGCTGTCTGGCGAGCTGGCCACCAACTTCTTCAACCTGATCACAGTGTTTTTTTACGCGCTGGTGATGCTGTTTTTTAACCTCAAGCTGGCGCTGATTGGCATTGGCCTGGTGTCGTTGAACTTTGTCATGCTGCACAACATGGCGCGTACCCGCGCTGATGCGTCCGGGCGCATGGTGAACGACCTGGGCAAGCTGGGCGGGGCCACCGTGGGCGCCATTCGCGGCATTGAGACCCTCAAGGCCAGTGGTACCGAGCGCACCGCGTTTGCCACCTGGGCCGGCTACCAGGCATCAGCCTTGGGTGCGCAGCAAACGTTGGGTGGGCAAACCGTGTGGCAAAGCGCGATGCCGTCAATGTTGGGGGCTTTGACCGTTGTGGCGGTACTGGGCATTGGCGGCTACCAGGTGATGCGTGGCGACATGACGGTGGGCGACCTGATTGCGTTCCAGCTGCTGATGGCAGGTTTTACGCTGCCGGTGGGCCGCTTGGTGGGGCTGGTGGGCAACCTGCAAACCATCAAGGGCTTGCTGGTGCGCTTGTCGGACGTGTTTCGGTACCCGCTGCCCGCCAGCGCTGACAGCCACGATGCCCACGACCTGCAGGCAGCCGCCAGCCTGCAAGGCCAGCTGGAGCTGCGCGACGTGAGTTTTGGTTACAGCCCGCTGGACGCGGCGCTGATCAACCAGTTGTCGCTCAAGGTGCGGCCGGGCGCGCGGATTGCGCTGGTGGGCGGGTCGGGCAGCGGAAAATCGACCGTGGGGCGGCTCGCCTGCGGCCTGCTGGAGCCCACGGCGGGCCAGGTGTTGCTGGACGGCAAGCCACTGGCGCAAGTGCCGAATCGCGTTTTCGCGATGGCGGCGGCTTATGTGGACCAGGATGTGTTTTTGTTTGAGGGCACGGTGCGCGACAACCTGAGTTTGTGGGATGCCGGCCTGCCCGAGCCAGCCATGCAACGGGCGCTGGCCGATGCCATGATTGCGCCTGAGATTGCCCAGCGCCGCAGTGGCCTGGATGCGCATGTGAATGAGGGCGGCACCAATTTCAGCGGTGGCGAGCGCCAGCGCCTGGAGATTGCCCGCGCCCTGGTGCGCGACCCCCTGTTGCTGGTGCTGGACGAGGCAACCTCTGCCCTGGACACCGTGACCGAGAAAGCCATTGACGACCACCTGCGGCGGCGCGGCTGTGCCTGCATCATCATCGCCCACCGCCTGTCCACCATCCGCGATTGCGACGAAATTCTGGTCATGAAATATGGCAAGGTGGTGGAGCGCGGCACCCATGACACCCTGCTGGCCTTGCAGGGCGAATACGCCAGCCTGGTCAAAACCATGTAGATCGCCATGCCGCAATCGACTTCTTTTCCACCAACGTCCGACCAAATACAGGTGGCGTCAGCCGAGCTGGCGGCTTATTGGCCAGCCACCCTGCCCACGCCCAGCAACCTTGCGCCCTTGCGCCTGGATGGCGAGAACGGCGTATTTCTGATCTTGCAGGGCCGTGTCAATATTTTTTGCATTGACCCTGAAGATAAGGACGGGCATGGCGGGCGGCGCCACTTTTTGCTGCAATGCGTGGCCGGCGACATCATGCTCGGCATCCCCGCCATTGCCGGGCGCCAGGTGCTGGCCGTGGGGGCGTTGCAGGCACAGATTGCCTACGCTGACGATGCCGAGCGGCAGATGGCGGCCTTGCCGACAGCGCTGTCATCAGCCTTGCTGGCGCATTGGTGGCAGCAACTCGACCAGGCGGGGGCGATTCAAAGTGAAGCGCCGCAGGGCGCCGCGCTGGCGCAGCGGTGTGCCCAGGCGGCAGATGCCATTGCCCAGCGCATCGAACATGACCACCAAATCCGCCTGAAGGGTCTGACGGATGTGTGGCACAGCTCAACACTTGCGTTGGCGCACGGGCTTGACGGCCTGGCCCGGGTATTGACGCCTGACGACGCGCTGCCCGCCGCGTCTGACAGCGGCGTTCTTGAACCAGCCCTGGTCAAAGTGGCGCGCCGGGTGGCTGCAGCAGCGGGCATTGATCTGCGCTTGCCACCCGCGCTGGCTCAGGGCAATGATCTGGAGGCCTTGCTGGCCGGGCTCGACAGCCACAGCCGCAAGGTGCTGCTGCGCATGGATTGGTGGCTGCATGACAGCGGCCCGCTGATTGGCGTGCGCGAAGACGGCAGCCCGGTCGGTTTGTTGCCTACCCGCGGTGGCGGATACGAACTGTACGACCCCGCAAGCGCGGCCTGCGTCCCAGTGAATGAAAACGTGGCACAAACCCTGGGCAAAGAAGCCAGCATGTTGTATGCGCGGCTTCCTGGGCGTGCCCTCAAGCCCATCGGCTTGTGGCAGTTTGCCAAACAGGGCATCAGCCGTGATGCAGCCTTGCTCTTGACCATGGGTGTGGCCGCCGCCGCCTTAGGTCTGCTGGTGCCGGTGGCCACCGGTATGCTGGTCGAATCGGTGATTCCACGCGCGGCCTATGCCCAGCATTGGCAACTGATGGGTGCGCTGCTGGCTGCTGCCATCGGTGCGGCTGGGTTTGAGGTCACCAAGGGTTATGCCATGCTGCGCATCGAAGGGCGCATTGACGGGCGTTTGCAAGCCGCCCTGTTTGACCGTCTGCTGACCCTGCCTATTGGTTTTTTCAAGAAATTCACGGCAGGTGATCTGGGTGACAGAACCCTGGGTATTCAGAAAATTCGCGAGACGCTGTCCGCCACCGTGACCACCGCTGTGCTGGCGGCGCTTTTTTCTGTGGCCAGCCTGGCGCTCATGTTCTGGTACAGCTGGCAGCTCAGCCTGATTGGGCTGGCGATTGTGCTGGTGGTGCTGGCGGGGTCGGCCTGGCTGGGCACCCTGCAACTGCGTGAGGAGCGCGAAATCACCCGGCATCAGGGCAAGGTGGAAGGCCTGGTGCTGCAGTTCATCATTGGCGTGACCAAGCTGCGCGCGGCGGCAGCGGAGCAGCGCGCCTTTGCCGTCTGGGCCGATGCCTACCGGCAGCAAAAACTGCGCACGGCCAGGGCGCAACGCATGGCCAATGTGCAAGAACTGGTGCAAGCCTGTGTGCCGCTGCTGGCCAGTGCCTTGTTGTTTGCCGGCATGGTTTGGCTGCTCAAGCAATCCGCCATTGACCTAAAGCTCGAAGCGTTGACCAGTGCTGCCAGCCAAATTGCCCGGCCTTCTGATGCGCCAAGCACGCTGCTGTCGGCCGGTGAGTTACTGGCCTTTAACGCCGCATTCGGGCAATTTTTGGCAGCCCTGATTGGCATGACACTCGCCTTGACGCAAGCCATTGGCGTGGTGCCAAAGCTGGAGCGCTTGCAGCCGCTGCTTGATGCCGAGCCAGAAAACGGCCAGCACCGTCAGCCCCCGGGTCATCTGCGTGGCGCAATAGAGTTTGCCGATGTGTCTTTTCGGTATTGGGAAGACGGGCCGCCGCTGCTGGACCGGCTGTCGCTGACCATTGAACCTGGCCAGTTTGTCGCCATTGTGGGACCGTCGGGCAGCGGCAAATCGACCTTGATGCGGCTGATGATGGGGTTTGAATTGCCACAGCGCGGTGAGGTGTTTTTTGACGGCAAACCGCTGGCTGGTTTGGATTTGACGGCGCTGCGCCGCAACATTGGCGTGGTGCTGCAAAGCGGGCGCGTGTTTGCCGGCAGCCTGTTTGCCAACATTGCTGCCAGTGTGCGCATTACCCAGCAAGAAGCCATGGACGCGGCACGCCTGGTGGGCCTGGACGCTGACATCGAAGCGATGCCGATGGGTATGCACACCGTGTTGCAAGAGGGTGGGGCCACCCTGTCGGGCGGCCAGCGGCAGCGGCTGCTGCTGGCGCGGGCGCTGGTGCACAAGCCCGCTATTTTGCTGCTGGATGAGGCCACCAGCGCGCTGGACAACAAAACCCAGGCGATCGTGATGGACAGCCTGCGCCGACTGGACATCACGCGGGTGGTGATTGCCCATCGGTTGTCCACCATCACCCATGCGGACCGAATCGTGGTGGTCAAAAGCGGGAAAATTATCGAAACCGGCTGTTACGCGGACTTGATCGCCGCCAACGGCACATTCGCAGAACTGGCCAGACGGCAGTTGCTGTAACGTCATGTTTGTCAACTAGGGAGTAAGGTCTTATGCGCAAAGTGCTTTATATTTTTGGCTTGCTGAGCGACACCGATGTGGAGTGGATGAGCAAGGTCGGTACAGCGCGCACCTTGACGGACCAGACGGTGCTGATCCGCGAGGGTGAGCGGCTTGACCGCCTGTACATTTTGGTCGACGGCCATATGCAGGTGGCCATTGCCGGGATTGGCATCGTGGCCGAGCTGGGTTCGGGTGAGATGCTGGGCGAAATGTCCATTGTTGACAGCTCGCCTACGTCCGCCACGGTCACCGCAAAAGGCCCAGTGAAACTGCTGGAGCTGAGCAAAGCCGCGCTGGAGGTCCGGTTTGCTGAAGACGCCGGCTTTGGCATGCGATTTTTTCGTGCGCTCACGGTGTTGCTGGCCGACCGCATGCGCGGCACCATCAAACGCATGAAATTCGGCGAGGCTGCTGGCCTGGATTCCGATGAATTTCTTGAAGACGAGCTTGAAGAAGGCTTGCTGGATTCGGTATCACTCGCCGGAGACCGATTTAGCCGTTTGATGCGTATCTTGTCAGGCGCATCCGTGGCCTAAAGGACCGTCCACGACGGGCTGACGGGTTCAGTGGGTGACGAACTCGTAGGCCACTTCTTCGCTTTCCACCATGTCGAGCAGGTCGTTCAGCACATCGTCGTCTTCGGTGCTGGCCCAGGTTGCTTCGGGGTCGCTGGCAAACAGCGGCTCGACGGCAAGGTCCAGAAACTGCCCGTTGGGCAGCTTCAACACGTGGCCACCTTCCGAGGTTTCAACCAGTTCCCAGTCGTCCGGGACCGACATTTCAAGCTTGATGGTGACGTTGAGTTTTTTCATGGGGTTCCTTTGTTGTCAAGGCGGCGAGGTTAACCGAAATTAGCACACACAGAATCAGGGTAACTATTCATGCACAGCACACCAGATAAAGACACCATTGCCATGCTGCCGTCCTTTGCGCGGCTGGGGCTTGACCGCATTGCGCTGGTGACCACACAAGCCGAGGCCAAAGCCGCCTTTGCCGCACTGGTTGTTGCCAGCGCCTGGGGTTTTGATACCGAGTCCAAACCGACCTTTCGCGTGGGTGAAGCGTCTGACGGGCCGCACATTTTGCAGTTGTCCACGCCCGAGCGCGCCTGGGTGTTCCAGTTGCACGACCCGGCCTGCCGCGCCGTGGCGGCCGAACTGCTGCGTTTGAGAGGTATTGCCAAAGCCGGCTTTGGCCTGCGCGACGACCGCAAGCGCATCATTGAAAAACTGGGTGTGGAGCCCGTCGGCATCCTGGAGCTGAACACGGTGTTCCGGGAGCGCGGCTACCGCAAGGACATGGGCGTCAAAGGCGCGGTGGCGGTGCTGTTCCAGCAGCGCTTCATCAAATCAAAAAAAGCCGCCACCAGCAATTGGGCCAATCCGCGCTTGTCGGAAGCGCAGCTGGTGTACGCCGCCAACGATGCCTATGCCGCGATCCGGGTGTTTGATGCGCTGGGACTGGGGCCCGAGATGACCGGGTTCAGTGGGTGAAGAATTCGCAGGCCACTACTTCGCTTTTGCCGCTATACGGCCAGTTGCGCGGCTTGCCTGGCGTGTAACTTGGCCGCAATGTACTCGCCGTGGGTCACGTGTAACAGACCGGCAATCTTGCTGATCAGGTGGTTTTCATTGGCATCCAGATGCCCGTCGGCAAAGGCCACCTGCCACATGTGTTCCACCACCTGGATCTTTTCGGCCTGGGTGAACTGGTCGTTCATGGCGCTGGTAAAGCGAAAGTAGTCGTTGGCGCCTTTGGCGGTGTCTTCTGCTTGTGCCAGCAGCCGGGCCAGTTCATCGTCGCTCAAGGCAAATTGGGTGCGCAGCGCCGCCAGGGTAGAACTGCGCTCTGTGGCAGACACTGCGGTGTCGGAACGCATCACCTCGACCAGCAGCACGGCGGTGGCCAACTGCAGGCTGCGCGCGTCACTGACGCTTGCCTGGGCGTTGTCAGGCATGAAAAATTGGTTGAGCAGGTTTTTGAAGGGACTCAGCATGTTTAAGAATAGTGAACTTGGAATGTGTCGATAGCTTACAACCCGCGCTGCCAGTTTGGGCGCAGTTTGGCAGACTCGGGGCGATGCATGGCATTGTCGACTTCCTGCAACAAACGCTCTTTTTCCGCGCCCAAAATCCCCTTGAGCACCAGCCAATTTGAGGCATGGTCGCTGCGAAACACGGTTCGTTTGAGTTCCAGCGCCTGCAGAAATTGCGCCATCTCGGCAAACAGCTCCTGCTGGTTGAGGGCTTCCCACTGCGGGAAACCCTGGCGAAACCGGTCCTCGCCCTGCGGAAAACTCACCACCAGTGTGGCCAGAAATTCTGGCTGGGTCAGGTTGACCAGGCGGGCTGAGTTGGTGGCATGCTGCGGTGACAACTGGCGGCCACCCAGCCCGTTGAGCAACATCACCGAGCGGCTGATGCCCGCCGCACCCAGCTTGTCCAAAGCGTCCCGGGTGGACTCAAAGGTTTCGCCTTTGCTGACGTGTTGCAGCACGGCATCGTCACCGGACTCCGCGCCCACATACACCAGCGACAAACCCGCTGCGCGCAACTCTTGCAGTTCCTGCACGGTTTTGTGGCGCAGGTTGCGCGGCAGGCAGTAGCTGGAAATGCGCCGCACCTTGGGCAGATGGGTTTTGATGGCGGCAAGCAAAGTCATCAGCCGCCGGGTGGACAGCACCATGGCATCACCGTCACCGATAAAGACCCGCTGCACCTGGCCGGCGAACTGTTCACCGCAGTGGCGGATGGTGTCCAGGGTTTCCTGCTCGTCGCGAACGCCAAACTTCTTTTGCGGCGCGGTGTACATCTCGCAATACGTGCACTTATTCCACGAGCAGCCGTTGGTGACCGGCAGGATCAGCGACTCGGCCTCGCTCGGCGGTCGAAAAACCGGATTGACATAACGGATGGGGAAAATTTCACTCATGCTGTGCTCCCGCCCAACCTGGCATTGAGTTCCAGCACATCGGGCTTTGAAAGTACCGTGTTGTGCAAGTGGGTGAATGGCCCGCCGCCGGGCTCGACGCCACCGGCTGCGTCATAACCCACAGCCTTGAACTTCCAGAGCGTGCCAATGCGCTTGAGATTGCCAACGTGCGAGCCGTCGGCCAGGTGCACGCTGTACACGTTGGTGTTGACGCTGGTGAGGGTGAGCGCCGTCATGCCACCTTGATGGCATTGCCGAACGCCACACGGCCGCGCACCATGTCAGCCTCGGGCTTCGGGTCGGGGTAGTACCAAACAGCATCGGTGAGCATCTCGCCGTTGATCAGCAGCGAGGAGTAGCTGGCCTGGCCCTTCCAGGCACAACTGGTTTTGTGGTTGCTGAAGGTGACGTACTCTTTTCTCAAAGTGCTTTCGGGAAAGTAATGGTTGCCTTCCACCAGCACGGTGTCGTCACTCTCGGCAATGACGATGTTGTTCCAGCTTGCTTTCATGGTTGTCAGGTTCTCCGGTGTGCAGGGATCAGAAAGACGACCCCGGCGTGGCTAAAAATGCAATTTCTTCGGCGCTGGAAAGGCGTTCCAACAGCGCGTTGCGGTGGGGAAACCTGCCAAAGCGGGTGATGATGGCCTGGTGGCGCAATTCAAAATCCAGATTGTTTTCAAGCCCCGGCTGTGAGAACAGCCGCACCGCCTGTGTATGCACCAGCGCAGACTCGCTGTGCATGTAGGGCATGTAGACAAACCGGCGCTGTTCCAGCGGCAAACTGAGGTCTTGTCCGCTGGCCACCAGTTCCTGCGCGAGCGCAAGGGCCAACGCGTCTTGCGCAAACGCACGCGGTGTGTCGCGAAAAATGTTGCGTGAAAACTGGTCCAGCAGCACGATTTCTGCCGCTCGCCCTTGCGGGCTTGTGCGCCAGTCAAAAAGCTCGCACTGCGCCGCCGACAGCAGGATGCCCTCAAACCGCTCGCGCATCGTTGCATCCAGCGCCGGGTCTTTGGCAAAGTGCTGCCTGGGCGTCAGCTCATCGAACCAGAAATGGAGAATGTCTTGGGCATGCATGGACTTACCTGTTGGGTCTGGCGGCCAGACCTGGCCGCTCACAGCGTCGGGTCGTCAGTGTAGCCCTTGGCACCCAGATAATCGCCTTGTCACTTTCAAACCGCATTCAATCCGGCAAACATCCCATGAGCGATTCACATTTTTACCCCAGCGGTACCGCTGGCCTTGCCCGGGGCGCAGCAGCGCTGGCCCAAGGTGGTGTGCACGGCCGTGAGACCAGTGGCGTGCACTTGATTTGTTTCAACAAACCCTATGGTGTCTTGAGTCAATTCACGGCCGAAGGGCGCTGGCGCGGGCTCAAGGACTTCATCGACATCCCCGGCGTGTACGTGGCCGGAAGGCTCGACGCCGACAGTGAAGGCCTGCTGTTGCTCACCAATGACGGCAAGCTGCAAGCCCGCATCAGCGACCCGCGCCACAAGATGGAAAAGACTTACTGGGTGCAAGTTGAAGGTGTGCCGATTGATGCGGCACTGGTGTCCTTGCGCCAGGGGGTTCAATTGAACGATGGCCCCACCCGGCCTGCTCGCGCCAAGTTGATACCGCAGCCCGAGCCGCTCTGGGCGCGCGAACCACCCGTGCGCTTTCGCCAGTCCATCCCCACCAGTTGGCTGGAGTTGGTGATCTCGGAGGGGCGCAACCGCCAGGTTCGCCGCATGACCGCAGCGGTGGGTTACCCGACGCTGCGGCTGATTCGGGCTGCCATTGGGCCTTACTCACTGGACGGTCTGGCGCCTGGCACGTGGCGGGGCGTTGAGCACTTTAATCACGGCGTGTGCGGCTGATTTGCCTATTCAACGTATTCGACGAAACCGTTATTGATGACCATGACATTGCGCTCCACCGAATGGCACTGGAAGGCGGCCGTGCCGCGTCCAAGGTGCCAGAACGTGGTGTGCACGCTCTCTCCCGGATAAAGCGGCGCAGCAAACCTGACCCTCAACTTTTTCAGTCGCTCCGGCGCATAGTCGCAAAACACACGGAGTGCCGCATGACCGGCAATGCCAAACGTGCACAGGCCCTGCAACACCGGCCGGTCAAACCCCGCGCCCTGCGCGACCCGCATATCGGCATGCAGGGGGTTGTCGTCGCCGCTGAGGCCGTAGATTAGCGCGGATTGTGCGAAGGTCGGCAAGATGCAGGTGATGTCAGGTGGTCCTTGGGGGCGCCACTTTGGCGGCGCGTCCACCGTGTCGGTACCTCCAAAGTGGCCGTCGCTGCGGCACAGGTTGGCAGATCGCATGTTCGCGATGAGCTCCGACGTGGCGGCATCGAAAAGATCGCACCGTGTAGAGAGCAGGGCGCCTTGGGCGCGCTTGTCGACGACCGCCTCCACCACGGTCTTGCCCACCACGTCACCGCTGGCCTTCAGGGGGCGGTGCAGCGTCAACTCCTGTTCGAGATGAACAATGTTCTTCCAGTCGAGCGCCGCGTCGGGCGAGCGCATCCAAAAAGCCGGGCTGCCCAGCACCACGGCCATCGTCGGCAAGGCGAGCAGGTCCTCCCCATGGACATAACGCAGCTGCTTCAAATCGCCCGGGTCCGAGCCCATGCCGACGCCCAGGGCATACAAAATTGTGTCCGACGCCCCGTAGCGCTGACGCACGTCGTCAAACGTTCTGTTTTTGAGATGCTTGTAATTCACTTTGAAGACCGGATAATTAACGTTTGATTTTCTCCTGCATGGCCATTTTGAAACTCCCAGACTCCGATGTGTTGACCCGGCTTGCGACGCAGCGGCAATCCGTGCGGGCTTTCCTGCCGGAGCCCGTTCCCCAGAGTCTGCTTCACCAAATTTTAATGAGTGCCCGACAGGCGCCAAGCGGCGCCAATCTGCAACCCGGCAGCTTCCTCCTCGTTGAAGGCCAGGCACGCAGGCGGCTTTCGGCTGCGCTGAGCGACGCCTGGCGCAACGGACTCAAGGAGGTCGGGGACTACGGGTCATATCCCGACCCCATGCCGATGGGTCTGAGACGTCGGCAAGCGGCATCGGCCCAGGCGCTGTATGGCGCGCTGGGCATTGGGCGCGAGGACCGCTCAGGCCGGGATGCGCAGTTTGAACGAAATTTCGAATTTTTTGACGCGCCCGTGGCCCTGGTGATCACCATCAACCGCGCGTTTGGAAGCGGTGGCTACCTCGATCTGGGCATGGCGATTTATGGCTTGATGCTCGCGGCGCAATCCCACGGCCTGGCGACCTGTGCGATTGGGGCCTTGGCCACATTGCCCAACCTCGTGCGCCGCAGCCTCGATCTCGATGCACATTGCGCCATTGTCTGCGGGCTGGCGTTAGGCTATGCCGACGAGGCGGCACCGGTGAACCAGGCGAAGACCACGCGTTGTGGTCTGGATGATTACTTTCGCGTCATCGCCTGAGTTCAGAACCGCTCCAATATGGCTGCGGCACCGATGCCCCCGGCACCCGCGACGGCGACAAGCCCCCGCGCTCCGAGTTCTTCATCGCGCAGCAAATCAGAAAGCAGGCGCACCAGGGCGACCGCGCCAGAGGCGCCTATCGGGTGACCGCGTGCCAGCCCCCCCCCACGCCGATTGATGCGTTCCGGGTCGATCCCCAGGGCCTTGCAAAAACTCAGCCCCTGGACCGCAAACGCATCATGCAATTCAATCACGCGCATGCCCTTGATCGAGTGCAAGCCTGCGCGCAACAGCGCCGCAACAGCTGCTTTTTCGGCCGCGATCAACGGGGTTGCCGAATCACATCCCACAGAGGCAGACGTCACCCAGGCCGCCTGCGGGGCGATACCGTGCTTTTTGCATGCCTGCGAGCTAGCCAGTAAAACCAGCGCCGCGCCATCGGCCCTGGCCGAAATGGCCAGCGTGCTGACCGAGCAGTCGGCAGTTTCCTGTGGATGTGGCCAGGCAGCGTCTTCCCATGACGCGCGCCTGATGGCCACAGGCATGCGGGCGGCACGGACCAGACTGGTGGCGCGTGGATATGCGTCCCGGTTCAAGTCATGGATGGGCATAATCTCCAGCGCCAAAGTTGGCGCATGCGTGGTGGCGCGTTGATGGCTGAGCACCGCGTAGGCATCTTGCTCAGCGCGGCTAAAGCCGTGCTGTTGCGCATAACGCGCTGCCGACACCAGCAAGTCCGGGTCCCGTGAAGGGTCCGGAGAAAATGCTGGCCTGTCATACGCGATGGCGGGCTCGCCTTCACGCAGCGGTCGCAGTTGCCGGATCGGGGCGCGACTCCAGGCCTCCACACCGCCGGCAATAACAACCGAGGCCTGGCCCGATGCCAACAGGCCCACGGCCATCGATACCGCGTCTATCCCGGAGCAGCACTGCGTATCGACCGAAAATGCCGCGCAGCGTTCGGGCAGGCCCGCTGCCAGCGCGACCATGCGGGCCGGATTGCCGCCTGCGCCCAACGCATTGCCGAGCACAACCGCGTCGACCGCCTGCGCGCCGATGCCCGCACGCGCCAACAAGGCGCGCACAACGGGCGCGGCGATCTCGTGCGTATGCAGGGTGCGAAACGCACCGCCGTGGGGGGCCACCGCGCTGCGCGCCCACGCACCAATCAGGGCAGTGGGGTCAGACATGGCAAGTCCCCGGAGGCAGCTCCGTCGAGATGGCGCCGCAAGCTTTGCGCAAGCGCCGCGTGATCGGTCTTGCCGCTGGGCGTGAGGCGCCAGTCCTGGCAGACATAGAATTTTTTCGGTACTTTATAGGCTTCAAGGCTTTGACGGCACCAGGCGGCGAGCTGGCTAGCCGTGGGCGGCTTGTGCGCCGGGTGCTGGCGCAACTCGAGCAGGGCGACCACCAGAAATCCGCGCAGCGGATCGTCGACGCCCTGCACCGATGCGCTCATGATCGATGGATGCGTTTGCAAGACGCACTCCAGCTCTTCGGAAAACAGATTTTTCCCCTGAGTCACGAGCATGCGGTTTTGACGCCCCGTCAGACAGAGTCGGCCCTGCGCATCAAGATACCCGAGGTCGCGCACACTCAGCCAGTCGCCGTCCCGGAGGGCGGCGGTGCTGTCAGCGGCGCCACCGACATAGTCCGTGAACACCATGGGGCTGCGCACGTAGATCAGGCCCGCAGCTTCGCCCTCGCCGATGTCACGGATCTGCAGCTCGACGTTTTTGAATGGCCGGCCCACCACCGCCGGGGGTGTGGCCTCATCGGTGTCCATCCAGGCGATAAAGCTGGTCTCGGAGGCGCCGTAAAACTCGATGATCCGCGCGCAGGGAAACAAGGCACGAAGCTCCGCGGTGCGCGAGCGGATCCAGCGCGAACCGCTGATCAGGATGAGCCGGACCGCTTCAATGGGTGCACCGCCCCGGTGTCTTGCCACCTCAACCATCAGCATCAGCTGGCTGGGCACGGCCACCAGACACGGCGTGAGCCCGCGCCGCAGGGTGTCAAGCACCGCCGCCGCAGAAAAGCGCTCCTGCACCACAATGCCTGCCCCGCTCCAGAGTCCGAGCATCATGCCAAACAGAAAGAGCGAATGCGAGTCCCGGCCGGGCGCCAGAATGCAGCTGCTGGCGTGCGGCCCGAACTCCTCCAGGCAGGCCCGAAAGCTGGTTGTCCACGACTGGTGGCTGCGTGTGTAAGCTTTGGGCGTGCCGGTGCTGCCGGAGGTGTACCCCATATAAAAGGGCGACTCAGGGCGCGGCGCGGGCAGCTCGGCGGCCTGCGTCGGCAGCGACGCCAACACCGTCTGGCGTACCCGAGGCGGCCAATCGGGGTCGCCCACCGCGGCACAGCGCCCGCTTGTGATGATGCCCAGAAAGTCCACGATTCTCTGGGTCATCGGCAAGGCATCGTCGACCAGGAGGGTCGCCGGTGCGCTCGAGCGCAGGAGTTCGCTGGACCGGCGCGTGACGGCCTCGTGAAGCTGGAAAAACGTGAGCGTCTGCAGACCATTACGAATGGCAATGGCGTCACCGCGTGAATGCGCCCACTCGGCCAGGCGCGCATGCACCAGGTCAGCGGCATATCCCCGGTTCATTTCAGCGCCCGGCCTCCAAAGTGCCAGTCGGGCACGCCGCGCGCCACCGTGTGAACCACCATGGCGCACAGCGCGCACTTGATCAGGTCACCCGGAACAAACACCAGTGTTCCAAAAAACGCCTGCGTCCACGTCAGACTGGCCAGCTTCACCAGGCCCGCGACGCCAAAAGCATGGACCGTAAGCAGACCCCCGAGGCTTGATGCGATGAAGGCGTTGACGGCAATGTGCTGCGGCGCGGCGCCCGGAAGCCGCGACATCACCCAGCCCGTCACGAAGGCGCCAAAGGGCATGCCGATGAGGTAGCCCGCGGACGGGGCCAGGAAAACGCCAAAGCCGCCGCGCCCGCCCGACAACAGGGGCAAGCCCAGCGCCACGGCGCCCAGAAACAGCACAATGGCCTGCAGCCCTCTTTTGGGGCCCAGCATGCAGCCCGCCAGCATCACGCCCAGGGTCTGAAGCGTGATCGGAACCCCCAGGGGCAAGTCGATTTTGGGGATCAGCCCCAGCACGGCCATCAGGGCGGCAAACAGGGAAACAAGGGCCAGTGAACGCGATGATTTCATGGTGAAAAAAGTACTTGTGCCTCTCAGGGCAGGGTTAAAGGAAGGTCCGGCGTCATTCGCCCAGGCGCAATTCGAGTGTATCTGCTGCCCGTCGCGCGCAGACCAGCATCTGAATGGTCAGCGGCGCCAGAATTCGCAGGCCCCCTGCCTTGCCCGTTCTGATGCGGTGCGCGTCATCCAGACGCTTCCACACCACGAAAAAGTGTTCCGTAAAGCGCAGCATCATGGCCAGCTGCAGGGCAAGCCGCTCGGTTCTGATGCCCAAACGCTGCAGTGGTGACAGGAGCCGCTCGAACACGTCGAGCAAATCGCGCGAGCGCGTCGTCAGCGTCAGGGCGATGCCCAGCAGCGAGGCGCTCAAAAGCCGCAAGGCACTGACCACGCCCAGACTGGGCTGCTGCATGAAGGCGTGAAACGCCACGATCAAAAGACTGGCGAGCACGATCGAGAGCACGAGTTTGCGCGCTGGGTAAATGGCGCGCCCCAGCGAGACGAACAGCAGGGAGCACGCCAGCGCACTGAGGACCAGTGCCGTGGGGCTGCCCATCAGAAACTGTGCCGTGCCGAGCACGGCAAAGCAAAACAGCTTGAAGGCTGCGGGGACGCGGTGCAGCCAGGTGATGTGGTCGCTGTAAAGACTTCCCAAGGGTGGATTCCTTCGCGTGTTTGTCTAGTACCGCGACTCAGAAATACAGGAACATGAAAACGCGTCTTTTCCCGCCTGACGTCGTTGTTCGTCGTTGCCATAGCTACGGCTATGTCGCCTCCTCTCGCCTAGCCAGTCAGAAAAATCCGTCATTTTCATTTTGTTCCTCCATTTCTGAGTCGCCGCACTAGTGGATTGAAGGGGCGCCGTGCGGCGGACCATCATTGAACGACAGCGCCTGCCGTGCCAGGCGCGCGGCCACATCCGCCTCGTAGGCTGCACAGACGGCCTGACCTGAACCGTCCGCGCGCACGCAGCCCTTGTCGAGCCAGATCACGCGTTCAAAGTCGCGAACATGGCGCAGCAGATGCGTCGACACAATGACCTGCTGACTCGCGCGTGCGATGTCCATGCCCAGCAGCGCTTGCCCGGGCAGATCCAGACTCGCGAAAGGTTCATCGAGCAGCAGCAGCTCGGGCGACGCAATCATCAATGCAAGCCAACATACATGTTGGCGCTGCCCCTGGCTCAGGCTGCCCATGGTGCGCTGCGCCCAGGGGCCCAGTCCTCTGGAGTCCAGAAAAACACGCGCCTTGGCGATGGCCTGGCGGCGCGGGAGGCCCGACGGACTCAGGCTGAGTGCAAGCTCTTCCTCGACGGTCGGGAAAATGATCTGGTCGTCGGGGTTCTGAAACATCATGCCGACCATGCCGGGGCGCTTCGTATTGATGTCATGTGCCGCAAAGCCCCGCACACGCACAGTCCCGGACTCGGGCTTGTCCAGGCCGCAAATCATCCGAAATAGGCTGCTTTTTCCCGCGCCGTTGTCGCCAATGAGGCCGATGCGCGGCTCGCTCAAGTGAAGTGTCAGCGCCTCAAACACTTTGCTGGTTCCGCGCAGCAGGGTGACGGCGTTGATTTCAAGCAGGGAAGTTTCGCTTGATTCTGAATACAGGGGGGGCGTCATATGAATGGAAGGGTGGGCCTCAAGTGTAGTAATCCGCACGCCCCTTCGAGTTTGAGTTTGAGTTTGTAAAGGTATGCATGTTACTTGGCGACCACTTCGGACAATAAAAAAACGAAGCAGTAAAACCTGTACGATCACACCACCACAAGGGAGAAACCCATGGCCACCAACCCCAACCAAAAGCTTGCCGTCCTCATTGATGCCGATAACGCGCAGGCCTCCGTCATCCAGGAACTACTGGCCGAGGTGTCGCGCTACGGCACGGCCACCATCAAGCGCGCCTATGGCGACTGGACCACCACCAACCTCAGGGGCTGGAAAGACGTGCTGCACACCATGGCCATCCAGCCGATACAGCAGTTTGCTTACACCAGCGGCAAAAACGCCACCGACTCGGCGCTGATCATCGACGCCATGGACGTGTTACACACCGGCAGGGTGGACGGTTTTTGCCTGGTGAGCAGCGACAGCGACTTCACCCGGCTGGCCACCCGCATCCGCGAGGCGGGGCTGGTGGTCTATGGCTTTGGCGAGCGCAAAACGCCGGAGCCTTTTGTGGCCGCGTGTGACAAGTTCATCTACACCGAAATTTTGCGCACCGAGCCCGAAGAAGCCAAACCCGGCAAGGAGCCCGTGGCCGAGTTACCCAAGCTCAAGCCGATGATATTGAACGCGTTGAATGCCATCGCTCGCGAAGACGGCTGGACCACGCTATCTGCCCTGGGCAGCCAGATCAACCGCAGCCACCCCTCATTCGACCCGCGCAACTACGGCGTGGCCAAATTGGGCGAACTGATCCGCCAGCAGGCGGCATATCTGGACGTGAAAGATGTGAAGTTGGGCGAGGGGGATGCGGTGCAGAC